>NZ_LNRD01000007.1:0-277760 GCF_001557775.1 Vibrio sp. MOR3 | reverse complement strand
AATACATCGAGTACTACAATACCAAACGTATAAAGGTGAAGCTAAAAGGCCTGACTCCGATAGAGTATCGAACTCAGGCCTTGAAAGCCGCTTAACAGAAATGTCCAACTTTACGGGGTCACTTCATTTCGCAGGCTTTTCTTTTTGTCTTACGCTTTGCGCCTAATCAGTTGGCTAAGCATAAATAGGGATGTCGCGCTAATCACAACAGAAGGACCTGCGGGTGTATCAAAATGCCAAGACAGACTGAGTCCCATTAATACAGCAACAGAGCCAATGATTGAGGCGAAAAAGGCCATTTGTTCCGGCGATGAAGAGACTTTACGTGCGGTTGCTGCAGGGATGATCAATAGGGAAGTCATAATCAGTGCACCAACAAACTTCATACCTACTGCGATAACAATACCGACCATCAGCATTAATACTAAGCGCACTAAATCTGTATTTACGCCTTCGACAGCAGCTAACTCTTCACTTACGGTGCTCGATAACAATGGACGCCAGAAAAAGTACAAACATGCACTTACAGCCACAACACCAGCGTAAATGAACATTAAGTCTTGTGGAGAAACGGCGAGTAAATCACCAAATAGGTAGCTCATCAAGTCAATGCGAACATTATCCAAGAAGCTCACAGAAACTAAGCCGATGGAAAGGGCGCTATGAGCTAAAATACCAAGTAGGGTATCGGTGGCAACGAGTTGCTGTTTTTGTAGCGTTACGAGCAATACCGCAAGGGCTAAACAGCACACTAAAAGAGCCAGATACAAATTTACATTAAGCAGAAAGCCAAGGGCGAGTCCCATTAGGGAAGCATGCGCTAACGTATCACCAAAGTAAGCCATTTTCCGCCACACGACGAAAGAGCCTAATGGTCCTGCAATAATGGCAATACCAATGCCAGCAAGAATAGAAGGCAGTAAAAACTCAATCATGGTGGTGATGTCCGTGGTTATGTTGTGAGCAAGATGTCGCATCGCCTGTTACAGGAGAGCCGGCAAGATCGTGATGATGGTGTTCATGATCATGATGATAAAAAGCAAGCGATTCACGAGTCGCGTTACCAAATAGAGCGATGTACGACGGATGCTGAGTAATCGTCGCTGGTGAGCCAGAGCAACAAACATGATGGTGCAAACATATGACATCATCTGTTTTCGCCATTACCAGATGCAGGTCGTGCGATACCATGAATACACCACAATCGAAGCGATGACGAATGCTTTCGATTAAATCGTATAAGTCAATCTGACCTTGAATATCAACGCCTTGAGCTGGTTCATCAAGCACTAAGAGTTCTGGTCGCTGGAGTAGAGCACGAGCGAGCAATACCCGCTGGTTCTCACCACCAGACAAGCGATGCATATTGCTATTTAGTAAGTGTTCCGCTCCAACTAATCTCAAAGCATCTAGGCATTCTTGTTTGCTGTATTTCCCAGCAAGATTAAGGAATCGAACGACATTGAGAGGCAGAGAGTCGTTGAGTTTCAGTTTCTGAGGAACATATCCAATCTTCAGCTTTCGTTTGCTCGTAAGTTTGCCACTTGTCGGTTTTTGTAACCCTAAAATGACCCGAACTAAAGTGGATTTTCCCGCTCCGTTGGGACCGATAAGAGTAGTGATTCTACCCTTTTCTAATTCCATGCTGATGTTATCAAGAACCCTACGACCATCGAATTCGACGCACAGCTGTTCAAGACGGACTAATGAAGACATGAATGAAACTCATTTGCAAACTGATAATGTTATAATGTAACATTATCTCACTTTCAACGCCATATCCCAAGTAAAACTATGAAAAGAGCACTAATTCTTGCTGCTTCAGCAATACTAACTTTACCTGCACACGCAGTGACCGTGTTAACCAGCATCAAACCTATTCAAATGATCACAACTGAGCTAACGGAAGGTGTAACAACACCGGATGTGTTACTTCAGAATAATGCCTCTCCTCATGATTATGCTTTGCGTCCTTCGGATGTCAAAAAAGCGGCTGCGGCTGATCTTGTTATTTGGTATGGGCATGATTTAGAACCCTTCCTTGAAAAAGTGGTAGCAGACAAAGACAACACGCTTACCGTAAGTAAAATTCCAGACCTTAAATTGCGTGAATTTGGTAGCGAGCATGCTCACGACCATGATGGGCACGATCACGGTACCCATGATCCTCATTTTTGGCTTGGTATTGAAACCGTTCAACAAGTCGCTAACGCGATCGCCCATAAACTCGCTGAAATCGATCCTGCTAATGCCAGCACTTATGCAGCAAACCTGAAAAAATTTGATGAACATCTGAAAACGACAGACGCAGAAATTAAGCAAGAGCTTACGCCAGTTAAAGACAAGGGATACTTCGTTTTTCATGATGCCTATGGTTACTTTGAAGCGCGTTATGGGCTAAACCAAATGGGCCACTTTACTGTCTCTCCTGATCGCAAGCCTGGCGCAAAAACATTGATTCATATCCGTAAAACACTAGGGACGGGCGATGTAGCATGTGTCTTTTCTGAGCCACAGTTTACTCCTGCAGTGATCGAAAGTGTTATGCGTGGTAATGACGTGAACACTGGCGTACTTGATCCGCTAGGCAGTGAAATTGATGTACAGTCAGGCAGTTACTTTGCATTTCTGAAACAAATGTCGAATAGCTTTAGTCAATGTTTGAGCGAAAAGTAACAAATGTGTTGTTACTCCTTACACTGAATTCGTTTTTAACGTGATCCAACAGTAAGAATTGCAACCTTTGGCGCAGTGAGTCTTTCCTATTAAAGGATTTGAAGTATCATTATCAATAATTAGCGGCTCGAAATAACCATATTGACACTTAGCTATGGAAGGCATGAGTGTACAAGAGCACGCACGTATTGATACATGTAAGGATTTCAACTTGCTGCGCCCATTAGCCCTATTTTTGGGTTTTTTTGTCCTCTCATTTCAAGCGTTTGCTTCAAGTGAAGCGAATGCGATCTTCTACCCTTTGCCAAATCAGGTTAAGGGCACTTTTATTGCGGCGAAAAAATTGTTTCCTGGTGAACAGGGCGGGCTATGGATCCATGATGTTCACGGCAGAGTATTGTTCTATGACGGTCAAACGACGCTGCCCAAATCAGGCAGTTTCCTGCCAGCGAGAGAAGAGCAATTAGCCTATCACAAAGGGTCATTTTGGACCTTTGTTGAAAATGAAGTTTATCAAACCTACCCAAATCGAGATCGTCGGCTAGTCTTTAGCCTCAATCCAGGCTCCCAAATACGTAAAATTGGTTCTTCGGGTCAATATATTTGGGTCAGTGATGGTGCGCATTTCTATACGTATAACATCGACACCAGCGAGCTGAATTCCTTCTCATTGCTCCAGCTTTATCAGCACAGCAACAATAGCTATGTATACATCAACGATGCCATATTTGTTGAAACAAAATGGGCATTGGCGACGACATCAGGTGTCTATCTTTCTGAAGGCAATTCGTTTAATCACGTCGTTTCCTCAGGTAAGCACTACATAGAAAAAGTCTATTATTCGCATACTCGAAGGGAAATACTCATCGGAACGTTGAAAGGTGCGCTGATTTTCAATATTTACGAGCCTAACAAACCCGTGATCAGAATCGGAGCCTCCCATGTTTTGACGTTTGCAGAGACGAACCAAGAGTATTGGGTTGGTACGGAACAAGGGTTATATCTGTACTCTTTTTTGACTGGTGCTGTGACTCAGGTGACACCTGCAAGTTTCTTGGAGATCGAATTAGCGAGTACCAAAATTTACTCTTTGTTGAACGATAATATGGGAGGAATGTGGATCGCGACGAATCAAGGGATTCGCTATTACTCACTATTCAGCAAAAAGTTTGAACGTATTTCTTTCAGCAGTTATGACTCACAAACACTTTCTGGCCGTATTCGACAGACATTAACTGGCCCAGATGGCGCGTTATGGTTTGTCGATGACCACAACTTATATCGTTCTGGCTCTAAAGGTGTCATGAAAGTGATGAATTCAGCATCACAAATCAATGAGTTTGCTTTCCAAGGCGACAGATTATGGCTGGCGACGTCTTCAGGGTTAGAGATCTACAATTTAAATGATTTAGAACGTGTTAGTTATCCCTATTTAAGGGTTATGGCTGGTCGACCTATCGATCATATCGTTGCTGATGGTTCAACAAGACTGTGGGCTTCAAGTGGATATCAATTATTTAATATTGATGTTTCTAGCCAAGAAGTTAGGAACTTTGGTAGTGATTGGTTAGTCAGCCAATACCTACCTGCTAAGATCACCCGTCTCTACGACAAAGAAGAACTGTTATTGATTGGTACTGACCACGGTGTGTACGAGTACGATGGAGAACAAATCCGATTTAACCGTTTCTCAGAAAAATACGGTGAATCCTTAGACATGATTACAGCAATCGACGGTTCTCAGTGGTTTGCCTCTGCATACGGCGTGTTTAAAACGATGCCAGGTAGTGATTCAAAGCAAGTCATGGAAATGAGTGTTTCCAACTCTCGACCAGCATGCATGATCAGTGACTCTGAAGGCGTCTGGCTCGCATCGTCTGTTGGCCTGAGTTATTACCATTTATCTGGTCAGTTAATGAAACATTATTCCTCTTCATCCGGCTTGATAAATAATGAGTTCTTGCCTGGTGTATGTAATACGATCAGGCGTGCTGAGGATAGTAACCGCCAACTTATCTTTGGTTCGCAATATGGGTTGGTCAAGGCTGATGCTTCTAAGCTTCTGGTGTCTAATACGCCAGAATCCAAGCTTATTGTTAGCCAAGTCATGTTAGAAAATGATGTGGTTCAAGTCGGAAGCGCCGATCTTTTGGAGATGAAGCTACCGTATGGGTCTTCTTTAAGTTTCCTTTTTGGTGTCATGCCTAAACCTGACAATCAGAATTTGTATTATCGCTTGCACGAAAATGAGAAGTGGCAAACTTTAGAAGGTGGGCAACTGACTCTAGAGCACCTGAATTCAGGAGAGTATCACTTACAAGTGAGTAATGACTCACAATTAGCCTCTGGAATGATAGGGCTTGATTCGAAATTTACTGTCTTGGAACCGTGGTATTTATCTAAACTCGCGATCACGGGTTTTACCATGGTGGTTATTGTCATTCTTGCTTTGATTATTTACTGGCGTTCTCGCTATGTACTACAGGCCAACCGTGACCTCGCTGCTCAAGTTACATTGAAAACAAACCAATTACGCCATCAAAGTCGTGTATTACTCACCAGTAATCAGCAGTTGAGAAAGCAAATACAGGTAAGAAACTTATTAGTCGACCATGTTGCCCAATCGATTAAGACAAGCGTCGATTCCATTGCCAATAGGTTGCCTATAGATCTGGACTCAGCAACCCAAGACCATCTTTCGAAAACCTACTGGCAACTTAACGAATTAAAGAGTTCGCCAGAAGATAGCAGCGGTGGCAGCCAAAATTACAACCTAAGCCAAATAACGCAGTCTGTCGTTGACGTATGGCGAGAGGATTTCTCGAAAGCTGGCATTGTTGTCGAGTTGGAAGATGCTAATAAATCCAGTCGAATCGCACTTGAGAGTTTTAATCTCGATGTTATCTTCAATAGCATCTTTGCTAATGCGATAAAGCGTTCATTCCGAGGTCAGTCAGTTAAGCTGGTCTTAGAGGAGGGAAATGACATTGTTTCGCTCAGCTTTATCGATTACGGAACTCAACTGCCTAGTAAAGTGTCGACGATGCGTCCTTCTAATACTACAAATGTAGACTTAAGTATGGACAACCTGCCTCAACTGGTATCGGTGAGTGGAGGACATTTATCAATGTTCGCCTCTGATGCTCAGAATAAAATCGAAATCACTTGGCCATGTGCGCAAGAGCTGAGTCATGTTGAGGAATCATTACCGGAATTTACCCAATCAGAACCAATATCGGAGAAAGTGTCACCGGAGCAAGAGTGGCTGATGAAAGTTTATCAATTAGTTGCAGAAAATTATCATGATGCGGAATTCGGTACCGCCTCTGCGGCGAAGTTGCTGTTTATGTCTGAACGTAGCTTACAGCGTCGTTTCAAATCCGCGTCATCGAGAACTTTCAAAGATTATCTTACAGAGGTGCGCTTAGAAACAGCATGTGAGCAGCTATTAGCGGGTGAAAAAATCAGTGAAGTTGCATTTAATTGCGGCTTTAATGACCCTTCCTACTTCAGTCAAAAGTTTAAGCACCACTTCGGTCTGCCTCCGTCTAAGTTTGCTATGACGCAAGAGAATCAAGTTAGCTAGATTCATTAGCTTTTGATGCTCTGCTATTAAATTGTTAAGCCCAGCTCGTTTTGATGCTGGGCTTTTTATTACGCCAAGCATCGAATCGACTTGATTTGACGCGGCCTGTTAGAGGCATGCTTTGAGATGCGAGCGATGACTATTTATCACATGATCTTCTGGTTGTGTGTGGTTGAGTGTGCTCGAGGTAGTGCAATTAAGTTCGGGAAACTAACAGTGAACAATGGAGTGTTGATGTATTGAGTATTAAGGGGAGTAAAGCGTTAAGTGGATAAAGAAAGAGAAGAAAAAAAATATCGTGGTATAGCCGGGGGGACTATACCACGGGTGTCAATGACACCTTCGCTTGCTGCCGGAGTGACATGTTGCCATGTCACCTCTGGAATTCTTTTGAGTGGCTGTTGCCTCTCGATGGGTTAACTATACGAGACCTCACTTATTTTTCTTATAAAAATAACGACAGGTTGATGTGAGAAAAGCGACAAAATGCAATTTTAAATACAAGCAATTGTTTTTGTTGGTTTTTTTTGTTTTTGGGTGATTTGTTTGTTGCGATTGTGTTAATTACTAGATTGCTGAAAATATTCAATTTTGACGAAAATGACGTGAGATTAATTAACGGAGTTGACGTTTCATTTCGCCAAAAGCATTAATGAAATCTTTGATTTCACACAATGAATGAGAGGGTATAGAAGAGTAACATTAGCGCCCTATACTATTAATAATAATATTTATCATTTGCACTACTCTTAAGGGCCACTATGAAGCTATCAGAAATTAAACCTGGCGAAACAGTGACAATTCGGTTGTTAGAAGGACTTACGTCGGACGTCAGAAAAAAGCTAATGGTAATGGGACTACTTCCAAATACTGAGGTTAAAGTTATTCGACGTGCTCCAATGGGTGACCCACTGCAAGTTGAAGTTCGTGGTGTTTCTGTTGCATTGCGAGAGGCCATTGCGCAGAACATTGAAGTGGAGCGAGCATAATGCAATACCAAATTCTTACGGTCGGTAACCCAAACAGCGGTAAAACGACACTTTTTAATGGCCTTACTGGTGCAAAACAACAAGTCGGCAACTGGGCTGGTGTAACGGTTGAAAAGAAAACTGGTCAGTTTAAACACGCTGGTGATGAATTTCTGCTGACAGACCTTCCGGGTATTTACTCTCTAGATAGTGGTAATGACAGTAATAGTATTGATGAGTCTATCGCGTCTCGTGCGGTTCTGACGCACCCTGCTGATCTGATCATCAACGTAGTCGATGCAACAAGTCTTGAACGTAGCTTATATATGACACTGCAGCTGCGCGAGCTTGGTCGTCCGATGATTGTTGTATTAAACAAAATGGACGCACTTAAGCGTGAACGCCAAATCATCAACGTTGCAGAACTAGAAAAAACGTTGGGTTGCCCGGTAGTTAGCCTGTCAGCGACAAACAAAGCACAAGTAGCAGAATTTAAAGAGAAGCTGCACAAGTCTGTGGTTCAAGGTGTCGCGTTAAAAGAAGTCGCTTTGAACTACGGCGAACAAATGGAAGCGGCGATCGGCAAAGTTTCGGCTCTTTTCAATGATCAAACCGTTTCTCACCGAGCATTGGCGATTCGCGCACTAGAAAAAGATGCACTGGTTCTTAATAGCATGTTGGATGCAGACCGCAATAGTGTTGAAAATACGATTGCCGAGCTAGATCTTGATGTTGACCTGCATGTGGCTGACACCAAATACACACATCTTCACGAAGAGTGTAAGAAAGTACGCCGTAGCGAAGGTAAGCTAAGCCGCAGCGTGACTGAAAAGCTAGACCAATTCATTTTGAACAAGTGGGTGGGCATTCCATTCTTCTTCGTTGTGATGTACCTAATGTTCATGTTCTCTATCAACATTGGTAGTGCGTTCATCGACTTCTTCGATATCGGTGTTGGTGCTCTGTTGGTTGATGGTGGTCACCACTTGTTAGACGGTCATTTGCCTGTGTGGTTAGTGACGGTTCTTGCTGATGGTATCGGTGGTGGTATCCAGACGGTTGCAACCTTCATTCCGGTTATCGCTTGTTTGTACCTGTTCCTAGCGGTACTTGAGAGCTCAGGTTACATGGCTCGTGCAGCATTCGTATTAGACAAAGTGATGCAGAAGATCGGTCTACCGGGCAAAGCATTTGTACCGTTGGTTCTTGGTTTTGGCTGTAACGTTCCGTCAATCATGGCAACTCGTACTCTAGACCAAGAACGTGAGCGTAAACTGGCTGCATCTATGGCGCCATTTATGTCATGTGGTGCTCGTCTGCCTGTATACGCGTTATTCGCTGCGGCATTCTTCCCTGGTTCTGGTCAGAACATTGTATTCGCACTTTACCTACTTGGTATTGTGGCAGCGATCTTCACGGGTCTTTTCCTTAAGTACACGCTTTACCCAGGTAGCAGTGACAGCCTAGTAATGGAAATGCCTGATTACGAGCTTCCGACGCTACAAAACGTGGTGATCAAAACTTGGCAAAAGCTAAAGCGCTTTGTACTTGGTGCAGGTAAAACCATCGTTATCGTTGTTGCTATTCTGAGTTTCTTCAACTCATTGGGTACTGATGGCAGTTTTGGTAACGAAGACAGCGAAAACTCTGTGCTTTCTAAAGCAGCGCAAGTCGTGACTCCAGTATTCTCACCAATCGGCGTTCAAGAAGACAACTGGCCAGCGACGGTAGGTATCATTACCGGTATCTTCGCAAAAGAGGCGGTAGTTGGTACGCTGAACAGTCTATACACTACGCCAAGCGACGGCGAAGACGCAGAATTTGATCTAATGGGCAGCCTAGAAGAGGCAGTAATGAGTATCCCAGAAAACCTAGCCGGTTTGAGCTACTCAGATCCACTAGGTATTGAAGTGGGTGACTTAACTGACTCAAATGCAGTTGCAGAAGAACAAGAAGTCGATGCTTCTATCTTCGGTAACATCAAATCGCAGTTTGCTTCTGGCAATGCAGCGTTTGCTTACCTAATCTTTATCTTACTGTACACACCATGTGTTGCAGCAATGGGTGCTTACGTACGTGAGTTTGGCCATAAGTTCGCTCGATTTATAGCAGTATGGACTATGGGACTGGCTTACCTATGTGCGACGTTCTACAACCAACTGACACATTTCGCAGATAGCCCAGTGACCAGCGGTATTTGGATTGCGGTAATTGTAGCAATCTTCTTTGGCACATACCGTGTGTTCAAACGAGTTGGTAAGAAGCAAAACGGTGCATTAGAGGCGCAAGTAGCATGATTTTAAAAGAGCTTTATCAATACATTGCAGACAAAGGAATCGTCTCTCAATCAGATCTGGCTAAGCAGTTTGGGATGAGTGAAGATGGCGCCGACGCGATGTTAAGCGTGTGGATCAAGAAGGGAAAAATTAACCGTCTAGTCGACACCAATAAAGCTCATGATGTGACTCGAGTACGTTACTCAGTAACTAAGCAAGATGGTTTATCACTGACAGTGACCATGTAGCAATCAAACTTATCATGTAAAGACGACAAAGCCGCATCAGTAACGATGCGGCTTTTCTTTTGCTAGTTATTGTATTGTGAATACAGCGGAATCAATGCTCTTCAGAGTGTTTAGTCGCACCTAACCCTAGGAACTTCAACCCTAGACTTAAAACTAAAATCGAAATAGGTAAGGTCAAGATCGTCCAATTTAAGCTGTCGAAGTTAATCAGTACGAGCTCCAAGAACTTCACAAACAAAATCACAATGATGACTTCAGCCAAGATATTTTTCAGGTGGCCGATGTTTGGGGTTCTGATCCAATGTAAAACCGACTGTTCTTGTGTTTTCGCTTTAGCTTTGTTGGAAATAAATAGTGTGTAGATGCCGTGAGCAAAGATGAACAAAACTAGCGCAACAAGAAATGTATCCAGTGACTTGATCAAATAAGCGATCGCGATATCTGCTTTATCTAAATGTGCGAGTGCTTCCGGAGGTGTTTGATTAAGAATGAAGACTGCAAACGCCGAATAGGTTTTCGCTGCGCCCATAACAAAAAGCAAGAACGAAGCAGCCATAGAACAGATGATGGCGATCCAGCTGACGTATCGGAATGTGTTGAAGACTTGTTTCATGATGACCCTCTCTAATTGAGCTGGCAGTCTAAACAAGTTTGATTTAAGTGATAATCCCAGAAAAATGAGAAAGATTGTTACAAATATGCATTAATCTTCCTCTACTTATCTCGTGTGTATTCAAAGGCGGATGATTTTACTCGCGGTGCTTATGCCTTTTGGAAAATAGAGCTCAGTGACAGCACGTTCTTAATGCGCCCAAGTAGCTCGTTTTGCTCTTCTTCTGTACGGAATTTACCTTTGGTGTTACCCCAAACCGGTCCAGGCCATGCGACGTCATCTTTGAAGCGAGCGATATGGTGAACGTGCAGCTGTGGCACCATATTACCTAGCGCACCAAGGTTTAACTTGTCTGGACGGAATGTTGCTTCCAGTGCTTGGCTTACTGCCTGAGACTCTAGCAAAAATTGTTGCTGTTCTTGCATTGGCAAGTGGTGAAGCTCTTTTAGGTTTGCACGTTTTGGTACCAAGATAACCCATGGCACGGCATTGTCTTTATGCAGAAGCGCCACACACAGTGGGAAGTGACCGATAACGGTAGTGTCTTTTGCCAATTGAGGGTGCAGTTCAAAACTCATTATATTATCCGATTTGAATTGAATGACATCAGTATACGCCAGATAAAACAAAAGGTTGACGCTTTCACGCCAACCTTTCTAAATCATCTCGATTCGCTTACATGCGCTCTAGAGTATCGATACCTAGTAGAGACAGGCCCTGCTTGATAGTCTTCGCTGTTAGCGCTGCTAGTTTCAGACGGCTTTGTTTCACTGCTTCGTCTTCTGCCACTAGGATAGGGCACGCTTCGTAGAAGCTAGAGAACTGACCTGCTAATTCGAATAGGTAGCTACACATGATGTGTGGTTGACCTTCGCGAGCAACAGATTGAACCGCTTCTTCGAACTGCATAAGTTTTGCAATAAGCGCTTTTTCTTTCTCGTCAGTGATTTTGATTTCACCTTGTAGATCATCCATAGAAACGCCAGCTTTAGCGAATACAGATGCTACACGAGTGTAAGCGTATTGCATGTACGGTGCAGTGTTACCTTCGAACGCTAGCATGTTGTCCCAATCGAACACGTAGTCCGTAGTACGGTGCTTAGAAAGGTCTGCGTATTTAACCGCTGCCATTGCAACAGTATTTGCGATCGCTTTCTTCTCGTCTTCAGCTAGCTCAGGGTTCTTAGATTCGATCAGCTGTGCTGCACGAACTTCTGCTTCATCAAGAAGGTCTGCTAGACGAACAGTACCACCAGCACGAGTCTTGAATGGTTTACCGTCTTTACCTAGCATCATGCCGAATGCATGGTGTTCAAGAGAAACAGATTCTGGAATGTAACCCGCTTTACGAACGATAGTCCAAGCTTGCATTAGGTGTTGGTGCTGACGAGAGTCGATGAAGTAAAGTACGCGGTCTGCGCCTAGTTCTTCGTAACGGTATTTCGCACATGCGATGTCCGTTGTTGTGTATAGGAAGCCGCCGTCGCGTTTTTGAACGATAACGCCCATCGCTTCGCCGTCTTTGTTCTTGAATTCTTCAAGGAACACAACTTGCGCACCGTCATCTTCAACCGCAAGACCTTGTGCTTTAAGGTCTGCTACGATCTTAGGTAGCATGTCGTTGTACATGCTCTCGCCCATTACGTCATCACGAGATAGAGATACGTTTAGACGATCGTAGTTACGTTGGTTTTGGATCATGGTAACGTCAACTAGCTTCTTCCACATTTCTGCGCAGAACTCGTCACCGCTTTGCAGTTTTACAACGTAGCCACGAGCTTTTACTGCAAACTCTTCGTCTTCATCGTACAGCTTTTTCGATTCACGGTAGAAACCTTCAAGATCCGCCAGTTCCATAGAAACTTCGCCAGACTCTTGTTGTACACGCTCAAGGTTTGCGATAAGCATGCCGAACTGAGTACCCCAGTCACCGATGTGGTTCGCACGGATCACTTTGTGACCTAGGAACTCAAGAGTACGTACTACTGCATCACCGATGATGGTTGAACGTAGGTGACCAACGTGCATTTCTTTAGCAACGTTTGGTGCAGAGTAGTCAGCAACGATAGTTTGAGCTTCGTCTGCTGCAACGCCAAGACGTGAGTCAGCCAGTGCTGCTTCCGCTTGTTTTGCTAGGAACTCTTCGCTTAGGAAAATGTTGATGAAACCAGGACCAGCGATTTCTGTCTTGCTCGCAATACCATCTAGGTCTAGAACATCCAGTACTTTCTGTGCAAATTCTCGTGGGTTAGTACCCAGTTTTTTAGCAACGCCCATTACGCCGTTTGCTTGGTAGTCACCAAATTGTGGCTTTGCTGATTGGCGTACTGCCGCAGGGCTGCCTGCAGGTGCGCCAGCGGCTTCTAGAGCCTGAGATACTTTGTCATTAATAAGTGCTTGGATATTCACACGCGTTTCCTTCAATTCAAGGACGAAGAACTCGGCGAAGTAAGTGCCGAGTTCTGTTGGAGTTCACAAAAATGGGGCTAATGATAACAACTTTATTGCTTTTCATACAGAGAGGAATTGGGGAAATTTATACTTTTTCGATTGAATGGAAATGTGGCTTGGTTTGCGTTTACTATTGCGCTCATAGTAATGAGATAAATCGCCCTATAAGAGAGCCACAATGACGACTCAACTAGTTGAAAAACGCCTAGCGCCTGAATTGATGATCCAAGATCTGGATGCATTTATGGCGAAGATTGAAGAGCTTGCATCCCTGTTAAAACTGGATCTGAGCTTTGCTCAAGCTGACCATATTGCGCTGCGTATTAATGATACTGAAACAGCGAAAGCCGCGCATGAAGCATGGAGCCAATACGGTAAGGTTATCTCGCAAGCGGAAATCAACGGTCGCCCAATTATTGTTATCGAATTCGACAAAGCGTTGGAAAGCCGTGGCTGGAATATAGAGTGTTTGGAGCTACCATACCCAGCGGAAGGCAAAATCTACTCAACTGAAAGCTGGGAACATGTGGAGTTTGTGATTCCGTCTCATGCTGAAACCGCCGATGAGTTTTTAGCGGATTTGAAACACACTTATCCTGCGTTTGGTGCGCGTTTTGATGAGTTAGGAGAGCTGGGCGTGAAGATCAAACTATCGAGCCCAAAAGGGGAAGGCGAACGCTTGAACAACCCAACCGTGGCGTTTAAGTATCAAGGTATTTGTATCAAGCTGCACCCACATTCACTCAAGCGTATTGTGGAGTCAGAGCAGGCTGAATAAGTTAGCTTTTAACGATTAGAAAGAAGAAAGGGTTGCCCAATGAGCAACCCTTTCTTTTATTGAAATTCGATAAACTTAAAGAATAACCGTCTTATTGCCGTAAACAAAAACGTGATCATTGATCACTTTATTCAAAGCCTTGCTCAATACGTTCTTCTCGACATCGCGACCCGCTTGCGCCATATCTTGTGCGCTAAACGTGTGATCCACTGGAATAACGTCCTGCTTGATGATTGGGCCTTCATCCAAGTCATTCGTCACGAAGTGCGCTGTTGCACCGATGATCTTCACACCGCGGTCGTAAGCTTGTTGGTACGGTTTTGCGCCGATAAACGCGGGTAAGAAGCTGTGGTGGATATTGATGATCTTGTGACGGTATTTCTCTACGAAAGTTGGAGTGAGAACACGCATGTATTTCGCTAGCACAAGATAATCGGCATCGTATTGATCAATCACTTCAAGCATCTTCTGCTCGTGCTCTTCACGGCTAAGATCTTCGTGTGTCACGTGGTGATAAGGGATATCAAAACGTTCGGTCAGCGTTTGCAGTTTGTCGTAGTTACCAACAACCGCAGCAATTTCAACATCTAAGCTGCCGTCATAAGTCTTCATCAGAATATCACCCAAACAGTGCGCTTCTTTCGTCACTAGGATAACGATGCGTTTGCGGCGAGAGCTGATCAACGTGCGCTTTGCTCCTTGCGGCAGTGCTTGATCTAAATCAGCGAGAAGCGTTTGATCGTTGAAGTATCCCTCCAACTCAGTTCTCATGAAAAAGTGCCCACTGGTGTTATCAACAAACTCGTTATTATGAACGATATTCAGCTGATGCTTATAACAGATATTGGTGATTTTTGAGATTAAACCCGGTGCGTCGCTGCAATGAGTCAACAGTGTTTTCTTTTCCATAAATCAGATACTTCCATGCATTATTTTTCTAGCGTACGAATAAAGTACTCACTTTAGAAGCGTGAATCGTACGGCAATCTGACTTCATAAATAATCTATTCTTGGCGTGGTTTCAACAAATTATCCGCATGATGCTAAAACCTAGTGCTTTTGTTGGCTGATGTTTACGCTCAACTCCTGATATACTCTCGACAATTTTTCCAACCAGATGTCAGGCATGATCGCAAAAACATTCTCCTCTGAGGGCGCGTTAGGTAAAGCCATTCCGGGCTTCCAAGCTCGCCAGCCACAAATTGATATGGCAGAAGCTGTCAGCAATGCGATCAAAGACCAAACTCAGTTGGTGGTTGAAGCGGGAACGGGGACCGGCAAAACCTTCGCTTACCTTGTGCCTGCGTTATTGAGTGGCAAGAAAGTCATCATCAGTACCGGGTCGAAGAACCTACAAGAACAGCTGTATCACCGTGATTTGCCTTTGATGGTGAATTCGCTGGGCTTCTATGGTCAAGTGGCACTTTTAAAAGGTCGTTCTAACTACCTTTGTTTGGATCGTTTAAGTCGTCAAATGGTCGAAAGCCATACGAATCAAGCTGACCCAACACTGCTTACCCAATTGGTTAAGGTTCGTAGTTGGTCGTCTGAAACTAAAACGGGTGACTTGGGTGATTGCGATGATCTGCCAGAAGACAGCATGATTATTCCGACGATTACGTCAACGAATGATAACTGTCTGGGTAAAGACTGTCCGAGCTACACCGATTGTTTCGTCTTGAAAGCACGTAAACGTGCGATGGATTCAGACATTGTTGTAGTCAACCACCACTTATTCCTTGCAGACCTTGCGATCAAAGAAACTGGCTTTGGTGAATTGATCCCAGAAGCTGACGTGTTCATATTCGACGAAGCTCACCAGCTTCCAGATATTGCCAGCGAATACTTCGGTCAATCGATCTCTAGCCGTCAGATCCAAGAGCTCGCCAAAGACATTGAGATTGCCTACCGTACAGAAGCAAAAGACATGCGCCAGCTGCAAAAAGTGGGCGATAGGCTGATGCAAAGTGCGATGGACATGCGCATCGTGCTAGGTGAACCGGGCTTTCGTGGTAACTGGCGTGAAGCGATGCAATCTGAGTCCATTAAACGTGAATTGGTGCGTTTAACTGATAGCTTAGATCTGGCGATTGATGTGTTGAAACTGGCACTGGGTCGAAGCCAGTTGCTGGATACTGCGTTTGAACGTGCCAATCTAATAAAAGGTCGAATTGACCGTGTTTGCGATGTCGACATCACAGGTTATTCCTATTGGTTTGATACATCGCCACGTCATTTTGCTCTGCACATTACGCCGCTTTCGGTGGCGGATAAATTCCATGAGCAAATCGAAATCAAACAAGGCGCGTGGATTTTTACCTCAGCAACCCTAGCGGTTTCGGGTGACTTTAAACACTTTACCGACCGTCTTGGATTAAAGCCGAAGCAACAGTTTTCGTTGCCATCTCCGTTTGATTACGAGAAGCAAGCACGCTTATGTGTGCCTCGTTATCTACCAGAGCCAAACAGCCCTGGCTTAGCCGACAAACTGGTGCGAATGCTTGCGCCTGTGATTGAAGAAAACGATGGGCGTTGTTTCTTTCTGTGTACTTCGCACAGCATGATGCGTGAGCTTGGTGAACGCTTTCGTGAAGTGCTGGATTTGCCAGTGCTAATGCAAGGCGAAATGAGCAAACAAAAGACCCTTGCCGAGTTTATGGAGCTAGGTAATGCATTGCTGGTGGCGACGGGGGCATTCTGGGAGGGGATCGATGTTAGAGGTGATGCGCTGAGCTGTGTTATCATCGACAAATTACCGTTTACTGCCCCTGATGACCCGCTGCTCAAAGCCCGAATCGAAGATTGTCGATTACGTGGCGGTGAGCCGTTTGCAGAAGTGCAAATCCCAGATGCGGTTATCACGTTAAAGCAGGGTGTAGGACGTTTGATTCGAGACCAAAAAGACCATGGAGCCTTGATCATTTGCGACAACCGTTTGGTAACGCGTGATTACGGTGGCATCTTCCTCGGCAGTTTACCGCCAATCCCAAGAACACGGGATTTGGAACGAATCAAAACATTCCTAAAAACAGAACAACCTGCCGCAGATTAATACGCTGTGGCATCAATAAATTAAAGAAGAATTGTAGAGAGTTACATGAGCGCAAAAATTCTTGCTATCGATACGGCAACTGAAAACTGTTCAGTTGCGCTACTGGTTAATGACCAAGTGATTTCACGCAGTGAAGTGGCTCCTCGTGACCACACTAAGAAAGTGCTGCCTATGGTAGACGAAGTACTGAAAGAAGCGGGCCTGACTCTACAAGATTTAGACGCATTGGCGTTTGGTCGTGGTCCGGGCAGTTTTACTGGCGTTCGTATCGGGATTGGTATTGCACAAGGTTTAGCGTTTGGTGCTGATCTGCCAATGATCGGCGTTTCAACGCTGGCTGCGATGGCGCAAGCAAGCTACCGTCTACACGGCGCAACGGATGTAGCTGTTGCGATTGATGCACGCATGAGTGAAGTTTACTGGGCACGTTACACTCGCCAAGAAAACGGTGAATGGGCCGGTGTGGATGCAGAATGCGTTATTCCACCAGCGCGTCTAGCGGAAGAAGCGCAAGCAGACGACAAAACGTGGACTAAAGCGGGTACTGGTTGGGATGCTTACCAAGACGATCTTGGCAAACTGCCATTCAACTTAACGAGCGGTGATGTGCTTTACCCTGATTCGCAAGACATCGTGATTCTTGCTGAGCAGGAGCTTAAGAAAGGCAACACAGTCCCAGTAGAAGAATCGAGCCCGGTTTATCTGCGTGATAATGTGACGTGGAAGAAACTTCCGGGTCGCGAATAATTCATCACTACTAGAATATACGGGGCGTTTGCCCTGTATTTTTATGGAACGTTATGGCGTCTATCAATGGTTTACCTCCTGCGTTAATACCGGGTGCAAATCGCACCAATAAAGTCGGTAAAAAAGGGCAGGTAAAGAAAACTCAAGATAAGCAGTCCGTTGGTCAACCTTCTAAGGTGGCGAACGCCGTCGCGCATTCCATTAAGCAAGTGGATGAGTCTCAGATTCATCGTGCTCAAGTGCAATACGATTTGCCTGAGGGTCATGCTCGCAAAGCAATGGAACAGTATATGGATGTCATGAATCGAGCGAAGAAAGAGGAACTTGCTCAGTTACTTGGTGTCGATATCTATGTGTAAAACAACAAATTTATAGTGGGGGTTTATGAAACTTTCTGGACGTATTTTTCTGGTTACTATCGCAGCATTCGGGCTTTCTGCCTGTAGCTCTCTTCCTGAAGAGTTGAATGCAAGCACCGAGCAGGTTCTGACTGATTACAAAACCTTTGCCGAAGACCAAGGACAGGCTGCTAACGATGTTCGCCTTGGTGGTGTTATCGCGAAAGTGGATAACTTGAAAGACCAAACGCGCCTAGAGATCGTAAACCTTCCAATCAGCAAATCTGGCAAGCCAGATATCGACCAAGAACCAACGGGTCGCTTTGCGGTGTATTTTGATGGTTACTTAGAGTCAGTTTCTTTTAGTAAAGGTCGAATCATTACCGTTGTTGGTAAAGGTTCGGGCGAAGAAGAAGGCAAAATTGGTGAGCACCAATACATCTTCCCAGTCATCAAAGGCGATGGCTACCGCTTATGGAAGATTGAAGAGCGCGTACGTATGTACGACACACCAACCTATTACTACCCTTGTTACTCTATTAACTGCCGCATGTGGCGAAATGACTTCCCGCAAGATGGCAAGGTGATCAAGAAGGTTAAATAATCTGTGATGAATGAGCGCCGTTTCGAACTCCCAAATGGGAGCATGGCTGCCTTAGAGATCGGAAACGAAAAAACGACTGCTTGTTCAGTCGTTTTTCTTCATGGGTGGATGGATAACGCGGGCAGCTTCAAAAGTTTGATGAATGCCATCCATCAGCGAAACCCTGACCTTCATTTATTGGCGATTGACCTATTTGGTCATGGCTTATCCAGTCATAAATCCTCGGACAATTACTACCCCTTCCACGACTACATTGCTGATTTACACCAACTATTGGATGAATTATCGCCAAACAGACTGATGTTAGTAGGGCATTCACTAGGCGCCTTAATCGCAAGTTGCTATAGTGCTGCCTTTCCTGAACAGGTCGAAGCGTTAGTGCAAATTGAAGGAGCGGGTCCACTCGCTGAACAACCTTCCAATAGTGTGAAACGACTGCGAGATGGTGTCCTTGGCCGACAACGTCAACGCAATAAACCGGAGCGAGCTATCGCTTCTTTCGATCTGGCGTTAAAGCTACGCATACAAGCGAATCACCTGACCGCCGAGCAGTTGATGCCAATCGTAAAGCGCGGAACTGAATGTCGTGAGAACCAGTGGTTTTGGCGACACGATGCCAAATTAAAGTGCGATTCTCTTTATCGTATGGCACAGGACCACGCGAACTCGATCACCAGCCAAATACGCTGTCCGCACCTGATCATATTGGGTGACAAAGGATTTCAGCATTTACAGTCTAACCAAGTCGATTGGGGCGAAAATCCACCGAATGTGGTTTCTGTCGCGGGTGGGCACCATTGCCATTTAGAGCAAACACTCGAGGTCGCAAAGCGAATTCTTGGTGTAGTTAACAAAATTTAAACAAGTGTTTGAGAGTTACGTGCTCAAGCACGTTTGCTGTGCTGTAATAGTGTTCAAAATAAAAAGGACGCTATTTTTTAGCCAGTTATAAACGAGGAGTAACATCGTGGATAAACCATGGCTTTCACGTTATCCAAGTGACGTACCTGAAACCATTAATCCAGAGCAATATGAGTCTTTGGTAGAAATGTTCGAACAGTCTGTTCAAAAGTACGCAGACCAACCGGCATTCATGAACATGGGCTCGGTCATGACCTTCCGCAAATTGGAAGAGCGTAGCCGCGCATTCGCCGCATACCTACAAAACGAACTTAAGCTGAAGAAGGGCGACCGTGTCGCGCTTATGATGCCAAACCTGCTGCAATACCCTGTCGCGCTATTTGGTGTTTTGCGTGCTGGCTGTATCGCTGTGAACGTGAACCCACTTTATACTCCACGTGAGCTTGAACATCAGCTAAACGATGCTGGTGCAACGGCGATCGTTATCGTTTCTAACTTCGCGAACACACTTGAGCAGGTTGTAGAAAATACACCAGTGAAACACGTAGTCTTGACCAGCCTTGGCCAAATGCTACCACGCGCGAAAGGTACGCTTGTCGACTTCGTCGTTAAGTACGTGAAAGGCATGGTACCTAAGTACGACTTACCTGGCGCAATCTCAATGCGTAAAGCACTGCACAGAGGTCGTCGCCTTCAGTACGTGAAGCCATTCATGTCTGGTGATGATATCGCATTCCTGCAGTATACCGGTGGTACAACGGGCGTAGCGAAAGGCGCAATCCTGACGCACCGCAACATGATTGCTAACGTTATGCAGGCGAAAGGTGCTTATGGTCCAGTATTGTCTCCGGGTCGCGAGCTTGTTGTAACGGCGCTGCCGCTTTACCACGTATTCGCACTGACGGTGAACTGTCTACTGTTCGTTGAGATGGGTGGCAACAACCTGCTTATCACTAACCCGCGTGATATTCCGGGCTTTGTGAAAGAGCTGCAAAAATACCAGTTCACTGCGATTACTGGCGTTAACACCCTGTTTAACGCGTTAGTGAACAATGAAGATTTCCATGAGTTAGATTTCAGTAACCTTCGCCTAGCAGTAGGTGGTGGTATGGCAGTGCAACGCGCCGTGGCTGAAAAATGGCAAAAGACCACCGGCTGTTACCTACTAGAAGGTTACGGTCTAACAGAATGTTCTCCATTGGTGGCGGCTTACCCGCACGACCTAGTGGAATACAACGGCTCTATCGGTCTGCCTGTACCATCAACTGAAGTACGTATTGTTGATGAAGAAGGTAATGCACTTGCAAACACAGAGACCGGTGAGCTTCAAGTTCGCGGTCCTCAAGTGATGCAAGGTTACTGGCAGCGCCCAGAAGCGACCAAAGAAGTGATCAACGAAGACGGTTGGCTATCGACGGGTGACATCGTTAAGTTTGATGATGAAGGCTTCTTGCACATTGTTGATCGTAAGAAAGACATGATTCTTGTATCAGGCTTCAACGTTTATCCGAATGAAATTGAAGACGTAGTTGCACTGCACGGCAAAGTATTGGAAGTCGCGGCTATCGGTCAGCCTCACGAAGTGTCTGGCGAGTTGGTGAAGATCTATGTTGTAAAACGCGATCCAAGCCTGACCAAAGACGAAGTGATTGCACACTGTCGCCAACACCTAACGGGCTACAAAGTACCGAAGTTGGTTGAGTTCCGTGAAGATCTACCTAAGACCAACGTAGGTAAGATCCTTCGTCGCGTACTGCGCGAAGAGAACGACGCAGAACTTGCGAAGAAGAGCGCATAAGCGGATTTCTTTGTGCAACAATCATTTATTGCCAAATAGTGTTAGAATGCCAGCGTTTTGCTGGCATTTTTTTATAGCGAGAAGCATGTGAACTATCAGATCATTACGAAAAACAAAGACCTAGAAGAAGTCTGCGCTCTAGCAAGAGAAGCCGACGTAGTTATGCTGGATACCGAATTCGTCCGAATCAGAACTTACTATCCGCAACTAGGTTTGATTCAGCTTTTTGATGGCAAACAACTTTCCCTTATCGACCCGACTGAACTGACGGACATGACGTCGTTCGTCGAGTTGTTAAAAGACACCTCAGTACTCAAAGTGCTGCACGCGTGTGGTGAAGATTTAGAAGTCTTCCAAAATGCCTTTGGCTGCACACCATTCCCAATGGTTGACACTCAACTTATGGCGGCATTCCTAGGTCACGGTCTGTCGACGGGCTTTGCTACGCTGGTGGAAGAATACCTAGGCGTTGAGCTCGACAAGAGCGAGTCTCGCACTGACTGGATGGCACGTCCATTGACTCAAAAGCAGCTTGATTACGCCGCAGCTGACGTTCATTACCTCATGCCTCTTTACGAGAAGTTATTCGATAAAGTCAATGAAGCTGGCTGGTGGGAAGCGGTTCAGCAAGAGAGTGATCTGCTTGTTTCAAAGCGTATTCGCAACGTGAACGAAGAAAACGCGTACCTAGACATTAAAGGCGCATGGCAGTTAAGACCGGCTGAACTTGCGATCCTTAAGCCGTTAGCAACTTGGCGTTATAAAGAAGCAATTAAGCGCGACCTCGCATTAAATTTCATCTTCAAAGAAGGTGACTTACTGACGGTTGCTCGTCTTGGTTTGACTGGCTTTAAGAAGATGGAAGCGGAAGGCATCGACATCCGCGCGATTAACCGCCACGGTGCGAGGATTGCGGGTATCGTGAAAAGTGCAAAGCAAATACCTGCCGATGATTACCCAGCGAAAATTGAACGTTTGATGGATTACCCAGGCTACAAGCAAATCTTCAAGAACATGAAAGATGTAGTGAAGGTAGCATCGCAGAAGTCAGGTTTGGCGACCGAGTTTTTGGCTTCTAAAAAGCAGATCAATCAAATCATTAGTTGGGTATGGAAGAAAGATCGCGACCCAGCACGCCTACCAGATGTCATGCAAGGCTGGCGCCTTGAACTTCTCGGAAAGAACATGGATAAGCTTCTGAAATAGGAGCAAATAAAAAAGGTTGGCATTATCGCCAACCTTTTTTGTAACACGCATTTGTTTTTGTTTTGAGTACTCAAGTGTTTAGAGCGCTCAAGCAAAGTTGAAAAGTAATTACTTCTCGTCTTCTGGCAACTTCACGTTTAGCTCAAGAACTGAAATATCATCGTCCTTGTGTTCAAACGTCAAATCCACCATGTTTGGATCAATCGCAACGTACTTGCTAATTACCTTTAAGATGTCCTCTTTCAATTGAGGTAGGTAAGAAGGTGCAGGATCGTTCTGGCTACGACGCTCAGCAACGATGATCTGCAAACGCTCTTTGGCTAGATTCGCAGAAGATTTCTTTTGTGGGCGGAAAAATTCTAGTAGTGACATGTCTAGCCTCCGAATAGTCGTTTAAAGAGTCCTTTCTTCTCCTCAGTAAGGAAACGAAATTCAACCTGATTGCCCAGTAGGCGGTCTACCGTATCAGAGTAAGCCATACCTGCGTCGGTGTTCTCGTCAAAGATCACAGGTACGCCTTTGTTTGATGCATTCAGTACCGCTTGGCTCTCTGGAATCACACCCAATAGAGAAATGTGTAGGATCTCTTCCACGTCTTCCACGCTTAGCATCTCACCCTGTGTTACGCGAGAAGGGTTGTAACGTGTCAACAGTAGGTGCTGCTTAACTGGCTCAAGACCTTGCTCTGCGCGTAGCGACTTCGAATCCAAAATACCTAGGATACGGTCGGAGTCACGTACCGAAGATACTTCCGGGTTCGTCGTTACGATCGCTTCATCTGCGTAGTACAGCGCCATCAGAGCACCTTGCTCGATACCTGCTGGCGAGTCACAGATGATGAAGTCGAAGCCCATCTCATCCAACTCAGTGAACACACGTTGTACGCCATCTTTCGTTAGCGCGTCTTTATCACGTGTTTGAGAAGCTGGAAGAATGAATAGGTTATCTGTGCGCTTGTCTTTGATCATCGCTTGGTTAAGCGTTGCTTCGCCGTTGATGACGTTAACAAAGTCATACACCACGCGGCGTTCACAGCCCATGATAAGATCGAGGTTACGCAAGCCGATATCAAAATCGATCACCGCAGTCTTTTTACCCTTTAGAGCCAGACCCGAGGCGATGGCTGCGCTTGAAGTGGTTTTACCAACGCCACCTTTGCCAGACGTTACTACAATAATGCGTGCCATTTTATTTCCTTTTTAGACTAAATCGTGAGTGTTTCTAGATGTAATGATTCTTCGGCTTTACTGATCATTACTTTCTTTTGCCAATACTCACTCTCAATTTGATCGCTCAACCAGTAATCTCCTGCAATGGAAACCAGTTCAGCTTGTAAATCGTGACAAATAATTCGTGCTTCTTGTTGGCCGCTCGCCCCAGCAATAGCACGTCCGCGTAGGGTGCCATGAATGTGAATAGAGCCATCAGCAATCACTTCTGCACCAGCGCTTACGTGTGCCAGTACAACCAAGTCACCATCTTTGGCGTAAATCTGCTGGCCAGAACGAACTGGCGTGCGCACGATCTTCGTTGGAGCCATTTTGGCTGGTGCTTGAGTTGGAGATTTGCTCGCAGACATGATGGCGAAGCCCGCTTCTGAAGCAAGGTTTTGAACGCGTTTATCTTTACAGCCAGTCACACCAACCGGAATAAACCCTGCGTCAGCGATGCCTTGTTTAAGTGCGAGGAAATCAATATCACCTTCTACTTTTGCTATATTGATAACCAGAGGTGCGGATGCGAAGAAAGAAGGCGCTTGAGAAACCTTTTCTTGCAAAAATTCGACAGTCGTAGCGATCTCTTTGTCAGAAAGGTGTAAAACTGACAATGTAAAACTGCTACCTTTAAGGTCAGGTGAATGGGTCATCGTGGACTTCTTGCCTTTATTGAAAGAGCGTTGCCTTAAACTAGGTCTGTCATGTTATATTTCATCCTTTAGCGCAGCAAGTTCTCAAGCGAGCAAATAAGTGAATTAATCTCAAATTTGCAATCAAGTTTGCGAGAATTTTACGTTTTCAACAAAATCCGCACTCAAAGCGGGTAAATCAGCACAAAAGGCTCGTCATGCTTTGTTCTATTTATAAAAGTTCTAAAAAAGAAGGCACTTATCTCTATATTCCGAAAAAGGATGATTTCTCACAGGTTCCTGACATGCTTATGCAAATGTTCGGTAAGCCTATGCCGGTGATGACAATCAAACTTGATGGCCGTACTTTGGCACAAGTTGATGTCGAGAAAGTGAAAGCTTCATTAATTAATGACGGTTTCTTCCTACAGGTTCCGCCTCCGCCGGAAAACCTACTCGATAAATACAAAGAACAAAAAGCCCAGCAGAAAGGCGAATAAACTCGCGACTTTTCATCTGGGAATTCTGCCTCGCTCATAAAGGAGGGCGATATGAAAAAATTACTGGCAGCCATGCTCAGCGTTGGTATGTGTACTTCAGCCTTTGCAAGCAGCGACGGCTTTGATGAATACCTAAATAAATTGCGTGCAGAAGCGCGTGATAAAGGTATTTCTGAGCAGGTGATCAGTGCCGCTTTTTCTGATGTGGAATACAAACCACGTGCAGTAAAAGCAGACCGTAACCAGCCAGAGAAGAAACTGACGTTAGACGAATACATTCCGCGTGCGGTTCCTGAGTGGAAGGTCAAGCAAGCGAAGCAACTGTATAAAGAACACTACGCTGAACTAAAACGCATTGGCGATGAGTTTGGTGTACAGCCGCGCTTTATCGTTGCACTTTGGGGCGTGGAAAGTAACTTCGGTAAGTTCACCGGTAACTTCCGCGTGATCGACGCGTTGTCGACCATGGCGTTTGAAGGTCGTCGTGAAGAGTTCTTCCGTAAAGAAACCATGGCGGCGCTACAAATCCTAGATGAAGGTCATATCGAGCTAGAGAACTTCAAAGGTTCTTGGGCTGGCGCGATGGGTCAATGTCAGTTTATGCCAAGCTCATTCCTGCGCTTTGCCGCAGATGGTAACGGCGATGGTAAGAAGGACATCTGGCAATCAGAAGCAGACGTGTTTGCTTCTACTGCGAACTACCTAAGCAAATCTGGCTGGGATGATAAGTTCACTTGGGGTCGTCAGGTTAAAGTGCCACACGGCATTGACCACAACCTGCAAGGTCGCGAAGCAGAAAAAGGTAAGTACCTTCAAGAGTGGAGCAAGCTTGGTATCACCAAATACGATGGCAGCCCACTTCCTAAGCTGGACGAAGACATTAAAGCTTGGCTGATCATGCCAGACGATGAGAACGGCCGTACTTACTTGGTGTACAACAACTACAATGTGCTGATGAAGTGGAACCGCTCTTACTACTTCGCACTGGCGGTAAGTCATTTAGCTGACCGCATCACATTCTAGGTTGAATGTATAAACGAATAAAAAGGGCTCTTCGGGGCCCTTTGTTTTCTCTATTTTAAACGAGGTTTGCGTGTTATCTGAACGTGCTGCACAAATGGTGATCTTCTCGGCGTTGATCAAACATAAGAATTTTACCGCTGCGGCAAAGAGCCTTGGTGTGTCTGTTTCTCACGTCAGTAAACAGCTTAGCCAATTGGAAGCTTCACTGGGTATCAAGCTTGTGCAACGTACCACGCGAAGCTTTACGCCAACCGAAGCCGGGAAAACCTTCTATCACCATTGTGAGCAAGTGGTGCAAGCCGTTAGCAGTGCCACGTTAGAGATGGAAAGCCAACGCGATGAAGTCGCCGGTTTGGTTCGCCTTGGTTTGTCGCAGTCTTTTGGTACGCTGCACATCATTCCTGCCATTCAAGAACTTCGTGAGAAATACCCGCAACTGCAAGTGGAAGTGCATTTGTTCGATTACAAAGTCGATATGCTCGAAGAAGGCTTGGATTTGTGGATCACCAATAATGAACATTTGCCAGAAGGTTACATTGCTCAGCGCTTAGCAGATTGCCAATTCGTGGTTGCGGCATCGCCGGATTACTTACTCAAGTACGATACACCAACCGAACCGAATGACTTGTCGCAACACAACTGTCTTATCTACCGCAGTTGGGAGCGTGACTACACCAGTTGGGCGTTCACCAATCGCGAGCAAGAGCTCAACGTGAAAGTCTCTGGCAACTACTCAGTCGATTTGGCAGAAGCGGTACGTGATGCTGCGATCGCAGGGTGGGGGATTGCTTACTTAGCCACTTACTTGCTAGGGGATGAATTCCGCTCAGGTAAACTGATTCAGCTTCTACCAGATTGGAGAGCCAGCCAATCTATGCCGTTTTATGCGGTGTACCCAAGTCGTCAGCATATGCCGAAAAAGATCTCTGCAGTGATCGATTTCATCAAACAGAAGATCGGATCGCCTTGCCATTGGGATCAGCGATTAGCTCCTTATCTCTCGATTCCTAAGTAGTGAGTACATAAGGTGATTTGAATCGCAAAATTTTTCCAAATTCAGAAACATCTTTTCCATTTGGAAATAATGATTTTAGGCAAACGTTTATCTTCATTTAATTCAATGGGTTATTTGACTGATTAAATTGCAAGCAGCTGACTTATTCAGCCTGTTAACATCTCCAACTTGCAGCATTTATTATGCTCTATACAATCCGACGCCTTTCTTGTTCCCCCTTTGTCGGATTCATTTTATGAACTCAATTCTTGGTATCGTAGCCATCCTATTCGTAGCATGGCTGCTTTCGACTAACCGTAAGAACATTCGTCTACGAACGGTGTCTTTGGCTTTTGCTCTGCAAGTTATCTTCGCGCTTTTGGTATTGTATGTACCAGCGGGTAAAGAAGCGCTTAACGCAGTAACTGGCGCGGTTTCTAATCTGATCAACTACGGTCAAGAGGGCATCGTGTTCCTATTTGGCAACCTAGCAACAGGTGGCTTTACCTTCGCGATTAACGTACTTGGCATCATCATCTTCTTCTCGGCACTGATTTCTGGTTTGTACCACATCGGTCTGATGCCTAAAGTGATCAACCTAATCGGTGGTGGCCTACAGCGCTTGTTAGGTACTGGCCGAGCAGAATCACTGTCTGCTACAGCGAACATCTTTGTGGGCATGATTGAAGCTCCACTAGTCGTTAAGCCATATCTTAAGCACATGACGGACTCTCAGTTCTTCGCAGTAATGACTGGTGGTTTGGCATCGGTTGCTGGTGGCACACTAGTAGGTTACGCATCACTGGGTGTGGATCTGAACTTCCTAATCGCGGCGGCATTCATGTCTGCGCCTGCAGGTCTTCTGATGGCAAAAATCATGATGCCAGAGACAGACACCACAACTCCAGATATCGACCTAGACCAAGTAGAAATTCCACGAGCAACCAACGTGGTTGAAGCAATGGCAGACGGCGCAATGTCTGGTCTACGTATCGCTGTAGCGGTAGGTGCAACGCTATTGGCGTTTGTGAGTGTTATCGCGATGCTAAATGGCATTCTGGGCTGGTTCGGCGGTCTGTTCGGTATGGAATTGAGCTTCGAGCTAGTGCTTGGTTACCTATTCGCACCAATCGCATGGTTGCTAGGTATTCCTTGGAACGAAGCTATCGTGGCCGGTTCTCTGATCGGTAATAAGATCGTGGTAAACGAGTTCGTAGCCTTCATCCAACTGATGGAAGTGAAGTCTCAGCTAAGCGCACACTCACAAGCTATCGTAACCTTCGCACTGTGTGGTTTCGCAAACATCTCAACCATGGCGATGCTGATTGGTGGTCTAGGCTCACTCGTACCAGAGAAGCGTTCATTCATCTCGAAATACGGCTTCCGCGCAATCGCAGCAGGTGTAATGGCGAACTTGATGAGTGCATCAATCGCTGGCGTGATTTTGAGTTTGTAACAGAACCCCTCCCTAACCCTCCCCTTAAAAAGGGGAGGGGACTAGACCTGAGTGCGCTGAGTATGGAGCGCCAATCGACAGTTAATATAATGTCTGTAGCGATTGCATTAGTTGAATCGATCTCTTTCCGGTCCTCCCTATTTTTAAGGGGGAGTTAGAGGGGGTTGCTGCTCCGAACTAAATCCGGTCGCTGCATTTGAATAAGTTAGTGAACGAATAGCGATCTCAGTCAGGTCCTCCCCATTTTTAAGGGGGAGCTAGAGGGGGTTATTACTCCGAACTAAATTGAATAATCCTTTCCAAAACAGACTCGGTTTGCTTCATCACTTCTTCGTTGGTAAATCGCAGAACCTTAATCCCCAACGCTTCTATGAATGCATCCCTCTTTGTATCTTTCTCTTTTCCCTCGGTAGAGAAATGGCTATCGCCATCAATTTCTATTACGAGACTCAATTCTGCACAATAGAAGTCAACGATGTAGCGACCAATACCGTGTTGCCTACGAAACTTTACACCGAGTTGTTTTCGTCTAATTTTTTGCCAAAGTACTTCTTCAGGTTTTGGCATATTCGAGCGTAGCTGGCTTCTGATTTTCTTTTGATACTTCAAGTTAAACGTTCGTTGTTGCACTTGTGCTTCCTTTGCGTTCTCAACCCCTCCCTAACCCTCCCCTTAAAAAGGGGAGGGGACTAGAGCGGAGTGCGCTTAGTGTGAAGCGATAATCGAGAATTCATATAATGTTTGCTTTGATTGCATCTGTTAGAGCGATCCAGTCCTCCCCATTTTCAGGGGGGATCTAGAGGGGATTATTACTCCGAACTAAATCCGGTAGCTGCATTTGAATAAGTTAACAAACGAGTAGCTAGCTCAGTCCAGTCCTCCCCATTTTCAGGGGGGATCTAGAGGGGATTATTACTCCGAACTAAATCCGGTAGCTGCATTTGAATAAGTTAGCGAACGAATAGCGATCTCAGTCAGGTCCTCCCCATTTTCAAGGGGGAGTTAGAGGGGATTATTACTCCGAACTAAATCCGGTAGCTGCATTTGAATAAGTTAACAAACGAGTAGCTAGCTCAGTCCAGTCCTCCCCATTTTCAAGGGGGAGTTAGAGAGGGTTGTTACTCCAAACTAAATCCGATTGCTGCATTTGAATAAGTTAACAAACGAGTAGCTAGCTCAGTCCAGTCCTCCCCATTTTCAAGGGGGAGTTAGAGGGGGTTGTTACTCCGAACTAAATCTGGTCGCTGCATTTGAATAAGTTAACAAACGAGTAGCTAGCTCAGTCCAGTCCTCCCCATTTTCAAGGGGGAGTTAGAGGGGGGTTGTTACTCCAAACTAAATCCGGTTGCTGCATTTGAATAAGTTAGCGAACGAATAGCGATCTCAGTCAGGTCCTCCCCATTTTTAAGGGGGAGTTAGAGGGGTTGTTACTCCAAACTAAATCCGGTAGCTGCATTTGAATAAGTTAACAAACGAGTAGCTAGCTCAGTCCAGTCCTCCCCATTTTTAAGGGGGAGTTAGAGGGGGTTATTACTCCAAACTGAAAGGGCTCCTTTCGGAGCCCTTTCAGTATCGGTAATTTTTTATTTCTTCGTATGGAACTGCTCGCAAGCGAGCATCGTGTTCTCAATTAGGCTTGCTACCGTCATAGGACCTACGCCGCCCGGTACAGGAGTAATAAAGCTCGCGTTCTCACGTGCTTTATCGTATTCCACGTCGCCGACTAGCTTGCCAGATTCAAGACGGTTGATGCCCACATCGACCACAACTGCTCCTTTCTTAATCCACTCGCCGGGAATGAAGTTTGGCTTACCAACCGCAACCACAACAAGATCAGCTTGGCGAACGTGGCCTTCTAGATCTTTCGTAAAGCGGTGACAAGTTGTCGTTGTACAGCCTGCAAGTAGCAGCTCAAGTGTCATAGGACGACCAACGATGTTTGATGCGCCAACCACAACCGCGTGCTTGCCGCGTAGTTCGATGTTGTAACGATCAAGAAGAGTAATGATGCCTTTTGGCGTGCAAGAGCGAAGCTTAGGAATACGCTGCGCTAGACGACCCACGTTATATGGGTGGAAGCCATCCACGTCTTTCTCTGGGTGAATACGTTCAAGAACATGCGTTGCATCGATGCCAGCAGGAAGTGGCAACTGAACAAGAATACCGTCGATTTCTGCATCATTGTTCAACTCGTCAATGAGAGATAGCAACTCTTCTTCCGACGTAGTCGCAGGAAGGTCAAAAGACTTAGAGACAAAGCCAACTTCTTCGCACGCACGGCGTTTGCTGCCAACGTAAACTTGAGAAGCTGGATCTTCACCAACTAGAACAACTGCAAGACCTGGTGCACGTAGGCCCGCTCCAACGCGAGCTTTCACTCGTGCTGCAACTTCGGATCGAACAGTTTGGGAAATGAGAGTTCCATCTATATTTTGAGCAGTCATGACTTTCCTTTTAAATTGAGAAGGGAAATTATTTACGGCGCATTGTCGCAGAAAATCTATTTAACATCTATACGCAAACGTTTGCTTTGTGGTGTTTTTGAACATTTCTCGTTTCAATGCCCTTTTTTTAGGCATTCAGATCAGAATGTTATGAAAACACGTTGATTTAAGCGCTTGAACTCGTATAATCCTGTCCCTGTAGCGCGCCCTTAGCTCAGCTGGATAGAGCACGTCCCTTCTAAGGATGTGGTCATAGGTTCGAATCCTATAGGGCGTGCCATTTATTCAAAAGCCCCGATAACTCCTCGAGTTATCGGGGCTTTGTCGTTTTAGCCAATTTAATAAAAAAGCGCTAGTCTCTACTAGCGCTTTTTTAACGGGTTAAATCTTCTTAAAAATGATCGAAGTGTTGATGCCACCGAACGCGAAGTTGTTGCTCATTAAGTATTCCACTTTCAGTTCACGGCCTTGACCGGATAAGTAATCGAGATCACCACATTGTGGATCGAGATTATCTAAGTTGAGGGTCGGGCTAAACCAACCTGTATGCATCATCTCAAGACTTAACCAGGCTTCGATAGCGCCGCAAGCGCCTAGAGTATGGCCAAAGTAGCTCTTTAAAGAACTGATTGGCACCTTACCGAGTGCATTGGCAGTCGCGTTACTTTCTGCGATATCTCCTCGGTCGGTTGCCGTTCCGTGAGCCGAAACATAATCGATTTTATCCGCAGGAATACCTGCATTCTGTAACGCCATTTCCATACAGATCTGCATGGTTTCCATTTGAGGTTGCGTCACGTGTGCCGCATCGCAGTTACTTGCAAAGCCGATAATCTCTGCATAGATTGTCGCACCACGTGCAACGGCGTGTTCGTATTCTTCTAAAACCAACGTACCCGCACCTTCACCGATCACTAGGCCGTCGCGGTCAGTGTCATAAGGCCTCGGTGTGCTTTTCGGCTCTTCATTTTTTAGACTGGTCGCAAAAAGGGTATCGAAGACAGCCGATTCTGTCGGACAAAGCTCTTCAGCGCCACCTGCAACCATAACGGTTTGGTAGCCGTGTTTGATAGCTTCGTAGGCGTAACCAATCGCTTGACTGCCAGAAGTGCAGGCGCTGCTGGTCGGAATCACTCGACCACGTAAGCCGAAGAACAGCCCAACGTTAACTGCAGTCGTGTGCGGCATCATTTGTACGTAGGTGGTTGCAGTGATGGCTTTGGTGGTTTTCTCGTTAAGCATGACGCCAAAGGCACCAATCGCATCGGTACTGCCTGTTGAAGAGCCGTAAGCAATGCCAGTTTGGCCGTTTGTCAGCACTTCGTTGCCAATTAAGCCAGCTTGGTCTAATGCGTTTTCGGTGGCTACGGTAGCCAGTTTAGAAACACGACCCATGCCGCGAACTTGTTTGCGCTTGTAGTGCTTAGGCAGTTCAAAATCCATGACTGGAGCTGCCAGTTTGGTATTCAAACCATCATATTGCTCGTAAGAGGGCATGTATTGAGTGGCGTTTTGACAATCGCGTAGTTTAGGTTCTACTGCAGACCAATCGTTACCAAAAGCAGTAACGCCGGACATACCTGTTACAACGACTCGACGACTCATACTAAGCCTCCGTTTACTGAAATGACTTGGCGAGTCACGTAGCCCGCGATGTCTGACATTAAGTAACTCACAAGGCCAGCGACCTCCTCTGGTTCACCCATGCGGCGCAGAGGGATTTGTGGCATCGCGTGCTCTTTTACGTGCTCGTCAACCATGCCAGTATCGATAAGACCGGGCGCCACGCAGTTTACGGTGATCTTGCGTTTTGCTAGCTCAAGAGCCAATGACTTAGTTGCACCAATCACGCCTGCTTTTGCTGCGCTGTAGTTGGTTTGGCCGCGGTTGCCCATCAAGCCAGATACCGAAGCTAGCGTTACAATGCGGCCGCCTTTGCGTTTTTGTACCATTGGCATCACACAAGGGTGCAGCACATTGTAGAAGCTATCTAGGTTAGTATGAATCACACCGTCCCACTCTTCTTCTGTCATTGCAGGGAAGGCGGTGTCGCGAGTAATCCCAGCATTGTTAACTACGCCGTAGTACGCGCCATGCTCGGCAATGTCCGCGTCTAGCTTGTTGCGGCATTCTTCACGGTTACTGATATCAAACTGAATTAGGCGGCCGTTGCCACCATTTTGTTGAATAGTATCTAAAGTATCTTGTGCGCCTTGTTGATCGCCCATGTAATGCACGACGATGTCAAAACCGTCTTTCGCAAGTTGAACGGCGATGGCTTTACCGATGCCTTTACTAGCACCTGTTACGAGGACTTGTCGGGTCATTGTTGACTCCTGATTTTCATTTCTTTTAATTTTTCTTCTGATGGGACGTAAACGTTCAGTTGGCAGGTCGCAATGGTATTTTCTTGCCACTCAATTCGAGCCGAAAATACTGCCATACCATTGTCTTCCATCATTTTTTCTGCGTATACGTCGAGTATTTGCCCCTGCATAAACGCATCGCAATCTGCCACGTAGCGTCGGCTGCCAAGCAAAAAACCGATGGGCGGCTCTTCACCTTGAGTAAGCGCGTGATAGCCGGACCAAGCGGCGACAGATTGAGCCATGAACTCGATACCGACATAAGCAGGCACCGAGAGGCTTTCTTGGTTGAAGAATGGATTGTGGTCACCGATATCAACTTGGCAATGAATGGTGTCTAGCTGAACGTCTAAAGCACGATCAACCAGAATCATCGGTTTATCGTGCGGAAGCAGTTGTTCAATAGGGGGAAGTTTAGTCATGAGCGTAACCAAAAATGAGACTAACGTTATTACCACCAAAAGCAAAAGAGTTGCTTAAAATGGCCTTACCATTCAGTTTCGTTGCTGTTTCTACCAACGAAATCTCGATGTCTTCGGCTTTATTTTCACAAGACTGAATCGGAAGGTCGAGGTCGTAATTTAAAATATGCCACGCAATGGCCGCTTCTGTGGCGCTGGCTGCACCCAACGTGTGACCTGTTAACGGTTTGGTTGAGCTGACAGGGACTGCATCGCCAAAGCAACGATGGATGGCTTTGCTTTCCATCGAATCATTCAGTGGTGTTGCTGTGCCATGGGCGTTGATGTAACCAATGTCACTTGGTGATAAGCCCGCGTTTTCGAGTGCCTTCATCATCGCTTGTTCTGCGCCAACACCTTCAGGGTGAGGGGCGGAGATATGATGCGCGTCAGAGCTGTCACCGGTGCCAAGTAAGGCCACTTTGGTTGGAGATGTACTTAGCAACATGATAGAAGCCGATTCGCCAATGTTGATGCCATTACGGTCAGCACTGAAAGGTGCGCAGTGCTGTTCTGAAAGAGCTTCTAATCCGTTGAAGCCGTTAAGTGTTAGGCGACAAATCGTATCGACACCACCGACAATCACCGCATCTACAAGCCCGGCTCGAATCAGGCGTTGAGCAGTAATAAATACGCGGCCACTCGAAGAGCAAGCTGTGGAAACTGCATAACACGGTCCGGTTAAACCAAAATAAGCGGCGACAAAGTCACTGCAATTGCCAAGTTCTTGCTTGCGATAGTGGTAGCTTGCAGGGAAGTCTCCTTCGGAGAGTTTTTCTGCAAATGCCACCTCGCCATCGGTGATGCCTGACGTGCTACTACCGATAACAACGGCAACACGTTCTGCGCCATACTGTTCTATGGCGTCGCGCACAGGCCCTTCAATTTGACGAAGAGCAGATAGTGCCAGACGATTGTTACGAGTATCAAATGGGACTAACTCAGGCGGCATCTCTGGTAACGACTCTGCCACTCGGCCAATCACTGTTTGGCGGCCAGAGTTCAGAATATCCGCATCAATGGCCATGTTAGATGGTTGGATTCCAGCTAGGCACCGATGAATAACGTTTTCATCTTTGCCCAATGCGGAATGAAAACCACAGGCCTGAATATACAAAGGTTGAGGAGAGCGAGTTGGCATATAGATTTACTAAGGTCGTTCTAATTTAATTGATATTGCAGTGTTTGAATGGAGATTGAAAACCCATGTTTGAGGTGGTGAAAATCAATCTGACCTTTTAACTTGTCAGCGTTTGCATAGCGAATCTCTATGATCTTTTCACCGTCGCTATCAAATACGGTTCGGGAATATCCATCATCAATCATTCGCCACCTTACCTTATTTAGCGGCGCTTCCCAAGCGGAACTCGGCCACAGCGTGATCATTAGATTGAATAGTACCTGCTCTGGCTCCGGTAAGGTGCCTTGTAGCCCGTTTAAAATTTCAGTATTGATTTGCGTGCCATCGTATTGCAGTGACAAGACGCGAGTTCCCCATGAGGAAAAACCAGCCAAGACCACATCAGCGTCGCTGACTTGCAGTTGTACGGGTAACTGCTCTTGCTTCTCTTTGCCATCAATCGACCAAGTCGCGGTGATCAATTGGCTTGCTGTGAGCTGGTAGCCTAGTGCGCTCGGGGCTGGAAGAGAGACTTGGGTGCCTTTGGCTATTTCCACCGTTGGTGTTGACTGCTGAGGAACTAAGCTACACGCACTGAGCAGAATGCTTAGCGTGAGGCCAATAGCAACTCGGAGCATCGTGGTTATCTTCATCGTTATGGGCTTCATCGTTCTGAGCTTCATTGTGATTTATCTTCCGTCATGATGGCGATAGGAGAGAGCAGCCAAGCGATAAAAATACCGCTTAATACCGTGATACCAAAGCTATGGATGGCATGCGTTTGGCTCAACGAGAGCAGACCAAAAGATAAGACCGTGGTAATGGCTGACAACGTAATTGCAAGCAAGGTGCTGAGACTGCGAGCCTTCTCGGCAAAGAACAAGGTGTAGTCGATACCAATACCAAGAATCAAAATCAGGCCAAGTAAGTTAAACAGATTGAGCGTTGAACCCGCTGCCACGGCTGCTGCCAGGCCCCCAGCACAAGCAATGGCAGACGGTAACAAGATTCGCCAAGCGTGTTTAAAGCCGTAGCGTTTGACTAATACTGCAAAAATTAAGGCTGTCGCTGCCAGCAATAGCTCCATGATTTTGATTCGGTATTCGCCAAACAGGGTAGAAATTTCTTCTGCTTTGTTTAGGTAAGTCACGTCAGCTTGTGATTGAGCGAACGCTTGCACCAGACCGAGATTCTTAACTTCATTCAGTGTAATCACGGCGGCTGATTTACCTTCAATCTCACCTAAATGCAGAAAGCGAATCGGTTCTGATACCGGGTTACTGAGGTACTGTGCTAGGGTGATCGGTGCAAATTCAGCTTGTAACTCTGGCACTTTAGTCAGTTGCAATCCTGCTGCTAATGCTGGTCCTTGAGTTTGGTACAAGTGGCTGATTAAGCTGAAATCTTGTTGTTGGCGCCGATTCGAACCTAAGTATTGAGCCAAACTCTGATGACCTTTGATAAGGCGCTCTTTTTGCCAGTTAACTAAAATCAGCTCAAGGCTTTCCAAGCGCTGCATTAAGGCTTCATCTGAGTCAGCACTAACGACCAACATTTGTTGTGATGCCTGCATGCCACTCACTTGTGTTATCAAGGCTTCTTGTTGCTTTAACGTCGCTGGCATGGCTTGCAGTTGGCGAATATCATCATCGTATTTGAGTTGAGCAAGATAGTATCCGCTGATGGCTAAACACAACACAGGCAAACCGAATTTGAAAGCAGGGCGCTGCCATAAGTTTAACCAAACTGAGAGCAAGCGCTTACCCGGTAAAATTGCGGCCGATTGAGAGGGCTGTGTCGCCAATATCGGATACCAAGCCACGACGGTCGCATAGGCAGCAATCAAACCAATCGATGAGAACAGAGCCAACTGCTGCAGCCCAGGAAAAGGCGCGACCAGCATACCTAAATAGCCAATCAAACTGGTGACAAGCCCAAGAGTGATTGCAGCAAAGATGTGTTTCAGCCCCAAGCGGCTGTCCCATTGATTACCAGCGGCTAATCGTTCTGTTAGATAATGGAAAGCGTAGTCAATGGAAACGCCAATCAGACTCGCGCCAAAAACCAAGCTAAACAGGTGAACTCTGCCAAAAATCCATGCCGTGATACCTAGTGCGACGGCAAGTCCAACCGAGATAGACAATAGTGCTAAAGCCAATGGCGTTACACTACGGAAGACGACAAGAAACAGCACCACAATTCCTAGCAGAGAGAATACGCCGATGGTACTGATTTCTGACTTCGCGCTTTGAGTTCCAAAGTCGGCATAAAACAGCACACCAGTATGTGCCGTTTGTACGCCATATTTGTTAGCAATGGTGTGTTCCAATTGGTCAATTTCAGGCACCGCCAATTGGGTTGATAATGCGTAAGGTGAGCCACCTAATGTCGCCGTGATCAACAAATAAGGTTGGCCGTTCTTCTTGGTAAACAAATACCCATTTTCTAAATAAAACGCTGAGGTTTGTTGAGTTACCTGACCTAAATAATCACGGAAGAGTAAGAACGGGTCGGTTTGTAACTCTTGTCCAGTCACGCCAGAAAAGGGATTGTAGAGAGATTGAATCACATGCTGAACTTGCGCTTGAGGATTTGTTGTTAATCGTACGCGTTGTTCAGGAGTGAGCTGCTGAAAGCGATGGTTGAAATAGTAACTTGCCCATGCTTTTTGCTTGTCTGGTGAGATTTTGCCGACAACTTCAGTAAAGTGCTGAGTTTGTTGTAAGCCTTGCTCAAATGCTGCTGCAGCCTGAAAAAGTTTGGCTTTATCTGGTGCCGACAAAACAAAAATAACCTTATCACTCATGCTGCTAGAAACCGCGTCGAAGGCTTGCTCTGCAGTTGGGTTTTGCTGATTTTCTGGCAATAGCTTCAGAATGTTAGTTTCAATTGGTGAGTGCTCGCTACCAAGCCATTGCGTCAGCAACAGCGAACTTGCAAGCACTACAATCCCCAACCAAACCAAAGCCAGTGAGTGCGAACCTAGCCGGAATTTAGAAGTCAAATTGAGCCTTTTCAGCATCCGTCATTTCCAGTGGTAGTGAAGTCTGTTGAGTGAACTCGATTTCTGTTTTGTCACCACGCAGTTCTTCTAGCATTAATTGGTCGATATGTTGTTCACCAGAAAGGGTAATCACTTTAAATACCGCATTGAGGGGCGCTTGTTTAGGCGTTAGAGCCAGTTGCCATTTACCGTTTTCTTGAGCAGAGAAATTAAGCGTAAATTGCGCTTTTAGCGCTGCTGTATCGCCATGGAATACCGAAAGAAACACATGGCTGAAGTAAAACGCCATTGGGTTTTCTTGGGCCGTAATGATCTTTGAAACTTGATCCCCAAACGTTTGACGCAACTTGTTTTGAGTAAGCACTAAGTTCACAGCAAATGGCACTTGTTGTTGCCACAATAAGCCATGCGATTTACTGAGCGTAAATTTACCGGTTGATGTTAGCGGTTGATTGAACATTTCAAGGTGGCGGCTTTGTTTAAAGTCACCACGTACTATCTCGTTCTGAGATAACTGCTGTTGAAGGGATTCTAAATCAGTCACTTGAGCCCAAGCAGAAACAGAGAACAGCATCAATAAAGAGCATAACCATTTGCGCATTAAGCAAGGCTCCCATGCTTGTGCCATTGTTCGATTTTGTCCATGAATACGGCAGGTGAAGCAAAGCACATCTCTTGTTTCTCAATCGATACCGCGACTTGGGTCGTGTGCGCTTTACACATACGTTGGTCAGTGTTGGCATCGTAGATCACGTAGTCGACGCGCAAGCGGTTCTCCCACTCTGTCAGCTTTGCGGTAATACGAATTTCATGATTGAACGGAATCGCTTTTACGTACTTCACTCGCGTATCAATGATTGGCCACATGTAGCCAGACTCATTCATATCGCGGTAGCTGTATTCAATCTTTTCCATTAGGACACGACGTGCTTCTTCAAAATAGCGAAAGAAGTTTCCGTGATAAATCACACCCATTGGATCTGCATCTTGAAATGAGGTGATCATCGTCACCTCAGCTTCCAAAGGGTAAAGGACTTGTTCTTGCATTACGCCTCCGCGTACAACGACCATTGACGTTGCTGAATTTTAGCAATGAAGTTACGCAGATCATGCTCTAAAGGACGATCTTCGACAACAAACTCAAACTCTTCCAGTACCGCATCGCGAATCATCTTCAAGTTACTGCTCATGTGATGCTCATCAAGCTCGTTATGGCGACGACGAATTTCTACCGCTTGCACACTTGCCAGCAATGACGCAGCTGCAACTTGTTCGGTTAGTTCCAGTACACGCATACAATCGCGTGCAGCAATGGTGCCCATGCTGACTTTGTCTTGGTTGTGGCACTCTGTTGAACGAGAGAACACGCTTGCAGGCATGGTGTGTTTCAGCGCCTCTGCTGTCCATGCGGAGATGCCGATTTGTACTGCTTTGAAACCGTGGTTGATTGGTTTACGTTCGCCCTCTGCACCGGTCAGGTTAAACGGAAGGCCGTTGTTGAACTTGTAATCCATCAGCTGTGCCATTTGACGATCCAACAAATCAGCAAGGTTAGCAATGTTCGCTTTTAAGGTATCCATGGCCATTGCGATGTGGCCGCCATAGAAGTGACCGCCATGCAGTACACGTTCGTTGTCACCATCAATGATTGGGTTGTCGTTAGCACTGTTGAGTTCGTTTTCGATCAACTGACGTAACCAAGGCAGAGAATCTTGCACCATACCAATCACATGCGGAGCACAACGCAGAGAGTAACGGTCTTGAAGGCGGTCGCTATTGCGTGGTGGGCGCTCGGCTTTAAGGTCGTTACGTAGCCAAGCGGCAACTTGTTGTTGGCCTGGGTGTGGCTTCACGGCGAACAAGGCTTCATCAAAGTGGAAATCATTCCCTTGCATGCCCACCGATACCATTGCCGTTATCTTGGTACACAACTGCGCAAGATATTCTGCGCGTTTATAAGCGATACAAGCCAGCGCCGTCATGACCGATGTGCCATTCATTAGCGCCAACCCTTCTTTTGGCTTAAGCGTAATTGGGTTAATACCTAATTCGGCAAACACTTCTTGGGTTGGACGTACTTCACCTTTGTAAAGCACATCGCGTTCACCAATCAATGCTGCAGCAAGGTAAGAAAGCGGTGTTAGGTCACCGCTTGCGCCTACGGAGCCTTCTTGCGGAATACGTGGAGCAACATCATGGTTGATTAGGTTTACGATCTGGTTAAGTAGATCGTGAGAAACACCCGATACACCTTGCGATAATGAACACAGACGCGTCGCAAGAACGGCTCTTGCTTGCTCGTGAGAAAGGATTTCACCCAAGCCACAACCATGAAAGCGAGTTAAGTGCAGCGGTAACTCATCAACCAATGCTGGTGGAATCGCGACGGTACACGAGTCACCGTAACCTGTGGTCACGCCGTAAATGACGCCTTCTTCTTTCAGCAATTTCTCTAGAAAAGCGACGCCACGATCGATCTTGGACGTAAATTCTGGTGACGCATTCATGCTTGCGTTTGCGCCTTGTGCAATCGCAACCACATCTTCGATAGAAAGAGCTTGTGCGCCGAAGGTAATGTTTTGATTAGTGTTCGTTGTCATGTTGCTGATTACTTAAAGTCCAGAAGTTGAAAAAGTTATACCACTGCAACGGTGCTTGCAGAGTATGGTGCTCCAATCGTTGCGCGTATTGCTGTACCACAGTATCTAACGCTGCTTGGCGCGTTTTGCGTGGTAGGACGATTTGGTCACTAAAATGTTCGAAGTACACATTGAAGTGCGGGGTGATGGCATTGTCGTCTCGTAGGCCAAACAGCAAATAAACCGGCGCTTTCAGTACCGAGGCCAACATAAATGGGCCTTGAGGGAAGGGGGCGGATTTACCTAAAAAGTCTGCCCAAACCACGCGGCTTTCAACGCTGGTTGAAGTGCGATCTCCTACAATCACAACCCATTCACCTTGCTCAATTTTTTGTTGTAGCAAAATGGCGGTGTCTGGCCCCATTGAGCTGACTTGAATCACGTTGAGTTCTGAGCTCGGGTTTACGGCTTTCATGACTGCATTGAACTGCTCAGCGTGTTCGGTGAACACCAAAGCATTAATTTTGACATGAGAATGGCGACGACCCAGTGCGCGGCACAGTTCTATGTTGCCTAGGTGTGAGCCCAGAATGACCACACCTTGTTGTTTCTCTGCCATTGATTCGAAGTGGTGCTGACCATGAATGGTGAGATTACTCACGTCAAAGTCACCTTGCCACGCGGCCAGCTTATCGAGCATGGTGCGGCCAAATGACAAAAGATGATGATAGCTATCGAGTGGCTGTGGTAACACTAAACTTTGCTGTTTCGCGTAAGTCTGTAATTGGTTGAGATAAAGCTCAGATGCTTGACGTGAAGACTTACCAGTAAGGTGGTAATAGCGCATCACTAACTTCAGGATGAAGTCGAACGCTTTGCGGCCAAACAGACGGTAGATCGCCAGAAGCGTCTTGATGCCTAAAACGGTGCCTTGCTCTTTGCGTTTCGACCAATGCGCATCGCTTTGATTGTGCTTTTGTTCGATGTCTTTAGATTGACGTTTTCGAGCTAACAAAGATGGAATGCGTGGCAACATGCCAAAGAACAAGCGAGTATGCATCCAACTGATTTTGACGTTGTCCCACAACGCGTCAAAGTGGGAAATACCGCCTTCAGGGTAAATCACCCGAGTCGGAACAAAGTCGATATCAGTGCCATCCCAATACATGCGAACAAGGATCTCGATATCGAAGTCCATGCGTTTGCCAATCTCATTCTTCTTGAGGACGTTGGCCGTTGCTTCGAGAGGATAAGCACGAAAGCCGCACATGCTGTCTTTAATCGACAGAGACAAGGTTTCAATCCATACCCAGATATGGGTCGCGTATCGGCCATACAGACGTGATTTTGGTACGCTGTCGTCGTAAATCGGTTGACCTGAAATCAAGTTATCTGGCTTATCTTGTGACGCTTGAAGCAGGTTAGGTAGAGCATCAAGATCATGTTGACCGTCGGCGTCGATTTGAATCGCGTGACTAAAGCCATCCGCGTAGGCTTGTTGAATGCCAGCCATCACCGCTCCGCCTTTACCTTGGTTTTCGGTCAGACGAATTAAGGTGATTTTCTCTTCGTTTGCTAACGCATCCAGTGTTTGTTTTGTCGCCTCTTCACTGCCGTCATCCACGACCAAAATGGGCATGGAAAATGACGCGAGAGAATCTACAACGGCAGCGATGGTGCTACCATGGTTATAGCAAGGGATCAGAAAGCACGGTTGATAGGAGTTTGCGCCGCTCACACTAGCTACCCAATTTCATTTTGCCAGATGAGTGAACAATCGTCTGTTCAGCGGATTGAGAAGTATATTTGAACGCCAGCTTTTCACGTTCAGAATCCCAAGACAGCGATAAGCTAACCTGCATATCTGGCAGGATAGGTTCTTGGAATTTGATCACTTCCATCCCTTTAAATACTGCAGGCGTATTGAGGTATTCGACGGCATAAAACAGCGCCCAATCGATTTGAGTTACGCCCGGCAGTAGGGGGAAATGCGTAAAGTGCCCTTGGAAATCCATGATGTCAGCGTCGACAAGCATCTCAATGGTCGCTGTCTGATCTAACACGTCTATGTTCTTGAGCGTTGGTTTTCTTTTGTCCATGTTCGATGCTTAATTATTCTTGGAATAGTTTTTCTATTTCAGCGACTTGTCGCTTACCTTGGCTGTTAAGTGGTACTTCATCCAGCACTCGGAATTTGCGTGGTATCGCAATCGGCTCTAACCAGTTACGTAGCGCTTTTCTCAGTGCAAGCCAAAACTTGCCTTTGCCCAGTTCACTTAATGTCTGCTGGCCCTGCTCGTTCAATACTATGACAGCAAAAAGCGACAATCGTCCTGCTTGCTCCATAGGAATAACAGCACTTTCCTTAATCCAAGGCAGCTGTTCTAAACGTTTTTCTACTTCAACCAAAGACACACGTTTTTCTTCGACCTTAACGATTCGGTCTGTGCGGCCGCGTAATTCGAAAGAAATACTATCATGGAAATAGCATTCATCTGCGGTTTGATACCAAGCGTTTTCATCGATGTGCGGTGAGCGAAGCTTTAAACAATTTTCATGGTTTAATGCCGCTTCAACTCCAGGGAACAGCGTCCAAGGTTGTGTCGCAGTAAGCTGTTGACGATAAGCAATACCGCCCGTTTCTGTACTACCAAATACTTCGACTGGATAGTCACCAAAAATCTCAGCACTGTGTTGTGCGGCGTCATTCGGTAATGGGCCACCAGAGGAGAAAACGCAGCGCAATGCCGTCGGTTTATGCTCCTCGGTGAGACGCTTGAGCAGAGCAGGGCTGCTAATTAAAGCGATATTGCTGGTGGCATGATTCACAATTTGCTCTGGAAACTCCAGATTGTGGGTAGCAAAAGCGCGACCAGCACAAAGTGGCCAAAGCACACGGAAAAGTAAGCCATAAATATGCTGATGAGAGACCGTACTTTCAATCTGACAGCCAGCGATTTTCTCTCCCCATAAGGATTGAAGAATCGCAATTTCGACATCCAGTTGTTTAAGTGTTTTCGCGATGGCTTTAGGTTTACCGCTAGAACCGGACGTAAACAAAGTGATGCTCAGAGCGCTGGCGTTAAGCGAGTGCCACTCCATCGAGCGGTTATCTGCTTCTTCCGTCACGCAACGTGTGGTCAAGCTGTCTGGTACCGAAACGTCAGCATCATGAAGGACGAGGTCGTAATGTTCATCAAGTTCTTTTAATGCTTCTGGTTGGTAGTTCCCTGGCAAAACGATGGCTTTATTGGCATGGCAACAAGCAAGAAAACTGATGGCAAACAGGTAGCTATTGGCAAAGCAAAGAGCAATACGCTGCGATGGATTGGCGTCGAGTTGTCTTTTTAGAGCGGAAACACTGCGCTGAAATTCGTCCCATGTTTTTTCTTGAGCGGACTCGAAGGCGACGACCGATGGTTCAGGACGTTGAGCGCGCATTAACATGGCAATAGAAGAGAAGTCAGAAGAACGGGTGTTCATACGATCTAGTGTTCCTTTCGTACAAATTGGCGCACTATCCATTCACCGGCAAATAAACTGCCTGCAAGTAGGTAGCTGATCAGGCCGTTGTATAACGTCCAAATCTCGATGGATTCAAAGCAGGTATACAGTGCAGTTGCCGCATTCATAATAAAAAATGCGCACCACACCAGAGTGACTTTACGTGTGTAGAGTACGCCGCTTTCAGGCAAATCTGGTTCTTGAAGCCGAGCCAATCGCTCAATGATGGTTTGAGGCTGTCTTAAGCTGAGGGCGAACACCCCAAGCATGCAAAGGTTCACCACGACAGGATAGAACTTTAGCCACCCGTGTTGCTTAAATACAACCCCAAGGGTGACCAGAACGATACCAACAATGCCAGTGGTGAAAGCAAGAAACTTAAATTCTTTCAGCGGGGTCTTGTTTGCAACCAATAATCGCAAGAGCAACGCTGCAATTAACAAGCCCCCAACGAGGTTTAAGCCAAATCGGTCAATGCCGAAGTAAACAGCAAAAGGGTAGGCAAACAGGACAATTGCAGACAGACCAGTCAGCAATTGGCGCATTAACTTTCCTTAAGAAGTTCAGCGACAGCCGTTACCACGTCATCCACCGTACGAACGGTGCTGAATTCAGCTGGCTTGATTTTCTTACCAGTGACATTTTGCAGGTGAACCACAAGGTCTACCGCGTCAATGCTGTCTAGGTCGAGATCGGTGTAAAGGTGTGCTTCTGGCTGGATATCCGCAGCGTCGATTTCAAACAGTTCTACCAGTGCATCTTTAACTTGTTCAAATACTTGATCTTTATTTACATCTGTCATGAATATACCTAAAAACTATTCATTATCTTGGGAAGAAGTTTGAGAAGAAATGTACTTCGCAAGGTTAGCTACTGAAGCAAAGTGCTCACGTGTATTTGAATCGTCAGCATCAATGACAATGTTGTATTGCTTTTTAATCGCTAAGCCAAGCTCAAGTGCATCAATAGAATCCAAGCCTAGACCATCACCAAACAGCGGCGCTTCGGTTTCAATATCGTCGACGGTTAAATCTTCTAGGTTCAATGCGTCAATAATAAGTTGCTTGATATTGTTGTGTAATTGTTCCACTGGGACCTGCTTATAATTCTGGAAAAATAGTATCAGCTAAATGCTGCTGTAAGCGACGAGCCGCTATTGTTGGGGACGTAGTTTGCTTTATAAAAGGCTCAATCTCAACTTTATCCTTCACTTCCACTTTGAAAAAGGGTTTTGTCGCCGGAACTTGATACCACTTTTTCTCTTTTGTTAAGAAGCTAGGCGTCACCGTAATATGTACAACTCTTAAATCTCGCTGCGTTCTTACTGCTATTTGTGCAGCACCACGCTGTAATTTTGATTTTACCCCAGGAGTGGTTCTTGTGCCTTCCGGAAAAATGAGTAATACATTGCCATTATCAAAACGTTCTTCACACATTGTTAATAAATCATCAGGAGCTTCATTAGGAATATAACCCGCAGCTTTCACAATGTGTTTCATAAATGGGTTGGCCCAAATCGCTGACTTTACTAAACAATCGCAACGCTTTAATTGAGATGCGATAAGAACGTAATCAATTAAACTTGGGTGGTTGGCAACAATAAGGCAATTTTGATCTTGTTGAATAATATCTGCGCCGATGATCTTATAATCGATTGCGCCAGTAAATTTCATCAATTTACAGAAGGTATTAAAAGCAAACTGTATCGCACCTTGGACTTTATATTCCTTGGCGGTTTGATCGGAGGTGGTTAAACCAATGAGTGGAATGACGACAAAACTGAGTACTAGACCGCCAAGCCCAAATACGGAAAAACAAAAGCCAGTAGCAAAGACACGCCAATATTGATTCAAAACCCTCATCGACGATGCCATTCCCACGTTTGCTGTGGCGAATGAATCAACCAGCTTGAATCTTCACAAAGATAGTGTTTTAAGAAAGCTAATCCTTGTGGGAGCGGGCAAGGCTGGGACGTGTGTCCGCTTTTTTCTGTTGCGACTTGCTCTATCTTAAAATCGTCACCAGCAGACAACACCATACCAACGGCATAACCTTGATACTGCTGGGTCTCAAACTCCGAGTAAGCATCAGGCAAGGGTTCATCAAAGTCGATAAACAGTACTTTTTTGTCTGGGTTCTCTGCGAGAAACAACCACGCTTCAATCAATGCGCTTTGAAAAGTGTTCTCTGATGCCGCAATCGACGTCAATGGGATAGGTTGCTTAGTCGCAATGGTTGCCAAGCCCGCTGCGGTATTGTGCACCGACTGAGAAAACGCCATTGGGGAAGCTTCTTCGCCTTGGATAATGTCTTCAATCAACGCTGCGCTGCGATGTAACTCACCATGGCGACTCGCAAACACCAAGTAATCCACATCGTACTGTTTGAGTAAACCAATCGCGGTTTGGACCGCAAGTTTGCTTAATGCGCTCATACGTCGGCGCATCATTGGTGGGATATCTGCGACGTGTAATTTGCCCTCTTCAGGCCATATACAGTCCGATGCCCACTGCTCCCATTCTTCTGGTTGATTTAAACCCAATGAATTGGCGGATATTGCATCGATATTAAACGAAATTTTGATCTTCGAGTTTGGCATATTTGTTTAAATTGTTTATTTTACAGCTCGATAGAATCTGGGTTTCACCAGAGTCACAATAAAAGGAAACGACCATGTCTCGCTTAAAGCTGCTTATCTCTGTGTTATTAACAGTGCTTCTTGTCGGTTGTGGAAGAGTACAACCTGTAATGAATGTGGAGGATACTCCAGTTGCTTATGATCTTCAAAATAAACAAGTAAAAGCTGCGATTGTGCAATCAGCAACAAATCGTGGTTGGACGATAGAAGAAGTGAGCCCAGGTGTATTAATTGCCAAAATTCACGTTCGTAGCCATTTTGCTGAAGTAAAAATTCCATATAACAACAAATATTATTCAATTATTTATCTCAACTCAGTAAATCTAAAAGCGAGTGATGGCAAAATTCACCGTAATTACAATCGTTGGGTTAACAACCTGAATGTTGATATTCAGAGAGCCATCGCACTTTTAGGTGCTGAGTCTCAACAATAATTTTATTAATAGTAGTTAGGTTTTTTCGTGTTAAATCAAAATATTGATCCATTCAACGCTTTTGAAGCAAAAACAGAAGCTCAAAAATTATCTTTCGCCCCTATTGTTTTCCAGACCGCGAGAACACTTCGAGATCTTGGCATTTTAGCTGCGTTGGATAGTGCGGGCTCAAAAGGCATGAATGCCGCAGAGATCGCAGAGAAAACGGGCGTATCTGAATATGGCGTCAAAGTGCTGTTAGACATGGCCATTAGCGCGCATATCGTGCTGTGGGAAAAACCTAACTACTCATTGGCAAACCTTGGCTTCTATTTGCTTTATGATGGCATGACGCAAGCCAACATGGATTTCACAGCAGACGTTTGTTATGCCGCAATGATGCACCTAACCGATGCGATCAAAGAGGGCAAACCGTCAGGCTTAAAAGAACTGGGTGACTGGGAAACCATTTACCAAGGGCTATCGACCTTACCAGAGCAAGCGAAGCAGAGTTGGTTCAAGTTTGATCATTTCTACTCAGACCGTTCCTTCCCATTGCTACTAAAAGAAGTGTTTGCCAACGAACCAAGCCACATTGTCGATATCGGTGGTAACACAGGTAAGTGGGCAATGCAGTGTTGTAACCACAATCAAGACGTTCAAGTGACGATTGTCGATTTACCACAGCAGCTTGAAGTGGCGATGTCGAACGCAGCGGATAACCAGCTAAGTGATCGCATCAAACCATTCCCTGCTAACATGCTGGACAAAGCTCAAACCTTGCCTGAGCATGCCGACATTTGGTGGATGAGCCAGTTCCTCGATTGTTTCTCTCCAATCGAAATTCTCAATATTTTAAAGAAAGTCAAAGCGCAACTACGACAAGGCGATACCGTATACATTCTGGAATTGTTCTGGGACGCGCAAAAATACGCGGGTGCTTCTTATAGCTTGAATGCGACCTCGCTTTACTTTACCTGTTTAGCAAACGGGAACAGTCGTTTCTACCGCAGCGATGATTTCCTAGAAATTGTCGAAGCTGCAGGCTTAACCGTGGCAGAAAGAAAAGACAACATTGGCCTTGGTCACACATTATTAAAACTACAAGCAAACTAGAAAACAGAATGAAAACAGAGCAAAAGCAAGTCGTCGTTATTGGTGCGGGCCCGTCAGGTTCTACCGTATCAGCATTGCTCAACGCACGAGATATCGATGTTGTTGTGATTGAAAAAGCCACCTTTCCACGTTTCTCTATCGGTGAAAGCCTACTTCCAGCGTGCATGGAAGTTGTAGAGCAAGCGGGCATGTTAGAGGCAGTCAACCAAACTGGTTTCCAATACAAAGACGGGGCTGCATTTCGTCGCAACGGCGTTTACACCCAATTTGATTTTACCGATAAGTTCACCTCAGGTCCGGGTACAACCTACCAAGTCCAGCGTGGGCACTTCGATAAAGTACTGGCAGACAGTGCCGCGCAGCAAGGGGTTGAAATTCGTTACCAGCACGAACTGAAAAGCATCGAATTTGAAGGCTCAAAGTCGGTTCTTTCTGTTATCGATGAAAACGAATTAGCGTATCAAATTGAAGCCGATTATGTATTAGACGCCAGCGGCTTCGGGCGTGTGCTTCCAAGATTGTTAGAGCTGGAAGAGCCGTCTTGCTTGCCACCAAGAAAGGCGATCTTTACCCACATTGAAGACAATATCACTGCCGAGAACATCGAATACGATCGCAACAAGATCCTGATCTCTGTGCATCCAGATAACCATGATGTTTGGTATTGGTTGATCCCATTCTCCAACGGCACCTGTTCATTTGGTGTGGTCGGTGAGCCAGCGTTTTTTGAAAACTACCCAGAAGACAAAATCGCAGCCATTAAACAGCTAGCAAGTGAAGAGCCTGGTTTGGCTGAGTTGCTTAATCAAGCCAACTACCCGAACCCAGCCGGTGAGCTCGGTGGATACTCGGCCAATGTAAAACACCTTGCAACATCGCACTATGCGTTGCTTGGCAATGCCGGTGAATTCCTTGATCCTGTCTTTTCATCTGGCGTGACCATCGCGATGAAATCAGCTCAATTTGCCGCAGACTGTATTGAGCGCCAACTCAACGGTGAAGCCGTGGATTGGCAAGCAGACTACGCCGATCGCCTGATGGTTGGAGTGAACACCTTCCGCACCTATGTAGAAGGTTGGTACAACGGTATGCTACAAGATGTCATTTTCTACCAAGAACCGAATCCACGTATCAAACAAATGATCAGCGCGATCCTCGCCGGTTACGCATGGGACGAAGCAAACCCATACGTCAAACAAAGCGAGCAACGCTTATCTACATTAGCGGAACTGGTAAGAAGCGAAAAGCGTTAAGGCTCAGAGCCGAAACTGAGTGATAGTCATCCAATATCAAAGCCCTGCTTGTGGAAGTGGGGCTTTTTGTTTTTTAGCTCTGCAGAGCTAACTAATGACGCTATGTTTTTCCAGGTGATGAAATCAATCTAATGATGAAGACGTGTTTTTCTTGGGGGACGGTATTTCTTCAGTCTAAAAAGCTAACTTATAATTGCCCCGTTTTGAGTTAGACCTTTTACTCATTAATATCCTATTTACATGATTTTAGATTAGCTTCATTTACTGTTTATTAATGCATCATTTAAATGTTGACGAAGGCATATCAAAAAGGTATATATTTTCTATGATAATTTTTAATTTAGTCTCATCTCATAGCAACCATCAGTCATCCCATATTTGGCTGGGGGTAGCTATTGCTGAGTGAATTTAGGTAAGCCTGCTCACTGAGAAAGTACCTTCAGCATAAACTCTAGGGCTTCGTAACAAATCAGTGTTCAAGGAATACCAAATGAATGATTGTTTATTAATTACACCTTTACAACAGAATCAAAAATATAAGTTGGCCATTTGCAATAATATAATTGGTAACTTTTCAATATGGTTTTTTAATACTTCAATAATGCTATTGCTTGTTGAGTATTCAAACTCTGCTTCAATTGGCGTGATGGCATTTATATCTATTAACGCTCCAATCGCCTTATTTAGTATTGCTTCAGGGATAATTAGCGATAAATATGATAAAGAAAATATAATTCTCATATCAAATCTCTCTATCGTTTCTTTTGTTTTTTTAATGCTATTTTTTCAATCGATACAATATATTTTAATAATAACTTTTTTCATTTCTTCGATAGCAGCAGTAAGAGTAATTGCAATACAATCATATATCGCCAGTGTTATCGATGTTAGTCAGCTTAACACCTCAGCAAGTGTAAATAGCATTTCTCTTGCTTTTGTAAGAATATTAGGAACCTTAACATCGGGTTACTTATATTCTCTTTTAGGCTTTTTTGAGTCATTGTTAATAATTGCTATTTTAATGGTGATAACCATACCAATATCAATTAAATCAGTTAACTACAAAGTAGAAAGAGTAAGAAAAAAAGAGCCAAAGCAAAGTTTTTACAATAGTATTTCCATGAACCAAGAATATAAGAAATGTTTATTTGATTCTGTTATTCTCTTTTTGAGTGGTAGTTCATTATGGTCATTAATGCCTTATATCTCATCACATGAATTAGGTTTAAATCAATCATTCCAATCACTACTAATGTCTCTAATGATTCTTGGGGCAGTACCCGCATTCCTGATCAGGGAGAGAATATCATCGATTAAAATTAATAGTTTTACATATAAATTAGTCACGATAACCCTATCATTAACGCTCTTAATAACTAACTTTTCTATCAGCTATTCAACTATAATCGCATCCTTTTTTATTGCTATCTTTGGCTTTTTATGGTCAATAAAGGTGACTATTATAAACCGAGAAATTCAACGTATGGGTAGAGAAAGAAACAACATAGGGTTAACTATATCAATATCATACACTTTTATGTACTTAGCGATGACAATAGGATCTTTCTTTTTTGGTCAGATAACAGATATATTTAGCGTGCAGTATTCACTTTCTATCTCTGCATTGATTATGGTTATTCTAATTTTTAGTGAAAGGCTGATATTAATAGGCAAAAGATTATAGGAAGATGTTGAATTTGGTTGTTTAATGCTGTTGGTCTTGCTCAAATAACATTTATCTAATGTGTTGAATCAGATCACGCTAATATTACATATCTGATATAAGAAAACATTGCCAATATCATAAGGGGGATGGTTTAAAAATCAAACATCGCCCTAATTTTTCTAATATCAACTAACCTAAGCTGTACAAACTTCCTAAGAAGCTTCTGTCCAAAAATACAGTAGTGATGTCTGTGCTAAATTTGTAAAAAGTTCAATCGCGATAAGCGAGAAAGGCGTCATTATGACGCCTTCTGTTTACTCACTGAAGCAAAGTAAAACTAATATTAAGCATCAACTTGAGCGTATTTGATGACTCGCTCGACAGTGATCTCGGGAACATTTTCAAATAATTCTTGCAGTATAAATACCTCTAAGAAGTAGTCATACCCTTCCGGTGAGCTTCCATCTTCTGGCTCTGCGCAAAGTAAGACGCGAGAATCTGGGCTCCATGCACTATCAATGTAAATCGTTAAATCAGGATCTAAATGCCTATTGTCTAATACTATTTGTGATAAATTCATTGGAGCAGAGGTGCCAGCAGTACCTAACTGATAATCATATTCTGGGTCATAGAAGTATTTATTAATCAGCTTCTCTATGTCTAAAGCTTGCGCGCCACTGATATCAAAGCCGCCAGCCCCGCTTGTTAGGAACTGAATATCATCTTCTTTTAACCCTAATACTTGAGCAATGACATCAAGGTGTTCTTTTTCGATAGCTAACTCTGAAACGAGTAATTCAGTTTGTTTGTCGAATTTTTCAATAACAATTTTCATTACTTTTTGAAGCAAGGAAGTCCCTGACTAGCACGCCAATCTTTCACTATTTTAACTATCCCTTTAGGAGTCTCTTCACCTGGGTTCTCTGGGTAGTAAATTAAGTCTGAACCTGTAGGATGATCCGTAATTGAAATGAAGTGTTCAAGCAACTTATCTTGATAATCATCACTACCCTTTGATTCAATTATCTCATCTAGTAAGTTTATAAAATCAGCTTCAGTATAAGCACTCAGTGTGTTTTTTCGTTTAAGCATGGGTCTTTCAGGAGCGCTCTACACTCGATCCCTAAAAAATTATTGTAAGATCACAAGTTAGCAACGCTCAATCTCTGCATGATCTAATCCATTGATATTTAATATATCCATAACGGTTTGACTGACTATTAACCGAAAGTCTTCAGTCAGACCAAAATCATCAACTCCCCCTTTTCCGTTTACTTTTAGCCAAATAAATTCAGGAACTCTGTGATCTACATAATCCTCGGACACCACGACATTAGCTGAATCAAACTCATAACCAGTAACACCAATATCAGAGATATTTGATGCCAACTTCTTAGTAACTAAGAAACAAGGAAAAGATTCAATGATTGAGTCACCGAGCCAAGAGTCAATAATAAACTCAAGGCTTGTCACTACAGGAGGGTGTGTTGATGTGTCTAGAGAGGTCGATTCTCCAAGCACTCCGGCGATTTCAGGCTCTATGATATAAAACATACTTTGTACCTTTATTTTTTAGTATCTAACTGGGGAGTAAATTCGTGCCCCCATTTGTTATCTATCTGTTCTGCATAATCTAATAAGTCCTGCTTACTTGCAGATGGGTTGATACGATAGAATCGATTCCATTCTCGTCTTATTTTACTCAGGTGAAGTGTTGAGTTCTTTTCTTTCGGTATGCCCCGCAAGTTTTCTAGCGAATGCATTTCTGATTCAGTAACAATATCAGGATAACGAAGTAAAACTTGTTGCTCGACAGCATGATGAACAACCACTTTTCCTTCGAGTTCAGGGTATTCATCGAAAAATGTCTTCTTATAGTTTTTGCTACTGCTTTTACCAAAAGTTGCATATACAACATAGAGCGGAGCAATGCCTGAGCTTTCAGGGAATACCAAGATCGCATCACGCCAGTCTTTCTCTTCTGGCGCAGGCGTAACGGTGACATTCGCATCGCTATCCGAGTGGATTGGCGTGACCAGTATATCGTCTTTTTCAAACCCATCACTATGATCTGGCGTGCTTTGCCAACTTGCTTCACCGTTTTCTTCTGGCGTCCAATAGATGGTGGGTCCGTTCTCTTCAATCGCAACAGACAGTTGGCCGCTGCTTCCTTGTTTCACGTGTTTGATAGGGATGCGGGTATCGTCTATGTGATAGCCCTGCACATGCGGATAAAACTCCCCATCTTTTGGCTCTGTTATGTGGACACGAATTCGGCTTTGCGCCGTGGTCACTTGGCGTAAATCTTGGTCAGTGTATTGGGTGTTATCACCAAATAAGCTTTGTTGCATGGCAAATAGAGCGCCAATGCCTTCTACTTGCCAGCGGTAGCCCTCGACGATTTTGTCTTTCAATGTGCCGGCCAGTTTATCTAACTGCATCGCCGCAGTTTGGGTTTGTTGCGTTTGTTCTGGTGAACCGGCGACAGCTGCGGAACTGCCTATGGCCATCTGTGCTTGTGTCGCCTGAATGGCTGGAATTACCGCGGGAACGGCTGCGTTCGCTTGTGAAAAAAACGACCATGAGCCAAAGTTACTGATGGACTCTTGCTGATCGCCAATTTCAATACATCCTTTTGGTCTGGTGCAGGATTTAGCGAACACGAGCGAACTCATGACGTCTTTTAAGTTAAGGATAGCCACATCGCCTTCTACGCAATCGGCGGCGTTGATGGCTCGATATTTGGTCAACCCAAGCAATGGATCGCTGTGCTGGTAATGACTGTTGCGGATGTTGTTGTAGGTTTGCGGGCGCAGTGGCGGAAAGGTGTTCTTTTTGTCTGGTGCTTGCTGTTGCTGTGTCTCAGCAATAACAATTTCATCACCGACCGCGAGTGACAGAGGATCGGACTCAAACACTGGGTTAAGCGAGAGCAAGGCTTTAGCTCCCATACAATATCGTTCAGCTATGCTCTGCCAGGTTTCCCCCGCAACTACGATGTGCGTTGCTGCGGTTTGTTCGGCTTCCGCTTCATCGTTGTTATCTTCTGAGCGTGCTTCTTCCGGCTGTTTAGCCGCATCAAATAGTGCGGGGATATCCAACTTAATCCCGTTTTCACTCAGCCAATCTTCACTGAGATTATCTAGCTCTTCACGCGTGATTTGCCGCTCAAGATAAATGATGTATTGGTTCTCGAGGATTTGGTTTGCCAACTTCCAATACACCAAAATAGCGCTTTGGTCTTTGGTAAAACCGCGCTCGTCATTGAGTGTGTCTTGTGTCGATTGCGTAGCATAAAAGGCCCATTTTTCTTCCCCAAGAATTTTGTATTCTTGGACAAGTTCGCCATCATTAAAGTGGTAGTAATAGCCTTCTGTAGGCAACCCTAAGCGTTCACCCAAACGCACGGCAGGTACGACAGGTATGAACCCCTCAACAGCCTTATGACTACCGGCTTTTTGTAAGGTGACTGCTTCCAATGGCGTCAGCCCGAGGTTGTCATCAGCTATATGGATATTTAGACGCTTTGGCTCATCGAATGCACATAACGCCGTGTAGCGTGTACCTTGCTCGGTATTGGCTTGCTCCCACCGCGTTACAGCGTTCTCATTTTCAGTTCTCGCTATAGCAAAGTCACTGTGCACCATTTTACTTACGGTGGTATCTGAGCAGCCAACTTCAAAGCTGTACTCAAATTCCTTGGTGATTTCCTCTTCACTTTCGGCTGCGATTGGCTGCGGCGTATAAACCCGCTCTAGCGCCGAGGTATCCCCAATACAAGAGCTGTACCCTCCCGTTGTTCTGGTGATTTTCGTTTTTGCTAACAAATTATCAGCGGCATCATCAGAGAATGCCGGGATAGCCTCAGAGTTTAGCCGCCAAGTTTTAGGGCCAACTGGGTCGTTGTAGCTAAGTAGAGCGGGAGTTTGAGGCGTATCACTCACGAGTACGAGCTTGCCTTCGTAGAGATGTTGCTTTAGCTGTTCAAAAGTAAGATGAGAAGGGGTGACAGAGGCAACATCAGCTTCCACAAGGTTATGGAGATCGCCCTCTATCAAACCGAATTCATGAGACATCACTTCCGAAAGCGGAAGAATTTTGTATGACACACTGATACCTAAAGTGAAAACCAATCATCACTCTAATCAGCAGAAAGTATGCCATTTTATTTTCAATAAAAATCAATCAATTGGAGTGATGGCAAGGACTTGAAAACCAATTTTTTGTTTATCTTGCCAAGAAGTTGGATATAAAACTAAGAAATTGTAGATTCCCAAATAGGTATGATTGCATCGCAAGCAAATCGCTTTACTCTCGGTGCTCGTTTGGTCCACTTTTTAGCGACAGAACTTCTAACGCAACGTTTCCTACAACTTTTGCACTACCTTCTAGTCTTTGCAATCAATAGCACTTACTATGTGTTCAGTTCAATTGCAGCCTTACCTTTATGTCCTCTACCTTCAATTTCTATAACCAAAATGCGAGCTCATTAGCGGAGCAATACAACTCGACGACGTTTGAGAACGTTCATGCGAGCTGGCAGGCTTTTTGGCCTCATGCAGGCGATCGGATCTTGGATGTGGGAGCGGGGTCTGGGCGAGATGCGAAATGGATGTCGGAGCAAGGCTGTGAGGTGATTGCTCTTGAACCAGCGGCATCTCTACTAGAGCTTGGTAAAGTTAAGACGGGTAATTTGGTTACTTGGCTTGATGATGCCTTGCCTGCTCTTGAGAAAACCACCAACTTGGGACTTCGCTTTGATCTGATATTGGTGAGTGCGGTTTGGATGCATCTTGCGACTTCTCATCGTGAGCGTGCTTTTCGTAAACTCTCTAATCTGCTTGCGCCTAATGGCCGCTTGGTCATAAGCCTTCGCCATGGAGAGTTTACTGATGGGCGCAAAGCTTATCCTGTCTCCGTTCAAGAGTTAGAACAACTGGCAAAGAACAGTGCGCTTATGGTAAGGCATGTCTCGGACAGTGACGACCAACTCAAGCGTGATGATGTTCATTGGCAGACGGTTGTCATGTCACTTCCCGATGATGGTTCCGGTGATCTCAACAAGGTTCGTCATATCATCGTGAACGACTCTAAATCGGCGACTTACAAACTGGCATTGCTACGAACCTTATTACGAATTGCAGATGCACATTCCGGAGCCGTTATTGATCGTACTGATGGTAAAGTTGCGATCCCTCTTGGTTTAGTTGGTCTGTATTGGATTCGTCAGTTTAAACGCCTCATTGATAAAGAAAACATCCAGCAGAACTCTAATGCATCAAAAGGACTCGGTTTCATTAAGCCTGATGGTTGGGACAAGCTTTCTCATTTAAGTCCGGATGATTTAGCAATTGGTACCATATTTGTTGGTGACGATGCTGTCGCTTTAGATAAAGCTATCAAAGACAGTTTGAAAACCATTAAAGATGGGCCAGTTACCTATACATACCAAGGTGACAAATCGAATCCATATTTTGAAATGGTACGTTCTTCTAAAAAGCATAAAGGTACTATCGTTGTTGATGGGGAGTTCCTTGAAAGCTATGGCAAATTTATTTTGGATGAGAGCTTGTGGGACTGCTTAAGGCTTTACCATTCATGGATTGCGCCGCTGGTGGTCAATCAGTGGATTCTTGAAATGCAGCGGTTTAGCTCAAACCAAGACCGAGGCATTGCCCTTCAAACCTATCATGATTGCTTGGTTTGGATTGATAAAGACCACGACACTCGCGCAGTACGCAAAAGGGTAGAGCAGTTGCGTTCGAATCAATCTGAGATCATCAGTGTATGGAGTGGGAGTAAGTTGCGTAATGAGTACCATGTTGATCACTGCTTGCCCTTCGCTTATTGGCCGAACAACGATAAATGGAATCTGCTGCCAACATCTAAAACTGAAAACCTCAACAAGCGCGATCGACTGCCCGCGGTGTATCGATTGAATGCGTCTAAACAACGCATCTTGGATTGGTGGGAACTGGCGTGGGGAGAATCAGAAACCCTGAGTCGGTCATTCTTTACAGAAGCGTCGTTGTCTTTACCGAATGTACCTGCTTCCTGCCAAGATTTTGAGCATGTATTTGAGGCGATGGGATTACAGATTCGTGGTGTGAAAAGCCGTCTTTGTATTGCAGAGTGGTAACTGGGTATCACTCGAAGTTTTGTTATTGTTAAGTGCAGCGATAGTTGGGTTGAAATACTCTCTCATTTTTAGCCAGAGAAGTGAGAGAGTATGATAATTAGCACAATCGGATTCGTAGCGGCGGCGGCCTTTGTCACTCCTAATTGGAATGGGATTTTTCATTGTGATGTCGATTTGGGGCAAAGTAACGCAGGGCCGTTTGTGTGGATTGAATATGAACTTCAGGTACAAGATGAAGAGTGCACATTTCGTAGTTTAGGCGTTCAAACTGATGAAAGGATAAAGTGTAAATTGAATAGGCGAGGACCCGCATTAGATGTGTTGTTTGAGTCTTATTCAAACGGCAACTTAACTAACATCCATGGTGTTCAAGTTTACGAACGTGATGCAGTATTAGTGCAGCTCCGACAAGATCAAGGTCGTATTGTCACTCAGTGGTTTACCATCCAACCTAGCGAGAATACACCACAAATTTCTCATTGTTTTCAACGTACAGAAAAACGCTGAGTATACTTTTCAAACAACCTTATTTATAAACTTTCCATTTCTTATAAAGCTCACAGATCCACCTCACATTTTTGTGCCTCATAACTGATACTGATATTAAAAGAGTGAGAAATGGATTACAGTTTGGGACATGTTTTCCAAATGTGGTTGTATCGTGAAAACGGTTTCTAAGCGATTGTATCAGCTATTAAAAATTGAAAAGCTTAAGCACAAAAAATATAAGGTTTTTTCCTTTCAAAACAAGCGGATAGATAAGAATTCGAAAAGCCTGAACATTTTTTTACCTTCATCTTTATTCCTTAAAAAAAGTGATGTTTCTTCAGCGTCTTTATCGGTTCCAACTACCGATGCCCTTGCTTGGGGAAATCGCGTCTCGGTAGAGTTCAAAATCAAGGTTAACGACATTTCTAAAGAGCTCAATATCGATCCTAATCATTTGATGGCTTGCATGGCATTTGAAACAGCAGAGACATTTAGCCCAAGTATTAAAAATGGATCGGGAAGCGGTGCGACAGGGTTAATTCAATTTATGCCTTCAACCGCAGAAGTTCTAGGAACAAGCACAAAGAAGTTGGCTAAAATGAGTGCTCTGGATCAGCTGGATTATGTCAAAGCGTACTTTATGCCATACCGAAATGACATGGCGTGTCTTGAGGATGTGTATATGGCGATCCTTTATCCTGCTGCAATCGGCCAACCGCCAACACATGTGCTTTTCAAGAAAGGCTCGATCGCTTATCGCCAAAACGCGGGGATTGACCGCAAGAACTCAGGCAAAATCACATTAGCTGATGTGTCCTATAAAGTGAGGCGCAAGTTAGAGAAGGGCATGCACCCCAAATTTTACGGTTAAACTTTCCGATATTTTGGCGGGGGATCAGAAGGTTGCTCCGCCATCCACTCTCAAATCATGCATGGTGATATGGCCAGATTTATCACTGAGCAAAAATTCAATCGCATTGGTGATGTCTTTGGTTTCGGCAATCTTGTTTAACGGAATGCCAATTCGATGCGACGCTAAGTTGCCTTGAACCGTTTCTCGCTCGCCATAAGATTCATTCCACATTTGCTCTTGCATTGGTGTTCTGGTTGAGCCGGGGCTAACAATATTGCAGCGAATGCCATGCTCTGCCAGTTCTAATCCCAAACATTGCATCCACATGTGCAGGCCAGCTTTAGATGTGCAGTAGGCAGACATCTTCACGCGTGGTGTGTCTGCGGCATTTGATCCTACTGCGACAATCGCGCCTTTTCTGCCGTTTTCGACCAACATTTTTGCAAGCTGTTGGGTGAGTAGCATGGTGCCTTTTAAGTTGATATCTAGGGTTTTATTGAGCGCTTCGTACGGCAGTTCGAGAATAGAGGCGAGGTGTAATGTACCAGCACAAGTGATGATGAGCTCAGGGATGATGTTATCCTGCTGAAGGTTCTGGCAGGCATTGAGGATCGCATGTGGTTCGGATAGATCAAACGGGAGCAATGTGGTGCATTGTTGTTGGTTGGTCGACAAGTTTTGTTGTAGTTCATCCAATGTTGCTTGAGTCACATCGCAAGCAATAACATGCGCCCCTTGGTCTAATAAGCTTTTAGTACATGCTAGGCCAATCCCTTGTCCGGCACCAGTGACCAAGCACAGTTTGCCGTAGAATTCTGAGCGGTTTTCACGCATCATCTTCTCCCTTTCGCGATACAAATATGAAATCTAAGTTGGATAGATGATAATGATTTTTGTTATCGTTGTCATGATATTAACAAGGAGGTATAGAATTCAATGAAAATATTAGGCTGGAAAATCAAGCCCTTGGTACTGGTTTTAGGGTTGGTTGGGATCTCAGGGTGTGAGTATTTACCGCACTTTGCAAAGGTCGATTTGCCGGAGCAAAAAATTGAACAAGTGGTTGAGCAAGCTAAGCCCGCTGATGCTGCAATTCTGAAGGCATTCGAGCAACACAGTTTTGTTGGGATTGGCGATTACCATTGGAATGACGCTTTTTTACGTTACGCAACGGAACTGGTTTCGACCGATGCTTTCTCTGACCAAGTCACCCATATTGTGGTCGAATTTGGTAATGCGAAATATCAACCTGTATTGGATAAATATCTGGCAGGCGGTGAGGTCAGCGAATCACAGCTGAATGAGGTGCTACGTGGTTCGATTTACTTTATGGCTTGGATGCCAGATGCGTATATCAACTTCTTCAAGGCGATCAGAGCGCGTAATTTGTTGTTACCTGAAGGCAAAAAAATTCAGGTGCATCTCGCGGAAGCGCCCTTTGAATGGGATGGTGTCGCGGATGCAAAAGTTTGGAAACAAGCGGCGCAGAGTAAAACGGATTACTTTTACCAAATTGCTCAAGAGCGAATTGAGCACAATGAAAAAGCACTGTTGATTTTCGGGGCTTTCCATCTGGTGAATGCACCGAAGGACTATGTCGCGAAAACGCAAGCCAGCGCTTGGCCGCTTGCGACTCGATTAGAGCAAGCGTTTCCTGATAGTACGTATTTAATTTGGCCGATGACAGAGCCCGAAGTCGTGCAAACCTTCCACAATGTAAAATCGCCAGCGCTACTCGAAGTGACGAATAGTCCTATTGAGCCACTTCGATTCATCGATTTATTACCTAAAGCGCGCTATAAACTGGCGGCAATGGATAAGATGGATGCCCCAGTCGGGGAACTGTTTGATGCGTTTCTGTACCTTGGTGAGAATACGCGTTCCACCGTATTTCCACGTGAAGTGATGGCAGATCGTGAATGGGTGAATGAGATGCAAAGGCGTGTCGATTTGATCGGAGGCAAGATGCAAGATCGCTTCAACGAGATACGATCGCTGAGTGATGAGAAGTATGGGTTTTCTGATAACGGGTAATATGGCTAATAAGCATTTCTAAGTAAGAACTATCACAACAGTCAATGGCTGACAGCATAAGGTGTCAGCCATTTTTTATGCGTCATTTTGAGGCTATTTTACTGATAAGACTAAAGAATTATTTGCGTTTTTCCATATTAATACTATGGGATTAATTTATAAAACTATAAACAATACGAATGATAATTATTATCAAAAGTGTTTGAATAAATGGTTTTGTGTGTGTAGTCTCACCTCTTAAATGAGAAGGAATCTCATTTGGAACGCCATGTTTAATACAGTTTGAGAGATGATTATGCTTCGTAACTCAACGGGAAGCAGCACTATGCTCACAGAGTTTCTTAATGCCCATACGGATGATGCTTCGTTCTTCTTTAGCTCTCCGACAGTGACGTTATTGACTCAAGGGATTGCTGCCGAATTTTCCCAACAAGTCAGGTTCTCAGAATTAGATACTCACATCAGCCAATTATTGGAATCGGCGAAGGAAGAGGGCAATGAAAACCCTATCGCTGTAGGTGTGATCCCATTTTCTGAACACAACCCAGTACATTTTATTGTCCCTGAACGTCTGATTACGACATCACCAATTCGACCGGATAAAGTGTCGGATGTGGATGGGTTAACGGATTGTCATCCATCTTCTATTCAACCCATTCCCGATCCTAGTGATTACATGCGTAGCGTTGAACAAGCCGTAAGGAGTTGCTGTCGAGAGGATGTGGAACTCGACAAAGTCGTCTTATCTCGCACCATGCAAGTCGAGACGGAAGAGGATATTGACCGCGCTCGTTTCCTAAAAACGTTACTCAAACAGAATCCCGGTGGCTACACCTTTTCGACTCGCATTGGAGGAAGCCATTCCGATGCATATTTAATGGGCTCTAGCCCTGAGCTTCTTGTTTCGCGCAAAGGCCCTCATGTTTGCTCCAACCCGCTAGCAGGCTCCCGTCGCCGCAGTGACAACGAATCAATGAACCAACAACAAGGTGAGTTGATGATGGAAAGCAGCAAGGATCTTCACGAGCATGCGGTGGTTGTGGATGCCGTCGAGAAAGCGCTCCAACCTTGGTGCCACAATTTGTATGTGCCGATGGTGCCATCGGTGATTGAAACCAAAGCGATGTTACACCTTTCGACTCGTATCGAGGGCATGGTTTCAGATGCCAATACCAGCGTATTAAAACTCGCGAGTGCATTGCACCCGACACCTGCGGTATGCGGTTACCCTACAGCACAGGCTTATGATTTTATCAGCAATGTAGAGCCCTTTGACCGTGGTTACTTTACCGGACTGGTTGGCTGGGTGGATGCCCGCGGCAATGGAGAATGGGTTGTCGTGATCCGTTGTGCTGAGGTCGAGAAAAAACGTCTTCGCGTTTACGCGGGTGCTGGCATTGTTGCTGGCTCAGAGCCACAAAGTGAACTTGAAGAAACCGGCAACAAGATGCGAACCGTGCTTAACGCATTGGGTATTGAAATCCGTGAGAACATGGAGGTGGTTCAATGAACCGCCCGTGCATGAAGGCATCAGGATTTACCCCATGGCCGCAAGAGATGACTCAAAAGTATCGCGATGCAGGGTTTTGGACGCAGCAAACCATCCCAGAGATGCTTGAGGCGAGCGCACAGCGCTATTCAGAATGCGTAGCTTTGGTTGCGGGCGATCAGCAATGGACTTACCAAACGTTAGTCGAACAAGTTGACAAGCTTGCTGCCGGGTTCCAGCACAAGCTCAATCTAAAATCCGGTGATAAAGCGGTTTTGCATTTGCCCAACGTTGGCGAGTTTTATTTGAGTTTCTTTGCCTTGCTTAAAATTGGGGTTCAACCCGTTTTAGCGTTACCTGCGCATCGCTATTCGGAGATTCGATACTTTTGTCATTTTACAGAAGCGAAAGTATTGATTACCGCACCTCAATTGGGCGTCAAAACCGCTGAGATAGCTCAACAAGTGGCCGCAGATTTACCGAGTTTAAAAACGGTAGTGTGGGCTGGTGAAGAGAGCTTAATGCCTATCGGTGCTCAAGCGCTAAACACACTGTTTTTAGAAGAGGTTGATGCTCAATCTGATGTCGCCGAAGACTTTGCTTTTTTCCAACTTTCTGGTGGGACAACAGGTACGCCAAAGCTCATCCCAAGAACCCACATTGATTACCTTTATAGCGTTAGTGCGAGCAATGACGTTTGTCAGTTCTCTGCTTGCACTCGTTACTTATGCGTTTTACCTGCTGCGCACAATTTCCCATTAAGTTCGCCTGGTGCGTTGGGCTGCTTTATGGCTGGTGGCATGGTCGTACTAGCGCCAGATGCCAGTCCTCAAACGGCCTTTTCTTTGATTGAAAAACACCAAATCACTGTCGCGGCTTTGGTTCCTCCATTGGCGTTGTTATGGCTAGATGAAGCAGCAAGAACCCAGCAAAACATTGCGTCACTTCAGGTACTACAAGTCGGTGGCGCTCGTTTTAGTGAAGAGGCGGCAAAACGAGTGAAGCCAGAGCTTGGTTGTACTTTGCAACAAGTGTTTGGCATGGCTGAAGGGCTGGTAAATTACACCCGTTTGGATGATCCAGACTCAGAAATTGTCACTACGCAAGGCCGTCCTATGTCTCCTGCAGATGAGCTTTTGGTACTAGACGAAGCAGGTAATCCGGTTCCGAAAGGGACTGCGGGGATTTTGTTCGTGCGTGGTCCTTATACCATTCAGGGTTATTACCATGCACCGGAACACAATCAGCGTTCTTTCACCGATCTTGGTTATTACCGCACTGGAGATATTGTCGTTATGACTGAAGCCGGCAATTTGCAAGTTGTGGGGCGGGATAAGGACCAAATCAATCGTGGTGGTGAAAAAATTGCGGCCGAAGAGGTGGAGAATCACCTTCTTGCTCATGATTCCGTTCACGATGCGGCGGTGATTGCGATCCCAGATGAATACCTTGGTGAGCGCAGTTGCGCGGCATTGGTGTGCAGAGCGCAAAATCCCAAGCCTATTGAAATCAAGCGATTCTTACGAGGTCGAGGATTGGCGGATTTCAAAATTCCAGATCGCGTGATCTTTGTTGATGTTCTACCCAAAACGCCAGTAGGAAAGATCAACAAAAACAAACTTCTAGAACTGATTTAATCGAACCATCACACCACGATATCAACGGTGTTGTGTGTATAAATAAAATTTTGGAGATTAGCCCCATGGCCATTCCATCTATCTCTGGTTATTCACTATCTAAGCCGATGCCAGAAAACCGCGTAAATTGGTCTGTAGAGCCAAAGCGCGCTGTATTATTGATTCACGATATGCAGCAGTATTTTCTCAATTTCTATGATGTCGATAGTGAGATGATCCAAACGCTCACTCATCATATTAAGCAAATTAAACAAGCGTGTATCGATGCGGGTATCCCTGTGGTTTACACCGCTCAACCGGGTGACCAACGCCAAGAAGACCGTGCCTTACTAACGGACTTTTGGGGACCAGGTCTGAAAGCGGATGATGATATTACGCGCATTTTCCCTGCGCTTGCGCCTTCTGAACAAGACATTGTTTACACCAAGTGGCGTTATAGTGCGTTTCAGCGTACTCCGCTTAAATCCATGATGGATGAAACGGGTCGTGACCAGCTGATCATCGTAGGTATTTATGCCCACATTGGTTGTTTACAAACCGCTGCCGAAGCGTTCATGACCGATATTAAAGCTTTTATGGTTTCTGATGCTGTCGCAGATTTCTCAGCGAACGATCATGAAATGGCACTCAATTATGTCGCAGGTCGCTGTGGCTATGTGTTGGATAAGCAGCAATTGCTATCTCAAATCAGCAGTGCAGATGAATTTGTCGGTGATGACTTTTCCATTCCTCAATCTCAGCAACATTTAACTCAGCAGTTAGCGGCATTGCTAGAAGTGCCAGTCGATGAAATGACGCCGGAAGATAGCCTGCTGGATTTCGGTTTAGATTCGGTTCGTATGATGTCACTGGTCGGTGATTGGCAGCAAGCTGGTCTAGACGTGAGTTTTATGGAACTTGCCGCCAAGCCCAGTGTGCAAGATTGGTGGCAACTGATTGAGAAGAAGCTGACTTAACAGCCTACGAGGAAGAGTAACAAAGGAATGGACATGTACGATTTACCTTATACAGCGGAGCAATTGCTGCCGCTTACAGATGCCCAAGCAGGGATTTGGTTTGCTCAGTTGCGCGACCCGGATAATCCTATTTACAAGACTGGCGAATACTTAGTGATTGATGGCAAGGTGGATGAGCCTTGTTTTGTTGAAGCGGTAAAAACCGCCATTGATGAAGTTGACTCATTACACGCGAAGTTTGTCACCACCACCGAAGGCCCTCGCATGGTGATTGATAGACAAAACTGGCAGGTAGAGCGAATCGACTTCTCGCAACATGATGTGCCACTTGAGTCTGCAGTCAATTGGATGAAGAAAGAGTTGAAGCAGCCCGTCGATTTGGAGCAAGGCCCATTGTTTATTATGGCGCTGCTTAAGCTTGCAGAAGATAAGTTTGTTTGGTTCCTGTCACTTCACCACATTGCTATTGACGGCTACAGCATGTCGTTGATCGCTTCGCGTATTGCTCATATCTATGGCCAACTTACGAAGGGAGAGCAGTTTGACGAGATCCAATTGGTGGATCAACACGCGTTGCTTAAAGAAGACAACGACTATAAAGCGTCGGAAAAATACCAAAAAGACCGTACCTTCTACTTACAACGTTATGCCGACCACTCTGATACGGTTAACTTAGCGGGTAAACCGACAGTGACATCTGATCACTTCTTACGCTTGAAAGGCGCGATGCCAGTAGAAGACTTCCAGCATATGGAATCGTTGGCGAAGCAATGCCGAACGCACTGGTACAGTGTGCTGATCGCTTCCATTGCTGCGTATGTTCATCGTATGACGCGTTCCAACGAGGTGGTGCTTGGTGTGCCGTTGATGGGGCGCTTAGGTTCAGTGGCAATTCAAACGCCAGCGATGCGAGTGAATATCTTGCCAGTACGAGTGAGTTTTACTCAAGGTACGGACATCAAAACGCTAGTTAAACAGGTAAACCAAGAGTTCTCATCTGTTCGTCGTCACCAAGGGTACCGCTATGAAGAACTGCACCGCGAATTGAATCTAGTAAAAGACAACCGCAATCTATTTGGCCCTTTGGTCAATATCATGCCGTTTGAGTATGAACATAAATTTGGCGAGTTGGCTTCGAAAGCGCATAACCTGTCAGCGGGGCCCGTGGATGATATTTCCTTCTATTGTTATGAGCTTGACGGTCAACTTCACATAGATATGGATGCCAATCCAGAGCTGTATTCTGACCAAGACATTAAAGAGCACCAGCAGCGCTTGTTCCACTTTATGAGCGACTTTTTTGCAAGCGCGCAAGCTCAAGACCCATCGTTATGCCAAATCAGTGACGTGAATATTCTTCTCTCTGGGGAGAAAGAAAAGGTCATCGAAACTTGGAATGATACCGACCACGAGGTGCCAGAAACGACCCTAGCTGCCTTGTTGGCAAGGCAACGTATTCTGACGCCTCATGCTCCCGCCCTCATTTTTGAAGGACAAAAGCTCAGCTATGAGCAGTTAGCGAAAAAAGTGTACTCCTTGACGAACTGGTTAACCGCGCAAGGGGTTGAGCTGGGAGATCGCATTGCGGTTTGCATCCCAAGAAGTGAAGAACTGATTGTCGTACAACAGGCGATTCTTGCTGCTGGTGCGGTTTACGTACCGATCGATCCAGATTACCCAGAAGGCCGAATCCACTACATGTTGGAATCTTCTGCACCGAAGTTTGTATTCTCGACGACCGAGCTACAAAGCAAATTGCCACAAGGTGTGGAGGTGAAGTTGGTTGATGACGCGACGTTGCCAACTATTTATAAGGTGGTTGAGGCATTACCACCACAAGTGCGTCCGGAACCTCACTCTCCGGCTTACATGATTTATACCTCTGGTTCTACGGGCAAACCAAAAGGTGTTGTGGTTACTCACGATGCTATCGTCAACCGATTGCTGTGGATGCACGACCAATACCCAATTGATGCCAAAGACCGGGTATTACAAAAAACGCCTGCAGGTTTTGATGTCTCTATTTGGGAATTTTTCTGGCCAATGATCGTCGGTTCATGCTTGGTGGTCGCAAAACCGGAAGGGCATAAAGATCCTACTTATCTGCAAGATCTTATCCATCGAGAGAAAATCACGACCTTGCACTTTGTGCCTTCAATGCTGCAAATCTTCGTCCAACAAGCCGATGCCAATTTGTGCCAGAGTTTACGCCAAGTTTTTTGTAGTGGTGAAGCGCTACCGATGGAGTTGGTGAATCATTATTACCAAGACTTTAGTGCGCCATTACACAACTTGTACGGTCCGACAGAAGCGGCTGTTGATGTGACTTATTGGCCAAGTGAGGCGAATGCGCAAGGTAATTCGACACCAATAGGCCGCCCTGTGTGGAATACCCAAATTTACATTTTGGATGATGCATTAAATCCAGTACCGCCGGGTGTCGTCGGTCATCTTTATATTGCGGGTCGACAATTAGCGTTGGGTTATCACGGCCAGCCAGAACTGACCGCAGAGCGTTTCATTGAAAGCCCATTCGGACCAAAAGGCAGCCGAATGTACTTATCTGGTGATTTGGCTCGTTGGCGAAAAGACGGGGCGATTGAATACTGCGGGCGTAGTGATTTTCAGGTCAAGATTCGAGGTTTCCGTATTGAGCTTGAAGAAATTGAAAACGCCTTAGCAAATCACCCAAGTGTCGCGCAAGTTGCGGTATTGGCGCAGGAATATGCCGATGGTGACAAACGCCTCGTAGCGTATGTTACGGCAGAAGATCCAGAACAGGGTGTTGATAGCAACTTGCTGCAGCGATTCCTTGCCGAACCGCTGCCAGAGTACATGGTTCCAAGTTACTTTGTGACGTTGGATACTTTCCCGTTAACGCCAAACGGTAAGCTGGATCGCAACGCGTTGCCGAAGCCAGATTTGTCTGGTCAGGTCGGTACAAAAGGGCCAAGCAACCTTGTTGAAGAACGTTTGTGTAAGCTGTTCTGCCAACTGCTTGATTTACCTGCGGTAGGCGTTGACGACAACTTCTTTGAACTAGGTGGTCACTCTTTGCTTGCCGCACAGTTGATTGCTCATGTGAAAGAAATCATGGGAATTGAACTGTCATTGGCAGCCGTATTTGAATCGCCGACTGTCTCTGGGATTGCCGCCAAGTTGAATGGCAGTGAAAGTGATGATGCCCTGAACATGTTATTACCACTGCGTAAACGTGAAGGGAAAGCGGCCATTTTCTGTGTACACCCTGCGGGTGGCTTAAGTTGGTGCTACGCGGCTTTAACGCCGATCATTCCATCCAATGTTCCACTCTATGGCGTGCAAGCTCGTAATCTGGGTGACCCTTCTGCGCCATTGCCAAAGAGCATGAAAGAAATGGCAGAAGACTACGTTGCCGCGATTCGTGAAGAGCAACCTTTTGGTCCTTACCATCTTCTGGGCTGGTCAATTGGTGGCATGATTGTTCACCTAATGGCGGGCATCTTACAAGAACAAGGCCAAGAAGTAGGTTTGGTTACGCTGTTAGATTCTTACCCTGCAGAGCAGTGGCAAACCATCCATCCACCGGGAGAAGAGCAAGCGCTCGGCGCACTGATTCGTATGGCCGGCGTTGAGTTTGATGAAGCCGCGCATTCCAGTATTACGAAGCCAGAAGTGATCGATATCTTGCAGGATGCGGGCTCGTCTATGGCGCATTTAAGTACTGAAACCATCACGGCGATGATCGATGTCGTAATCAACAACAACCAACGTGTCCGTGATGCCATTGACTATCAATATCAAGGCGATGTGCTGTTCTTTAATGCTGAGAAGCCACCAGAAGAGGCCTTTTTGGATCGCAATGGATGGTTCAAATACATGGACGGCGACTTGAAAGTGATTGATGTGGCCTGTATTCACCGTGACATGATGCGCCCAGATATGCTGCGTGAAATCGGTACGTATATGGTGAAAGAGTTGAGAGAGAATTTCGATGTTTGATTCGACAGCTCAATCTAAGCCAAGTGCGATGTTGGAGGGGATGATTTCCCCTCTGACTTTCTTCAAAAATAAGTTGGAATCAGGCGCTATTTTGGCGCTTGGCGAGGCACATTGGTATGCCGATTTATTTGAGCAAATGACCGATGTGTTGCTCGATCCTCAATTGGATGGGGCATTCACGCATTTGTTCATCGAGTTTGGTAACGCTAAGCATCAAGCGCTGCTTAACAACTACTTATTGGGAGAGGCGGTCACCGACACTGAATTGGCTGCCGTATGGTTAGATTCAATCGCTTTTCCTGCATGGATGCATCCGTGTTACGGCCAATTTTTTCATCGATTGCGAGCAGCGAATGCTGAGCGCAACGTGCCGATCAAAGTCGTGCTGACGGAGCCGTCGTTCAATTGGCAAGCCATTCAACATCCTTCTGAACTGAGTAAGTTGAATGCTCAACGTGACCAAGCCTTAGTGGACGGCGTTGAAAAGCTGCAACAGAAACAGGCACAGAGTGTGGTGGTGCTTGTTGGAGCAAGACACATTCTTAAGCGTTCCCCAACCTTAGGGTTCATGTCCAAACATAAAACTTTTGGTGACCTAGCGAAACAGAAGTTTGGCGAACAATATGTATCAGTTTGGCCACACATTTTACCAAGTGAATGGGGCAGCACTGAGCGGGGTATTTATACAACGACGCAGCATCATCTTAAAAAGAAATCGTTTCTCGACATTATTCCGAAAAAGCCACCGGTGAACCCTTACGCGTTTACTTCCCTTGAGCAGCTGGTGGATGCCTATTGGTATTTAGGTCCACAAACGCGTCAGTTAGATGCCAAGGGTGTCACAGTACCACCAATGTGGAAAGCGCTTTTAGAACAACGGTTGCCGCTGGTTAATGCTCGACAACAAATGGTGATCAAAAAGGTTATTGAACAAAAATAATGACACATTCATGAGGAAAAAAAGCACAACGAGAAAACGTATTGCTCGGTAAAGCAATAGCGGCCATGAAAGGAGAGATTCGGCAAGTTAGCCTGCAATAAAGTTCGATTCTCTCCAATCAGTTCGAAGTGAAATTGACCGGTGTTTTCAGCGTCCGGCTGCAGGGTGATTTGTGCATCTAGAAAGTCGAAATACACCTGAACAAACGGGTAGAGACATTTAAACAGGCTCTCTTTAATGCTGAATATCAGTGTATCTGGGAGGGTGTTGGACGTCTCCATTAATGCCTTTTCGCTCTGGGTGTAGATGCTAGAAAAAAGGTGCGAGGCGAGAGGGGTATTGTTTTCCACATCAATACCCAAACTCGGTACTTCACTTTTTAACGCACACGCTGCGAGGCATAGGCTGTCGGTGTGACTGATGCTGCCGCTGATGAGGCTCGGGAATAAGGGCTCTCTAGCTTTGCCTGAAAGAATGGGTACTTGAGCTAATTCAGAATCGTTTGATACCAATCGCTTTATGGCTTCTCGAGCGGATTGACGTCCGGCTCGGAATTCTCGTTGACGCTTTTTAACGGCTTTATGAATTTGTTGCTCTTCCTCGAGAAGGCCCACTTTATCGTACATATCGGGTGTGGCTTTTACGATGTGAACCGTTGGACTGGCACTTTCTAAGTGAAGACAGAGAGGGGCAAGAATGTTAACTAGCTTGTCGTTTTTCAATAGTGTCACTTTTCAACCTGTTGCAGTTCAAAAATATAATACAGCTCAAATGTAAATGCTAATACGAGTAATAATAATTGTCATTTATACATTCGTTTATTAGAGTTTGCGAGCTCAATTTATTTATAAAATAGATATAAGGATATGCAGTGAAAAGTTTAGTTAAAAAGCCCACATTTATGCCTTCTATGCTCGCAGGAGCACTTTTGACGGCGCTAAGTGGTTATGCTGTTGCTGATGATCAAGGTGAAGTGTTGGAAATGGAACGTATGGTTGTTACTGCAACCCTTACCCAACACTCAGAATTGACCGCACCAGCTTCTGTTTCGGTTATTACCGCAGAAGACATCTCAAAGATGCCAGTGAAAGATATCTCAGAAGCGATTCGTAGTGCGACGGGTGTGAGTGTTTTGAGCAGCACCGCTTATGGTCGTAATACTATCCGTATTCGTGGTTTGGATTCCAAGCACACGCTAATCTTGATCAATGGTCGTCGAATTAACTCACAAGATGCGCTTATTCGAGGTAATGACTTTGACCTATCGAGTATCCCTTTAACGGCGATTCAGCGTATTGAAGTGGTTCGTGGCCCGGTTTCTTCCCTTTATGGTTCTGAGGCCATGGGTGGTGTGGTGAACGTGATCTTGAAATCACCAACGGAAGAGTTATCCGGCTCGGTTGGTCTTGAATACGAGAGCATTCTTGAAGGTGACGGTGGTGATGGCCTGAAAGGTCATGCTTACGCGAGCGGCGAACTGACGCAAAATGTAGAAGGCAGCATCATTGTTGAAAGCTCTACACGTGACCCTTGGCGCACAGACACAAATCCTAATTTTGATGCGCTAGAGCAGAAAGACACGACCAATGTGTTTGGTGAGGTCGCATGGCAATTAACCGAAGAACAGCGTTTGATTGCGGATGTTATCTACACCAAAGATGAGCGTGAAGCAGATTGGGTTCACCCTCGTTCAGGCCCTCAAACGAACACACAAGACTCGACGCGCTGGAACTACGGTTTAACGCATGAAGGCGCTTGGGACACGGTAGATTCACAAGTACGTCTCTACGGTGAGAGCATGCAACTTGACGATGCAAGTACGGCTTACACTAACGGCGCTGCGGATGTCGACTTACAAAATAATACTCTCGATTTCAAACTTTCTGGTTTGTGGCGAGATTCGCATGAGTGGGTATTCGGTGGTGAATACCGTACTTCTGAGCTGAAAAACAGCCGTGATGTTCCATCTGGTGATATCGATAACTACCAAGGTGCGGTATTTGTTCAAGGTGAATTTGATCTCGACAAACTGGCGCTGACATTGGGTGGCCGTCAAGATTTTCATGAGGTCTATGGCAGTCACTTTAGCCCGCGTGCTTATGCCGTTTACAGCATCACCGATGAGTTTGTTTTGAAAGGCGGTGCTGGTGGTGGCTTCCGAGCTCCTGGCATGATGGAAAGCAGCGACCAAGTTCGCGTAATCAGTTGTGGTAACCGTTGTTGGTTAACGGGTAATGATGATCTTAAACCGGAAGAATCAGAAAGCTACGAAGCAGGTCTTGCGTACGAATCAACATCAATGGGCGTAGGTCTGATGTACTACTACACGGACTTGAAGAACAAGATCGAACGTGACCTAACCAAGGTTGTTGGTATGGATGGCCCTATGCCAATCTTCACTTACCAAAACATCGGTAAAGCGGAGATCAAAGGTATTGAGCTTGAAGGTTGGTATGACATTACAGACAGCATCAACCTGAAAGGTAACTACACTTACACGGACGCTAAAGACAAGAGTACAGGTGATACGCTCATGCAAACACCTGAGCATCTAGCGAACCTGGACGTCAATTGGGAAGTGTTTGATTCATTCACAACGTTTGCTCGTGTGAATTACATCGGTGAACAAGTGATCACGAACCTAAGCCGTGAAAATAAAACGGTGGATGGTTACACGCTAGTCGGTCTTGGTGTGGGTTACGATTTCCAACAGTTGAACCTTAAAGCGGGTTTAAACAACATTTTTGATGTCGAGTTGGACGATGAAGACGATTACTACGGCTACTCTGAAAAAGGCCGTAGTGCGTATGTAAGCGCAACGTACTTGTTCTAATCGAAACGAAGATCGTGAATCTCATTTAGCAAAACAGCCTCTATCGAGAGGCTGTTTTTTGTTTGAGTCAAACACTCGTAAATTCGTAATTAGCCTTATTGCTCAGCTTCGAATTATCTCACCATTTCCGTTACTTTAACTTGTGTGATCCGATTGCTCTTGACCTGCAACACGTCAAATTGCCACTGTTGATATTCAACGGTTTCTCCTTGAGCAGGCACGCGGCCAATTAACCAAGTCAGAAAACCATTTAAGGTTTGGAAGCCCTCGCTTTCTTCTCCCTCAATGCTGCTGAGCTCAAGTTTGTATTTCAGCTCATTCATCGGAATCAAGGCGTCCATTATCCAACTGCCGTCTTTCTGTTTTTTCGCCCAGATTTGCTGTGGTGCCATGCCTAACTCACCAGCGATAGATTTGAGCAAATCGTAGTGTGTCACTAGGCCCTGTACGTCGCCATATTCGTCAACGATAAAGACCATTTCGGTGCTGGTTTGTTGCATGTAGTTGAGCAACGGTAGCCCTTTCATGGACTCAGGAACAAAACGTGAACGTTTGAGTAATTTTGCTAACCGCGATATTGATAGCTCGTCATACTCATCGAGCAACGCTTTAGAAGAAATGGTCCCAATGATGTTATCTAAGCCGCCTTTACATACCGGCCAAACGGAATGCTGAGTTTGACGTAAATTCTTCAGTATTGCATCGAGAGGTAAATCCAGATCGAGATAGTGAATGTCACAGCGTGGTGTCATTAAAGAGAGCGCCAAGCGGTCATTCAAGTGCAGAAGGTTACGGATCATCAGCTGTTCCTGAGGCTCGATTGCACCACATTCAGAACCTTCACTGACCACAGCAAATATATCTTCTTCTGTTACGATTTCACCGGTGTGGTTTTGGCGTAGCAATCTCAGTAAAGACTCTGTCGATAGCGTCAGTAACATGACAAACGGAGTCGTTAACTTGGCCAACCAATGAATAGGGTAGGCCACAAGAACAGCAATACGCTCTGCGTTGTTTTGAGCGAAGCGTTTCGGAACTAGCTCACCCACTACGATTGCAAAGTAGGTGATCACGACGACGACAATGGCGGTGGCAAGGATGGTGGCGACCTCTCGTTCTAGGCCTTGTGCGACAAGCCAATGCTCAAAGGGAACTGAAAGGGTGGCTTCACCAAAAATACCGCTGAGGATACCAATCACGGTGATGCCGATTTGGATTGTGGAGAGGAATTGCGTTGGGTTGTTTTTTAATTGCAGAGCGAGGCGGGCAGAAGCGCTGTGTTGGGCAAACTTTTTCAGTCGGCCGCTTTTGGCTGTGACTAACGCTATCTCAGACATGGCAAAAACACCATTAAGCGCTATTAATCCAACCAGTAATAAAATATCCATGAAGTTTTCCAGTGATGCACACTCTTGCAGCATAACGAGGTTCAAGGGGAAGAAATGTGAGGTGGTCAATAAATCATCACGCTGTAACAATCAGATGCCTTATTAAAAGGATAGAATTTGCTTATCGTCTCCGGCTTGTTCAGGTATGAATGATTCTGTTACTTAGTTCGGATTCTGATACACTACGCGCCCATTTCCTCTGTTGAGACTTTTCTATGCCATTTTCTAAGCTTGGTTTAAGCGCACCTATCACTGATGCAGTGAAGGCGCTGGGTTATGAAAAACCGACTTCTATCCAACAAAAAGCCATTCCGATTGTTTTGCGTGGCAGCAATTTGATTGCCGCAGCACAAACTGGTACCGGTAAGACTGCTGGCTTTGTACTACCAATCTTAGAAAAACTCAGCAAAGGGGAAACTCAGCGTAAGAAGCGCGCTCGTGCGATCATTTTGACCCCGACACGTGAGTTAGCACTTCAAGTACACCAGAGCATCGAGGCATACGGCAAAAACTTATCGCTTCGTTCTATGGCGATGTTTGGTGGTGTGGATTATGCGCCACAGAAACAAGCGCTGATTGAAGGCGTGGATATTGTCGTAAGCACGCCAGGCCGTTTGATTGACCTTTACGGCCAACGTGCCATTCACTTTGATGAAGTGGAAATGCTGGTTCTGGATGAAGCCGATAAGATGTTGGATATGGGCTTTATCGATTCGATTGATAAGATCGTCGATTGCATGCCAGAAGACATTCAAAGCTTGTTGTTCTCAGCGACGCTATCAAACCCAGTTCGTGACTTGGCGAAAAACGCTATCGTTGACCCTGAAGAGATCACCATTGCGAAGCACAGCGCATCTAAGTCGAACATCAAGCAGTGGATCACTACCGTTGATAAAGACATGAAGTCGTCACTACTGAGCCATATGCTGACGGAAAACGACTGGTCGCAAGTGTTGGTGTTTATCGAGACAAAACACGGCGCGGCGAAGTTGGTTTCTCAACTAGAGAAGCGTGGTATCGTGGCAGAGGCGTTCCACAGTGGTCGTAACCAACGGGTTCGCCAAGAGTTGATTGAGCAGTTTAAAGCGGGTGAAATCCAGTACTTAGTGGCAACGGGTGTTGCGGCGCGTGGTATTGATATCGACAACCTACCTGTTGTTATTAACTACGACTTGCCATTCCCAGCGGATGAATATGTTCACCGTATTGGTCGTACTGGCCGTGCTGGTGCACAAGGTGAAGCGATTTCACTGGTATCAAAAGATGACTTCAAAAACCTATGCATGATTGAAAGCCGTCTGGGTCACTTGCTTGAACGTGTGGAAATCGAAGGTTTCACACCAAGAAAGCCTGTGCCAATTTCTATCTTGAACTACGTACCAAAGAACAAACGTAGACCACAAGACAATGATCGTCCTCGTCGAGACAACGCTGACAAGCGCGATTAAAAATAATCCTTGTTAAAGACGCAGAACTAAAAAAAGAAGCCGCATTTCGATGCGGCTTCTTTGTTTTTTACAACCCTGTTCAAGCTAGGTGGGTTCAGGTTCTGTCTGTCTAGTTCGCTTTCGCTAAACGTCGCTGAATGAACTGAGGTTCTGTGCGCATACCCATCACTAGACTGACACACATAACCAATAGAATGATGGTGAATGGCAGACCAGTTGAAATCGTACCGGCTTGCAGGGCTTGAATTGCTTCTGTACCACCAATCCACAGTAGAACAGCCGCAATAGCACCTTCTATGGTTGCCCAGAAGATACGTTGTGGTACTGGCACATCCACTTTACCACCAGCGGTAATACTATCGACAACCAGCGATGCAGAGTCTGACGAGGTAATAAAGAACACCATGATCAGAACAATCGAAATGACAGACAAAATCGAGCTCATTGGCATTGCTTCATAAGCATAGAATAGTGACAGTGTTAGGTCGGTAAGCCCATTCGTACCAAGCTCTCCCACTTTGTTCATTACTTGGTCTATCGCAATGCCACCAAATGCGGACATCCAAATTAGCGTTATGAGCGTCGGAATTAAAATCACAGCAGTAAGGAATTCGCGAACCGTACGTCCTTTTGATACTCGTGCAATGAACATACCCACACATGGTGACCATGAAATCCACCAAGCCCAGTAGAACACCGTCCAACCGTGCATCCACGCTTCATCTTCTCGGCCATACGGGTTGCTAAGAGGAATAATGTTCTCAACGTAACCCATTAGCGTAGTCGGGATAGTACTCAACGCGACGGCAAGACCCGCTAGGATAACAAAGACCAATAGAGCAAAAGCCATAGTAAGGTTGATGTTGCTCAGCACTTTTACGCCGCCATCGATTCCTCGAATGACCGACACAACCGCAAGTGTAGTAACGAAAGCGATCACCCCAAGTTGCATTCCAATGCCACTTTCAATGCCCATCACATGCGCGATACCGCTTGCAGCTTGCTGCGCGCCTAGACCTAACGAGGTTGCTAGACCAAAGAGTGTTGCGAGCACGGCCAGAACATCAATCACATGGCCAAACCAACCCCACGTGCGATCACCAAGCAGTGGGTAAAAGACGGAACGGATTGAAAGTGGTAGGCCTTTATTAAAGGCAAAGAAAGCCATAGACAGTGCAACAACGGCGTAGATTGCCCAAGGGTGCAGACCCCAGTGGAACATGGTTGCCCCAAGTGCGACTTGTTTGGCTTCTTCTGTAAATGGCGTTACGCCAAGTGGAGTCTCGTACCAACCTGTAAAGTATGCGACAGGTTCGGCAACGCCCCAAAACATGAGACCGATGCCCATGCCAGCAGCAAACAACATCGCAATCCAAGAAATGTTGGAATGTTCCGGCTTTGCGTTCTCACCGCCAATGCGGATCTTGCCAAAAGGAGAAAAGATCAAACCAATACAGAAGATTAAAAAGATATTGCCAGCCCACATGAAGAGATCATCAAAGCTTCCGATGATCTGCCATTTGACACCATCAAGGCTTGCTTTTGCCGTGGCTGGGTCGACGAGCAGAAGTGCGATTAAAAAAATAATGATCAAGCCAGCGCTGGTGCCAAAAACAGGGTTATGAACATCAAATCCCCACTTTTGAACGTTGTCTTGGCCGACCGTGTAGTCAGTATTATCAATACTGTACTTATCCTTAGTTGTAGACATCATCCCTCTCAAAACTACTTAGAGTACAAACTAATTTGTCGGCGCGCACTATAACAAACGTCAGAGTAAATGGCTAATTTGTTGATGAAAAGATCAACTTGGTTGGTTTTTATACGTGCAAAAAGCAAAGAACACGAAATAATTTTCGGGATTGATAGTCTTTACAAATAAAGCATCTGTCAAAAATATATATTGATAACTGTGTGAATAGCATGAGTGTGAGTCAGTTAGCTATTGTTCTGATTTAATTGACAATAAGTAGGAAAACTCACCAGTTGCGTCTACGCTTTAAAAAGTTTTTGTGCGAATGTTTCAGTTAATCTTCTGTCAATTTTCTGTCGTCTAGTTTGCAGATGATAGGGAATAGGCGCAGACTTTCGCGCTTGCTATTCAACGCATAAATGAGGCACAAATGAAAACGGGTGATAAGCAATTTGCTGTAATTGGTCTAGGTCGTTTCGGCTTAGCCGTGTGTAAAGAACTGCAAGATTCTGGCTCACAAGTTTTGGCGGTAGACGTTAATGAAGATCGTGTAAAAGAAGCGGCGAGTTTTGTTAGCCAAGCCATTGTTGCAAACTGCACTCATGAAGAGACGGTGACCGAACTTAAGCTTGATGACTATGACATGGTCATGATCGCCATCGGTGCTGATGTTAATGCCAGCATCCTCGCCACTTTGATCGCGAAGGAAGCCGGCGTGAAATCCGTTTGGGTGAAGGCAAACGACCGCTTCCAAGCTCGCGTACTGCAAAAAATTGGTGCAGACCACGTGATCATGCCAGAGCGAGACATGGGTATCCGCGTTGCACGTAAGATGTTGGATAAGCGTGTGCTGGAGTTCCACCCTCTGGGCAGTGGCTTGGCAATGACTGAGTTTGTCATTGGCTCTCGTTGGATGGGCAAAACCTTGGGCGAACTGGCTTTGTGCAAAGTGGAAGGTGTTCAAGTGCTGGGCTTTAAGCGTGGTCCAGAAATCATCAAAGCGCCTGAGCTCACCACGACATTAGAAATTGGTGACCTTATTATTGTTGTCGGCCCTCAAGATAAATTAGCAAGCAAGCTGAAATCATTATGAGCCAATTTCACCAGAGAGGCGTGTTCTACGTCCAAGACGGCAAACGAGATAAAGCGAAAGGTGGCGAGCCGCGCATTATATTGCTGAGCTTTCTCGGTGTGTTATTGCCTTCTGCTGTTTTGCTAACCTTACCTATGTTTTCGGTGACCGGTCTGTCGATTACCGATGCGCTATTTACTGCGACTTCTGCCATCAGTGTGACGGGGCTTGGGGTCGTTGATACGGGGCAACACTTCACCTTGGCCGGTAAGATTTTGCTGATGTGCTTGATGCAAATCGGTGGGCTAGGGCAAATGACGTTATCTGCGGTATTGCTTTATATGTTTGGTGTTCGCCTTAGCTTGCGCCAACAAGCCTTGGCAAAAGATGCCTTAGGACAAGACCGTCAGGTTAACTTGCGTAAGCTGGTTAAGAAAATCGTGGTGTTTGCCCTGATCGCAGAAACGATAGGTTTTATTTTCCTTTCTTTCCGTTGGGTGCCTGAAATGGGTTGGCAAACGGGGATGTTCTACGCACTGTTCCATTCTATCTCTGCGTTCAACAACGCCGGATTTGCATTGTTCTCAGATAGCATGATGAGCTTTGTGAATGACCCAGTGGTGATCTTTACGTTGGCGGCATTGTTCATATTCGGTGGTTTGGGTTTCACTGTTATTGGTGACTTGTGGTTGCATTGGCGAAAAGGTTTTCACTTTTTGCACTTGCATACCAAGATCATGTTGATTGCGACCCCCGTATTGCTTGCCGTTGGGACCATCATGTTCTGGTTATTGGAAAGACACAATCCGAACACAATGGAATCTTTGCCTGTAGCGGGGCAGTGGTTAGCGGCGTTCTTCCAATCTGCCAGCGCACGTACAGCGGGTTTTAATAGTGTCGATCTAGCACAATTTACTCAACCAGCTTTGCTGGTGATGATTGTATTGATGCTTATCGGTGCAGGTTCTACCTCAACCGGCGGTGGTATTAAGGTGTCTACTTTTGCTGTCGCGTTTATGGCGACATGGGCGTTCCTTCGTCAGAAAAAGCATGTCGTCATTTTCAAACGTACCGTCAATTGGCAAACCGTTACTAAGTCGCTTGCGATTATTGTTGTGAGCGGGGCTATTCTCACGACGGCAATGTTTTTGCTCATGCTCACCGAGAAAGCCGACTTTGATAAGGTGATGTTCGAGACGATTTCTGCTTTTGCGACTGTTGGATTAACTGCTGGTTTGACGGCTGATCTTTCTGAACCAGGCAAGTACATCATGATAGTAGTGATGATCATTGGTCGTATTGGTCCACTGACACTGGCTTATATGCTAGCGCGTCCAGAACCAACGCTAATCAAATACCCAGAAGACAATGTCTTAACTGGTTAGTAATAGATCTGTTATCAGCAAACGATTACGCGAGTATGGCGGTTTAACTGCGCTCGCGTTTTTTATAAATACGCTGCAGAAATGAGAATAATTTCGATTTATTTGCATTAGTAGTATTTCAATCCTTAACGATTTCTGTACTATCCCATAGTTCTTTCATATACAACTTGTTGTTTTATTTGCGTATGGAATGCGTAATTCGCGCATCGAACTCATGGAGCCGTAGTTTGAAGTTCAAGACACTAGCACTCACCATGCTGGCCGCTTTCGTATCTGGTCAAAGCATGGCAACCACCCCTCCTTCCCCCAATTGGCGAGTAGTCGCCCTAAGCGATGGTACTTCTAGTGATGTGATTCTGCGTGGTAGCGCAAGTTTTCACTGGCACGAAGATAAACAAGGTAATGCGCTGATCAAACAGGGTGAGACTTGGTTTTACGCCCAAATTGAACGTAAATCCGATCGCCCTATTTTGGTTTCAACGGGTGTTGAAAAGACACAAGCAGCCACTGCACCTGCCATTGCAAAAAATCGCCCAAGCGTCTTGCTCAAGCAGTCGATGTCTTCATTGAAAGGCATAGAACCAAGAGCGCGCGCCAATATGATGCGCCAAGCTCAGGGAATTCAAGCGATGAGTGGGGCGAGTGTTAAGCAGCAACCACTATTGGTTGTCGAAGTGTCCTTTAATGATCAAGCGATGGTGCATGATTTCCAACCTTTGGTGTTTGGTGAAAATCGTCAAAGTGTGGTGGATTACTACGACAAGAACTCGAAAGGGCAATATCGTGTTGTTCCAGCCGTTGAAACATACGGGACGGAAAATGATGGTGTGATCGGTGTTAGCGTTAACCAAAACCACCCAGATTGTAACAGCAGTTTTGGTGGTGATGCGTGTGATGTAAAGACCAAGGCCGTTTTTGCAGAGGCCTATCAAAAATTGGACCCGTACTTAAACTTGGCCCAATACGATGTCAATGACAACGGGCGTATTGACCCGACAGAACTGTCAGTGATGTTTATTTTTGCTGGTGGTGACCGTTCGACAGACTATCTTGATCGTCCATCAATTTGGCCGCACAAATTCTCTCATGATGATGTAACCATCGACGGTAAAACGATCACAGAGTATTGCGTGTTTGCTGATTTCCAAGTGACGCATCAATCGACATTGGGAGTGATCGTTCACGAACTTGGTCATCTTATGCTTGGTTTACCGGACCTATACTCCTACAACGGTTTGGCCTCTATTGGTCAGTGGGGAGTGATGGGCGCTGGTTCATGGGCGATGAAACCAGGGGACAGCTATGCTGGCGATACCCCCGTTAATATGAGTGCGTGGAGCAAGCATGCCGCTGGGTTTGTCGTACCAGAAATTGCCCAAACGGACGAATCTTCCTCGGTATCGAATGGCGAGGTAGAGCTGGTTTACCTTGATCCTTACTTAAAAGAACATGGCCCTCGCGTTTACCTTGAAAATCGTACCCATGTTGATTACGACCGTGCATTGGCAGGAGAAGGTGTTCTCGCTACGTCGGTGAATATCTTGAATCCTTTCAATGGTGCTGGCGATATGCAGGTGCAAATCATGCAAGCCGATGGTGAGCGTGAGCTTGAGTGGGGATTCCCAAGTGACAGTGGCGATTTGTACCCAAATGGTGCTACGGCTATCTCTGATTTCTCTATTCCTAGCTTGAGTAGTATTACGGGATACAACACTGACGTCACTATTTCGAATATTACGAGTAACGCCAGTAGCGCGACCTTCTCATTAACGATGCCAAATGAGCCAAATAAATCGGCTTGGAAAAATTCGTTCTATCGAGGCTATGTGATGTCGGGAACGGATAACGCGTTGGGCATTTCTATTGACCTCAAAGCCGCATCGCAACTTGATGGCCTTCAGGTTTACGCCACGTTAGACAGCTTTGAGAATTCGATGAATTATAAGGTGTGGCGTTTTCCATCAACAGGTTTAGAAACTTACAGCCTGTGGTTAGAGGAAAGTGAAGCTCAGTTGCTACAAGAAGGTTCTTTGCAAGGTTCCTCACGTATTCTTTTTGATCAACCTAGTCAGCTAAGTGCGGGTCATCACTTGCTAGTCGTTGAGCTTGAAGGTGGGCGTTTTGAAACTAATTTCAATTTTGAAAGTGCGTTAGCGACAGAATTGCAATCTCAACCAACGATGTGGGCTGGTCGCAGCAACGCGATTTACGCAAATGGTTTAACGAGACAAAGCTTTTCTTTCATTCCTTTCGCCGCCTTATTTGATATCGACACAAACAGCCTTGTTGAAGCAAAAGCCGATATCATTGAAACCGATAAGAATGTTTCTGTTGATCTGAACTTAATGGACAATGACTTTGTTGCTCCAGGTTATCAATTTAATGTTGAATACACGCAGCAACCGACACATGGATCTATTAGTGGGAATAAATACCAACCACAGATGGGCTTTGTAGGGACTGATCGTTTCCAATATCGTCTTGTTTCTTCTGATGGTGCATTGAACTCGGCATCAGTCACCGTTCAAGTGACAGTGAATGGTCAAAATGAAGCGCCAACCGCGAGTATTGACGTTAATACCAGCAGCATGAGTGTTGATGGCAAAGGAAGCTTATCAGCGGCATCGAGTACGGACCCAGATGGCGATACGCTTGAATATACGTGGGTACAAACCTCCGGTACGGCAGCAACATTGACGAATACAAGCAGCGCAGACGCAAGTTTTAGTGTCGTTCAAGGTACGAAAGCCGGTGAGGTTCTAACGTTCCAAGTGACGGTCACCGATCCAAGCGGATTGTCTTCAAGTGCAACAGTCGATGTTGAAGTTGAGAATACTGCGCCGGTGACGCAACCAGACTCTGCCAGTGTTGAAGCGGGTAAGAGTATTGTGATTGATGTGTTGAGTAATGATTCGGATTTCAATGGAGACACACTCATATTGCAAAGTGTAAATAACTTGTCTGGAGACGGCTCTGCGAGTGTCCTTAACGGTAAAGTCGAATATCAAGCACCAGATGATGAAGTCGCGAACGTTCAGTTGGAATACACTGTTTCTGATGGCATGGGTGGTACTACCAAAGGATCCATCAATGTTTCCGTCGTGGCTTCAGTTAAGAGTGTCGATTTCAAAAAATCTGACAGTGGCGGTAGTGTCTCTTATTGGGCATTAATGTTACTGGCGCTACTTGGTTGGCGTCGCCGTACTTAATTGATGTTTCAAAGCCACTCTTTTGAGTGGCTTTTTTCTGTTCATTCTTATTCCAACAATGTACTCATCGATCTTTTTACTATGAGATGAGTTTCACCTTTATTTTTGTACGCCTTCTATTCTTGAGGCGTAATCTATGGCTAGGTATTTATAAAAGTAAGGATATTTTTATGTCTGATAATCGGTTTTCTGTTGCGGCTATTTGCCAAGAAGCAGTAGTAATGGTCAGAGCAAATCTGCTCGCGATAGTTGTCGCTTGTATTCCTTTGATCGTGGTTCACACGATCTTTATTACCCAATACCAAGAAGCCCTAGTTCAAGGATCGCAAGAGCCTGACTTTTCTAACTTTGGTGCTGGTTTCTTTATTACGACTTTCCTTTTGTACCCTCTGGTTGCGGCAATGGCGGCGGTTCGCATCCACCGTATTTATCTTGCTCATGAATACATGCGTTCTGTTCTCGATGTGATGCGCTTATCCATGCGAGAGTTACGGTTTATTGGCTGGTGGGTTTTGTTCGGTTTATCAATGGGCTTGATCATCGCGTTACCAATATTTCTCGTGACGTTTTTTATCGTCTTTGAAGGCGGAGAGATCAGTGAGTTCACAATGAACCTTGTTACCTTGCTGCTGAGTGTTCCGGGATACTGGGTTCTTTCCCGTTGGTCCTTAGTGTTACCTGCAACGGCGTTAGATCGTGAACCGAGAAGCCTTGGTAATGCATGGCGACAAAGTCGTCCTTTCAACAAGCAGATTTTTATTTTGATGGGGCTAATTCCTTTGGTTGTGGGATCGGTTAGTCAATTTGTGTTCGCTGAGTTCACCCATCTTTTCGCATTGGTCGTATCTGGCGTTATTTTCGGTATTTTTGGAGCCTTCCAAATCGCACTTCTATCTTTGAGTTATCGAACGATTCTGGATATCGAACGCGCTCAGTTTAAGGGTGTTCCAGACTCTCAGAGCGATGCTTACGAGTTTCGAGGGTAAGTCATCATGGCAGCCCCGTTAACGATGCTGTAAAGCGGGGCCGCTTCTTTTTACTCCTTTCGCTAAAGTGGTTTCTTTGATCTGCTCTTTCTGAAATACCCATGAATAATTCGTGGCTGAAAGCTATGGCATACAGGGCGTATACTTTCTAACAGGAAGCCGTATTTGAGGAACCATCATGCCTATCTTAGAAGGTGTCAATTTCACCCATCGATTTAGTGAACTACCATCTGCGTTTTTCACCTATGTTACTCCGCAGCTCTTAGACAATACGCGTTGGGTAGTGTGGAATGGCGAGTTTGCTCAACAGTTTGGTTTACCAGTGAAAGAGAGTGACGAGCTTTTGAAGGTATTTTCTGGGCAAACGGATTTTGTGCCTTTCGCGCCTTTAGCAATGAAGTACGCAGGTCATCAGTTTGGGGTTTATAACCCGGACTTGGGGGACGGTCGCGGCTTGTTGTTCGCTGAAATGCAGCACAATGATGGCACTTGGTTTGATATTCACCTCAAAGGAGCAGGGCTTACCCCGTACTCGCGAATGGGGGATGGCCGAGCGGTACTACGTTCTACTATTCGTGAATATCTGTGCAGTGAAGCGATGGCTGGGTTAGGCATTCCGACCACCAGAGCATTGGGTATGATGGACAGCGATACCCCCGTTTATCGCGAGAAGATGGAATATGGTGCGTTGTTGATTCGCGTAGCAGAAACGCACATCCGTTTTGGTCACTTCGAGCACTTCTTTTATACCAATCAACTTGCTGAGCAAAAGCTGCTCGCTGACAAAGTGATTGAATGGCACTTCCCTGCGTGCTCCCAAAAGGAGAAGCCATACGCAGCTATGTTCGAGTCTATTGTGGAGAAAACCGCAGAGATGATTGCCTACTGGCAGGCTTACGGTTTTGCGCATGGCGTGATGAACACCGATAACATGTCGATACTCGGACAAACTTTCGACTATGGCCCGTTTGGCTTCCTCGACGATTATGATCCAAATTACATTTGTAACCATTCAGACTACCAAGGTCGTTATGCGTTTGAGCAGCAGCCACGCATCGCGCTGTGGAACTTATCTGCCTTAGCGCATGCATTATCGCCGTTGGTGGTGCGAGAAGATCTTGAAGCGGCGCTTGGTAAATTTGAAGTTCGCCTGAGCCAGAAATTCAGTGCACTGATGCGAGCCAAACTCGGTCTCCATACTAAGGTGGACGAAGATGGACGTTTGTTCGAAGCTATGTTTGAGCTGTTGAACCAAAACAAAGCTGACTACACTCGCTTCTTCCGTGAGTTGTCTAATCTCGATGTTAAGTCGCCTCAAGCTGTGATCGATTTGTTCCTTGATCGCGAAGCCGCTAATGCATGGGTGGATTTGTATCTTGCTCGCTGCGAATTAGAGGTTGATGAACGAGGTGAGTGTGTTAACGCAGCCACACGATGTGGACGCATGCGTCAAGTGAATCCGAAATACATCTTACGTAACTACCTTGCGCAGCTTGCCATTGATAAGGCAGAGGAGGGAGATTTCAGTGAAGTAAATCGTCTCGCTGAGTTGCTAAAGCACCCATTTGATGAACAGCCAGAGTTTGATGATTATGCCAAGTTACCTCCAGAATGGGGTAAGACGATGGAAATCAGCTGCTCTTCCTAAAATGTGTCATTTCCCACCCATAGAACCTGTTCTCGTGGGTGGATTTAACCCCTTATCTTCACCATTGATTATTCTTTATTATTTAAATTACTGAATAATAGGGATTAATTAACTTGGCCTGCAACTTGCTCCTTGTTGAACATCCGTACCCATCACCTTCTACCCATTTAGGTACTCATGGAAAGGATGGGATGTGATTCAACAAGGAGAATAATAATGTTTAAACCTCTAACCCTTCTGTCTGTCTCTGCTCTTGCTGTCACTAGTTTTAACGCTGCCGCAAATTGTGACCCTGGTGAAACCGTCATCAAGTTCAGCCACGTAACGAACACTGATAAACACCCGAAAGGCATTGCAGCTTCGCTGCTAGAAAAGCGCGTGAACGAAGAGATGAACGGCAAAGTCTGTATGCAGGTTTTCCCTAACTCGACACTGTACGATGATAACAAGGTGCTTGAAGCGCTCCTTAATGGTGATGTTCAACTCGCTGCCCCTTCTCTTTCAAAGTTTGAGAAATTCACCAAAAAGTACCGCATCTTTGACCTTCCTTTTCTATTCGAAGATGTGGCGGCTGTTGACCGTTTCCAAAACTCAGAATCTGGCGAGAAGCTAAAGAACGCAATGAAGCGTCGTGGCTTACAAGGTCTCGCTTTCTGGCACAACGGTATGAAGCAGATGTCTGCCAACAAGCCATTAATGCTGCCAAGCGATGCCGAGGGGCTGAAGTTCCGCGTGCAAGCATCCGACGTTTTGGTCGCTCAGTTCGAGCAACTTGGTGCGAACCCGCAAAAAATGTCATTTAAAGAAGTGTACGGCGGTCTTCAAACCAAAGTTATAGATGGTCAAGAAAATACGTGGTCGAACATTTACGGTAAGAAGTTCTTCGAAGTACAAGATGGCATCACTGAAACCAACCACGGCATTCTGGATTACCTTGTTGTAACGTCAAACGACTTCTGGAAAAAACTCCCAGATGATCAACGCGAGCAGCTCAATACCATCATTCAAGAGGTAACGACTCAGCGCAATGCAGAATCGACACAAGTTAACCTTGCGAATAAGAACAACATCATTGAAGCGGGTGGGGTAGTTCGAACTCTAACGCCTGAGCAACGCCAAGAATGGGTGACTGCACTTCAACCTGTGTGGAAAAAGTTTGAGAAAGACATCGGCACCGATCTTATTGATGCCGCAATAGCGTCTAACCAACAATAAATATTACACGAGCACTACGATTGGCCCTCATGTACTCAGCGTTCTGAGGAAGAGGGCCCTTTTCTCCCAATAATGATGTGATGTAATTATGGAACAGACTTTTTTTGCCAAGGCAGGGCGAATCACTGACGCCTTAGAAGAAACGCTGATTGCATTTTTTCTCGGTGCAATGACGTTGCTGACGTTTGCCAATGTGATTTTTCGCTATGTCTTTAACGACAATATACTTTGGGCGCTGGAGCTGACCGTATTCATGTTCGCGTGGATGGTGTTGGTTGGTGCGTCTTATGGCGTAAAGAAACATTTTCACATTGGTGTCGATGTCATCATCAATATGGTTTCTGAGCCTAAACGTAAAATACTCGCGTTGCTTGCCGCTGTTTGCTGCCTAGCGTTTTCGGTTCTACTACTGATTGGTTCTTGGAATTACTGGTACCCATTTGCGACGGAGCGTGCATGGTATGAGACGGATGACATTCCAATGCCAGAGATGTTTCAATTCTTGGCCGATTGGCTTAATGAAGGTGAACGCTACGAAAAGCTACCAAGATTTATTCCTTACTTTGCGCTGCCACTTGGTATGGCGCTGCTGACGTTCCGTTTTGTACAAATTACATGGCAAATTGCGACAGGTAAACTCGACCGTCTAATTGCAGGTCATGAAGCGGAAGAAGAGTTAGAAGCGTTAAAGGAAGAGCTGAGTGAAGCGGCGGATGCCATTCCAAATAGCTCTTCTTCATCAGATCGCAAGGAGCAATAAACCATGGATATTCTGTTTTTATTCTTGATGGTGATTGGCTTCATGCTGATTGGTGTACCAATTGCTGTCTCGCTGGGCCTTTCTAGTATTCTGTTCTTATTGATGCACTCGGATGCGTCTTTGGCCTCTGTTGCTCAAACTCTGTTTAATGCGTTTGCTGGTCACTACACCCTTTTAGCGATTCCCTTCTTTATTTTAGCCTCAAGCTTTATGTCTACCGGTGGTGTAGCCAAACGTATTATCCGCTTCGCGATCGCCATTGTCGGCTGGTTCCGTGGTGGCTTAGCGATAGCGTCGGTTGTGGCGTGTATGATGTTTGCCGCGCTTTCGGGGTCATCTCCAGCAACGGTAGTCGCGATTGGTAGCATCGTTATCGCCGGTATGATCAAAAACGGCTACTCGAAGGAGTTTGCGGCGGGGGTTATCTGTAATGCGGGGACATTGGGCATTTTGATTCCACCTTCAATTGTGATGGTTGTGTATGCCGCTGCGACGGATGTATCGGTGGGGCGTATGTTTCTTGGCGGTGTGATACCGGGCTTGCTTGCGGGTGTGATGTTGATGATTGCTATCTACATCGCCGCGAGGATTAAGAACTTACCCAAACAACCTTTTGTTGGTTGGAAGGAAACGTTCGCTGCCGCCAAAGACGCCAGTTGGGGATTGTTGTTGGTGGTGATCATTCTTGGTGGTATTTACGGTGGTATCTTCACGCCAACAGAAGCTGCGGCGGTGGCAGCAGTTTATTCGTTTTTGATTGCCAACTTTATCTATAAAGATATGGGACCATTTGCGGATAAACATAATACCAAACCAGCGTTGGTGAAGATCTTCCAAACGTTTGTCCATAAAGACACCAAGCACACGCTCTATGAAGCCGGCAAACTGACCATCATGCTGTTGTTCATCATTGCCAATGCTTTGATTCTTAAACATGTACTGACAGAAGAACGCATCCCGCAAATGATCACTGAATCTATGCTGTCTGCGGGGCTCGGCCCGATCACCTTCTTAATTGTGGTCAACGTGTTGCTGCTGATTGGCGGTCAGTTTATGGAGCCTTCAGGGTTGTTGATTATCGTCGCACCTTTGGTTTTTCCAATTGCAATCGCACTAGGTATCGACCCTATTCACCTTGGTATTATGATGGTGGTGAATATGGAGATAGGCATGATAACGCCACCTGTGGGGCTTAATTTGTTTGTAACCGCCGGGGTGGCGAAAATGTCGATGATGAACGTGGTGAAAGCGGCTTTGCCTTGGGTGGCGGTGATGTTCTTATTCCTCATTATCGTAACGTATGTACCTTGGGTTTCGACTTGGCTACCAACCACGCTGATGGGACCAGAAATCATCACTAAGTAATGGTTTTTAGCCACAAAAGCAAAAGAGGTGTGACTGTTCACACCTCTTCGTTTATGGATTTATAGGTTGGCCTTCTCGGATCGGGTTTGATCCTCCGCTCGTAGCCAAGCCACTTCTTTTTGTTTTTGCGCCTATCTTCGCCAGAACGCCTTTCTTCTTGATAATGCCCGTCGACCATTACTGTATCAGTGATCACCGGTATTTTAATTTTTTCTGTCATATCCGTATGAGCCATCTTTTCGTTGTTATAAAAAGTATGATTCAAGTTGGATATAACAACAAACCGCAAACTGCGTTTTATTTATATAGATCTTTATCTATCTGATAGCGTTGCATTTTGTCATACAGGGTTTTTCGAGGCACATTCAATTGTTCCATGGTTTGCTTAATACTGCCGCGGCTTTCTAGTAAAACACTCTCTATTGCCGCTTTCTCAAATTCTGCCACTTGTTCTGCAAGGCTTGATGCCGTTGTTGGGTGAGAGGGTGTCTCTCCGAGTTGTATCAGCTTACCCAGTAAGACAAAGCGTTCGGCTGCGTTGCGCAGTTCACGAACATTACCGGGCCAATCATGGGCCATTAATTGAGCGAGATCTTGCGACGAAAGGCTAGGTGAGGTTTTACCATAACGTGATGCAGCGACTAACAGAAAGTGGTGGAACAGCGCAGGAATGTCCTCTTTTCGTTCGCGCATGGGTGGTAAGTCGAGCGTGACTACATTGAGACGATAATACAGGTCTTGTCTAAAGTAGCCTTCTTCAGCGGCTTGCTTTAAGTCGACCTTAGTTGCGGCAATGACTCTGATGTCCAATGGCAGTAATTCATTTGATCCTACTCGTTCAATCACTCTTTCTTGAAGAACACGTAGTAATCGAATTTGTGCCTGAATTGGCATAGATTCGATTTCATCTAAAAACAGAGTGCCGCCCTGAGCGAATTCAAATTTGCCGATACGACGGGTTTCTGCGCCGGTAAATGCGCCTTTTTCGTGACCGTACAACTCGCTCTCAATTAGGTTTTCCGGTACTGCGCCGCAATTTACTGCGACAAAGTTTTGATTGCGGCGAGCACTTTGCTCATGCAGCGAACGAGCAATCAGTTCTTTGCCTGTTCCTGTTTCGCCAAATAGTAAAATATCGGCGTTCGTATCCGCGATGTGACTGATGGTTTCGCGCAGCATTTGGATGCTAGGAGTTTCGCCGATAATTCTTGGCCCAAGGGTTTTGCTGGCTTTGAGTGACTGTCGCAGTTTTTCATTTTCGTTGGTGAGCTTGCGCTTCTCGATTGCCCGCTTAACGGTTTCTACTAGATGCTCTGGCGCAAAAGGTTTCTCGATAAAATCGTAAGCGCCCTGATGGAGAGCTTGTACTGCCATGGATATATCGCCATGTCCGGTGATCATGATGACGGGGAGGTTTGCATCGCGCTGAGTGAGTGTGGTCAGCAAATCCATTCCGGAAATGCCCGGCAAACAGATATCAGTGACAACGACGCCAGCTTCTTCGCCTTGCTGCATCGCAATTAAAGCCGATTCTGCATCGGAGAAAAACTTGGCGTCAATATCGGCAAGTTCGAAGGTTTGTTCTATCGCCAGTCTGAGATCGGCTTCGTCATCAATAAAAAATACCTGACACATGGTCTCATCCTTCTATGGTTTGGCGTGTGGTGAAACAATAGGTAAACAGAGTGAGAATCGAGCCCCACCTTGGTCTCTATTCTGAGCACTCAATTTACCGTTCATCCCGGCTAAGATTTGTTGGGAGATTGAAAGCCCTAACCCCAAACCGTTTTGTTTGGTGGTCAAAAACGGTTCGCACAATTCTGAAAGTGTGGATGCACCCAAACCTGAGCCGTTGTCATCGACATGAACCCAGACAGTTTTCGTTGTCTCATCACGTTCCACAGACAACGCCACTCGTTTCTGCTCTTGGGCTTTCATTGCTTCAATCGCGTTGGTTAGCAGATTTACTAATACTTGCTCAAGCTGGATAGTATTGATGTACACATCGATATCATGCTCTGGAACATTCGTTTCTAATGTCACTCGCGCCGATTTGAACGCGGGCTTCATCAACTCTTGTGCCGACGCAACGACGGGTAATAGGCGGGTTTGAAGTAGTTCACTCCCACTGGTTTTCTTGGCAAAAGAACGCAATTGTTGGCTGATGTTTGCCATTCGGTCGGTGAGTGCGGAAATGCGGGTGAGGTTATCTTCAACTCGTTCCCACTTTTCTTTTTGAAGAAATAGCTTCCCGTTCTCAGCAAAACTGCGAATGGCGGCGAGCGGGTTATTAAGCTCATGACTGATGCTTGCTGACATTTGCCCAAGTACCGCCAGTTTTGCGGCTTGTATCAACTCATCTTGCGTCAAGCGTAAGGTCTGCTCGGTTTCGGTACGCTGGGCAACTTCGGCTTGCAGCTCAGCGGTACGCGCCATGACTTGATATTCAAGTTTCTGATTGGCTTCTTGCTGGATTCGATCAAGTTGACGATGTCGCTGCTGGCGGTGATAAACCAGTTGGCCTAGAAGGAATAAAACGGTAAAAGCTAGAGTCAAAACGAGCAAATAGCCCATGGTGAACCAAACCACCGTTTGCTTAGGCGAGAGTACCCGGATCGTCAGTTTGAGTTCGTCAAGGGGCAGGGAAGAGATCACCAAGGTTCCTTTATTGTAAGGGTAGCCCTGCTTTACCTCAGAATGTTTCGGCAACATGTCACCGACAAAACCAAGTGACTCAATATGAGTGTCTAAATACTGTCGGCTTGCCCAAACTTCGGCTTCTTTTATTTCATCAAGTGATTGTAGGCTTTTGAACAACCAGTCGTTACGGCTGCTCATAAACACTATGCCATTTGGGTCACTGGCGACGAAAACACTTTTAGGCTGCTGCCAATTGTCTTCTATCTTGTTCAAATCCATTTTGACCACCACGACACCAATTACGCCACCGGCATAGACGATAGGGTAGGAATAGTAATAGCCGCGTTTACCCGAAGTGGAGCCGAGGGCGTAATATTCACTTCTCTCACCGACAATGGCTTGCTTGAAATAAGGGCGAAAAGCGAAGTTGCGCCCCACAAATGAACGCTCTTTGCGCCAATTACTGGCGGCGATCGTCGTCCCCCATTTGTCGATCAAATAGGTGTCTGCCGCTTCAATCACGTGATTAACCGATTCTAGATAGCGGTTGGTGATTTCGAGCTGCGCACTGTTATTCGGGGTCAATAGTGCTTGTACCAAAGGTTCATCTTTAGATAGTAAATGGGGAATGTGCGCGTATTTGTCTAATTTGTTTTGGATATGACTGGAAAAACGTTCCAGCTGAGACTGGTGTTTTTCGAGCAAAGATCGGTAGCTGTGACTCCAAACCCAATGCCCACCGATGAAAGCGCAAAGTAAATAGAAGGCAAAAAAAATCAATAGAATACGGTTTTTCTGCGACATCATTACGCTCCTTACCCCTTCCTTTGGTGATGTAAGAAAATGTTAGTAGTTTGTAGTGATGAATAGGGATTTAGTTTTCAACTCTGTGGAGTAAAACAAGAGCAAGATCTCTTTTTAGGCTTTTCAATAAAAAAAGCAGTCGATTCTCTTGAAAAAGTCGCTATTGTCCCCATTCTAGATATGCTGGCTAAGGCGAAGCGATGCTAAAAGGGCATTTTTCGCAAAAATTGAGCCCGTATTCGAGAATTTAGCGCAGACAATGTCCACATAGTGGCTATTGGCTCGACAGGATTGCGACAGATCGCTAGAATGTCGCGTCTAAAAATTCTGTCCTGAGGCTAATAGGAGATACCTTTTGCGTTTGCTGAGGATATCACTGATTAGTCCGGTGTTGGTTTCCAGCATCGATACTCGGTTTTAACTTAGGTGTTCGGACAGAACACTACACAAGGATGAAGCGTGAACTCACAGAGTCTCGCTCATAAGCTCGGGAAGACCGAGCCACTTTAGAGGTTTATATATAATGCAAGTTACTGTTGAAACGCTAGAGGGCCTAGAGCGCCGTCTAAACATTACTGTTCCAGCTGCAAACATCGAAGACGCTGTAACAGCTGAACTACGCAACATCGCTAAAAACCGTCGTTTCGATGGTTTCCGTAAAGGTAAAGTGCCTCTAAAAATGGTTGCTAAGATGTACGGCAAAGCAGTACGTCAAGACGTTCTTGGTGAAGTTATGCAACGCCACTTCATCGAAGCGATCGTAAAAGAGAAAATCAACCCAGCAGGCGCTCCAACGTTCGCACCAGTTGAAAACAACGAAGGCGCTGACCTAGTTTTCGCTGCAACTTTCGAAGTTTACCCAGAAGTTGAGCTAAAAGGCCTAGACAGCATCACAGTTGAAAAACCAACAACTGAAGTTAACGATGCAGACGTAGAAGAGATGATCGAAACTCTACGTAAGCAACAAGCTACTTGGGCTGAAGTAGAAGAAGCTGCTGAAGCTGGTAAGCGTGTAAGCATCGACTTCGTTGGTTCTATCGATGGTGAAGAGTTCGAAGGCGGTAAAGCTGAGAACTTCCCACTAGAGATGGGCGCAGGTCGCATGATCCCAGGTTTCGAAGACGGTATCGAAGGTAAAACTAAAGGTATGGAATTCGAGATCGACGTAAACTTCCCAGAAGATTACCACGCTGAAAACCTAAAAGGTAAAGCTGCTAAGTTCGCAATCAAAGTGAACAAAGTTGAAGCTCGCGAACTACCAGAACTAAACGACGAATTCGTTTCTAAGTTCGGTGTTGCTGAAGGTGGCGTTGACGCACTAAAAGCTGAAGTTCGTAAGAACATGGAGCGCGAACTTAAGCAAGCTATTAAGAACCGCATCAAAGAGCAAGCTATCGACGGCCTAGTTGAGCAAAACGAAATCGACGTACCAGCTGCACTTATCGACCAAGAAATCCAAGTTCTACGTCAACAAGCTGCACAACGCTTCGGTGGTAACCCAGAAGCAGCTGCACAGCTTCCACGTGAACTGTTCGAAGAGCAAGCTAAGCGTCGCGTAGTTGTTGGTCTTCTACTAGGTGAAGTAATCAAGTCTGAAGAGCTAAAAGCTGACGACGAGAAAGTGAAGTCTCTTATCGAAGAGATGGCAACAGCTTACGAAGATCCAACAGAAGTTATTGCTTACTACGAGCAAAACGAGCAAATGATGAACAACATGCGTAACGTTGCTCTAGAAGAGCAAGCAATCGACGCGATCATCGCTAAAGCACAGGTTACTGAGAAAGAAGTAAGCTTCAACGAGCTACTTAACCAACAACAACCTGCTGCTTAATAAGCAATATCTTGCGTAGAAGGTTGACTTAACGTCGACTATTCTGCTAACAATGGTCCGTATGATAGTCATCATCCGGGCCATTTATTTTAGGGACATAAGAATATGAGCTACCAAGAAAAAAATGCAATGTCGCCAATTATTGACGCGCTAGTGCCAATGGTGGTTGAACAAACTTCCCGCGGCGAACGCTCTTACGACATTTACTCACGTTTGCTTAAAGAGCGCGTGATCTTTTTAACCGGTCAAGTGGAAGACCACATGGCAAACCTTGTCGTGGCTCAGCTACTTTTCCTAGAATCTGAAAATCCAGATAAAGATATTTTCCTATACATCAACTCTCCAGGCGGCAGCGTGACTGCGGGTATGTCTATTTACGACACTATGCAGTTCATCAAGCCAAATGTGAGCACAGTATGTATGGGTCAAGCTTGCTCAATGGGTGCGTTCCTGCTTGCAGGTGGTGCGCCAGGTAAGCGTTACGTTCTGCCTAATTCACGTGTGATGATCCACCAACCACTTGGTGGTTTCCAAGGTCAAGCTTCTGATATCCAAATCCATGCTCAGGAAATCCTGACTATCAAGCAGAAGCTAAATAACCTATTGGCAGAGCATACTGGTCAGCCTCTTGAAGTGATTGAACGTGATACTGATCGTGATAACTTCATGTCGGCAGATCAGGCAGTAGAATACGGTATTGTGGATGCAGTGTTGAGCCATCGCGGCGAGTAATTTAGCCAGCGCATTTTGGCTAAATTTGATATACACTCAATTCATAAAGAGTAAAGGCTAAGAGGTTAGCGAATGACAGATAAAAGCAAAGAAAGTGGCAGCGGCAAATTGCTGTACTGCTCTTTCTGTGGCAAAAGTCAGCACGAAGTTCGCAAGCTAATCGCAGGTCCGTCAGTTTACATTTGCGACGAGTGTGTCGACTTATGTAACGATATCATTCGCGAAGAAATCAAGGATGTTCTCCCTAAGAAAGAATCTGAGGCGTTACCAACGCCAAAACAGATCCGTGAACACCTTGATGACTATGTGATCGGACAAGATTACGCGAAAAAAGTGCTCGCAGTTGCGGTATATAACCACTACAAGCGTTTACGCAATGGTGATACAACGAGCGAAGGTGTGGAGCTTGGTAAGAGTAACATCCTTCTAATTGGTCCAACGGGTAGTGGTAAAACACTGCTTGCTGAGACGCTAGCTCGATTCTTGGATGTGCCATTTACAATGGCTGACGCTACCACACTAACCGAAGCTGGTTACGTAGGTGAAGACGTTGAAAACATCATCCAGAAGCTTCTGCAAAAATGTGATTACGATGTAGCTAAGGCTGAACGCGGCATTGTATACATTGACGAAATTGACAAGATTTCTCGTAAAGCTGAAAACCCATCAATTACGCGTGACGTATCTGGTGAAGGTGTTCAGCAGGCGCTACTAAAACTTATTGAAGGTACGGTTGCATCGGTTCCACCACAAGGTGGTCGTAAGCATCCACAGCAAGAATTTCTACAAGTGGACACGTCTAAGATCCTGTTCATCTGTGGCGGTGCATTTGCTGGCCTAGATAAAGTGATTGAGCAACGTGTAGCAACAGGTACTGGTATCGGCTTTGGCGCAGAAGTGCGCTCTAAGAACGAAACCAAAACCGTCGGTGAACTATTTACTCAGGTAGAGCCTGAAGATCTAGTGAAATACGGTTTGATTCCTGAGTTTATTGGTCGTCTACCAGTAACGACAACGTTAACTGAGTTAGATGAAGAAGCGTTAATTCAGATCCTATGTGAGCCGAAGAACGCACTAACCAAGCAATACGCAGCATTGTTCGAGCTAGAAGATGCTGAGCTTGAGTTCCGTGAAGACGCACTACGTGCTATCGCTAAGAAAGCAATGGAGCGTAAGACAGGTGCTCGTGGTCTACGTTCAATTCTAGAAAGCGTTCTGCTGGAAACCATGTATGAACTGCCATCAGCGACGGACGTAAGTAAAGTCGTGATTGATGAATCAGTCATTAATGGTGAATCAGAACCACTGCTTATTTACAGCAACGCCGACAGCCAGGCAGCTGGAGCAGAATAAATTCAGCCATGAATAAAAAGGAGGTAAGTAATTACCTCCTTTTTTTATTTCTCTTATTGAATCCAAATAATTAGACCCCATATACTTCGTTAAGTAATACGTTAAACGTGAAAGCGGAAGAGAGAATTATATGAACTTGGAACGTTCCGAGCGTATCGAGATCCCGGTATTACCTCTACGTGACGTAGTGGTCTACCCACACATGGTTATTCCATTGTTTGTTGGTCGTGAGAAATCGATTAGTTGTCTAGAAACGGCAATGGAAACAAACAAACAAGTTCTGCTTGTGGCACAAAAGCAAGCTGATACTGACGAGCCGACGGTTGATGACCTATTTGAAGTAGGTACGGTTGCAACCATTCTCCAGCTTCTTAAGCTACCTGACGGCACAGTTAAAGTGTTGGTTGAAGGTCAACAGCGCGCGAAAATTAACCACTTTAAAGAAAGCGAGTTCTTCCTAGCAGAGGCAGAGTTTGTGGTTACGCCTGAGCTTGAAGAGCGTGAGCAAGAAGTGATTGTTCGCAGTGCGATCAACCAATTCGAAGGCTTTATTAAGCTAAACAAAAAGATCCCACCAGAGGTGCTTACCTCACTAAATGGTATTGATGAAGCAGCTCGTCTTGCAGACACCATTGCTGCGCACATGCCTCTAAAGCTGGTGGACAAACAGCAAGTACTTGAAATCGTTGATGTGACTGAGCGTCTTGAATTCCTTATGGGTCAGATGGAATCAGAAATTGATCTTCTTCAAGTCGAAAAACGCATCCGTGGTCGCGTTAAAAAGCAGATGGAAAAATCTCAGCGTGAGTACTACCTGAATGAGCAAATGAAAGCGATTCAGAAAGAACTTGGCGAGATGGAAGATGCTCCTGACGAGTTCGAGACCCTGAAGCAAAAGATCGATGAATCGAAAATGCCTCAGGAAGCGCGTGAAAAGACAGAACAAGAGCTACAAAAGCTTAAGATGATGTCTCCAATGTCAGCAGAAGCGACAGTGGTGCGTAGCTACATCGATTGGATGGTGAGTGTGCCATGGGCGAAGCGTTCAAAAGTTAAGAAGAACCTTGCGAAAGCAGAGGAGATTCTAAACGAAGACCATTACGGTCTAGAGCGTGTTAAAGAGCGTATTCTTGAATACTTGGCGGTACAAAACCGTATCAACAAACTGAAAGGCCCTATCCTTTGTCTTGTTGGTCCTCCTGGTGTTGGTAAAACATCCCTAGGTCGCTCTATCGCTGCTGCAACGGGCCGTAAATACACGCGTATGGCTCTAGGTGGTGTACGTGATGAAGCGGAAATTCGCGGTCACCGTCGTACGTACATTGGTTCATTACCGGGTAAGCTCATTCAGAAAATGTCGAAAGTTGGGGTGAAAAACCCACTATTCCTTCTGGATGAGATCGACAAAATGTCTTCAGACATGCGTGGCGATCCGTCTTCAGCACTGCTTGAAGTACTAGACCCAGAGCAAAATAACGCGTTTAACGATCACTACCTAGAAGTCGATTACGACTTATCAGATGTGATGTTCGTTGCAACGTCGAACTCGATGGATATTCCAGGTCCTTTGTTAGACCGTATGGAAGTGATTCGTCTGTCTGGCTACACAGAAGACGAAAAGCTGAACATCGCGAAACGTCACCTTGTTGATAAGCAAGTTCAACGTAATGGCTTGAAACCAAGCGAAATTATTATCGAAGATTCAGCGATCATTGGCATCATTCGTTACTACACGCGTGAAGCGGGTGTGCGTAGCCTAGAGCGTGAGATTTCTAAGATCTGTCGTAAAGCAGTGAAGAATATCCTGCTTGATAGCAGCTTGAAATCAGTTACCGTGACAATGGAAAACCTAAAAGAGTACCTAGGTGTTCAGCGTCATGACTTCGGTAAAGCGGACGATAGCAACCGTATCGGTCAAGTAACGGGTCTAGCTTGGACACAAGTTGGCGGCGACCTACTGACCATCGAAACTGAATCAATGCCGGGTAAAGGTAAGCTGACGCAAACGGGTTCACTTGGCGACGTAATGAAAGAGTCGATCCAAGCTGCGATGACCGTTGTGCGTTCACGTGCCGAGAAACTGGGTATTAACTCTGACTTCTACGAAAAACGTGATATTCACGTTCACGTACCTGAAGGTGCAACACCAAAAGATGGCCCAAGTGCGGGTATCGCAATGTGTACTGCACTTGTTTCTAGCTTGACGGGTAATCCTGTAAAAGCAGAAGTGGGTATGACGGGTGAAATCACGCTTCGCGGTGAAGTTTTACCTATCGGTGGCCTAAAAGAGAAGTTACTTGCGGCACACCGCGGTGGCATCAAAACGGTACTGATTCCGAAGGACAATGAGCGTGATTTGGAAGAGATTCCAGAAAATGTTATCGCTGATCTGAAGGTTATCCCTGTACAGTGGATCGACGAAGTTCTTAAAGTTGCACTAGAGCAAGACCCGACAGGCGTTGAGTTTCCGTCTCAAAAATAGTGATGTGCAGCAAAAATAAGTAAAACTTTACGCTGATAGGCTCAAAAAGGCTTGTCAGCGTTTTTTTTGGAAGCTAAGTTAAGTTCGATAGCTTCCAGCCCTTGAAGGATAAGGGGTGGGGCATATTTTTTAATTATGGAACGAAACGTCATCACAAAAATAATCACAGATGACACAAAGGGGAAATCACAGTGAATAAAACTCAACTAGTAGAACAAATCGCAGAAAACGCAGACATCTCTAAAGCATCAGCTGGTCGCGCTCTAGATGCATTCATCGAAGCAGTAAGTGGTACGCTTCAGTCTGGTGACCAAGTTGCGCTTGTTGGCTTCGGTACTTTCAGTGTTCGCACTCGTGCAGCACGCACAGGCCGCAACCCAAAAACTGGTGAAGAAATCCAAATCGCAGAAGCTAAAGTACCTTCTTTCAAAGCTGGTAAAGCTCTAAAAGACGCTTGTAACTAATTCTTTGCGTCGATGACGCAGAGCTGGTTCAGCGAACGGCCATTGCATAGTTTTTGTTCAAACAGTCAGATTTGTACAAAAATTTACAAACTAAGAGCCGAACTTTCTTAAATTATGCGCATCCTACTGATGCGCATTTCTTTTTCTGATATTATCGCGACATTACATTTTCTATTAGAAGCAGTCGGCTTCAATTGTGGAGAGCAGTTAAATTATGATGGATCGACTACGCGAAGGCGTGAATAGCATCGCGGTCAAAATTATCCTTGGACTTATCATTCTATCTTTCGTATTTGCAGGTGTAGGTAGCTACATTGTTGGTGGTAACAACAACTCTGCGGCGAAAGTAGGTAATACCGAGATCGCTCGTGGTGAGTTCGAAATGGCTTACCAAAATGAGCGTAACCGCATGCAAGCTCAATTGGGTGACAACTTCTCTCAGTTGCTAGCAGACCCTGCATACGTTGAATCTTTCCGCAAATCAGTTCTAGATCGTATGATCAACGATGTGTTGCTTGATCAACAAGCTGAAGCACTAGGTCTACGCATCAGCGATGCTCAAGTACGTAGCATGATTCTAGACATGCCTCAGTTCCAGTCTAACGGCCAATTTGACCAAGACATCTACCAAGCTTCTTTGCGCCGTGCTGGTTTCTCTCCAGATTCATTTGCAGAGTACATGCGTCGTGAATTGGTTCGTGAGCAACTGCTTAACGCTCTACAAACCAGTGAGTTCACTCTACCAGGTGAAGTTCAGTCAGAAGGTAAGCTGTTCACACAAACTCGTGACGTTCGTACTGTGACTATCGACTTAGCTGAGTTTGCTAAAAAAGTAGATCTTACTGATGAAGAAATTCAAGAGTACTACAAAGCAAATCCAGATATGTTTACTCGCCCAGAGCAAGTAAAAGTCGCTTACATTGAACTATCAGCTGAAGCACTGAAAAAGCAAATCCAAGTTTCTGACGAAGAAGTTAAGAAATACTACGATGATCACCTAGACAAATACTCTTCAGAAGAGCAACGTCGCGTCGCACATATCCTAGTTGAAGGTGATGATGAAGCGAAAGCACAAGCCATTCTTGATGAACTTAACGGTGGTGCAGATTTCGCTAAGCTAGCAGAAGAAAAATCTGACGACTTTGGCAGTGCTGAAAACGGCGGCGACCTAGGTTGGATTGAGCGCGATGTAATGGACCCTGCATTCGAAGAAGCGGCGTTCGCACTTAAGAACCCTGGTGACGTGACTGGTCTAGTGAAGTCTGACTTTGGCTACCACATCATCAAGCTTGAAGAGCTTAAAGACTCTGTTGCTAAGCCTTTCTCTGAAGTCGCAGCTGAAATCAAACAAGAGATGGTTGACCAAAAAGCAGTTGATCAATTCTACGAGCTACAAAACGAGCTAGAGAAAGTGGCGTTTGAATTCCCTGACTCTCTAGACGACGCTTCTAAAGCGGTTGGCCAAGAAGTGAAAACGACAGACTTCATTTCTCAAGTTGACGCGCCTGAAGTGCTTAAGAACCAAGCAGTAATGCAGGCGATTCTAAGCCCAGAAGTGAAAGAAGATGGTCTAAACTCTGAAGCAATCGAAGTCGCGCCTGAGCACATCATTGTTGTTCGCGTTGAAGATGCTCGTGACGAGACCGTACTTCCTCTAGACGAAGTGAAAGACCAAGTGGTTGCTGAGCTATCTCGCGTTAAAGGTGAGCAAGGCGCAATCGAACTAGGTACGAAAGTGGTTGCGGCGCTTAAAGAAGGCAACACGGCTATCCTTGCTGAAAACAATCTAACGTTTGGTGAGCAAGAAACCGTAGACCGTCGTTCTCCACTGGCGAGCACAGTATTTGCTATGGCGAAACCAGTTGATGACAAGCCTGTATACGGTCAGTCAAAAGACCTTGCTGGTAACATCGTGGTTATCGAGCTTGATGCTGTGAAAGCTGAACTAGATGCTTCTTTAGAAGAGCAAGTAGCAATGCAGATGCAACGTGCTTCTTCACAACAAGATCTTACTTCTGTTATCGCAGTACTACGCGCAAACACTGACATCGAGTACTTTGTTGTGAGCAACTAAGCACTACGAATGTAATTTGCATGTTAACTAAAACGGGTCGCATTAGCGGCCCGTTTTATTTTTATCTGAAGTCACTTCAATGCCGTGCTCGGTTTATCTAGAGTAGTCAGTACTTTGACAAGATAACTCAGGAGGAGCACTCAATATGAAATGGATGTTAACGCTGTGCTTAATGCTATTGGCACCAGTGGGATGGGCGGCCGGCGGTGAGACAACAAAGTCGAAATCGTCGAAATACGAAGGTATTGAGATTACTGTTAATGTGAATACCGCTTCAGCGGAAGAGATCGCGACATTACTTAATGGTATTGGCGAGAAGAAAGCCGAACAGATAGTAGAGTATCGTGAAGAGCACGGTCCATTCAAAACGGCAGCGGACCTAAGCAAAGTGAAAGGCATTGGGGAAGCAACGGTGAAGAAAAACCAAGAGCGAATTTTGCTGTAAATACATTTTGGCCATTGAAAAGCGAAGTTTCTGTTTCCTATTACTGCTTTCCCGAACCAATCCTCATTACCGGTTCGGGATTTTTTATTTGGTCAGATTTAAATTTGAGGAAGTCCAAAGATCGCTTATCTGGTTTAACCAAAGATCCGGCGATGCATTAACTTTTCCAACCAAGCCATGCCTAAACCACCAATTGCACCAAATAAATGAGCGTCAACCGCAACACGTGCGCCAATCATAGCTGCAGTACTAGTGGAGGGGCCGTAGAATTGCTCCCACGCGACTTTTGCAATTAAGCCACCTACCAACACCAAACTGCTTCTTCTGCCGTCGAAAACCTCACTGAGCGCCCAGAAACCAAAGAGTCCATGCAATACACCTGACAACCCGACATAAACTGACATATTGGTAAAAAGATTCATCGCACCGACAAATGAACAAAGAATCAAAAATACGATGGTGAAGTTACGTGCTGTCGGTCGAAAGATAAAACCAATAACCCATAATCCAGCGAGATTCATGCCGAGATGAGCAAAGTTGGTATGCGTGAGATTTCCTGTTACGATTCGCCACCATTCGCCATGGCGTATATTGTAAGCATGCCATTCAGTCAGACTTGCCATGGGTTCGAATTGAAGAATTAAACAGATAACGCTGATGATGCTCAGCAATGTATAAAGGTTCACTCTATGTCTCGTTATTGTTCTCAGTGTGGAAAATCGCGCAAAGCCTGTATTTGCCAATGGATTGTACCGCTAGCAAGCGAAGTTGAACTTATCATTCTTCAGCATACGAGTGAAGAACATCGTCCTCTTGGTACGGCACGGATTCTCAATTTGAGCCTAAATCATTGTACTTGCCTGATTGGAGAAGACTTTTCTGACAGTGCGGCCTTGAATGCGTTGCTTGAAGATGAAACCTACCAACATTTCATTCTTTACCCTTCAGAGCAATCGTTGTGCCTTTCAGAATTGGCGACGGTTGCAGAAGTGCCCGATAAGAAAACACGTTTAATCTTACTCGACGGTACTTGGAAGAAAGCCTACAAGATGTGGCAACTGTCGACGAACCTTCATACTATCCAGACGGTTAAACTACCGGAAGACTTACAAGGTCATTATACGATTCGTAAAGCGCCTTCTGATAACAGCTTGTCGACGGTAGAAGCGGGGTTTCATGCGCTCTCGTTACTTCAACCTAGCAAGGATCTTACTCCTTTGTTGATTGCTTTTGAGAAGATGATTGAATTTCAAATCGCCCAGATGCCTCCGGGCGTATTTGAGAAGAACTATCTGAAAGGTGAGTAGCGAATCTATAGAGCATTCTCTATAAGACAATTGAAGAAAACAACTGACGGTGCAGCTTCTGTGCATGGCCGTCGGTCATCGCCGAGATGTAATCTGCAATGACGCGCATTTTTGCACTCTCATCCATTGCTTCTTTCCAAAGTTCTTGAGTGTGTTTGGGTAGCAAGCGTTCAGGATCTGCACTGAGCGCTTCAAATAAATCCATGATGATTTGCTGGCCTTTGTATTCAACAATCTGTACTTGATGAATTTGAATCACATATTGGCTCACGAAGTGTTTCAATACTTCTAGTGCTTTTGCCATATGAGGTTCTAAACAGGCGTTCCAAGCCAGTAAGTGGTTATTGAATGGCTCATCAACTACTTTGATTGAGATACTCGTCAATAGGGCGTTAACCATGCCACCAATCGCGTCTTTACGTCGATGATGTTTACCACTAAACAACATTTGACCGATGGAACCGATGTGTTCTTCAAACCAAGGGTCTCCGCAATCGGCAAGCTGGCTTGCTGCCCCTTCTTGCCACTGCTGTCGAGTTACCATACCAAGCACAATGGCATCTTCTAAATCATGTACGCCATAGGCGATGTCGTCCGCTAGCTCCATGATTGAGCAGTCCAAAGACTTAAACCGAGTTTTACAGTGCTCCAAGTCTGATTCAGGGCGGCAACGCATTTGGCTTAATAGTGCTTTGTCGTTTTCGGTCAGTGGCGCAATGACCCAATCGAATAAATCCTTATCGCAATCATAAATGCCTTTGGCAGGGCTCCAATCTTTGGCTTTGAGTTTGCGTTGATGCTCAACCGGGTCCGGTAGGCGTGTGGAGCGTGTTTGACTAAGCAGAGCTGGGTACTTTATTAAACCGAGTAAAGCGCGACGTGATAGGTTCATGCCGAAGTGCTCGGTATAAGGTTCAAGCTTGGTGACGATACGGAAGGTTTGAGCGTTGCCTTCAAAGCCGCCGTGATCACGCATCATGTAGTTTAAGGCGACTTCACCACCATGCCCATAAGGGGGATGACCAATGTCGTGTGCGAGACACAATGAATCGATCAAACTGTCTGAGGGCAGTAAGTCTCGGAATTCCGGTTGTTTCTTTTTCAGTTGAGCGACAATGCCTGTGCCCAGTTGTGCCGCTTCAAGGGAATGGGTCAAACGGGTACGGTGGAAATCTTCTAAGCTGTTGCCATGCACTTGGGTCTTCGCTTGTAAGCGTCGAAATGCTGCTGAATGCAGAATGCGTGCACGATCACGTTGATACGGGCTACGATGGTCATCGCGGCGGATTTTATGTTCATCATCATGGCGTTCTTGCCATAAAGCGTTTAATTCAAATGACACATTTCTCTCCATCAACTAGCTAATTTCATCCAGTGATAATTCAAAACTTGGGGCAAAGGTATGAAGGAAGTATTCCATTTCCGGTGTTTTGCGTTCTTGCAATGTGATATCTAAGCGTTTCTTTGCCAAGGCAAATTCGTGGTTACCTGCACTGAGTTCTTCCAAGCACTTAAGGTACGCACAGATAGAATCTGCTTGCTTAACGATTTTAGCGTCTTCTTCATGAGCGGAATGCGAGAGCAAGTAGGGTGCGAAATCATCTTGAAACTCTTCAGGTAACATCGAGAGCAGTTTTTGTTCTGCCGCTGCTTCAATCTTCTTATATTCTTTAGAAATTTCAGGGTTGTAGTACTTAACGGGGGTCGGTAGATCCCCAGTGAGTACTTCACTCGAATCATGGTACATGGCGAGTATAGCGATACGTTCAGGGTTTAGTGTACCGCCGAATTTTTTGTTTTTAATTAATGCTAGGGCATGCGCTACGAAGGCAACTTGTAAGCTGTGTTCAGAGACATTTTCTGGCGAGACTGAGCGCATCAGTGGCCAGCGTTGGATGAGCTTCATTCGGGCCAAGTGGGCGAAAAAATGGCTTTCTTTCATTGCACTCTCCTATGTACCGATCTCACAAACCGTTCATAAGTGACATTGGTATTTGATACGAAAAAGGAGCTCACTGGGAGCTCCTCTAAGCATATGAGAGATCAGCAGTAATTACTACTGGCTATACGTTGATAGGAAACGCTCAAAGCGGCCAATCGCGGTTTCGAGATCTTCTACGTGCGGCAGTGTAACAATACGGAAGTGATCCGGTTTCGGCCAGTTAAAGCCAGAACCTTGTACCAGAAGTACTTTTTCTTGCTTCAAGAAGTCGAGCACCATTTGTTGGTCATTCTTAATGTTGTACATCTTGGTGTCGATTTTTGGGAACAGATACATCGCACCTTTCGGCTTCACACACGAAACACCAGGGATCTGGTTGATCAGTTCGTAAGCTCGGTTACGTTGCTCAAGCAAACGACCACCCGGCAAGATTAGCTCATTAATACTCTGGTAGCCACCCAATGCGGTTTGAATCGCATGTTGCATTGGTACGTTGGCACATAAACGCATCGAAGAAAGTAGTTCTAAGCCATTGATGTAACCTTGTGCTAGATGTTTAGGACCCGTTAGGAACATCCAACCGCCACGGAAACCACAAACGCGATACGCTTTTGAAAGACCGTTGAACGTCATCACCAACACATCTTCTGTTAGCGTTGCAACCGAGGTGTGTGTCGCGCCGTCGTAAAGGACTTTGTCGTAGATTTCATCAGCGAAGATGATCAGGTTGTGTTGGCGCGCAATCTCGATAACTTCTAATAGGAAATCACGACTGTATACCGCACCTGTTGGGTTGTTCGGGTTGATAAGAACAATACCACGGGTTTTTGGCGTGATTTTCTTTTTGATGTCTTCAAGATCTGGGTACCAGTCTGCCCCTTCATCACAGATATAATGCACAGGTTTACCGCCAGACAAAGCAACAGATGCCGTCCAAAGCGGGTAGTCTGGCGCAGGGATCAGCATTTCGTCGCCATTGTTCAGTAATGCTTGCATCGCCATCACGATCAGCTCTGATACACCGTTACCAACGTATACATCTTCAACATCTAACGATCGGATGCCTTTGCGCTGATAGTGCTGCACGACAGCTTTACGCGCCGAATAAATGCCTTTGGAATCACAATAGCCTTGAGAAGTTGGCAGATTACGAATGACATCTACTAGAATCTCATCAGGGGCGTCAAAACCAAATGGGGCGGGGTTACCAATGTTTAGCTTTAGGATTTTATGCCCCTCTTCCTCCATGCGTTTAGCATGTTTGAGTACAGGACCCCTAATGTCGTAGCAGACATTGTCGAGTTTTGACGACATCCCGATATTTTGCATTGCTTAATTCCTAAAAAATCGTTAATTTCTTTATTAAAATACAATAATTTGTTTTTTATTAGAATAAAAATCTGTAAATTATCCGTTTGGTGATTAAGTTTTGTTCTGTTGGTATCACAGGAATTTGCAAAAGATCGTATACGACCTTGATTTGCTTTGGGTCTAAACTTAGAGTAGCCGTCAGTTATCCTTTATCCTCACACGTTTCGAGGTTGATTTGTCACAGTTCCATCAAGCCGTAAATAGAATTATCGAGCGAGTTCAGCAAACGGAAGGCAATCAAACACGTTTAATCGAGCCACTCAGCGAGAAACCCAATTTCGTGTTTATAGACTGGCTTGAAGCACAACCACTTTTTCCCAAGTTTTACTGGCAGTCCCGTGATACTCGTGAAGAAGTTGTTGCTCTAGGCCAACTCCACTCCTTTGTCGAGCCTGGACCTGCCTATACGATCCTTGGTGAAGGCCAACGCGTATGGGGCGGTCGTTCATTTGACGGTCAGCACGAGAAAAATCGTCGCTGTATGCCATCCTTCTTTTTTCTTCCGCAAATTGAGTTGATTCGGTTTGACCAGCAATGGTCACTTGCGGTGAATATCGCAGAAGATAAAACTCGTACATTAGCAGGCTTGAAAAAGCTGGTCTCTGATGTGCCTAGCTTAGCGCCAATCTCTTCTCATATCCGTTCGATTGATCACGCTCCGACGGAGCCACAATGGAATGATTTGGTAGAGAAGGTGCTCACTGGTATCGACAATGACGAGTTTAAAAAAGTGGTGTTGGCTCGCAAATCGACTGTTCATTTAGATTCGACACTTTCTGCTGCGCAGCTATTGAAAGCGAGCTACCTCAACAACCATCATAGTTTTCATTTTCTGTTGAGCTTAGACAGTAAACACAGCTTTATGGGATCCACACCAGAGCGTTTGTATTCGCGTATCGGACACGAGCTACATACAGAAGCATTGGCCGGTACGATAGGTCGTGGCGAGAATGCGACTCAAGATATGGAATTGGCGAACTGGCTATCTCAAGATTCTAAGAACCTCAATGAGAACCAGTATGTGGTGGACGACATTATTGAACGTCTTTCACCCCACTCAGAAAGCGTTGAAGTTGAAACTGATCCTCGTTTGGTTCGCCTGAGAAAAGTGCAGCATTTAAAGCGTAATATCCATGCGGATCTTAAAACGGGCATTAATGGCGTTCAGTTACTCTCTGCTTTACAGCCGACAGCCGCTGTTGCTGGGTTGCCCCGTAAAGAGTCGATGCAGTTTATTTTAGATAATGAGCCGTTTGCACGCGGCTGGTATGCAGGCTCCATGGGTTATATCAGCCATGAGCGTGCAGAGTTTTGTGTCGCAATCAGAAGTGCGTTGATCCTTGAAGAACAAGTTCAACTGTTTGCTGGCGCGGGTATTGTTCCAGGTTCCATTGCAGAGCATGAATGGGCCGAGTTAGATAAAAAAATGTCAACGTTACTTTCTCTTATTTCAGACCACCCACCGCTTGGGGTTGCATCATGAATGCTGATCAAGCTGTTTTAAATCGAATTTGGTCTGAAACCATCCTGACAGAATTAAACCGCTTTGGTGTAAATCATATCTGTATTGCACCAGGTTCTCGCTCTACCCCTTTGACGGTGGAGGCGGCGGATAATCCAAATTTTATCATTCACACGCACTTTGATGAGCGTGGTTTGGGCTTTATGGCATTAGGGCTAGCAAAAGCCAGTAGAGAGCCTGTGGCATTGATCGTGACCTCTGGTACTGCCGTCGCCAATCTGTTGCCCGCTATTGCAGAGGCAAAACTCACTGGTGAAAAGCTGGTGATATTGACTGCCGATAGACCAGTCGAGTTGGTAGGGTGTGGTGCAAATCAAGCCATCAATCAACTTGGTATTTTCTCACAGCATGTTTCTGACAGTCTGAATTTGCCAAGCCCGACATTGTCTACGCCACTCAACTGGCTTTTGACCTCTGTGGATGAAGTGATGTTCACGCAGCGGCTAAAAGGCAGTGCGGTACACATCAACTGTGCCTTCCCTGAGCCGTTATACTCAAACGTAGAAAAAAGTACTCACCAAGATTACCTCGATACGGTTGCTGGTTGGAAAGAAAGTCGCGTGACTTATTGTCAACGATTCAACCCGAAAACGAACAGTGCCATTCCAAGCTGTGGTGACAACAAAGGTATCGTGGTCATTGGGAGTTTGCCTTTAGCCCAAGCACAGGCTGCACGTTCGTTTGCTGAGCAAATGGGGTGGCCTGTTTTGGCTGATCCTCAAAGTGGTGTGAGTTCGGATTGGGCCCATTTTGATATGTGGTTGCAGCATCCAAGATTGGCGAGCCAGTTAGATAGCTGTGATTTAGTGGTTCAATTTGGTAGCCGAATAATCTCCAAGCGTTTTAACCACTGGCTCGATAAACATGTTTCGCGTAGCCAACATGGTAGAGATATTCAGTACTGGTATGTTTCTCCACGTTTAGACCGTGATAATCAAAGCCACTTGCCACAATGGCATTGGGCTGAACAACCGAGCTCTTGGGTAGAACGTACCACAGAGTTTGAATCGGAATATACTGGTTGGGCAGACGACCTTGCGACTGACATTAAGCAAGTGACTCAGCATGCAAAAGGTTTGTTCGTTTCTGATCCTAAGAGTGAGCTAAGCGAGATTGCATTAGCCATTGATGTTGCAGAACGCGCAAAAGGTGTTGACCTGTTTGTGGGTAACAGCTTGTTTGTTCGCTTAATTGATATGTTTGGTAAGCTCGACAATACTGAAGTGTTTACCAACCGTGGTGCTTCAGGCATTGATGGCCTGTTTGCAACGGCAAGCGGGGTGCAACGCGCGCGCCAGAACCCGATGTTAATGTTTATTGGTGATACGTCGGCATTGTATGGGTTGAATTCACTGGCGTTGTTTACGCACAGTAAGTTACCGTCAGTGTTGGTGATTACGAACAATGATGGCGGCGCGATTTTTGATTTACTGCCGGTGCCGCAGGAACATCGTGAGTCGTTCTACCAAATGCCTCATGGTTACGACTTTGAGCACGCCGCGAAGCAGTTTGGTTTAGAGTATCGTCAACCAAGCTCATTAGCAGAATACCAATCTTTGGTTTCTGAGCATTTTGCTTCAGGGCAAGGCGCATTGGTGATTGAAGTGCAAACGCCGTCTAACCAAGCTGTTGAGCATTTAAAATCGTTCAACAAGAATTTGCATGCTCTATTCTGAGCACTTTTCAGCAACGGAAAAGCACCAAGGTAGCACTTTGCCTACTCTGGTGTTTTTGCATGGCTTGTTAGGTAGCGGAGCGGATTGGCATCTATGCTCAAACGCGTTACCTCAATTCGAACGTGTGACGATTGACCTTCCTGGTCATGGTCAAAGCCAATCTATTTCTTGCCGTGATCTAGATGATTGCTGCAAATTGCTCAATTCCACACTATCTTTACTATTTCCTTCACAACAGCCGCTTATTTTGATTGGTTACTCAATGGGGGGACGCATTGCTATGCATGGCCTTGCGCACCAGTGTTTTTCAGATCTCAATATTTGTGGTGCCATTGTTGAAGGAGGAAACTTCGGTCTACAAAACGAGTCAGATAAGCAGGCCAGATTAAAGAATGACACTCGCTGGGCAAAGCGTTTCAAAATTGAGCCTCTTGCTTGTGTTTTGAACGATTGGTACCAACAGTTGGTCTTTTCTTCACTAAACCATGAGCAAAGACAAACATTAGTGACAAAACGAAGTGCTAATCTTGGCTCGTCAGTCGCAGATATGTTGCTTGCGACTTCTTTGGCTAAGCAAGGTTATTTGCTACCAGCACTGCAACAACAAGCGGTTCCGCTGTATTACGTGTGCGGTGCTAAAGACAAAAAATTCAGTCAACTGGCAGAAATGAGCGGGTTGGCATATCGACAAATTGAGGGGGCAGGGCATAACGCTCATCAAGAGCAACCCCAAAAGTTTGCGATACAGATTAATCAAATAATTCATTCTCACTTTCAGTGAGAGCAACGAGAACAATGGGAATCACCATGGCTAAAACAGTAGGCATTTCTGAAGAAGAACTTTACGCTCCGGTTCAATGGAAAGATTGCAGCGAGAAATACGAGGATATCCACTATCACAAGTCTGTTGATGGTATCGCGAAAATTACCATTGCACGTCCACAGGTACGTAATGCTTTCCGTCCTCAAACTGTAAAAGAGATGATTGATGCACTGGCAGATGCGCGTTATGACTCGACTGTTGGTGTGATCATCCTGACAGGTCTAGGTGAAGATGCGTTCTGTTCTGGCGGTGACCAGAAGATCCGTGGCGACTACGGCGGCTACAAAGACGACCAAGGTACGCACCACCTAAACGTATTAGACTTCCAACGCGATATTCGTACTTGTCCAAAACCAGTGATCGCATCGGTCGCAGGTTGGGCTGTCGGTGGTGGTCACGTGTTGCACATGATGTGTGACCTGACGATTGCGGCGGAGAATGCACAATTTGGTCAAACTGGTCCTAAGGTGGGCTCTTTTGATGGCGGTTGGGGCGCGTCTTACATGGCTCGTATCGTAGGTCAGAAGAAAGCTCGCGAAATCTGGTTCCTATGTCGTTTCTACAATGCTCAAGAAGCGGTAGACATGGGTCTAGTAAACACGGTTGTACCACTAGAAGACTTAGAAAAAGAAACCGTTCGTTGGTGTCGTGAAGTTCTACAGCACAGCCCAATGGCATTGCGTTGCTTGAAAGCCGCATTGAACGCGGACTGTGATGGTCAAGCTGGCTTGCAAGAACTGGCTGGTAACGCAACCATGATGTTCTACATGACAGATGAAGGCCAAGAAGGCCGCAACGCATTCAACGAGAAACGTCGCCCAGACTTCGACAAGTTCCCTCGTAACCCATAATCCGTAAAGAAAGAGGAGCCTTTGTGCTCCTCTGTTTCGTTTTTCGTCCTGAGCGTCTCGCCCTCTGGGAGACTGCGAGTTCTCTCGTTAAAAAGCTCAGAATATACGGCATTACATAGGATTCGAATTATGCGTAAAGCGAAGATTTACCGTTACTGTCTACCAATGGACAGTGGCGTAATACTACGTGATAACAAGCTGACGGAACGTAAAGGTTATATCCTTGAATTAACGGACGGTGACAAGGTTGGTCGCGGTGAAGTTGCCCCTTTGGTTGGCTTCAGCCTAGAAGGCACTGAGGAAGCGGGCATTCAGCTGCAAGCGCAAGCAGAGCGTTGGGTGGCAAACTTGCCTTTAGATTACAACCACATGTATCCATCGGTTGCTTTTGGTCTGTCTATGGCCCAGTTGGAACTTGAAGGCGGTTTACCTGCACAAGGTAAGTACCAAGTCGCCCCTCTGTGTAACGGTGATCCAGACGATCTGATCCCGAAACTGAACGAGATGGAAGGCGAAAAAGTCGCGAAAGTAAAAGTGGGTTTGTACGAACCTATTCGTGACGGCATGCTAGTGAACTTGTTCCTTGAGTCGATTCCACAGCTGACGCTTCGTCTTGATGCTAACCGCGCTTGGACGCCAGAAAAAGCCCAGCAGTTTGCTAAGTATATTGCACCATCACTACGCCAGCGTATTACCTTCTTGGAAGAGCCATGCCGCTCTCCGGGTGATAGCCTGTCTTTTGCAATCAATACGGGTATTGCAATCGCGTGGGATGAAACACTGCAAGATGCGGTTCGCCGTGAAGATTTCAGCTTAGAAGATCTCACTGGCGTAAAAACCATCATCATCAAGCCAATGCTGATCGGCTCAGTTGATTTCTGTATTAAGCTGATTGAAAAGGCGAAGACATTAGGTATTAAAGCCGTAATCAGCTCAAGCATTGAATCAAGCCTTGGCCTGAACCAACTTGCTCGTTTAGCACAATGGCAACTACCTAATGAGATCCCAGGTTTGGATACGATTGGTTTGTTCAAAGTGCAGCTAGAGCAAAGTTGGCCTAAATGTGAACTTCCAGTTCTTCCGCTATCTGAGCAGGAGTTAGTGTGGCATTCAGCATAGAGACGATTGCGATTGCACCATGGAAATATTGGGCTCAAGTGAGCCCTTTTTCTATTGCGCTTGAGACGACCAAAGAGCAAGTTAACTGGCAACAATTGACTGCTCGTGTCGATTTGTACGCTCGCTACCTTCAACAACAGGGTGTCGCGAGTGGAGACTTGGTGACGCTAGTCGGTAAGAACCAAGTTGAAACCCTGTGGTTTTATCTTGCTGCTCAGCAGATAGGCGCAATTGCTGCGTTGACCATGCCGCAGCCTTTTGAGGCACTTGCGGGTAAGTTAACGACGCTATATAAGCCAACTCAACAACGTTTTGTGTGGTTTGCTGATGGTGTTGCCGCTAGCTACTCTGAACAGCAGTTATCGCAACTAGGTATCATCCAACTTTCGACTCTGGATAGCGAATCGCAATGTGATGCTGGCACTTCAAACGAAGGCTACGCACATGATGCTTTAGCGTCTATTGTGTTTACCTCTGGCTCGACGGGCACCCCTAAAGCCGTGGTGCATACTCATCGTCAGCACCTTGCTTCTGCTCAAGGTCTGTTAAGCGAATTCCAATTCAACCATCAAGATACTTGGCTGCTTTCCTTGCCGCTTTATCACGTGTCAGGCTTGGCGATTGTCTACCGTTGGCTATTTGCAGGCGCAACGCTTAAGGTAGGAAGCGGAAATCTTGCTGATGATATTCTTGGTGTCTCTCATGCCTCTCTCGTTGCGACCCAGCTTAAGCGTTTACTGGATGAACAAGTCAAATTGTCTCTCACGCATGTCTTACTCGGCGGCAGTCATGTTGCCCATGAACTCGCACTGCGAGCAACACAGCAGGGTATTGAAACTTGGCTGGGTTATGGCATGACAGAAGCGGCCTCTACCGTAACGGCAAAGCAAATCGATAGCATCAGTAACGCGGGTCACCTATTGCAAAATCGCGATATTAAGCTGGAGGAAGAACGTATTTATATCGGTGGGCAAACGCTAGCAGCAGGCTATTTCAAACAAGGCTCAGTTACCTCGCTTCTGAATGAAAACGGTTGGTTCGACAGTAAGGATCTCGGAGAGTGGCAAGGGGATGAACTCAAGATTATTGGTCGAGCAGATAACCAATTTATCTCTGGTGGTGAAAACGTTCATTGTGAAGAGATAGAAGCGGCACTGAACCAAATAGAGAGTGTTTCGCAGAGCATCGTTGTACCGGTAGAAGATGTGGAATTTGGACATCGACCAGTAGCAGTGATGCAGACGGATTCATTACTGGACAATGCTCAATACGAGCAACACCTGCAAACTAAGCTAGAAAAATTCAAATGGCCAGTCGCGTATTACGTAATGCCTCAAACCTTATTGGTTGGAGGAATTAAAGTATCGCGCAAAGCGGTAAAAGACTGGTTAAAAAATGAAGTGCAAAACGGTGACTAAGCGTTATTGCACTTCAGGGGGATGTGGTGATGGTGAGTCACCACAATTCTTTAGTTAGCGAGGGCGACTTTCATTTGCTCCGCTACTTTATCTACTTTACCTAGGCCGATGATGACTTGCAGGCCACCTTTACCAATACAAACTACACCTGCTGCGCCGAGCTGTTTTAGTTTTGCTTCGTCAGCCAGTGAGGAATCTTTTACGGTTAAGCGTAGGCGGGTAATACAGTTGTCTACCTCTAGGATGTTATCTGCACCACCGATAGCGGCAATGTAATCTTTTGCAAGTTCACCAACGTTTTCTGTTACTTCCTTCTCCATGTCTTCGCCACGACCCGGAGTGCGCAGGTTGAACTTAACGATCGCGAAGCGGAATATCGTGTAGTACAGAGCGAAGAACACTAAACCTTGTGGGATCAACATGTACCATTTGGTTGCGAGTGGATTTTGGCTTGAAAGCACAAAGTCTACGAACCCAGCGGAGAAACCGAAGCCTGCCATCCATTGCATGCTTGCAGCAATGTACATAGAAATGCCCGTTAGTACTGCGTGGATTAGGTAAAGCACAGGCGCTAGGAACATAAAGCTGAACTCTAGTGGCTCGGTGATGCCTGTGAAGAAAGACGCCATTGCAGCGGCAAGCATGATAGAAAATACTTTGTTTTTGTTCTCTTTATCTGCGCAGTGGTACATCGCAAGCGCAGCGCCCGGCAGACCAAACATCATGATAGGGAAGAAGCCTGCTTGGTACATACCAGTTTGGCCAACAACCGCAGTGCCATTCGCAATAGATTGTGCACCACCGAGGAAGTTTGGAATGTCATTAATCCCAACTACATCAAACCAGAACACTGGGTAAAGCGCGTGGTGCATGCCGATGGTCAGCATCAGGCGGTTGAAGAAACCAAAAAGACCGGCACCGACAGCGCCCATTGCTTCCAACTTAGTGCCGAAAATGATCAGTGCATCGTAAATCACAGGCCAAACGTAAAGCAGAATGAAGGCCAATGCCATACCAGCAATAGAAGTTAGGATCGGAACTAGGCGTTTTCCACTGAAGAACGCTAATGCCTTAGGTAACTCGACTCCGGAGTAACGGTTGTAAATCTCCGCTGAAATTATGCCAACTAAGATACCGATAAACTGGTTATTAATCTTGTTGAACGCATCAGGCACCTCATCTGCTGTGATGCCCATCAGTTGAGTGACCGTTCCTGGCGCAAGCAATGTGGTTAAAACCATAAAACAAATAAAGCCGGAAAGTGCGGCAGAGCCATTCTTGTCTCTGCTTAGACCAAAAGCGACACCGACGGCAAATAGCACCGCCATGTTATCGATGATGGCACCACCAGATTTGATTAAAAATGCGGCCAGTACGCTTTCTGAGCCCCACCCGACAGGGTCAATCCAGTAGCCTATGCCCATCAAGATTGCCGCAGCGGGTAGTGTCGCTACGGGAACCATCAACGCCTTACCGACTTTTTGCATGTAGCCGAGTATATTCATATTTGCCCCTATAATTTTTAATGCCTCCCAGAATATGATCTATGCTGGAAATTGGCGTTTTTATTAAGTTTCTAGGGACTATTTGAAACTTAATTATCGACGCAAACAAACGAATTCACTACTATCATGAATTAATATTTTTAATGCATGGTGTGTCATGGCTAACCAACAATTACTGCTTAGGAATCTTCATACCTTTAGTATCGCAGCGAAGCACCTTAGCTTTACTCATGCAGCGAAGGAGTTGCATTTAACCCAAGGTGCGGTTAGTCATCGCATTAAAGTACTCGAGCAAGAGCTGGGTTTTACCTTGTTCGTTCGCGGTACGAGAAAGCTTGAGCTGACAGAGGAAGGGCGTCGTTTTCAAAAGACGTTATCTACATCGCTCAGTACCATTTTTAATGAGATTGAAGAAATAAAGTCGACGGATTTAGTAGGCGAGATAAACATTGCCGCCTCTCCAGGATTCTTAAACGGTTGGTTAATGCCAAGGGTTGCGGACTTTAAGCGCCATTACCCAGGTTTCAATCTCAATCTATTTGCGCAAGAAAGTCAGTTAGATCTTGTAACAAATCAGATCGATGTGGCTATCTTTTATGATACTGAGCACCTTGTTGATGTTTATCGTCAGCGATTGTTTGGTGAAAAGTACATTCCTGTTTGTACACCACAGTACATGAAAGAGATGAATATTTTAGAAGATGGGCTCGCCTCTCTACACCGTATTAATTTTATTCATGCATTAGGCTCTGACGTATGGCAGAGGTGGGTGTCTCACATGGCATTAGATGTGGATGTTTTCCAACACTTTTATTGTGTTAGTCACCGTGATATGGCTGTGTTAGCCGCGAGAAACAATGTTGGTGTTGCGATGGGACGCTATCGGTTTGTCAAAGATCTCTTAGACAAAGGAGAACTAGTGAGCCCTTACCCTACGATGGATACTCAGCAGGGGTATGATTTACTCTGTCCATCTGGGTATGAGCACCGCCCTAAAGTGAAGACTTTCATTTCATGGGTGGAGAGCCAACTTAGTTGATTTAGCAATGAATTAGTCGAAAAGGGAATTTCGAATCCTTATAACTCTGAATCATAATTATGCTTAAAGTTTAAGAAATAAAGCATAAGGTTCAGGATGATCAAATTAGCTTTGGTGGCAGCGGTGTTGCTACAAATTGGCCTTGCGATGAGCACTGAGGGACTAACGCGCTCATTGGCTGAGCTAACCGCCTTTCTGGTCGCGATAGCTTTAGTGTTGGTACACAAAAACCAGAGCGCGAAAAAAGCAGAGCTCACCCAGCCACAGAAAGTTAATTAAGGTTTAGCTCAGCAGTAGCCAACCGAGTGATGTTGTAGAAATCAGCACCCACAGTGTGACACCAAACAATAATGGTTTTGCCCCTGCCGACTTCAGCTTCGATACTGAAATACTGCAACCAATCAAGAACAGACACACCACAAGCGCTTGCTTAGCAATAGCAAAGATGCCTTGATACACCACTTCAAATTGCGGGAAGAAGTCGCTGAATGCAATAGCAGCGCAGTACCAGAAAATGAAGTAAGGAATCACTAACTTGTTTTTACCTTCTTTACCGTTTCCACGAGAAAAGATCACGGCACTGATCAGTGCGACAGGAATGATCCACAATGCGCGAGCAAGCTTCAATGTGGTTGCGGTAGTCAATGCTTCTTCACCGTAAGCAGATGCCGCACCCACAACGGAAGAGGTATCGTGAATTGCAATCGCAGCCCACGTTCCGAACGTATGCTGATCCAAACCAATAGCGTGACCAATTACAGGGAAGATAAACAGCGCCAGTGAGTTCAGAACGAAAACCGTTGCAAGTGCAAGACCGATTTGTTCGTCCTTTGCTTTGATCGCTGGAGCGACAGCAGCAATCGCACTACCACCACAAATGGCAGTACCAGAAGCAATCAAATACGCCGTTGTGCGTTCAAGTTTTATTGCTTTGGCAATCATCATGCCGATCACAAGTGTGCCAAGGATGGTCGCGATGATTAGACCTATTCCATCAGACGTGACCGCGAGTGCTTGGTCAAAGTGAATCCCAAAGCCCAAACCAATAATGGAATAAGAAAGCAGCTTTTTGGTAAATGAAGCAATAGGAAGCTCTGTCGGTACTAGGCTAAAACTCGCCAAAAGAAAACCGATCACAAGCGCGATAGGAGAGGACACAAAAGGGGTTAAACAAAACAGCAGTGCCAATCCAAAGGGGATATTCTTTGTATTCAAGGGTGTCTTCGTTGTAGTGAGTTAAAGCGCAGAGTATATCGTAACGCCTATGGTCAGAAAGTCTTAATGAATTGAACGTGCGTTCAGAAAAACTAAACGCATGTTCAAAAATTAAGAATGGTTCTGTTTGAGTTTAGCGCCAGTCGCCGCGAAGTGCTTTTACTTTCTCAAACATAGCTTGTGCTGTGGCATGTTTTGGATCGACAGGCGTTCCTGCTTCGATTTCCAGTCTAGACCAGAAACGCGTTGGTAAGCCCTTACATGCTCGGCCTTTTGCGCGACTGAAGTAGCTGCCCCATAAGCCTTTCAACGCCATTGGTATCACTGGAACAGGGCTACGACGAAGGATGATGTCTATACCGCGCATAAACTCGTTCATCTCACCATCTGATGTCAAACGACCTTCAGGGAAAATACACACAATATGCCCCTCACTTAGTGCCGCCTCAACATCACTGAATGCACGACGAATAGAAGTGCGATTGCTGGCCGAGATCGGAATCACACCAGCTCGGCGAAGAAAACGTCGTAGAGGTGGAAGGTTGGCGTAATCTTCTTCCATCACAAAGCGAATCAAGCGTGGGCAAACCGCACTTAATAGTAGCGAGTCCATGTAACTCACATGATTACATACGATTAATGCACCACCATGCTCAGGAAGGTGGTGCAAATTCTTGTGTTTTACGCGGTAAATTGTGTGAGTGACAACCCACATAGCAAAGCGCACAACGAAAATTGGGATTTGCAGGAAAATGTATGCCGCAACTAAGAAATTTAAAACAGCCAATAGAGCGAACAATTGGGGGATGGTCATTTCAAGCACGCTTAGGCAGACGATACCCAATATTGCGCTACCCACCATAAACAACGAGTTAAAGATGTTTAGCCCCGCAATGACTTGTGCTCGCTCTGTCTCTTTTGCTCTGTGTTGCATAAGCGCGTACAGCGGTACGATGAACAAGCCGCCAGAGATTCCGATCATTAGTAGACAGAAGAACAGCGGCCAAAAAGCGTCGAAGCTTACAAACTCAACAAAGGTATGAAATCGAGGTAAGTCTGTAGGAATAGATGTCGCCATCAAGAAACCGAATATGGTGATACCTAAAGCACCAATCGGTACGATTCCTACTTCAATTCTGTGGTTTGAGAGCCAGTTACAGGCCATTGAGCCAACAGCAATACCGACCGAGAACAAAGCTAACAGAAATGAAACCGCGCTCTCTGTACCATTCAAATACTCTTTCGTGAAATTAGGGAACTGGGTGAGATAAGCCGCGCCTAAGAACCAGAACCAGCTGATTGCCATGATGCATTGGAAGACGATGCGGTCAGACTTGGCAATAGAAAGCGTGTGTTTGGTTTGTTTGTATGGCTGCCATTTAAATTGAATATCGGGAGCGCTAGCGGAAGCAAAGGGAATTGAACGGCTTGATAAGTAGCCAAGAAGGGCAAAGATAACCACACAAAATGCAGCGAGGTATTTAGCGTTATCTGCGGAAGCAATCAGCCCTGCGCCTAGTGTACCGATCAAAATAGCAATAAAGGTACCAGCTTCTACTAGTGCATTGCCCGGAACGAGTTCTTTCTCGTTAAGTTGTTGTGGTAGCAATGCATATTTGACTGGGCCGAAGAATGCTGACTGCGTGCCCATCAGGAATAACAGTAGGAGTAAAACACCGTAGCTCTCGGTAATGAAACCTACAGCCCCAAGCAACATTATGCCTATCTCGAACAGTTTTACCTTGCGGATAAACCAAGATTTTTCATACTTATCTGCCAGCACCCCTGCTGATGCGGAAAATAGAAAGAACGGGAGGATGAACAAGCCAGCGGCTAAGTTGATAAATAAGTTGCTAGAAACGGGCAGTGCACTAGACCCCGCAAAGGCGACAAACAGCAACAGCACATTTTTGAAGATATTGTCGTTGAAAGCACCAAAAAACTGGGTAATAAAATAGGGAAGGAACTTTCGTTGCCTAAGCAAGGACGACTGGCTGTCTGATGACATGAATAATCCTTTATTACCAGCTGATCAGATAGTTTGAAATCAGGTTATCAATAAGCTCTTTACCATCAATAGGTTCACTAGAGAAAAACTTATCATCAACGCTTAGTAGCGTGATTCCATGTACTCCGGACCACAATACGCGACTCGCTTGAAGTACTTCAGACTCAGTACGGTGCGGTGCGATTTGAGCAAGTAAGGATTCTAGCATGCCAGTCATACCGTCGATGCGTTTTGCATGCCATTCAGGAAGTTCTGCGCCATTCATATTGTGCTCAAAAACTAACTGCCAACGATGTGGGTGTTTTTGCGCGAAATCGTGATAACAATAAGCCAGTTCAAATAAGGCCTGATGGGCATCTTTACTGTTCTTGGTCGCTTTCACTGCTTCTTGTTGTAGCTCATCTAACGTTTGAGCAACCGCGTGTAAAAGCAACAAGTTATAGTTGCCGAAAATGTTTACTAAAGTGCTTGGCACGTAACCAATCATGTTAGCAATCTTACGAAGACTGAGCTCGTGGTAAGAGTTTTCGTCTAAAAAGTCTTTGACCGTAGTAAGGGTCAAGTTGACTAACTCTTCTCTGGTGTGATCGTTTCTGCGCGCCATAATCTAAAACTACTTATTGAACAACGTTCAATATGATAGACAGCTACTGAATCACCGTCAATAACACAAACCAGTCAGAAACCTATTGCTTGGCAATATTCTGATACATGTCTTCTATTATGGAATGTTTCATTGTTGTATCTGACGGAGTATGATGGTCATATCTCATATTTAGCGTGCTACTGATATGGATGCTTGTTTGCTTCATCATCAATCAGCATGATTAAGTACATATCGTCAATTTTAAGGATAACGATGAAACGTTTATTTTCGATTGTCGCCCTACTGATGTTTACTGTTGCCGTAACGCCTATCGCAGAAGCGAAGAAATTTGGTGGTGGTAAGTCTTTTGGTAAGAGTTACAAAACCGCGCCTGCTCCTAAACAGCAGCAACAAAACACAAACACCATTGGTAAAGAACAAGGTGCTAAATCATCAAGCAAAAAAGGTTTGATGGGCGGCTTACTTGGTGGTCTTCTTGCTGGTGGTCTTCTGGCAGCATTCTTTGGTGGTGCGTTTGAAGGTATCCAGTTTATGGATATCCTAATCATTGGTTTGATCGCATTCGTTATCTTCAAACTGATGCGAGGTATGCTTGGTGCTAAGCAGGGCAGTATGAATCAGCATCGTCAGCAGCCAGCCTTTGGTGGTAACAACACCAAGTTCGAGCAGCCAAACATGCAGAATTTTGAACAACAACCAAACACAAATGCTGGTGGCTTTGGTGGTTTCGGCGCACAAACTGATATCCCGCATAACTACCCACCGGGTTTTGACCAAGCGGCATTCATCAACGGCTCTCGTGAGCACTACCGAATCCTGCAAGGTGCTTGGAACCACAATCAGCTGCACACGATTGAAGAATACGTTTCGGCAAGCCTGTTTGAAGACTTGAAAGCAGAACGTGCGAAGTTAGATGGTGAGCAGCACACAGATGTGATGTACGTTGATGCTGAAATTGTTCGTGCAGATTATGATGCAAGTAAGGCACAGCTCAGCTTACAGTTCAGTGGTCGTTACCGTGATGCTGAAGAAGGTGTCGAAGAAGAAATCGAAGATATCTGGCACCTAGAGCGTGACCTAACTGTGCCAAATGCACCGTGGTTGATCGTCGGTATTCAAGGTTAATTATCTTAAGTATTCAATTTAGTCTTAATAAAATCCCGCTTTCGTGCGGGATTTTTTATGCCTGAAGTTCAGAGACTCTAAATCTATCGAGACAGGACGAGTGGTTGAAGTCGACTTTAATAGAGTTGTTATGAGGCAGCGATGAGTCGCACAGTAGGGAATGGTGAAGATAAAGCTAACGGAGATGATCAATGGCTTGATTCCATTGACCTAAATAAACCAACTAACACTTGGATTCGCTCTCAAGCAGAGCTAGTTAAAAGTACCTAGGTGTCGTACTACTTAACGAAAGATCACTAAGAATCGCGCGTTGAGTGAGGCTAGATTTAGCCAAATAGTTAGGTAAGCCATTGAAAAAATATAGCTATAGAACGAAAAAAGCCAGCTCAATGAGCTGGCTTTTTCAATATGGTGGAGGGGGACGGATTCGAACCATCGAAGGCAGTGCCGGCAGATTTACAGTCTGCTCCCTTTGGCCACTCGGGAACCCCTCCAGGGTGTTTTTATACTTAGATGTTAGTTTCCCAACCTAGCTTCCAAGTTGTTCTCACGTTCAAAGGAAAAACATAAGAAAGAATATGGTGGAGGGGGACGGATTCGAACCATCGAAGGCAGTGCCGGCAGATTTACAGTCTGCTCCCTTTGGCCACTCGGGAACCCCTCCAGGGTGTTTTTATACTTAGATGTTAGTTTCCCAACCTAGCTTCCAAGTTGTTCTCACGTTTAAAGGAAAAACATAAGAAAGAATATGGTGGAGGGGGACGGATTCGAACCATCGAAGGCAGTGCCGGCAGATTTACAGTCTGCTCCCTTTGGCCACTCGGGAACCCCTCCAGGGTATTTTTATACTTAAGATTTGTTTTCCCAACACATCTCTCAAGTGCGGAGCGCATCATAGCAAACTCGCTCCGGCTGTAAAGCGTTTTTCTTACGTTTTTACGTTGAATGCTGCCTTTTTGGGCAAAGATGGTAGAAAGTCAGCGTTTTGTATGTCGTTTATACAAAAGGAAAACCTTCTTTTTACTTGAATTTACACTACTTGACGTTAGAGGACGTATCTACTGATAAACTGTATTCAGTTTAATGACATAAGTTTATTCGATTAATAGTCAAGATTATGAGTATGAGAGCCACTTTATCTGTTTTAACGCTTTCTATTTTAATGGCTTCGCCAGTAGCTTTTGCTGCCAAACGTGGTCCATCTACAGTTACGGTAGTAACTGAACAAGTAGAAACGCATGAAATTAACCAATCTCTGTCGTTGATCGGCAAGTTAGAAGCGGCCGAATCCGTAGTGGTTGCTTCTGAAGTCGCTGGCAAGGTGAAACAAATCGCCGTTAACGCTAATCAAAACGTTCAGCAAAACCAGCTTTTGATTCAACTTAACGATGATAAAGCACAAGCTGCCTTAATAGAGGCAAAAGCATACCTAAAAGATGAACAGCGTAAGTTAAAAGAGTTTCAGCGTTTGGTTAAACGTAATGCGATTACCCAAACTGAAATTGATGGGCAAAAGGCGAGTGTTGAAATTGCACAAGCGCGTCTAGATGCCGCTAAAGCTAACTTATTGGATCTTCATATTAGTGCACCTTTTGCCGGTACCGTTGGTTTTATTGATTTTAGCAAAGGTAAAATGGTCAGCGCTGGTTCTGAATTATTGACGCTTGATGACCTCTCTGTCATGGAATTGGATCTTCAAGTTCCTGAACGTTACCTATCGATGTTGTCGGTCGGTATGGAAGTGCATGCCACCACCAGTGCTTGGAATAATCAAGAATTCGTGGGTAAGGTAACAGGTATTGATACGCGAATTAGTGCTGAAACCTTAAACTTACGTGTTCGTATCGAATTTGATAACCCAGAAAATCACTTAAAACCTGGCATGCTGATGAATGCATCGTTGGCATTTCCTGCGATTAAAGCGCCAATCATTCCGGTTCAAGCACTTGAGTATTCAGGTACTAAGCGTTTTGTATACGTGATTGATGAAGACAATAAAGCAATGCGTCAGGAGGTCTTCCTAGGAGCGCGTGTTGATAATGAGGTTGTGATCGAATCGGGTGTTGAGATCGGCGACAAAATAGTGGTTCAAGGCATCGTAAATATGCGTGATGGCGTTGAAGTCGCTGAAATTGTCGCGCCAACTCAATCGAAAAGTGCACATGCTGCAGATGCAGAAGGCAAAGCGGCTAAGGAAGCGAACTAATGTTACTTTCTGACGTTTCCGTAAAGCGCCCTGTCGCTGCGCTGGTATTGAGTATGCTGCTGTGTGTATTCGGCTTTGTGTCGTTTACTAAACTTGCAGTCCGTGAAATGCCAGACATCGAAAGCCCAGTGGTTTCGATCAGCACACGTTATGAAGGCGCCTCTGCCACCATCATCGAGAGCCAAATAACGTCGGTATTGGAAGACCAGCTTTCTGGTATCAGTGGTATCGACGAAATTAGCTCGACGACGCGCAACAGTATGTCGCGTATCACCATTACATTTGAGTTGGGTTATGACTTAAACACCGGCGTGAGTGATGTTCGCGATGCCGTTGCTCGCGCTCAACGTTCGCTGCCAGATGAAGCTGACGATCCCGTTGTTTACAAGAATAATGGTTCTGGTGAAGCCTCCCTCTATATTAACCTCAGTTCATCAGAGATGGACCGTACCCAGCTAACGGATTATGCCGAGCGCGTACTTATGGACCGCTTTAGTCTGATATCGGGCGTCAGTTCGATCGACTTGTCCGGTGGTTTATACAAAGTGATGTACGTGAAGCTTAAACCAGATCTGATGGCTGGTCGCTCGGTTACTGCATCTGATATCACGACAGCATTACGAAGTGAAAACTTGGAAAGTCCAGGAGGTGAGGTTCGTAACGATTCAACCGTCATGTCAGTTCGTACAGCACGTACGTACAATACGCCAGAAGACTTTCAATATCTTGTTGTGAAACGTGCTAGCGATAACACGCCTATTTATTTGAAAGATGTGGCAGACGTATTCATTGGTGCGGAAAACGAAAACTCAACCTTTAAGAGTGATGGTGTAGTCAACATTAGCTTAGGCGTCGTTCCGCAATCAGACGCTAACCCACTAGAAGTGGCACAGGCGGTGCGTTCAGAAGTAGATAAGATTCAGAAGTTCTTACCGGACGGTACTCGTCTGGCCATAGACTATGATGCCACAGTATTTATTGAACGCTCGATTGATGAGGTATACAGCACGCTCTTTATTACGGGTGGTCTGGTTATTTTAGTCCTCTATATTTTTATCGGTCAGGCGCGCGCTACATTGATTCCTGCGGTGACGGTACCAGTCTCACTGATTTCTTCATTCATTGCGGCTTACTACTTCGGCTTCTCTATCAACCTAATCACCCTGATGGCGCTTATCCTATCTATCGGTCTAGTTGTGGATGATGCGATTGTTGTCGTAGAGAACATCTTCCACCATATTGAGCGCGGCGAGTCACCACTGCTGGCGGCTTATAAAGGCACAAGAGAAGTCGGATTTGCCGTTGTTGCTACGACCTTGGTTCTGGTGATGGTCTTCCTGCCGATTTCTTTTATGGATGGCATGGTAGGCCTGCTATTTACTGAGTTCTCAGTATTGTTGGCGATGTCAGTGATCTTCTCATCTTTAATTGCATTAACGCTGACTCCAGTGCTCGGTAGTCAGATACTAAAAGCGAATGTGAAGCCGAATCGATTCAACCAAGCGGTCGATAAATTGTTTGCTAAGTTAGAGGCTGGTTACCGAAAAGCGCTGCGTGGTGCATTGAAGGTTCGTTGGGCTGCGCCTTTGGTTATCCTTGCGTGTATGGGAGGCAGTTATGGTTTGATGAATCAAGTGCCTGCACAGCTAACGCCACAAGAAGACCGAGGGGTTATCTTTGCTTTTGTTCGTGGTGCAGATGCGACTTCCTACAACCGAATGTCGGCGAACATGGACATCGTAGAAGATCGCTTGATGCCATTGTTGGGACAAGGTTTCCTGAAATCATTCAGTATTCAAACACCAGCATTTGGTGGGCAAGCGGGTGACCAAACTGGCTTCGTTATCATGATTTTAGAAGACTGGAACGAGCGTGATGTGACGGCACAAGAAGCACTCAACCAAGTTCGTAAGTCATTGGCCGGTATTCCAGACGTTCGTGTCTTCCCATTCATGCCGGGTTTCCGTGGTGGTTCTAGCGAACCTGTGCAGTTTGTTCTTGGTGGCTCTGATTACGATGAGTTGTTAGTCTGGGCTGAAATGCTCAAGAACACAGCTGAAGAGTCACCAATGATGGAAGGTGCGGAAATCGACTACTCAGAGAAAACACCAGAGCTTTTGGTGTCAGTGGACAAGCGCCGTGCTGCTGAACTTGGTGTGAGTGTACAAGACATCTCTGAAACTCTAGAAATCATGCTTGGTGGTAAGAGTGAAACCACTTACGTTGACCGTGGTGAAGAATATGATGTTTACCTTCGAGGTGACGAAAACAGCTTCAATAACGCGGCTGATTTGAGCCAGATTTACTTACGCACCAACAGCGGTGAGCTAGTGACCCTAGATACGGTTACTAAAGTCGAAGAAGTGGCGGCATCAATTCGTCTGTCCCACTACAACAAACAGAAGTCGATCACCATTACTGCTAACCTATCGGAAGGTTACACCCTAGGTGAGGCGCTAGATTTCTTAGATCAAGAAGCGATTGATAACCTGCCGGGTGATATTTCGGTCAGTTACTCTGGTGAGTCGAAAGACTTTAAAGAAAACCAAGCCAGTGTTGCCGTTGTATTTGCCTTGGCATTACTTGTTGCATACCTAGTATTGGCAGCGCAGTTTGAAAGCTTCGTCAACCCACTGGTGGTAATGTTCACCGTGCCTATGGGCGTATTTGGTGGCTTCCTTGGGTTGGTCGTCATGAGTCAAGGAATGAACATCTACAGCCAAATCGGCATGATTATGTTGATCGGTATGGTAACCAAAAACGGTATTTTGATCGTTGAGTTTGCTAACCAGCTACGTGACCGTGGTATCGAGTTTGAAAAAGCGATCACTGATGCGGCAGCTCGCCGTCTGCGTCCTATCATGATGACGGCATTTACGACGCTAGCTGGTGCTATTCCTTTGATCATGTCAACAGGAGCAGGTTATGAAAGCCGTGTGGCCGTCGGTACCGTTATCTTCTTCGGTATGGGGTTTGCGACGTTAGTTACACTGTTTGTTATCCCTGCGATGTATCGATTGATCTCTGCGAAGACGCGTTCCCCTGGTTATGTTGAAGCTGAGCTGAATAAAGCGCTTAGCCATGATACGAAGGGACGTATCGCGCACCCTTAACCAAACTTTAAAACACAAAAGCCGAGGCAATGACCTCGGCTTTTCTTTGTCTCCAATTTTGGGTTTTATAACCAGCTTGGAGCGTTCGATTAGAAGCGTTTACCCAAGCTCACTTGCACGCCTTCATAGCTGTCGTAGAAGTCATCAAAGCCCATGTCTGCAACGTTGTAGATGTATTCTGCACGTAGCCAAATATCTTTACTCATATCCCAATGGACACCTGCACCAATGTTGAATAGTGCACCAGAATCGTCTGTGACTTTTTGTTCGTTTGGAACATACATTTCAGCTTGAGTGCCAAGCGCGGTTACGCGGCCAAATAGTGACAGTGGCGTATCGCCTAAGTTATCACTCGTTACAACAGCAGACATACCTGCTTGGTAATAGTGAAGGTCTAAGTCAGTTTTTAGAGCATCATTCTTAAGTTCATTTTGTGAATAACGCAATACCCCTTCAAATGCGAGGTATTGGTTTACATGGTAACCCCAGCCAACCGTAATGTGAGGTGTCGACCAGCCACTGTCGCGATCAGAACCAAAATTCGGAGTGTCAAAACCAACATTACCTGTGCCTAGGTATAAGTAGGATTGGTGAGTTTGCTCTTGAGCTGCGAAAGTTGGCAGACTCAGGGTCAGTGCCGATAATATTAGAATGGCGTTTTTCATAACTTGGCGATAACCTTTGTGAAGAACTGTTTTTAGAATTAGTATTAATTTAATCAATAAGATAAGTGGCAGTTATCATATCAGTCTTTTGGGTGAGTATGCGATGTTGAGCGAAAATTTGTTGTGATGGCGCAAGTTTTAAGCAGATCAAACTCGCTCATTTCTCTGCTATGAGCTGTGAGATAAATAAAAGGAAAGTAAAGTGGCTGAATTCAAATACAAAAATCTAACTCAAGAAGAACAAGACAAGCTGGACGCGGCAACATTTCGTCGTCTTCTTGCACATTTAGATGCAAACAAAGACGTGCAAAACATCGACCTTATGATACTTGCTGGTTTCTGTCGTAACTGTTTCAGCAAATGGTACAAGGCAGAAGCGGAAGATCTTGGTGTGGATATCGACATCGATGATGCTCGTGAGCGCGTTTATGGTATGACTTACGATGAATGGAAACAAAACCACCAGCCAAAAGCGACACCAGAACAGTTGGCGGCATTTGAAGCGCGTCAGAAAAAGTAATAGACACCATTTAAGCAGATACAAAACAGCCCGCTCATTTCAGCGGGCTGTTGCTTTATTCTCAGCGAAAATCACTCAGTGATTGGACCGCAACATGCGGGTTCCACACAGCCTTCTGCTTGAATAATCTCAAGTTGAGCAAGATACGGTTGGATATCACCGATGTTCTCTTTTACCCAATCAGTGTTGTAGTAAGTATCTAGGTAGCGTTCTCCAGAGTCACAAAGCAAAGTAACGATAGAGCCGTTCTCACCACGCTTTTTCATCTCACATGCAAGCTGTAACACGCCGTACAGGTTGGTACCTGTCGATGCGCCAACTTTACGACCAATCAGACCTGATAGCCAATGTGCTGTCGCCACGCTTGCTGCATCAGGGATTTTACGCATTTCGTCTACGACGCCAGCAATGAAGCTCGGCTCAACACGTGGGCGACCGATACCTTCGATTTTGCTACCATTTTCACCTTTGATATCGGCATTACCAGACTGGAAGTAGTCAAAGAATACTGAGTTCTCAGGGTCAACAACACACAGTTTTGTGTCGTATTTTTGGTAACGGATAAAGCGACCAATCGTTGCAGATGTACCGCCAGTACCTGGGCTCATCACAACCCAACTTGGGATTGGGTGATCTTCTAGCTCCATTTGGCTAAAGATAGAGTTCGCAATGTTGTTGTTACCACGCCAGTCGGTTGCGCGCTCTGCGTAAGTAAATTGGTCCATGTAGTGACCGTTTAGCTCTTTCGCTAGGCGACGAGACTCGTCATAAATTTGGTCTGAACGGTCAACAAGGTGCGCTTTACCGCCGTAGAATTCGATTTGTTCAATTTTCTTGCGTGCTGTGGTTTTTGGCATTACTGCGATAAACGGTAAGCCAAGTAGACGCGCGAAGTACGCTTCAGAAACCGCTGTACTGCCTGATGATGCTTCGATCACCGTGGTTTCTGGACCAACCCAGCCGTTACAAATTGCATAAAGGAATAGCGAACGCGCTAAACGGTGCTTTAATGAACCTGTAGGGTGTGTGCTTTCATCTTTTAGGTAGATGTCGATGCCTTCAAGAGAAGGAAGATCAAGTTTGAAAAGATGAGTGTCTGCTGAGCGTTGGAAATCAGCTTCAATCTTACGCACTGCGTTGTTGATCCAGTTGTGGTCAGTACACATAACGTGTCTCCTCGGAATTTTGTAGGGTAGTTGTTTTTGTCTATAGGGATAATCTACCTATAAATGTAGAGAAAAACTTTGCTATTATTGTTTTGATATTCACTAATGATAGAAAAAAATTCTACTTTGTAAGGTTTTTATAGAAATGAACTTGGATAAAATCGACAAGACGTTACTTTCTTTACTTCAAACCGATGGCACCTTGTCTTTGAACGACTTAGCTGAACGGGTGAATCTAACCACAACACCTTGTTGGAAGCGGATGAAGAAGCTAGAAGATGAAGGTTACATAGAAAAGCGAGTCGCGTTGCTGAATGCAGAAAAACTTGATTTGTCATTCATCGCTTTTGTCCAATTAAAGACCAGTGACCACTCTGAAGATTGGTATCACCATTTTGTTACCACAGTGAGTGATTTCCCTGAAGTGATGGAGTTTTATCGTATGGCGGGTGAATACGACTATATGATGAAAGTATTGGTTAAAGACATGAAGTGTTTTGACGAGTTTTACAAGCGGCTCGTCAACAGCGTAAAAGGTTTGTCGAACGTGACATCAACTTTTGCAATGGAACCGATAAAGTACACGACGGAGTTGCCTATTTACGGCGGTTAAGTGATTTAAGATAATTCGGAATATTAGGAAGGAGCGCTTCGGCACTCCTTCTTTCGTTGCAATTTACAACAAGCTACTTGGTATAACGCATCACGCCTTCTTGAACTGCGGTAGCAACAAGGTGGCCTTGTTGGTTGTAGATCTCACCACGAACCAAACCACGCGTATTGCTTGCTGTTGGGCTTTCGATGGCATACAGCAACCATTCATCCATCTTAAATGGACGGTGGAACCAGATAGAGTGGTCGATGGTTGCCACTTGGAAGTTTGGCGTCATCAGCGATACTTCATGCGGGTGCAGTGCTGTGGTTAAAAACCCCCAATCAGAAGCATAAGCCAATAGATATTGATGAATGAGCTGGTTGTCTGGCATCTCACCGTTGGCACGAATCCATAGATATTGCTTCGGTTCTGTCTTTTTAGGCTTGAGAGGATTGACGATGTTCACTGGGCGAGTCTCTATCGACTTTTCTCCACAGAATGTTTTGCGCAGCCTTTCTGGCAAAAACTCAGCAATGTGACTTGCGAGTTCCGATTCGGATGGAAAGTTCTCTGGCCCCGGAATGTCGGGCATTGCGTTTTGATGGTCAAACCCAGGCGTATCCCCATGGTAAGAGGCAGTAAGGTAGAAAATAGGGCGACCGTTCTGAATCGCTTTCACGCGTCGAGTACTGAAGCTGCGGCCATCACGCAGGTTTTCAACATCGTAAATGATCGGCTTTTCAGGATCGCCAGGGTATAGGAAGTAACTGTGGAATGAATGCACGGTGCGTGCGTCTTCTACCGTGTAACGTGCTGCGGATAACGCTTGTCCAATAACCTGACCACCATAAACTTGAGGTAAACCTAGGTTCTCGCTTTGACCACGGAACAAGCCTTCTTCTAGTTTTTCGAGTTGTAGTAGGCTGAGCAATTCTCTTAATGGTTTACTCATGATGTCTCCTCACCTTGTTTTTATTACTGCTTCAATTATGAAACAAAATCAACTGTTTGGTAATTTCTAACTTAGTCAAACTATTGTCAAATGAATCCATTTAACGCAGACAGTTTAATATTCTCCCTCTATACTTAGTGCGAATCGATACACCCGTTGAGGAAACTATGAAAAAAACACTACTACTTGTTACTTCTTTACTATTCGGTGCTGCACTAGTGGGTTGCCAAACTTCTCAAACAACAGAAATGGAATCGGCTGAGGCGTCAATGAAGACAATTACAGGTACAGTGGCTTACCGCGAGCGTATTGCACTGCCTCCACACGCAGTAGTAACGGTAGCACTTGAAGATGTTTCTTTAGCGGATGCTCCTGCGAAAGTTCTAGCGAAACAAACGTTCGAAACAGAAGGTAAACAAGTGCCTCTAGCGTTTGAACTGAGCTACAACAGCAACGATATTAAACCTAACCATCGTTATAGCCTACGTGCTCGTATCGAAGTTGATGGTAAGCTGCGCTTTATTAATGATACTAGCATTCCAGTTATCACGGATGCAGAACAAACGCACGAAGCGAACATTCGCCTTGTTGGTACGCGTTAATCGCTACCTTCAAACAAAACGAATAAAAAAATGGCAGCTTAAGGCTGCCATTTATATTTTCTAAGGGATACTTTTCCGACTTCAGACACTTCGATGCCTTCTGCTTCTAGCTTGCACTTTTGTCGTTCAAGATCTCGGCCTTTTAACGAAATCTTTCCTTGACTATTAATGACTCGGAACCAAGGTAATTTGCTGCCTTCTGGTAGGTTACCCAGCGCTTTACCGACGTGCCTTGCATAGCCCGGATAGCCTGCCATTTTGGCAATTTCACCGTAGGTCGACACTCGCCCTGTGGGAATTTGGTGAATTACAGCAAAGATTTGCATTAAAAATTGGTCCATACTGACAGTGTCCATTGTTGTTTACCAAGGAATGGTAATACACAAGACTTGTATTTCGCTATCAGTTCTTGCTCCTTAACATCACTTACTGCTCACAAAATAACACCGTTTACGTTCCCTTTTTTCTGAGCTGTACATTGATCTCAAAGAGTAGGTTAGCAATGCAAAAATAAGCTCAAGCTTAGCTTGAATCTAGACCCGTTCAATGACGTTATAACCGAAAGAGGTTGGCCGTTGAATTACCAAGTTGGTTGGGGAAGCCAGGAGGCGCTATGATTTTTTCGACACTTCAATTTCTTGTTACGACTCTACTTGCTGTGGTGTGCGCGCGTGCCATTAGTTTAAGTGAGGGTGACATTCCTGTTATTGCTTTGATGATTCCTGCACTGTGGATCTTGCCGCAAGGGGGCTTCGCTGGCCTAGTGTTACTGGGTGCGATGACTGTCTATGGTGTTACGTTGTCTATGCAGCCGATCGCTTTATCCATTGGTACCTTAGTGCTGTTTCCGTTGCTCATGGTGGTTTTTTCTCGACGCAGCTCACTGGGCGTGTTGCTCACCGCAGGTTTGATCGTATTGACACTTCAAGTTGGCATTATGGTAACGCAGCAAGCAGGTAAGTTAGATGGTTCACCATGGCTTACTGTTTTGCAGACTCTGTCCGTTGTGGTGATGTGGTGGGCCGCGAGAAGTTGGAGACCTTCCGAAAAACACAGCTGGTGGTCGTTGTTATTGTTGCTGCCATTGTGGATAGCTGGCCTACCTTATGCGGTACTTTTGGCATTAGGTATCACAGGTATTTTAGCGTCCATGGAAGCGCTGACTAAGATTAAAAATTCAATACGCTGGGGTAAACTACTGTGTTGGACGTTACCGACAGTAGGTTTTGCCGCTTTGGTAGTCAGTCCGAATATTGAAGTGCCAAACCCTGTTTTCGTGGTTTGGATATGCTTACTTGGTACAGCATGGATGACAGACTACATCTTACGTAGTAGTGATGAGCAGGCCGAGTTATAAAATAGTTGTAAGCGCGCTGACTAAATAGTGACCCGTGCGGCAGACTCCTGATCTGATTATGAAATAATAGGCCGGATGTTATATGTTCGGCTTTTCATATTTATTGTGTATTTAAAAATAAAAATTCAATCTTAACCTCTATGGATATAGAGGCATTTTAGAAACGTTAGTCATGGTTAAAGTTGTTCAAAGGCTGTTGGTTTTTGCTTGCTTTTTACTGAGCCTGAGTCTCAAAGCAGAGCCCGTAACACCCTCTTATTATAAAGTTGCGACAGAAGCGGATGATGTCGTTACTCGAGTCCTGTTTGATGCAGTAGCAGAAAACTTTGATGTCTCGATCCAATACGTAAACTACTCCAGTTTCGATGCCATTCTTGATTCGGTAGCGACAGGTGAAAGTGATTTCGCTGCCAACATTACCTACACCGATGAGAGAGCAGCGCGGTTTAGCTATTCGCGTCCGACCAATATTGAATACACTTACCTCTATGGGGTGAGTGATACTAGTTTAAAAGACACCGCTGTTGTTGGTGTTCCCCAAGACACTATTTATCAAGACCTGATCAAACAAAACTATCCCGAAGTCATTCAGGTTCCCTATCAAGGGTATGAAGAAGCGTTGACGCTGCTACGAGCAAATCGAGTTGATGGCGTTGTTGATGCCATCAACCAACTCAAGCCTATGTTGCTTGAAGGCTTTGATGCCAAATTGCTCAACGATCACATATCAATAAAGCCGGTATCAATCGTAAGTGCGAAAGGCACCCATCTGGACGAGCTTGATCGCTTTGCTGATTTCATTCATAGCGAATCGGTGCAAAAGCTATTACGAGAGCAAGTAGCACTGTACCAATTTGAATTGCGTCAGACCGCGTTACGAGAGTCGTTAAAACAGCTTCCTATCGATTTAAATGAGCCGTTTAGGATCAAACTGGAGTCTATTTTTCCCTACGTTGTCTATAACGAGGATGGCTCGGTAGAGGGTATGACGGCAGATGTTGTGCTTAGGAGCTGCGATATTCTGGATCTCAATTGCGTGATTGTTGGTCAGCCAAGTGAAAGTTGGGAATCCATGTATCATCAATTTATTCGGGGGGAGTTTGATATGCTTGCTCCATTGACGATCAGCCGAGAAAGACGAGCATTCAGTTATTTCCCGCAGCCTCATTACTCTCCGACGTCCGTGATGGTTAAGCGTCTTGGCTACAAACCCAACGTTTATTCTCATGTCTCTCAGTTGATCTCCGAACGTATTGGCGTAGTGAAAGACGATTTCTTCGATCAAATTTTGACGCAAATGCTGCCGTTAAAAGAGCTTAATCGTTTTGATTCACAGCAAGCGATGCTCGAAGCACTGCTAGCAAGAGAGATTGATTACATCGCAATGGATACCGCGATGCTCAACCACTTCTTACGCTTGAGCGAACTTATCCCCATTGAGCAAGATGATGCGATTGGTGAATTCTACCAATCAAAGCTGTCGGTTGGGCTGGCGGCGAACGAGCGCGGAGCAATTCTTGCGCCGTATTTCAGTCGCGCGATTTCTATGCTCGATCTTGAGAAAATTGTCGCGCAATACGATTTAAGGCCTGATTGGCGAACTGCATTGGAATACGAAGTACGTTTGGCCACGCAAACTCAAGCAGTGTTTATCTTTGTGTTGGTGTTTGTACTTGGGGTGACATTGTATTTATATCGTCAGTCTAATACCGATAACTTAACCGGATTGAGAAATCGTCGCGCTCTGCATGTGAAGTACCGCCAAGGAGTACCAAAAGACTTAGCGATTCTTTATCTGGACATTAATCAGTTTAAGCAAATCAACGATACCTACGGACACCGAGCTGGTGATCGCGTACTGCAATTGCTGTCTCTCAAAGTACATCGAGTATGGGCGGGTAGGAGCTACCGAATCGGAGGGGATGAATTTATTTTGCTCGGATACCCAACCGAAGTTCAATTGCAAAGAGCAATGGAGGAGCTCAGTCAGTTGGATGTCAAAGATGAAGCTTTAAATGGACTGAGTGAAGTGACTATCTCTGTCGGGGTTTCAGCTAAACGTGAGCGTAGCGTGAGTCTGGAGCAAGCCATGCATTTAGCTGATGAGAACATGTACTCCAGTAAGCAGGCGTCGCGTGATTGTTGTGACGGAAATTCCTGTCCGGCGGGGACCTAATAGGCTGAATTGACCGAGTTTTGTGCAAACAGAAGTGAAATGGTTAAATTCGTTGCTTTAGCCCTTGCAATCTGAGAGGCGATACTGAATAATCCTCACATCATTTGAGACAGGCTCTCAAAACAGAATTATGGGGCCCTGGTCCTCTCGCAACAATAGCTCGTGAACTCGGTCAGGTCCGGAAGGAAGCAGCCGCAGCGGGTGACTTGTGTGCCGGGATGTGGCTGGGGTCCCACCCTTTAAAAGCCTCGCTTATACAGCGAGGCTTTTTCGTTTCTGCTCTGTAAAATACTCTCTCAAACCTTTTCCCTTCCTCCCAACTGGCTATTCGTCTGGCTGGTGGCTTCTCATTACTCATAACCAAATTTGTATGCAGTATTCAGCCGTGTCTCTTGTGATTTCTCTTTTGTTTTGGAGTGAATAAATATGCTGGTCGTATAGTTCGAACGGGATGCATTTCGACTAGTTAAATTTGGTCATTCTTTATTAGCAATTTTTCTATCTCCCCTTGCAAATCTTTTCGGATAGCTTGCATTTTTGTCACGCTTGTTAGCCACTCTTAATAAAAGCATCTTGTAGAAAAATTACACTTTTCGGGAAAGATGAAGTGTTTTTTCAGTCTAATCGGGGTCTTATTCATGTTCATTTACACTTAATTGATCTTTTGTATGACAAAATAAAATTGAGATTGATTGGGGTCAAAGATTCGTCCGCATTCGCTGTCTGGCTATCTGAAAGTTAATTACAAGTATTCATCGGTTCGGGTAGGTTATTTTTACTCGCTGGCATAACACTGAATAGATTCTTGATGAATATTCAAAATGAAAATAAACGGTGCAACGGTGACTAGCGAGGCGATTTAACTCAATTCTATTCAGCGAATGCTTTTTATCAGTTTGAAATTGTACTGATGTCGCTTGAATGCTTTTTGGAGACCCCCATGACTAAAAAGTGGTTTACTGAGTCGGTTGAAGAAACACTGACTCAATTAAATGTATCAACTGAGCAAGGTTTGACTTCGGAAGAAGTAGAGCAGCGTCAGGCTGAACACGGCAAAAACGAGCTACAAGAGCAAGAAGGCAAATCTGCCCTTGAGCTATTCCTACACCAATTTAAGAACCCATTGATCTTCATTCTGGGTATTGGTGCGATTGTTTCCTTCTTTACTGGTCACCTTGTGGATGCGATTGCCATCACTGTGATCATCTTCATCAATGCCATCATCGCATTTTGGCAAGAGTTTAAAGCTCAGAAGGGCATGGAAGCGCTGCGCGAAATGGCAGCCCCAACGGCACAAGTTCGTCGTAATGGCGAATGGATTGATGTGTTGGCACGTGACATTGTGCCGGGTGACATTCTAAAGATTAATACGGGCGATATCCTTGCTGCGGACGTGCGCATCATTGAAGCAAACCGTCTTGCGGTAGATGAAGCCGCGCTTACTGGTGAGTCTGAGCCGGTTGATAAAATCGTTAAGGTGATTGAAGACGAAACCGTCGGCCTTGGTGATCAGCGTAATTTGGGCTTTATGACCACGATTGTGACCACTGGTACAGGCTTGGGTGTGGTTGTCAGCACAGGCATGAAGACCGAAGTTGGCCACATCGCGGACATGATGGCAAACACTGAAGAAACCAAAACACCAATGCAAGAGCGTATGGATACCATCGCAAAAATCTTAATGGTTGCGGCTTTGGGTGTGGTGGCTGTGGTTTGTGGTATCGGCCTTTACCACGGTATGCCTTGGCAGGAAATCCTCAACACGGGTATTTCGTTGTCGGTAGCGGCGATTCCAGAAGGTCTGCCAACAGTTATCTCAATTGTGTTGACGATGGGCTCAACGCGCATGGTGAAGAACAACGCATTGGCGAAGCAGCTTTCTGCGATTGAGACGCTGGGTTCAACCACGGTTATCTGTTCAGATAAAACCGGTACGCTGACACAAAACCAAATGCAGGTAATGAAAGCGTACGACGCAAGTGGTCGTTACTGGGAAGTGTCAGGCAAAGGCTTTAGTCCTGAAGGTGAATTCAAACCTCTAGGCCACACGGTTGATGCAAAGCAAAGCCCAGAGATGATGAAAGGCTTAGTGGTTGCGACCCTGTGTAATGATGCGGAGTACATCAAAAATGGTGATAACTCGTCTGTGCGTGGTAACCCAACCGAAGGCGCATTGATTGTTGCAGCGGCAAAAGCGGGTCTGGAGCAATCAGACATGCTATCGACAGGCGGTTACTCTATCGTTGAGAAGTTCCCGTTTGATTCTGCACGTAAGATGGCGTCAGTGATTGTTAAAGGACCGGATGGTAAGCACTTCCTTGCTATTAAAGGTGCGCCAGATGTGGTGTTACGCAATGCCTCTGGCTTTATGGTCGATGGTGGTGAGTTACCTACGGCACCAACGATGTCGACAGGCAGCTTAGCGTTAGCGGCAAGCCCAGCAGAAGAGGTGATTGCGAACTACGAAGCGGCAATTCAGGACTTTGCAGAGCAAGCGCTTCGCACTTTGGCAGTAGGTTATAAAGAGCTGACTGAAGATGATCTCAAGCGTGATCCTGCTGAGCTAGAGAAAGATGTGACCGTACTTGGTTTGTACGGAATCATGGACCCTCCACGTCCAGAAGTTCGCGACGCAGTAGAAAGCTGTTATAACGCAGGCGTTCGCACGGTGATGATCACCGGTGACCACGCACTTACTGCAGCGGCAATTGCACGTGAAATCGGCATTATCCGCAGTGAAAAAGACTTGGTCATTACGGGCGCACAACTGGATGAGATGGATGATGAAGCGCTACGTAAAATCTGTCCTGAAGTTGCCGTCTTTGCTCGTGTAACACCAGAACACAAACTGCGCATTGTTCAAGCTCAGCAACACAATAATGAAGTGGCAGCGATGACAGGTGACGGCGTGAACGACGCGCCAGCTCTTCGCCGTGCGGACATCGGTGTTGCAATGGGTATCACTGGTACATCGGTAGCCAAAGATTCGGGCGATTTGATTCTACTGGATGATAACTTCAGTACGATCGTGAAAGCCGTGCGCCAAGGTCGTCAGATCTTCGATAACTTGCGTAAGTTTATTCGCCAAGCACTGACGGCGAACGTGGGTGAAGTATCAGTTATCTTGTTTGCTTTCTTGATGATGGGGCCAGAGGCGATTCTGCCACTTACGCCGCTAATGATTCTATGGATCAACCTAGTCTCAGATGGTCTGCCAGCGCTGGCATTAGGTGTAGAACCTGAAGAGAAAGATCTGATGGAGCGTAAGCCGCGTAAGCGTAACGAAAGTTTCTTCAGCGACCATCTGGGTACACGTATTGTGACGCGTGGTTTGGCATTAGGCGGTATGAGCTACTTGGCGTTCAACTGGGCACTGAGCAGTGGTCAAAGCGCGCAGTATGCACAAACGATGGCGTTCGCAATGCTGATTTTTGCTCAGCTATGGCACTTGTTCGATTCGCGCAGTTTTAGTTCGCTATACCGCAAGAACCCGTTCACCAACAAATACCTCTTGGGCGCAGTAGCATTATCGGCAACGCTGTCCCTTGGCGTGATTTACACCGGTCTTGGTCAGTTGATCTTTAACACAGAGGCACTAAGTGCTGGTCACCTATTTGGTGTGATTCTTGTGTCTTCGCTACCGACATTCATTTTGTCTGGTATTAAAGAGATGACGAAAACCAAAGTCGTTTAAGAATGGTAATGTCGATTCTTTCAGCATAGGGAAGCGACAGATGCCTAAAGCCCGCCGAGAGTGATAGCTTGGCGGGCTTTTCTTTTCTCTCAAGCAAGGCATCTCTTTAGCTGTGCGAAGGTTTACTCTATAATCCCCCCGTTTTCATCTGGTACTTCACCAACTTTCATCTGGGATATTTTCATGATTTCAAAAAACCAACTAAAACTGCTGCGTGCTTTAGGTCAAAAGAAGCAGCGTAAAGCGCACGGCTTATTTCTGGTTCAAGGTGAAAAGAACGTACTGGAATTGGCGAACAGCTCACTCACGGTAAAGCAGATTTTTGCGACGGCTGAGTTTCTGGAAGAGCATCGTCAAGAACTCAACAGTTTCGAATGTATTGAAGCGACACTAGATGACTTAACTAAAGCAAGTACGCTGGTGAGCAACAATGCAGCCATTGCTGTGGTTGAAATTCCAAACGTAACAGTGCCTCAGGCAAAAGGCTTGATGATCGCATTGGATGGCGTTTCTGATCCAGGCAACCTAGGTACGATCATTCGCGTAGCAGATTGGTACGGTATCAAGCACATCATCGCGAGTACAGATTGTGCCGATCCATACAACCCAAAAACCATCAGTGCAACGATGGGCAGCTTTGGTCGCGTGCAAGTGAGCCTAGTGGATTTACCAAGCTACCTAGAAGATGCAAACTTGCCAGTGTATGGCGCTTTCCTTGAGGGCGAGAGTGTGCACAAGACGGAATTCTCAGCAGAGTGCATTTTGTTGATGGGCAGTGAATCTCACGGTATACGTGAAGCGGCATCGAAGTTTGTGACCGACAAGATTACCATTCCAGCGTTTGGCGGTGCAGAGTCTCTAAACGTGGCAATGGCGACAGGTATTATTCTGGACAACATGCGTCGTCAAAACAGCTAATCGCCTCAACGAATCATAGATACAAAAAAAGCGTAACGAGTCAGACTTTTTCAAGTTGAGGTTCATTACGCTTTTTTCGTTTTAATGCGCTTATTTTTCTAGCATGTCCAACTTGTTTGGCACGCCGTTCCACTTTTCCGCTTCATCCATTGCTGGCTTCACTTCAGTTTGTACCGGCCAGATTTCTGCAAGTTCTGCGTTGAGCTCCTTGTAGATCACTTGATCTTCTGGCAGCTCGTCTTCTTGGAAGATAGCGGCTGCGGCACATTCGTCCACGCACAAACCACAGTCGATGCACTCAATCGGGTTGATTACCATAAAGTTTGGGCCTTCGTGGAAGGCATCAGCAGGGCATACCGCGACACAGTCAGTGTATTTACATTGGATACAGTTATCGGTTACGACAAACGCCATGATAATCAGCTCTTAAGTTAGTCAAAAATGAAGAATGGGGATAATACTCATCCCAAGGCAAAATTCAACATTCGCTACGTTAATTCCGCCGCGCAACTTGGATTTAGTATGACAGACAAATCAATTTCTCGTAAAATGCGCGCCATTGTGAGCTGACTGCTTTTTCACCCTTGATATTAACGAGGAGAAAATAGCAGTTCTGGCTAAGACACCTACCATAACGAGACATCACATGATTCGTATTAATGAAATTAAACTTCCTCTTGATCATGAGGAAGGCGCGCTATTGGACGCGATTACTAAAAAGCTTGGCATTGCTGCTGAGAAAGTTATCTCTTTTAATGTCTTTAGACGCGGCTACGATGCTCGTAAGAAAACCAATATTCATCTTATCTACACGCTAGACATCATCGTTGAAGGTGATGAAGAAGCGTTGCTAGCGAAATTCGAAAAAGATCCGCACGTTCGCCAAACACCAGATATGGAATACAAATTTGTTGCGAAAGCACCAGATAACCTAACAGAACGCCCAGTGGTGATCGGTTTTGGTCCTTGTGGTCTGTTTGCGGGTTTGGTTTTGGCTCAAATGGGTTTTAACCCAATCATCGTTGAGCGTGGTAAAGAAGTGCGTGAGCGTACTAAAGACACGTTCGGCTTTTGGCGTAAACGCACACTAAACCCAGAATCAAACGTACAGTTTGGTGAGGGCGGCGCAGGTACTTTCTCTGACGGTAAGCTTTACAGCCAAGTGAAAGATCCAAATTTCTACGGTCGTAAAGTGATCACTGAGTTTGTTGCAGCTGGCGCACCAGAAGAAATTCTATACGTAAGTAAGCCGCACATCGGTACCTTTAAACTGGTTACCATGATCGAGAAGATGCGCGCGAAAATCATCGAGCTAGGTGGTGAGATCCACTTTAGCACTCGTGTTGACGATCTACATATGGAAGATGGTCAAATCACAGGCGTAACGCTATCAAACGGTGAAGAGATCAAATCTCGTCACGTTGTTCTGGCAGTTGGTCACAGTGCTCGTGATACTTTCGAAATGCTGCATGACCGTGGTGTTTACATGGAAGCGAAGCCATTCTCTGTTGGTTTCCGTATCGAACATAAACAAGCGATGATCGACGAAGCGCGTTTTGGTCCAAGTGCAGGTCACCCAATTCTTGGGGCAGCGGACTATAAACTGGTTCACCATTGTAAGAATGGTCGTACGGTTTATAGCTTCTGTATGTGTCCTGGCGGTACTGTTGTTGCTGCGACTTCTGAAGAAGGTCGTGTAGTAACAAACGGTATGAGCCAATATTCACGTGCAGAGCGTAACGCGAACAGCGCAATCGTAGTGGGCATTTCTCCAGAGGTTGACTACCCGGGTGATCCTCTGGCGGGTATCCGTTTCCAACGTGAACTAGAATCGGGCGCTTACACACTCGGCGGTGAGAACTACGACGCACCAGCACAGAAAATTGGTGACTTCCTGAAAGGTCGCGATCCAAGTGCGTTGGGTGATGTTGAACCATCGTTTACACCTGGCATCAAACTGACTGATCTTTCTAAGGCGCTTCCACCGTTTGCAATCGAAGCGATTCGTGAAGCGATTCCAGCATTCGATCGTAAGATCAAAGGCTTTGCTTCTGAAGACGGTCTACTGACTGGTGTTGAGACGCGTACGTCTTCTCCAGTTTGCATCAAGCGTGGTAAAGACTTCCAAAGTATTAATCTGAAAGGTTTCTTCCCAGCGGGCGAAGGTGCAGGTTACGCGGGTGGTATTCTTTCTGCGGGTATTGATGGCATTAAAGTCGCCGAAGCGGTTGCTCGTGATATCGTTGAAACAATGCAAAATGCATAATTTCAGCAGATAATAATTTGTCGAAAGCCAGCCCAATTTGAGGCTGGCTTTTTTGTGCGTGATGCATAGCTAATTAACCTAACCCCTTTTTCTTTTCCGATTTTAAGCCTGTTTGTTTCCAGTTTTTTCCTTATTTCATCGCATTCTGTCAGATCTTTCCGTGCGGGTGGCGTACAACATAAATATGCAACTGATCTTTCATTGCTCTATCTTATGAATCTATTGTGACTGTGATTAATAGACAACGCCTATAAATAAAATTGCCATTTTCCATTTAGTAAAATCAAGAAATTAGACGACACTTATCTTAAAGGCAGCAAAAATGTGCCGCTAAGGAGATAAGAATGCACTCACTAAAAGTAAAAGATTACATGACGTTGCAAGCGGTGACTTTCACCAAAAACATGTCGCTCACAGCGGCTTTGGATAAGGTGATGCAAAGTGTTACTCTAGGTGGTCCCGTTATCGACGAAAACGAGAAAGTCATTGGATTCCTTTCTGAACAAGACCTTTTAGACAAACTCGTTAAAGCCAGTTACCACTGTCAGGATACCCACACAGTAGAAGAGTGCATGCACGAAGATGCACTGTCTGTGTCACCAGAAATGTCCATCATCGAACTAGCAGATATGATGAAGGTGGGGAAACCGAAAATGTACCCAGTGGTGGATGATAAAGATAAGCTTGTCGGTGTAATTACTCGCCGTGATGTATTGAGGGCTATCGGGAAGACGCTAAACGAATGTTTCAAACATCCTGTTTAAAGCCAAAATAATAAAAGTTCAGACAAAAGACGCCTCGGCGTCTTTTTGTCGTTGAGGAAGAATATGTCCACGCAAGACGCGAAGTTTGTCCAAGGTTCTACCATGCGCCACATCTTAGTGATGTCTGGCGCAGGTTCAGTTGGTTTGATGGCGTTGTTCGTCGTCGATTTACTCGATATGTTGTTTATCAGTATGTTGGGGCAAGTTGAATTAGCGGCTGCCGTTGGTTTTGCTGGGACATTGATCTTTTTCTCAACGTCAGCTTCGATTGGCACGTCAATCGCGATGGGAGCACTGGTCTCCAAGTCTATTGGTGCAAAGGACTTTGACCGAGCGAGGTTGATGAGCGGCAGTATCATGCTCACAGCCTTTATGATCAGCTTGGTTATCACTATTGGCATGTACATGCACATTCCCGAGCTCTTGGCTGCGATTGGTGCAGAGGGCGTTGCCGCTGAAAGAGCCGAAGCTTACCTTAATATTCTACTTCCAAGTGCTCCTATTCTCGCCTTAGGCATGTCAGCAGGCGCAGGTTTGCGTGCGGCGGGAGATGCTAAACGTTCCATGTGGGCCACCTTAGCGGGAGGCATTGTTAACGCTATTCTTGATCCTCTGTTTATTTTTGTCTTCAAATGGAATGTTGAAGGGGCTGCAGCTGCGTCGGTTATTGCTCGATTTACCGTATTGGCTTTCTCGCTCTATCCATTAGTGAAAGTGCACAAGTTGGTTTCATTCCCGGATTACAGCATCCTCAAAAACAACCTTAAGCCAATTCTAGCCATTGCTGTGCCCGCTATCATTACTAATACCGCAACCCCTATTGGGAACGCTATTGTAACGACGCACATTGCGCATTTTGGGGAAGACTTTGTGGCTGGTTTTGCCGTTATTGGACGTTTGACGCCAGTCTGTTTTGCTGTGATTTTTGCTTTATCAGGTGCGGTAGGGCCGATTATTGGACAAAACTTTGGTGCAGAGCGAATGGAACGCGTGAAAAAAACGCTGACGGACTCGTTGTTAGTCACCACGATTTATACACTTTCGGTGTGCGTTGTACTGTATCTATTGCAAGACTACATTGTTGCGATGTTTAGCCTTACTGGTGATGCTGCAATCATTGTAGTGGCGTTCTGCACTTATGTGGCAATCAGCTTTGTGTTCAATGGCACTCTGTTTGTGGCAAATACCTCGTTTAACAACCTTGGTAAGCCACTTTACTCGACAGCATTGAATTTAGGTAAAGCGACGATTGGTACTTTACCTTTCGTGTACTTTGGGGCGCAATGGTATGGCGCGCTTGGTGTGCTCTATGGACAAGCGGTCGGTACCATCGTATTCGGCTTGCTGGCATTGGTTGTGCTAAATAAACACATTAAAGATCTGATGCAAAACTTTGGCGAAGACTTGGTGGAAGACGACCCTGCGATAACGTGCGTAAATACTCAGCCTTTCTGTTCTCACGATGCGGTTTTGATCGATGAAGTCGTCACCACCTTAGAAGAAGAAAAAGCGTAAATTTTAATAATCTCACATAAATACTCTTGACCTTGGAGTAAGCTCCAAGGTTTATTCTTTACGGTAGATAAAGACTTATCACCAATAAGGAAAGTGAATTATGTGTAATAAACATCAAGGTTGCCAATCAGGCAAAATCAAATCTGCGGTGGCAATAGGTGCTACGGAGTCTTGTTCCGCACCAACAAAACCAACCTTAAATATCACTCAAGCCAGTGTTATGGCTTCAGAAGAGTCATGTTGCAGCAGCAGTGGTGGTTGTAGTAATGACCCTGCTGATGAAGAAGGCCCTGCCGAACCCATAGAAACCTCGATTCGCCATAGCTGGTTGGTGTCTGGCATGGATTGCCCTGCCTGTGCCCAAAAGCTTGAAAAAGCCGTTTCTTCTATAGACGGTGTACTCAAGGCCAAAGTCTTGTTTGCGACGGAAAAGCTGGTGGTTGATTTTGACAATCGCGCTCTTGCGCCTGTTATTGAACAAATCTCACAACAAACAGGATTCCCACTGTCTTCGACCGATGCTCCAAAGCCAAAAGCTGAGAAGAAGGGTTGGTTAGGTATCATCAAAGACAATGCTCAGATACTTTCTATTGCAGGTGCGATGGCATTTGCCGGTCTTATTTCGGACGTTAATCCGATGCTGAGCACGTGGTTGTTTACCTTGACCTGTTTGTTGGGTCTATACCCAGTGGCAATGAAAGCTTTCAAACTCGCACGCAGTGGTACGCCCTTTGCTATCGAGACGCTCATGAGTGTGGCGGCTTTAGGTGCGCTGTATCTTGGTGAAACCGCAGAAGCTGCGATGGTGCTATTGCTTTTCCTTATTGGTGAAAAGTTAGAAGCATATGCATCCTCCCGTGCTCGTAGCGGTGTTCAGGCTCTGATGGATTTGGTGCCAGAAAACACGACTTTGATTGTGAACGGAGAGCGTAAAGAAGTCCCTGCTTCTCAACTTCAGCCGGGTGACGTGATTGAAGTGGCACCGGGGGGGCGTATGCCTGCTGACGGTGTTCTTATCAATCAAGCCGCAAGCTTTGATGAAAGTGCTCTTACCGGTGAATCGCTACCAGTTGAACACATTGAAGGTGGGAAAATCATGGCTGGCGCTGTGGTTGTCGACAAAGTCGTGCAAATTCAAGTGACGTCTCGCCAAGGTGAAAACGCGATTGACCGAATTCTTCATTTGATCGAAGAAGCGGAATCACGCAAAGCTCCACTAGAACGCTTCTTAGATAAGTTCAGCCGTTGGTACACTCCTTTGATGATGTTGGTGTCGCTACTTGTCATTATCACACCACCATTGCTGTTTGCTCAGCCTTGGGAAACATGGGTATACCGAGGCTTAGCGTTACTATTGATTGCTTGTCCATGTGCGTTAGTTATCTCGACACCTGCGGCGATTACTTCTGGTTTAGCAGCGGCAGCAAAACGAGGCGCCCTCATCAAAGGTGGTGCAGCATTGGAACTGTTGGGACGTGTTGAGTCCGTTGCGTTCGACAAAACAGGTACATTGACACAAGGTAAACCTCAAGTGACCGATGTGGTTGCGATAGGTGTGACTGATGAGCAGCTATTGAGCCTAACTGCATCGATTGAAATCGGTTCAAGCCATCCGCTAGCGATTTCACTGGTGAACAAAGCTCAAGACCAAGGCGTGATGATTCCTGAAGCCACAGACAAAACTGCGCAGGTAGGTTCTGGTGTGACTGGCTTAGTCGATGGCAAAGTGGTTCAAGTGATTGCACCTTCTAAAGCCGAATTCAAGTTGAATAAAGAAGTCGAAGATCGTGTACTTGAGCTTGAAGGGCAGGGTAAAACAGTGGTTGTTGCTCGCCATGACTCTCAAGTTATTGGTCTGATTGCGTGGCAAGATACGTTACGTCAAGATGCTCAGCAAGCGGTTGCGGCTTTGAAACAACTGGGTATTTCATCTGTTATGCTAACCGGTGATAACCCACGCAGTGCTGAAGCGATTGCGAACCAAATTGGTCTCGATTACAAGGCGAGTTTACTGCCTGCCGACAAAGTCCATTATGTCGAAGAAATTTCTGCGCAGCACACGGTTGCAATGGTTGGTGACGGTATTAATGATGCCCCAGCAATGAAAGCATCCAGCATTGGTATTGCCATGGGAGGCGGTACAGACGTTGCCTTAGAGACTGCAGATGCTGCGCTGACTCACAACCGCTTGGTGGAACTGCCAGCCATGATTGAGCTATCACGCGCAACATTAAATAACATTCGTCAGAACGTTGCTTTGGCTTTGGGTTTAAAAGGGGTGTTCTTAGTGACTAGTTTGTTAGGTATTACAGGCCTATGGGTTGCGGTACTTGCTGACAGTGGTGCTACGGCCTTGGTGACTCTAAATGCTTTGAGATTGCTTCGATTCGAGTCCAAACAAGTAAAGTAATTTCACGATCTAATCGATTAATTATTAGCCCGAGGTGGATTCGCCTCGGGCTTTTGTATTTGTATGATTGAAATCATTTTCCTGAATGACTTGATTGAAGAGTCACTGTTTATTATGCAACACAATAGCTTTATGGCTTTCAAAGTGTGATCAAAACCGTTTTTATTTGAAAGTGTAAGTTTATTACATTGTTTCATTGTGATTATGATCACTCTATGTTGGTAAAAGGTTCGCTACAGTGCATCTGTACCCAACAACTTACTAATGAGCTTATTGCTTACAAAATAAGCCACAACAAGGAGCGACTTATGTCTCAAGCTGTATTCCATTTAGGTGTTACTGAAGCGGATCTTAATGGTGCGACTCTAGCAATCATTCCAGGCGATCCTGCACGCGTACAAAAAATCGCAGAAGAAATGGAAAACCCAGTATTTCTAGCAAGTCACCGTGAATACACGCTATACCGTGCAGAGCTAGACGGTAAACCTGTTGTGGTTTGTTCTACAGGTATCGGCGGTCCATCTACGTCTATCGCAGTAGAAGAACTAGCGCAACTTGGCGTTCGCACTTTCCTACGTGTTGGTACTACTGGTGCAATCCAGCCACACGTAAACGTAGGTGACATGATCGTTACGACAGGTTCTGTTCGTCTAGACGGCGCGAGCCTACACTTTGCTCCAATGGAGTTCCCAGCAGTAGCAGACTTCGAAATCGCAACAGCAATGAAAGCGGCTGTTGAAGAGTCTGGTGCAACCGTTCATATGGGCGTGACTGCTTCAAGTGACACTTTCTACCCTGGTCAAGAGCGTTACGACACATTCTCTGGCCGTGTTGTTAAGCGTTTCCAAGGTTCTATGCAAGAGTGGCAAGACATGGGCGTTCTGAACTTCGAAATGGAGTCAGCAACACTGCTAACCATGTGTGCAAGCTCTGGCTTGAAAGCAGGTTGTGTGGCGGGTGTTATCATCAACCGTACACAAAAAGAGATTCCAGATCATGCAACGCTGAAAGAAACGGAAGCTCGCTCAATTAAAGTTGTAGTAGAAGCAGCGCGTAAGATGCTTTAAGCACAACGGTTAGTTGGCATTTAAACAAACGGGAAAAACCAGAGGTTCGCCTCTGGTTTTTTCTATCTGGCAGTTTTGTCTGAGTATTCAAACAACAAATCTGACGCAATAAAAAAGCAGCTCGAGGCTGCTTTTTTTGATTTTTGATCTATATCGACGATTAGATTTCGTCAGAACCACCGGCGGCTTCAAACCATGCACTTAGGTGTGTTTTCAGATCTTTCAGCTCATCAGGGCCAATAAGCGCCAAACCTAAGTCCTCTGCACGAGTGATATCGTTATGACGCAGTGGGCGGAAGCTAACTAACATTGCTCGCGCTTGCAGACCACCTAGAAGGTCGCGCAATGACTCCAATTTGTACAAGGTATCATCGCCATCATCACGCATGCCTTTAGTTTTACATTCGATGATGTGTAACTTGTTGTTCACCACAGTCGCAACATCAAGCTCGTTACGAACTTCGCTTTCGCCAAGTTTGCGATAAACCTGAACGTTCAACGATCGGTCTTGAATAGTCGGCATTGTGTCTTGGATTTGCTTCACAGTGCTGTGAACTAACGTTTCTAACCATTCACCATTTGAGAAGCGACGAGCATCTTCATCGATAAAGGTGAGAACCCCATTTTCATAGGTCGCAATTTCTGCTTCCACCAAATCAGTCAGAAGCATATTCAGTTCACGGTAGCCTTGCTGCTTCTCAGAAAGCTCTACATCTAACTTTTGTTCTTTACGACATGTCGTCGCAAGATAGTTAAGCGTCGCCAGTCCAGGACCAAGTTCTAGCGCATTAGAAGCCCAACGCTCACCCAGTTCATAAAGTTTTTGGTCTAGTTGAGGAGGCAGATCGACGTGGTGGAATTCACCGCGTGCACCGAAGATAGTCAGGTAATCAGAGATGGTGATGTGGTCTTCAACTTGCGTGTCTTCTTTACCATCAGGATACAGCCAGCAAAGTTTGTCGCTGTTTGGCTCAACGACAAAGATTGGCCAGCGGTACGTACGGAAAACTTCATACACAGAAAGCAGTCGGTGGCGAAGGCCGCAACTTGCATTCAGTTTTACTTCTTCACCTCTATCATGGAGGTCTTTTGCCAATTTATGGATCGATTGCTTAATAAGAGAAGTGTTTACAACAGAAGGAACTTCAAAAAATTCAGAAGTAATTTCTCGCTGCTCCAACACGGCACTCAGTCGCTCGTACATATCAGATTGGCTTTTGTCGCCGATGAAGACGATATGTGTGCTAACAGTGCGATTATCCAAAAGAGGAGTGACCAATCTCACTGGGTCTTGGTCGATAATACCAACATGAACAGCCATAGATTTTCCTTCTTATTTGGCTTGCTCGAAAAGAGAAAAGAAAAGGGATGAGCAAGCCATATTAACCATATGTAGACAAGGCTCATAAAAAACAAGGGCGACTTCAATAAAAAGTCGCCCTTATACAGTTGGTTGCAAAAAATCTGTTAACTGTCGATGCTGCTCTTATAGTTTAAATCGATGAACTAACTCGTTTTGCTGATGAGCCAGTTGGGTTAACGATTCGCTGGTCTGAGCGATGCTCGACATCGCATGGTAGCTTTCATCTGCGATACTGTTGATGTCTTCAATATTGCGTGCAATGTCAGCTGACGTCTCGCTTTGCTCTGCTGCCGCCTGAGAAATATGCGTACTCATTTGGCTGATTTCGATAATAAGCGCTTGGATTTCTTCCATTGAGCTATTGGCTTTCGATGCTTGCTCTACTGACATTTCCATGTCACTCATGCAACTTTGGATGACTTGGTTAGCGGATTGCGAACTTGATTGTAGGTTACTGATCATTGCCTCAATCTCAGTTGTCGATTGTGTGGTCTTGGAGGCAAGCACACGAACTTCATCTGCGACGACCGCAAAACCACGACCTTGTTCGCCGGCACGTGCAGCTTCAATTGCGGCATTTAGGGCAAGCAAGTTGGTCTGCTCGGCAATGTTACGAATCACATCCAGAATCGAGCCAATTTGACCACTCATCTTTTGCAGTTCAGAAACGGCAGACACCGATTCGTTCAAGCGTGTTTCAAGTTGGTTAATCGTCGAAATGTTGCTGTTCATGACATTTCGACCTTGGTCCGAGGCGGTTTCTACACGCTGAACCATTTCAAGTGAGCCTTGTGCACTTTGCGCTACTTCCTGCACCGAATGTGACATCTCTGTCATTGCGGTTGCGACGGTCGCGGTTTGCTCGCGCTGCGCATTCAATTTAGATTGCGCTTGAGAAGAAGTTTGTTCATTCGTTGATGCGGTAGATGCAAGGTTATCTGAGGCATCATTTAATTTCACAAGAATGTTGTGCAGGCTGTCTGCCAACGTATTAATGTGACCACTCACGCGGCTGAACTCGTTGTTGTAACGGTTATCGATGCGCTGCGTCATGTCACCTTCGGTCAAGCTTTCTAATACCTTCAAGATACGAGTCAATGGTTCACGTACACTTTGTGCAATGTGATAGCCGATAGCCGTCGCAAACAGAACCACAATCACTGCGATCACAATAGCTTTGGTTACACCAGCAGAATAGATGTCACCTGCATCGGTCAGAGACTCATTCAATTTGTCTGTCGCTGTTGTTGTAAATTGCTCCAGAATCGACATGCTTGAATCAACTTTAGTCGCTAGATTTGTGATATTGTTGTACAGCGCAGAACGAGCAGATAAGTAGTTGTTGTGTTGGTCTAATACACCACCACGCATGCCTACGTCTCGAGTAAATTGATCCACTGAATCACCAAAGGCTTTTTTAAGCTCAGGTAACTGAGTAACCAATCCACGAAATGCGTAATTCAGGTGCGTAACCGCTTTACGGTTTTTCGCAACGGCTTGAGTCACAAACTCTGGATTTGAGCTAGCCAATGCGTCCGATGTGATCACCTCTGCATCTTTTAGCTTAATGAAATAGCTTTTTGCCATCACTTTGACTGAGATGCTTGATTGATCGGCTACGTATTCTTTCAGACCAACGGAAAGTTCGGTGTTGAGCTTTTGGAAACGACGAGAAGACTTCTGCACTTCTTCTTGTGCCGCAAACATCGCTTCGTAGTTGTCCATTGCTTCCTTTGCTTCGGTAAAGTAGCTCTGCTCAAGTTCTTTAAGCTGAGAAAAAGGTTCTGCTAGGGAAGGGTAGATTTGGCTGGCCACTTCAAGTTGGCCTAATGTGCCTTCGAATCGTTGTTGAGATTTAGCAAACTCCTGACGCATTTCATCCATGCGCAGTTTATTCTCCGTGGTCAGGAAGTCTTTAAAAGATTTGTCCGCAGAAAGTAGCTCGACACTGGTTTGGTTGGATAGGGATACCAGTGGAAGTGATGATTTAGATACTGTCTCAAATTTGCCGTGAATATCATTCATGCCCCCCATCATAATGGCAATCGTGACCGCGAAAAGGACGATGATCAGCGCGAAGCCTGCATACATCCGTTTAATTACTGAACCTCGCATAAGTGAGCTTCCTCTCCCAAAAATAGACAACGTAAATAAGAATTGTCTTAAAAAAGTAACAAAATTCATCGGATTGTATTGAGTTTGCGACGCACATTTTATGACGCACACGACAAAAAAAGCTTCAACGTCACGAGTTATATTGATAATGTTAAGTGAACACTGTTTTTTATTGAGCTCGCTTTTGGCTTAGCGCATACTAAATAGGTTACACACCTTATAAAATGGAGTACCCATGGCGGAAGAAACCATCTTTAGCAAAATTATTCGCAAAGAAATCCCAGCAGATGTCCTTTACCAAGATGAGCTAGTGACGGCATTTCGCGACATTAATCCGCGTGCGCCAAGCCACATCCTTATCATTCCAAACAAGCTAATCCCAACCACAAATGATGTGGAAGCGGATGATGAAGCAATGATGGGACGCATGTTCACCGTAGCGAAAAAACTAGCGAAAGAAGAAGGCATTGCAGAAGACGGTTACCGTTTAATCGTAAACTGTAACTCACATGGCGGTCAGGAAGTCTATCATATTCATATGCACCTAGTGGGCGGTCGTCCTTTAGGTCCTATGGTATTGAGCTAATCTTTAGAAGGAAGTGGATGAAGAACGTCATCCACTTCTTTATTCCTCGAACGACACATTTGTGGAGATAAATGTGAAACATGGTGTGAAGCTATTCGGATTAATTAGCTGGACCTTGCTCGCGACAGGGTGTGCGAATTTATCCGCTGGCAACCTGTTCAGTCATTACAGTGACCAAAATAAAGAAGTTTACCAAGCGGTGGTTGCAGGTGAATACGCGAAAGCTGAGCAACTTCAATCAAGCGATGTAGGTGGCGAGATACTTGGTAATTTCGAGCAAGGCCGAATCTCTTTTCTTGCAGCAGATTACCCAACCAGTTTGAGCTCGCTTGAAGACAGCGACCGTGCAGTACGTAAGCAACAAGACCGTGCCACGATTTCTGTCACGGAGACGGCGACCAGCGTGGGTTCTTTAGCCGTTAACGACAATCTAAATGAATACCAACCAGCCGACTATGAACTCGGCTTTTTGCATTTGTATTTAGGCCTTAACTACTTACAGAAAAATGATCTTGAAGGAGCTTTGGTTGAAATGCGCCGAGCCAATCAAGTTCAGGAAGCTGCAAAGAAAGCACGTGAAAAGGAACTAAAGCAGGCAGAGAAGGATCTTAAGAAGCAAGGTATGTCAGCGAACCTAGGTAGCGTGTTAGCTAACTACCCGGACGCAGGCAAGAAGCTTAGCTCAGTGCAAAACGGTTACTTGTTCTACCTTTCAGGTTTGCTTTATGAAGCGTCACGAGATTTGAACAGTGCGTACGTAGACTATCGTCGCGCGCTCGCTGTGATGCCAGATAACAAACAAGTGATTGAAAGTGCAATGTATGCCGCGAAAAAGCTCGGTATGCGTCAAGATCTTCGTATGCTGGAAAAACGTTACGGCAAAGCGCCTTCAGGACTGAGTAAGTCACAAGGGCGCGTGATCGTGATAGACGAGCAAGGCGTGGTAGACGCTCTGCAAGGTTGGCGTATTGACTTGCCGATTTATGACAGCCGAGGTGACGGTGCGATTTATTCACTCGCACTGCCTTACTACCCAAAACGTGGCACACAACGTTTCGGTGATGTGGCTTTGAATGGCAAGAAACTGCCTTCGAGTACGTTAGTGGATGTGAATGCGATGGCGCAAAATGATTTGCATGAGCGTTTAACGACCATCGTGATCCGTCAAGCCATTCGTGTTTGGGCGAAAGACCGAATTCGCAAAGAAGCCGCAAAAGGTGACGATGTCGGCAACATTCTTTTCAATGTGTGGAATACATTAACCGAACAACCTGATACCCGAAGTTGGCAGACGCTTCCTGGGACGGTCAAAACGGCGTCTAAAGTTGTGAAACCGGGGCAGCAAAGTATCAATGTTGGTGATCAGGTGTATCAATTTGAAGTGCCAGCACAGCAAACCACGTTGGTGTGGGTTTCTCGACAGGGAACGCATTCGACGGTATGGCACAAACAATTAGGGAGATTGTAATGAAAGCATGGCTTATTGGCTTGGTAATGATCATTGGTTTAGCGGGGTGCGCTGATAATACCGCGGGTATCCGAATTGACGGCCAAACACAAAAAGTATTCTTCCACGATAACGTAATGGGCAGTCGTTTATTAGTCGATAATATTACGACGACTTACGTGGATGATCGTCCACGCGGTGTTGTACAACTAAGTAGCAACTACAAAGGTGACCAAGAAATCCTTTATCGTTTTTACTGGTATGACAATTCTGGGTTGGAAGTGAACACCAAGCCAGGCCCTTGGCGAAAAATGATCGTACGTGGATTTGAGCAAGTGACGCTGTCAGAAGTGACAGTGAATCCAAACGGTACCCAATTCCGTGTACAAATTCGCGAAGCACAAGATAACTAACCCACTTTTGGGTAAATAATTTTAGGCAGCTTGCTGCTTTTCCAAGGTGGAGACGCCTTGGGATGAAACACAAACTAAGGAACTCTCATGAAAAAAAGTATTATTGCTCTTTTAGGTCTTGCCGTCATTTTGGGTGGTTGTTCAAACAAAGTCTCTTACGGTGATGCGCAAGCGACTGAAACTACAACCATCGATTTCGGCTCGACGGATCTACAAAAAATTGCTGGTGAAATGGTAGACAGCATGATGATGTCAGGTTCAGTGGCAGCAATTACTCGTGACCAACGTCCTATCGTATTTGTTGAGCGCATCAAGAACAAAACAAGTGAGCACATCGATACGGAGTCTATCACCGACACTATTTCTACTAAGATGTTGAACTCAGGTAAGTTCCGTTTCGTGGATATGGATCGTGTTGAGTCAGTTCGTGAGCAACTAAACTTCCAAAATACGGATGAGCTAGTGAACCAAAGTACGGCAATTCAGTTCGGTAAAATGGTCGGTGCGCAATACATGCTTTACGGTAACCTTTCTAGCATCGTAAAAGATGCGGGTAGCGACAAAGACGTATATTACAAAATGACGATGCGTCTGATGGATCTAGAAACTGGTCTGATCGAATGGGCGGATGAAACTGAAATCCGTAAAGAGCAATCGAAGAGCCTATTTGGTCTTTAATTGATTCTATTTGGTCCTACGACCTTGAGTGGAGAAGTCATTAATGGCGTGGTTTTCTTGGCAACAAGCGAAACAATTAGACCCAAGTCTTAATACCCTTGATAGCTTCTTTGCTTCTCCACCAGTGAAGGTACAAACCGTCACTGGTGGGTTAACCAATCGCTGTTGGCGGTTGGAATCCTCAGAAGGCCTTGCTTACGTCTGGCGCCCGACCAGCAACGTGTGTAAGGCCTTTGCTATATCTCGTCATAACGAATATCAAGTGCTTAACGCGATTGCCCCTCTCAACCTAGGACCAAAGCCTGTCTTTGTGCATGAGCAAGGTTTGTTAGTGGAATGGGTGCCGGGTGAAACGCTGACGAAGCCAGGTATTGATATTGAAGAGCTATTGCCGATTGCTGCTAGGATTCATGAATATCCTGCAAAGGCGGTTCCTTTAGTACCGTTCTCGTATCTTTCGCGCATCGATCATTATTGGTTGGAACTGGCTGGCCAGTACGTCGGCACTGAGTACGAAGCGCTTTATCTAAAGTGGCGTTCTGAGCCAAGCGTGGCGCAAGTCCCTGCAGCGCTGTGTCATTTTGATCTTGGGTGTTACAATTTAGTTCGAGGCGAAGAGGGCGTGAAAGTGATCGATTGGGAGTACGCTGGCTTAGCGGATCCAAGGCTCGACTTGACCTTGATTCTGCAACTCGCCGACGTGCCTATTGAACAAGGTGTAGAACAGTATTGCCAAACTCGTGGCATTGAAGACGTCGCTTTATGGTTGGAAGGCGTGCGAGCGTGGATGCCAAGAACTCGAATGATGGCGATGCTTTGGTATTTATTGGCCTACAAATTATGGGATGATGAACAATACTTGAGCAGTGCATACGAGTTTAAAGACTTATTATGTATGGAAGATCACTGTTTTGAGAACTGATGGCTTTTTCCTCTTTAACCATAAGGAAATAGTGGTAGTTTAAAGTGAAAGTACCAGCAAGTCACAGGGAGAGGTACACATGATTATTTACTTGCACGGCTTTGATAGTACAAGCCCAGGTAACCACGAAAAAGTTCTGCAACTGCAATTCATCGATGATGACATTCGTTTCATCAACTACAGTACACTTCATCCAAAACACGATATGCAGCACCTGCTGAAAGAAGTGTCTAAGGTGATTGACCAATCTGACGATTCGAACCCATTAATCTGTGGTGTTGGTTTAGGTGCTTATTGGTCAGAGCGTATCGGTTTTCTCTGCGGCATTAAGCAAGTGATGTTCAACCCGAACTTGCATCCTGAGAAGACAATGGCAGGACGTATTGATCGTCCAGAAGAGTACGAAGACATTGCGACCAAGTGTGTTGAGGAGTTTCGTGCTAAGAACAAAGCGCGTTGTTTAGTGATTTTGTCGAAAGAAGATGAGATTCACGACAATGGAAAAACGGCGTCGGAATTAGAGAAACATTACGACATCATTTGGGATGAAACCCAAACGCATAAATTCAAGAAGATCTCTCACCACTTGCAGGCGATGAAGGCATTCAAGAACGCGTAATTTGCATAAAAACGAACAAACTGACTATGTTTAAACAGCACTTTTCGAAGTGCTGTTTTTGTTTTTGCAAGACGTAACTTGATAGCAATAATTCTGTAGATATTTACATTTTGTAGCGATTTATTATCTTGATTTATCGTTTTAACCTTTTGTGGCACGAAAACGATACCGTTAAACAGTTGAAAATTAGCCAATCCGTATTCCTAGCAAGGATTTTTGTTGCCATCAAAAGATTGCCCTATATAATGAACTTGGTAAAAATAATTTGATAAATATCAAAAAAAATTGAGAGCGAGTAAGAAACTTGCCCATTTTTTGTCTGAGATCGTATCTTTCAGACAAACGAGCAATGCCACATCAGCAAGTTAATCAAACACGCACATTAAAGATGGCATTGGATTTATCCAAAAAGTGAGCTCACCTCTAGAGACCAAAGAATTCATCGGTTGGATGCTTTACCACAGTAAGACTGTGAGTCAGAGCTTCGAGCTGAACCCATATATTCATTTTTGTAGAGGATAACATTGTGACACGCATTATCGTTGTAGGCGGCGGTGCTGGTGGCCTTGAATTGGCAACCAAGCTAGGTCGAACTCTTGGTCGTAAGAACCGTGCGCAAATTACACTGGTAGACCGTAAAGCGAGCCACTTGTGGAAACCGCTGTTGCATGAAGTAGCAACTGGTTCATTGGATGAAGGTGTGGACGCATTGAGTTACCGTGCTCACGCGAAAAACCACAGTTTTGACTTCCAAATGGGCAGCCTTCAAGACATCGACCGTGAACGTAAAGTGATCATTCTTAGTGAGCTTAAAGACGAACATGGCGAGCTTCTTATGCCAAGTCGCGAACTAGAGTACGACATTCTAGTGATGGCGATTGGCTCTACGTCTAATGACTTCAACACTCCCGGTGTTCGTGAAAATTGTATCTTCCTAGATAGTCCAGAACAGGCGCACCGTTTCCGTTCTGGCATGAACAATGAGTTCCTAAAACTGCACGCGAAAAATGGTAACGGTACCGTGGATATTGCGATTGTTGGTGCGGGTGCAACGGGTGTGGAGCTGTCAGCAGAACTGCACAACGCAGTGAAAGAGCTGCGTACTTACGGCTTTGGTGACTTAGACTCGAGCAAACTAAACGTGAACCTAGTGGAAGCAGGTGAGCGTATTCTTCCGGCATTGCCACCGCGTATTTCTTCTGCGGCGCACCAAGAGCTGGTTAAACTCGGTGTTAACGTGCGTACTGCTACCATGGTAACGCAAGCGGATAAAGACGGTTTAACCACTAAAGACGGCGAGAAAATTCCTGCGCAAATCATGGTGTGGGCAGCGGGTATTAAGGCCCCTGACTTTATCAAAGACATTGCCGGCCTAGAAACAAACCGTATCAACCAACTTGTGGTTAAAGGTACGCTTCAAACTACTCGTGACGATGACATCTTTGTTATTGGTGATTTGGCGCAATGTACTCAACCTGATGGTTCATTCGTACCGCCACGCGCTCAAGCAGCACACCAAATGGCAAGCCAAGCGTTCAGCAACATCGTCGCTAAGCTTAACGGTCGCGAACTGAAAGACTACGTTTACAAAGACCATGGTTCTTTGGTTTCGCTAAGCCGCTTCTCTACAGTTGGTAGCTTGATGGGGAACTTAACCAAAGGCTCTATGATGGTTGAAGGTCGTATCGCGCGTGTTGTATACATCTCGCTATACCGTATGCACCAAATGGCATTGCATGGCGTGATTAAGACTGGCTTGATGATGCTCGTTGGCCGTATTAACCGCGTACTTCGTCCAAACTTGAAGCTACACTAATTTGATGACTTGGCTTTCTATTGCTGACTTGATAGAAAGACAAACAATCAAAACGAAAAGCCACCGTCTGTCGGTGGCTTTTTTGTTGTCTTAAAATCGAACACTTTCATTCGATTAATTACAAATCAGTGGGTAACAACGAATACACAACGCCATCTTTTGGTTTTCCGTGGAAGATAAAACGATTTCTAGCAATGGCTTCTTTCTTCGCTCCGACTGATTCGATTAATGCTTGACTGGCAATGTTGTCTGGATCGCAGACGATCTCTACTCGCGTTAGGCTAAGCTTGGCGAAACAAAATTCAGCCAGTGCTCGAATTGCTTCTTGTGCATAGCCTTTTCGTTGGTATTTATCTGCAACCCAGTAGCCAATACTCGCCATGTTGAATGTATGGTAAAGCTCGTTTACAGCAGCCATTCCAAGTAAATTGTTGTATTCACGATCATAAATACCAAATCCAAACGCTTCCGTTTTTACCCAATTTAAGCGAGTGGCAAGAAGGAAGTCCTGCGCGTCTTTGAGGGTGACGTTTTCGTCACACCAATCTAACCATTGATGTAGGGAAGGGGATTCAACTAACAAGCGTTGTAGTGAGTGGGCTTGTTCTGAGGGAATAAGCTTGAGTGCCAAGCGTGGGGTGATGATTTCAAAATCTGGACTCATGAACAGATACGACTTCCTTGTTTGGCGCTAGATAAAACAAAGCGCAGCCAGTGCTGCGCTTTTATGTTTATGTTGCTCTTATCGAACGCGACGAACTTGAATGATCATTCCCATCAATGGGTTGTCTAAGTAGTGAGTTTCACTACTGCGCATACGGCGCTTCTGATCCATGCGGAAGCTCTTCAAGAACTTCTCTTCAGTGATGGTTGGTGAAACTTCTGCCAAGTTGCCTACTTGAACGTTGCCGTCCACTTCACCTAACTCATTCGTCATTTGCTCAGAAGGCTGAGACTCGATACGAACTTCACGTACAGCGGGCTCACGTAAATCTATGGTGGTCTCAGCGAACAAGTAGTGCTGAACGTAGATTTGAAGTTTGCCGTCTAACTCGTAGAGCGGGCCGTTAACGGTTTCTTCACTGTAACCATCGGTTGAAAGTAATTGTGCATTGCCATTGATTTGGCTGCCGTCAGCGTTGTAAGAGCCTGAGAAATCACGTCCACCCACGATATGGAAGATCGGCGCGCTTGCCTTGCCGCGGTCGCCTTGACGCCAGGCTACGTGTTTAAGCACTTTGAAGCCGGCGTGATTGTTCAATGCTGATTCTTGTGCATTCAAACGGAAAGAAGAACGTGGTAGCAAAGTGACGCCTTTAGAACGGCGGTAAGACTCACTGTCTAAGCTGCCTACGTTGCTCATTTCGATTTTTGGCAGCTCATTTGGCCATGATTCACTGGTACTTTCAGCGTTAACTGCTCGCTTGAAAATAATTACTTCAATATCAAATTGACGCGCAGCCCAAGTAGGCATTGAGACACAAAGAAGCAATAATGGGATCAGTATTCTCATTCGACTATTAGCTCGTTGGTAATAAATTCTGTTTAAAATCATTCAGTAAGTCTTGAACAAACTGAATGCGTTTTCGTCGGTCCGTTAATGGTACGCTAAACTTGAACTTAGTTGGACCTTCCATTGCAAATTTTTGCGGCTGTGATTGCAGGAGTTTAACCAAATACGCTGGGTTTATGTCAGCATCAGGGTAAAACTCGATGAATCCGCCCTTATCATGTGCCTCAATTTTCTTCGCTTTGAGACTTCCTGCCCCAATTTTCAGTTCTGAGACAGAGAGAAGGTTTTTGGTTGCATCTGGTAATAAGCCAAAGCGATCAATCAGTTCTACCTTCAATTCCGACAAGCCTTCGTTGTCGCTGACGCTTGCAATGCGTTTGTACATTGATAGGCGTGTATTCACGTCAGGGATGTAGTCATCCGGTAACAAGGCTGGAATACGCATTTCAATTTCCGTTTGGTCACGAAGCAAGTCATCCAACGATGGTTCTTTACCTTCTTTCAATGCTTCAACCGCTTGTTCAAGCATCTCCATATACAGTGTAAAGCCAACCGATTGAATTTGACCACTTTGTTCGTCACCTAATAGCTCACCTGCGCCACGAATCTCAAGATCGTGCGTCGCAAGAGTGAAACCTGCGCCCAGATCTTCTAACGAAGCAATAGCATCAAGACGTTTGATGGCGTCTTTGGTGATGGCTTTCGGATGTGGTGTCAATAAGTAAGCATAAGCTTGGTGGTGCGAACGACCTACACGACCACGTAATTGGTGAAGCTGCGCAAGACCAAGGTTATCGGCACGATCCATGATAATGGTGTTTGCCGTCGGAACGTCGATACCTGTTTCAATAATAGTGGTACAAACGAGTAAGTTGAAACGCTGGTGGTAGAAGTCGTTCATGATGCGTTCTAGTTCGCGTTCACGCATTTGACCGTGGGCAACCGTCACACGAGCTTCTGGGATCAGCTTTTGCAAGTCTTCAGCGGTTTTCTCGATGGTTTCGACTTGGTTATGCAGGAAGTACACTTGACCACCGCGCATAATTTCTCGCAATGCGGCTTCACGAACGACCGAATCTTCATGCTGGCGCACAAACGTCTTGATCGCTAAACGACGCGCTGGTGGCGTTGCGATGATCGATAAATCACGCATACCACTCATCGCCATATTCAGCGTACGAGGGATTGGCGTTGCCGTCAGCGTTAGGATGTCGACATCGGCACGCATTGCTTTTACTTTCTCTTTCTGGCGTACACCAAAACGGTGTTCTTCGTCGACGATCAACAAGCCAAGATCTTTGAATTTAATGTCGCTTGAAAGCAGCTTATGGGTACCAACAACGATGTCTACTTTACCGTCCGCGACGTCTTGAAGGATCACTTTCTGCTCTTTCGCTGATTTAAAGCGCGAAAGGACCTCTACACGAATTGGTAAGTTAGCAAAACGATCACGGAAGTTTTCAAAGTGCTGCTGAGCGAGCAGGGTAGTCGGCACCAATACGGCCACCTGCTTGCTGTTGTCTGTTGCCACGAAGGCTGCTCGCATTGCAACTTCGGTTTTACCAAAGCCAACGTCACCACATACGAGTCGGTCCATCGCTTTTGCTTGGCACATGTCCGAAAGTACCGCATTGATGGCGGTGGATTGGTCGTCCGTTTCTTCAAATGGGAATGTCGCTTTGAATGTGGCGTATTGGCCACGATCCAACTCGAATTTGTAACCCGGTTTTAGCTCGCGTTTTGCGTAAACATCCAGAAGTTCTGCTGCGACGTCACGTACTTTTTCTGCCGCTTTACGACGTGCTTTTGCCCACGCTTCACCGCCGAGTTTATGCAGTGGTGCACTCTCTTCTGCACCGCCAGAATAACGGCTGATTAAGTTCAGGGAAGAAACCGGAACGTAAAGTTTGGCATCGTTTTGATACTCAAGGGTAACGTATTCCGTTTTCATACCACCGGCTTCAAGCGTTTGCAGGCCGATGTAGCGTCCGATACCGTGGTCAATGTGTACGACAGGTTGCCCCGGTTTTAGTTCAGCAAGGTGGCGAATGACGGTGTCACTATTGACGGTTTTTTTGTCTTTGCGACGGCGTTGGATAACGCGGTCGCCGAGTAGATCGCTTTCACAAATTAGTACAAAGTTCAGCTCATCATGGATAAAGCCATGTTCTGCAGCGCCAAGTATCAGGCTGAATCGGTCATTTGAATCTAGTGCTTGGTATATTGAGCCATGAACCACGGGACGTACTTTGATGCCTTGCAACAGTTCTGTCAGCGCTTCACGACGGCCTTCTGATTCTACAGAAAAGACGATTTTTCCCGTAAATTGTTCGCTAAATTGGCGAAGGCGAGACAGTGGCTCTTTGTTTTGTTGCTGGACACCAAGCTCTGCCAAAGACTGTACCGCGAGGTTCTGACGACCAGCACGTTTAACAATTTTCTCTAGGCTTAATAGGGCCTGAGGCAATTGTTTGATGTGCTTAAATAGTTCGTCTTTCTTTAGCCACAGTTCATGAGGGGCCAATAGCGGACGGAGTGGGTCGATTTTCTTTTGATCGTAACGGTAGTCAACGTCATTTAAGAAAGTATCGACCGCTGCTTCGATGTCTCCATAAATGATCAGTTGCGAATCTTCTGGTAAGTAATCGAACAGAGTCTCTGTGTGATCGAAGAACAATGGTTGCCAATATTCGATACCGGCAGGCCATGTTCCTTTAGTGACCTGCATATAAATCGATTCAGGCTCTCGGCGTGCTTCAAACTGTGTACGCCAACGGGTACGGAAGTCTTCGATTGCTACCTTGGTCGTTGGAAATTCGTGCGCAGGCAGTAATTGGATCTGCTGGATGTCTTCGATCGAACGTTGGTTCTCTGGGTCGAAAGTTCGTATCGTGTCGATCTCATCATCGAAGAAATCAATACGATAAGGGTCGGAGCTGCCCATAGGGAACAAATCTAAGATCGAACCGCGACTGGCGTATTCACCCGGTCCAAACACTTGATCGACGTGACGGTATCCCGAGTTTTCTAGCTGAGCACGTAGCTTTTCGAGTGAGAACTGGTCGCCCGTCTTAACCATCAAAGTGTGTTGCAGCAAAAAGTCTCTCGGAGACTGACGTTGCAAGATTGTGCTGACTGGTACGATCGTCACCCCATTACGTTGATGAGGCAACTGGTATAAACGTGCAATTCGGTCTGAGATAATTTCTTGGTGCGGTGAAAAATTATCGTATGGCAAGGTTTCCCAATCCGGGAACAGGCTCACGGTTTGGTCTGTAAACTGCTCAATTTCAGCTTGTAGTTTTAGCGCGATTTGTGGATCGGGCACCACAAGGACTGAATGGCTTGAGTGTTGTTTTGCCAGTTCTGCAATGGCCATTGGTAATGACGCGCCAGGTAAATTCCCTAGCTGTTTTTTATCGCCACGTTCAGACGGATTAGTGACGGAAAGAATCGTTGCTTTTGTCATGGTCGTTATTTGTTATCTCGCTCTAGTGAACGCTGACGCAGTAGTTTTTGTTGTTGGTACAAAGCGGCTTTGATCAATAAATCTTGGTCGGCTTCTCTGAGCAATTTATACCTCAGAGTGGTAATGAAACCACGGTCACAAGGCTCGCATGCCACTACCTGAGCGTAGCAGTAAATGGCTGCAGCAGGGTGATCTAAGAACAGTTTTACTCGCACTAATTGTTGAGTCTCAATTTCAGTTTCTGAGCGATAGCTGAGCTGGCTTGCTCCAAACTGAGTGGTTTGAAAGCGCAGTGTTGCATCGTCTTGTTGAGAGAGCATAAAACTAAGTAAAAGGTTGAGCTTTGAATTCTGTGTATCCAACAGGCTGATGACGTGTTTCAGCTCTTTAGTTTGTAGTTCAAGGCGTGCATTATCTGCCAGCATATCTAAATGGCTAAATTCGCTTGCGACAATAAAAGGCGTTGGAATTTCCGAGACAAAGGTTTCCTCATCAGGCAGAACGAAGTCCGCTCCTAATGTTTCGACATTAAGAGTGAGGTTGTGGTGTACGGTGAAGTATTCTTGCTCTGTCATTAATCGGTCCTTTTCTGCCAACGAGCACTCTCATTTCATTGAAGAAAGAGAGGGATAGGGCACTGATTATCGCTAACTGAAATAAGTTATCAAGTTTCCATGTTTTGTCTGGGTGAACTTTCTCGCTTAAAAATGGACTTATTGCATGTCGTTGACAAATTTAGCGATTATCTTGTCTTCTTCATTGTAAGAGTAAGGTAAGATAACTCTTATTATTTAGCACTATTAGAAAACCAGTTGGTTTGTCCTATATGTATCATCCTATCTCTTTGTTTATTGGCTTGAGATATCTTCGGGGTCGTTCCGGAGATAGGTTCAGTCGATTCGTGTCTTATATGTCGACCGCAGGCATTACGATCGGTGTGATGGCGCTTGTGACCGTACTCTCAGTCATGAACGGTTTTGAAGCGCAACTAAAAGAGCGCATTTTAGGTGTGTTACCTCACGCCGTAATTTCACAGCATGATGGCAAAACGCCAATGACAGCGACGGCGCCTGAATTTATCCAGAAGATGTCTACGACGGCAAAGCCTGAACCGATCGTTCGTGGAGAAGCGGTTATTCAAAGTTCTGCACAATTGACTGCGGGCTACTTGATTGGGATTGAACCAAAACAAGGCGACCCTATTTCAAACCATTTAATCGCAGGTCGATTGTCTTCTTTAAAAGCGGGTGAGTATAAGGTCTTCTTAGGACACAGCTTGGCGCGATCGTTAAAAGTCTCAATGGGCGATAAAGTGCGTTTAATGGTAACGAATGCATCACAATTTACTCCGTTAGGGCGTATTCCTAGTCAGCGTAACTTTACCGTTGCGGGGTTGTTTAATACTGGCTCGGACGTTGATGGACAATTGATGATTGTGAACATGACGGATGCGGCAAAGTTGATGCGCTTACCTAAAGAGACGGTCTCTGGTTGGCGTGTCTTTTTCTCCGACCCGTTTATGGTGACTGAGTTTGCTGATAAACCTATGCCTGAAGGTTGGCAGTGGAGTGACTGGCGTGCACAACGCGGTGAACTTTTCCAAGCGGTTAAAATGGAAAAGAACATGATGGGCTTGATGCTCGGTTTAATAGTCGGTGTTGCCGCGTTTAACATCATTTCTGCTTTGATCATGGTGGTGATGGAGAAGCAATCTGAAGTCGCAATTCTCAAAACCCAGGGGATGAAGCAATCTCAGGTGATGGCTATTTTTATGGTTCAAGGTGCCAGCAGTGGCGTAATTGGCGCTATTGTTGGTGGAGTGGTAGGCGTGGCTTTGTCGCTTAACCTCAATGCGATTCTGGAAGCGGCTGGTGTGGCGCTATTTAGCTTTGGTGGCCATTTGCCAATTGTTATCGATTCATTCCAAATTTTATTAGTGGTAGTGCTGGCGATTGCTCTGAGTCTTGCTGCAACTGTATATCCATCTTATCGAGCATCTTCTGTTAAACCTGCTGAGGCACTTCGCTATGAATAAGCTATTAGAATGTCGTGATATTCGTAAAGTCTACCGAGAGGGATCGTTAGATACAGAAGTGTTGAAAGGCGTGAGCTTTGATATTGATAAAGGTGAGTTAGTGTCAATTGTTGGCTCATCGGGCTCAGGGAAAAGTACTTTACTGCACATCCTTGGTGCGTTGGACGACGCATCACAAGGTGAGGTCGACTTTCTTGGCCAAGACCTATCTGCATTGAGTTCAAATAAACAAGCCGCGTTGCGTAACAAACACCTTGGTTTTGTGTATCAATTCCATCATTTGTTGGCGGATTTTACGGCAGTAGAGAATGTGGCAATGCCCCTGCTGATCGGTGGAACGAAAGTATCGGAAGCAAAAGAAGCTGCTCAAACTCTACTCGAAAAGGTGGGGTTAGGTCATCGCATGGATCATCGTCCGTCCGAACTTTCTGGTGGTGAGCGTCAGCGCGTAGCCATTGCACGAGCTTTGGTGAACAAGCCTGATCTGGTATTGGCGGATGAGCCAACGGGTAACTTAGACCACAACACTGCTCTGGCGATTTACGATTTGATGCGTGAATTAAACCAAGAGTCGAACATTGCCTTTTTAGTGGTTACTCATGATAACGAGTTAGCCGCGAAAATGGATCGCCAAATGCATATGCAAGATGGCTTGCTGGTGGATCGCTTTATCACTGAAACAGCGGTTGCGGAGGGCTAATTTTGTTTTCATCTCTAGCACTGATGATCGGGGGCCGATTCAGTCGCGCTAAAAAGCGTAACAAAATGGTGTCGTTCATTTCGCTTTCTTCCACGATTGGTATTGCGGTTGGCGTTGCGGTTATCATTATTGGCCTTTCAGCAATGAATGGTTTTGAACGTGAGCTGCAATCGCGCGTGTTATCAGTTATTCCGCATGGTGAGTTAGAAGGGGTCAATGGACCACTGCACAACTACACCAAAACCATGAATCAGGCATTGAGTCATGAACATGTTGTCGCGGCGGCGCCTTATGTTCGCTTTACTGGTTTGGCGGAAAAAGGCAGCAAGCTTAAAGCCGTTGAAGTACGAGGTGTCGATCCGGCTTTTGAGCAGGCCGTATCAAGCATGTCTGATTTTATTGATCCCCAAGCATGGCAGAATTTTTATGCTGGTCAGCAGCAAGTCATTCTGGGGCGTGGAGTTGCCAACGAATTAAATGTTGAGGTTGGTGACTACGTTACGTTAATGATTCCGCAGACGGGAAGCACCAGCAAAGTTCAAGCACCAAAACGTGTGCGAGTCAAAGTCTCAGGTTTTTTAACGCTTAACGGCCAGATCGATCATTCACTCGCACTGGTTCCATTAAAAGATGCACAGGCGTATGCGCGTTTAGGTGATGGTGTTACAGGGATTTCATTGAAGACAGATGATGTACTTAACGCACCTTCGATCGTGCGTGAAGTCGGTAGTCTGATTGATGTGTATGTCTACCTCAAGAGCTGGCAACAACAATTTGGTTTCTTGTATCGCGACATCCAACTGGTTCGCACCATTATGTACTTGGTGATGGTTCTGGTGATTGGTGTTGCAAGCTTCAACATCGTTTCTACATTGATGATGGCTGTAAAAGATCGCGCTGCAGAAATTGCGATATTACGCACCATGGGCGCAAAAGATGGGCTAATTAAACGCATCTTTGTATGGCAAGGTGTGTTCTCGGGCGTATTCGGAAGTATTGCAGGCAGTATTGTTGGTGTGTTTGTCGCGCTAAACTTAACCCCCATCATTAAAGCGTTAGAGAGTTTAATCGGACATCAGTTCTTATCGGGTGACATCTACTTTGTTGACTTCTTACCTTCCCAGTTGCATTGGCCTGATGTGGCTTTGGTTTCGGGAACGGCAATCATGTTGAGCTTGTTAGCAACTTGGTACCCTGCTTCTCGCGCAGCGAAGCTCAATCCTGCTGCGGTATTGAGTTCCAAGTAATCGAAAGAAAGACTTTAGCCGCCGCTCTCAAGCGGCAGGCACAAAAAAGGACCGAATCTCGGTCCTTTCTTTTATCTATGTTCAGCTTATCTCTGTCATGGCTCGGTAGACTTCATACTTGAGTTACAGCGCCTTTCATATCGAACGTTAACTGTTCTCCATTCGATGCTCTACAACCTGCTAATTGAAGAATAAGTACTTATCTTATCTTACGTTTTTGCCAGCTTCTCACGACTGAGTAACGCCAAAGCCCCCGAATACCAAAATAGCCAATGATGGCTGATACAACGCCGCATATTGCGCAGCCTAGTAGGAACGGTGGTCCAATAGTGTTCATTTGTTGCATGATGAATTCCCACGACAACTCAAAATGGAATGGCTGTGGAGGAACGTGCATAACCAAAGCGCCAAGTTTGTACGCAAAGTAGAACAACACTGGCATCGTGATAGGGTTGCTGATCCATACCAATGCAACAGAAAGCGGTAAGTTAACGCCAAGCATGATGGCGAGACCTGCGGCCATGATCATCTGACTCGGAAGCGGAACAAACGCCATAAATAAGCCAACAGCAAAAGCACCAGATGCAGAGCGACGGTTTAAACACCACAAGTTTGGGTTGTATAACACGTTGCCGAAGACCTTTAGTGCTTTTTGGCGTTTGATCATTTCATGATCTGGCATGAAGCGTTTTATCAGCTTTCTAGGCATAGGACGACATGACTCTCTTAGAAAAAAGTTGGACCTTGGCATTATTTGTCGCGAGCGTTATTTCGTCAGCATGGTGGCCGACGATGCCAGATTGGCGATGGTTGCTGCTGGGAATAATTGCCATTGGCTCAATAATCAAATTACGTCGAGGCTTAATTAGCATAGGCGTAATTTCGGGCTGTATGGTTGTTATTGTCCACGGCAATGTTATGGAACATCAAAGACAAGCCCTGTTTCAAGCAGGGGTGAATATTACCATAATTGGTAAAGTTGACAGCCCTTTTACGCAAATAAGTCACGGATATGAAGGAATTGCGGTGGTTCGCGGGGTGAATTCTCAAAACCTGTTACCTTTTCTTAAACCGAAAATCCGTCTGATAACCCCTTTCCCACTGCCTGTTAACAGTGACTTTACTACTCAAGTTTCACTTAAACCCATTCTAGGGTTGAGAAATGAAGCGGGTTTTGATTCTGAGCAACAAGCCATTGGGCAGGGAATTGTTGCAAGGGCAACGTCGTCACGTAATGCCAAGTGGCAGATTCGTTCTTCGTACTCTGTTCGTCAGCAAATCATTCAGTCGGTTTCTGGAAGCATCTCGCGCCTCAAACATTATCCACTCATCAATGCGCTCGCCTTTAGTGACCGCTCACTTTTAACGTATCAAGATTGGCAGCTGCTACGGGATAGTGGGTTATTGCACCTGGTCTCTATTTCCGGTTTGCATATTGGGATGGCATTCAGTTTTGGTATTTTCGCCGGGGTTGCGCTTCGGTATATTTTTTTCAATCTCCAGCTGTTACCACCTGTCATTGGGATTATCACCGCGTTTTTGTACGCTTGGCTTGCAGATTTTTCTTTGCCGACGATAAGAGCTTTTTCTGTCTGTGTTATTTATGTGTCATTAAAGTTTTGGCTGGTGTATTGGAGCGCTTGGCGTGTATTGCTGTTAGCAGTCGCTATTCAGCTTTGCATTGAACCTTTTGCTTCTCTTAGTCTGAGTTTTTGGTTGTCGTATCTCTCTGTTGTTGCGGTACTGCTTGCGGTGAATGCCGTTCAGAGCTACAAGGGGGATTGGAAGGGCAAGTTGATCTTGTTGTTGAAAGTACAGTTAGTACTTACTTTGTTGATCGTGCCGATCAGCGGGTATTTCTTCTCTGGCACCAGTCTAACCTCAATTATTTATAACCTAGTATTTATACCTTGGTTTGGGATGATTGTGGTCCCTCTGATGTTTCTTGCACTTATGTTTTCACTTTGCTCTTATTTCATTTCGGCGTGGTTTTGGCAAGGCATGGACTGGGCGCTATGGCCATTGAGTTGGTCTTTACCCTTTGCCACAGGGAGTTGGCAGTTTCTCAGTTTAAAAGCAACGCTTCTTGTCGGTGTGGCAAGTGCTTGTCTTTTGCTTGGTCGCTTTTTTCGGGCGAACGGACTGCTTTTATTACTTTTGGTCACGACTTGTGTGGTGTTCTTTCATGATTCAACTAGAGACCGATGGCGAGTGGATGTTCTCGATGTTGGGCATGGGCTTGCAGTATTGATCGAAAAAGGCGGCAAGGTATTGCTTTATGACACAGGTAAAGGATGGGGGAGCGGTAGCATTGCTGAGCAGGTTATCGCCCCGACTTTGCATCGTCGAGGTTACGGTTCCATTGATGGGGTCATCATTAGCCATGCGGACTCTGACCATGCAGGAGGTCGTCAATACATCGAAAGTGCTTTCAATCCGACCAATAAGTTCAGCAGCCAGAATTACACTGACTACAAAGCGTGCGTTGCAGGGGAGTACTGGTCATGGCAATCCTTGAATATGGAAGTGTTGTGGCCACCGAAGTTGGTTCAACGTGCCTACAATCCCCACTCTTGTGTGATTAGGGTAGTCGACTCTCAATCTGGTTTCCGTCTGCTGCTGACGGGAGATATTGAAGCCATAAGTGAATGGATACTCATGCGTGAACCTGAGAAACTAGAAAGTGATGTGATGTTGGTTCCTCACCATGGCAGCAAGAGTTCTTCGAACCCCAAATTTGTTCAAGCTGTTTCCCCCAAATTAGCCATTGCTTCTCTCGCAAAAAGTAATCAATGGGGGATGCCTGCTGAAAATGTTGTATCAGCTTATGAAGAGAGCAAGGCGCTTTGGTTAGACACAGGCAGTGATGGTCAAGTATCGGTGTTTATTGAGCAAGACAATTGGCACTTCGAAGTTAAACGAAGTGAGACATTTGACCCTTGGTATAGGCAGATGCTGCGTAAGGGAGTAGAATAAGAGTCTTAATGTAAGAAAATAAAGCACTTCTATGTCGATAAATACTGATGAAACGACCTGGCAGACGTTTAAGCGTCTATGGCAATTTATTCGCCTTTATAAGGCCGGTTTGATCGTTGCTGTCATTGCATTAGTCGTTAATGCTGTTTCAGATACCTACATGATTTCCCTGCTTAAACCACTTCTTGATGAAGGTTTTGGCAATGCAGAGTCAGACTTTCTACGCACACTCCCATTAATTGTTTTCGCCATGATGTTTATTCGTGGTGTGAGTGGGTTTGTCTCGACCTATTGTTTGAGCTGGGTTTCCGGCAACGTCGTGATGCAAATTCGACGAATGGTGTTCAACCACTTTATGCATATGCCTGTTGCTTATTTTGATAAAGAAAAAACAGGCAACTTATTGTCACGTATCACTTACGACTCAGAGCAAGTATCTGCTGCAACTAGCCAAGCATTGGTCAGTATCGTTCGTGAAGGTGCAAGTATCATTGGCTTGTTGGTTTTGATGTTCTACAACAGCTGGCAATTGTCTTTGGTACTGTTTGCTGTTGCTCCTGTTGTTGCTTGGGGTATTGGTATCGTTTCTAAACGATTCAGAAAAATTTCAAAGAACATGCAAACCATGATGGGTCATGTGACGGCTTCCGCGGAGCAAATGCTGAAAGGTCATAAAGTCGTACTAAGTTATGGTGGTCAAGACATCGAAGGCAAACGCTTCGAGAAAGTCAGCAATCAGATGCGCCAGCAAAGCATGAAGCTAGTGACAGCTCAAGCAGCTGCGAACCCGATCATTCAAATGATTGCATCTATCGCGATTGTTGTCGTGCTTTACCTTGCTAGTATCGACTCAATTAAAGACCAGTTGACTCCGGGTACATTTACGGTTGTATTCTCTGCGATGTTTGGTTTGATGCGTCCATTGAAAGCTCTGACGAATGTTACGTCACAGTTCCAACGCGGTATGGCGGCAAGCCAAACCTTGTTTGCACTGGTCGATCTAGAACCAGAAAAGAACGAAGGTAAATTCAAAGTAGAGCGTGCGCAAGGCGATGTAACTGTCAAAGATGTCAGCTTTACTTATGAAGGTGCAGAAAAACCAGCACTTGAGAGTGTCAGTTTTGACATTCCAAAAGGTAAGACGGTTGCTCTCGTTGGGCGCTCAGGTTCAGGAAAGAGTACCATTGCTAACTTGTTCAACCGTTTCTATGACGTAAGCAGTGGTTCAATTACGCTTGATGGTCATGACATTCGTGATTATGAGCTTAAGAATCTTCGTGAGCAGTTTGCGCTTGTTTCGCAAAACGTACATTTGTTCAACGACACGATTGCAAACAACATTGCTTACGCGACAGAAGAACAATACTCACGTGAAGACATTGAGCGTGCAGCCAAACTGGCTCATGCGATGGAGTTCATTGGTAAAATGGACGGTGGCCTAGATGCGATGATTGGCGAAAATGGTGCGAGTTTGTCAGGTGGCCAGCGCCAGCGTGTCGCAATTGCACGTGCACTTCTACGTGATGCACCTGTGCTGGTACTTGATGAGGCAACGTCAGCTCTGGATACGGAATCGGAACGTGCTATTCAATCGGCGCTGGATGAACTGCAAAAAGACAAGACGGTACTGGTGATTGCTCACCGTTTGTCGACCATCGAAAACGCTGATGAAATCCTTGTAGTCGATGAAGGCGCTATCGTTGAGCGTGGTAGTCATGCTGATTTGATCGCTAAAGATGGCGCTTATGCCCAGCTTCATCGAATTCAATTTGGTGCCTAAGCGCTGTGATTGAAAAGATCTGGTTCGAAAACCATCCGCTTAAATGCTTGCTATGGCCGCTTTTGTGGCCATTAAGCTTGCTGTTTGGTGCGATAAGCCAATCGAAACGCCGTCAATACCAAGTCGGCAAGAAAGAAGCCTACAAAGCACCCGTGCCTGTTGTGGTCGTTGGTAACATTACCGCTGGTGGCAATGGTAAAACGCCAGTGGTAGTGTGGCTGGTAGAGCAATTGCAACTAATGGGTTATAAACCTGGAGTGGTATCGCGTGGTTATGGCGCAAAAGCACCTCAGTATCCGCTTGTTCTTGATGATAATACACCAGCGAAACACTGTGGTGATGAGCCTAAGCTAATTCATCGTCGTACTGGTGCGCCAGTAGCCGTAGACCCGATTCGTGCTAATGCGGTGAAAGCATTGCTTGAAAATGGCGTTGACATCATTATTACTGACGATGGCCTCCAGCATTACGCTTTAGAGCGAGATATCGAGTTCGTTATCGTTGATGGTTATCGCCGCTTTGGCAATGAAAGCCTTATTCCACTTGGCCCACTACGTGAAGGGGTAGAGCGTCTTGCTGAAGTCGACTTTATCATCACTAATGGTGGTCAAGCTCAGCATGGCGAAATGCCAATGTCTTTAGCGCCATCAAAGGCGATCAATTTGAAGACGAAGCAGCACGTGGATGTTAGTGAGTTGAAAGACTTAGTCGCATTTGCTGGTATTGGGCATCCACCTCGTTTTTTTAATACACTTAACGCAATGAATGCGGATGTCAAAGTCACGAAAGGGTTTGCCGATCATCAGGACTTTGACCAAAAAGAATTAGATGCATTGGCTCAACAAGGAGCGAATGTGATTATGACAGAAAAAGATGCCGTTAAATGCTACCGCTATGCGCAAGACAATTGGTGGTATCTTCCTGTTTCTGCTCAGTTTGAACAACATGATGCAGAACGAATTTTAAATCGAATAAAAGAGGTTAAAGCGACTTATGGATCACCGTCTGCTTGAGATTGTAGCTTGCCCTGTGTGCAAAGGTAAGCTGACGTACGATAAAGATAATCAAGAGTTGATCTGCAAATTAGATCGCCTTGCTTACCCAATCAAAGAGGGTATTCCTGTTCTCCTTGAACCAGAAGCAAGAACCATGAGCATGGACGAGGGACGCTAATGTCTTTTACGGTTGTCATTCCTGCGCGTTACGCGTCAAGCCGCTTACCGGGTAAGCCGTTGGCAGACATTGGTGGTAAACCAATGATCCAATGGGTTTATGAGCAAGCGTTACAAGCGGGCGCTGAAGACGTGATTATTGCGACTGACGATGAGCGCGTGTCGGCGGCTGCAGAGCAGTTTGGTGGCAAGGTTTGTATGACCTCGCCAAACCATGAATCTGGCACTGAGCGACTAGCAGAAGTGGTAGAAAAAATGGCGATTCCTGCAGACCACATTGTGGTTAATGTTCAGGGTGATGAACCATTGATTCCGCCGTCTATTATTCGCCAAGTGGCTGATAACCTAGCAGGTTGCGATGCACCAATGGCAACGCTTGCGGTTGAAATCGAATCGGAAGAAGAAGTCTTTAACCCAAATGCGGTAAAAGTAGTAGCGGACGAGCGTGGTTACGCTATGTACTTTAGTCGTGCGACGATCCCTTGGGATCGTGACAACTTTGCCAAGCAAGACAAAACTATCGTAAATCCATTAATGCGTCACATCGGCATCTACGCTTACCGTGCTGGTTTCATCAACACTTATGTGAATTGGCAACCAAGTGCACTTGAGCAAATCGAGTGCCTGGAGCAACTTCGTGTGCTTTGGTACGGTGAAAAGATTCATGTTGCGGTTGCAAAAGAAGCGCCAGCAGCAGGTGTGGATACGCAAGCCGACCTTGAAGCGGTAAGAACAATTATTGCAAAGCAAGCTTAGTACACCGCACTGACTGATTTAGATAGATAAAGGCTCCTAAGTTAGGAGCCTTTTCTTTTATTCATTAGTAGAAAGGGAGTTCTAGATATTTGTGTCGTACTGATTGCGTTTCGGACAGGTTGAGAGAATCTCTCGGTGTCCGGTATCTTTTACTTCCTCCAAAATCACATCGAAGCCCCATAAGCGATAAACATGTTTCAACACCTCTTCATAACTGTTATCCAATGGAATTCGGTTATGAGGGACGTATTGAAGTGTTAACGAACGATCGCCTCTCACATCCACGTTAAATACCTGAATGTTTGGCTCTAGGTTGGCTAAGTTATATTGTGCGGCTAGCGCCTCTCGGATGCGTTTGTAACCCATCTCATCGTGAATGGCGGCAACCTCAACGAAGTTCTTACGATCATCATCATTAATGGCGAAAAGTTTAAAATCTCGCATTAGCTTTGGTGACAAGTATTGGCTGATAAAACTTTCATCTTTGAAGTTATGCATCGCAAAGTGAAGCGTGTCTAACCAATCGGCTCCGGCAATTTCTGGGAACCACTCTTTATCCTCATCGGTTGGCTCTTCACAGATACGTTTTATGTCTCTGAACATCGCAAAGCCAAGCGCATAGGGGTTAATGCCGCTAAAGTACGGACTGTTATAAGCAGGTTGAGCAACAACGCTGGTGTGGCTATGTAGAAATTCGAGAATAAACTTCTCTGATACTAAGCCTTCATCGTAAAGGTGATTCAGAATCGTGTAGTGCCAAAATGTTGCCCACCCTTCATTCATAACTTGGGTTTGTTTCTGAGGGTAAAAGTACTGGCTGACTTTACGGACAATTCGGACAATTTCACGCTGCCAAGGCTCCAGCAATGGCGCATGTTTTTCGAAGAAATAAAGCAGGTTTTCCTGTGGCTCACTTGGGAAACGAATCTTGATATCTTCTTCTTTAGTTTTTGCCTGTGGAACGGTACGCCAAAGTTCGTTCACTTGAGATTGAAGATAGGCTTCGCGCTCTTCTTGACGTGCTTTCTCTTCATTAATAGAGATTTTTTCGGGACGCTTATAGCGGTCTACACCGAAGTTCATTAATGCATGGCATGAGTCAAGTAGTTGCTCAACTTCATGCACCCCGTATCGCTCTTCACATTCCGCAATGTAGTTCTTCGCAAACAAGAGATAGTCAATGATCGAGCTGGCGTCGGTCCACGTTTGGAACAGATAATTGCCCTTGAAGAACGAGTTGTGTCCATAACAAGCGTGAGCGATAACAAGCGCCTGCATCGTGATGGTGTTCTCTTCCATCAAATAAGCGATACATGGGTTGGAGTTAATCACGATCTCGTAAGCCAAGCCCATTTGACCGTGTTTGTAGTTTTGCTCAGTTTGGATGAACTTTTTGCCAAACGACCAATGATTGTAGTTGATGGGCATACCGATACTTGAGTATGCATCCATCATTTGTTCAGAGGTAATCACCTCGATTTGGTTTGGGTAAGTGTCGAGGCGATAATGCTCCGCGACACGCTTGATTTCTTTGTGATAACGCTCCAACAATTCAAACGTCCAGTCTGGGCCGTCTGGAAGCATATTTTCTCTGCGCTTCTTCGAAGCTTCCCCCGAAAGGTTTTTCGTTGCGGTATTCATCGCTAGCCTCCTTACGCCGTTTCTTTTTGGAATAGTTCACGGAAGACTGGGAAGATATCCTCCACAGAGCGGATGTTTTTCATGGCAAAGTTTGGGAAGGCTTCAGCAAGCTTCTCGTATTCATGCCATAGCGTTTGGTGTGAGCGTCGGGTGATCTCAATGTATGAATAGTACTGACAGTTAGGAAGCAGTTTATTCACTAGGAGTTCACGGCAACGTGGAGAGTCGTCAGCCCAATTATCCCCATCGGATGCCTGTGCGGCGTAGATGTTCCATTGGCCTACAGGATAGCGGTCTTGCACGATTTCGTTCATTAGCTTGAGAGCGCTCGACACAATTGTTCCACCCGTTTCTTGCGAGTAGAAGAACTCATGTTCATCGACCTCTTTTGCTTGAGTATGGTGACGAATGAATACGACCTCTACATTTTCGTAGGTGCGCGTCAAGAACAGGTATAAAAGAACATAGAAGCGTTTTGCGATATCTTTGGTGGCTTGGTCCATAGAACCTGAAACGTCCATCAGACAAAACATGACCGCTTGGCTCGATGGCACAGGGCGCTTCTCATAGTTCTTGAAACGTAAGTCGAAGGTATCAATGAAGGGCACGCTTTCGATTTTCTTGCGCAGATCCTCAATTTCCTTCTTTAGACGATTTTCCTCGAGCTGCTGAGCTGGCTCGATGTTTTTGATGCGAGTAAGCTCATCCTCTAGTTCATTAAGAAGGCGCTTTTTACCTGCTGTCATTGCGGTACGTCGAGCAAGTGATTGCTGCAACGAACGCACAATGGCAATGTTGGACGGAATGCCTGCAGTTTGGTAACCCGCACGATGGGTCTTCCATTCAGTTATTTTAGCAATCTGATTTTTTTCAAGATTGGGTAACTCCAAATCCTCGAACAAGATATCGAGATATTCATCTTTGGATATCTGGAAAACAAACTCGTCTTGGCCTTCGCCATCAGGACTCGCATTGCCTTCTCCTGCGCCACCACCTTGACCTCCACCTTTCGGGCGCTCGATTTTGTCACCAGTAATAAATTGGTCGTTGCCAGGGTGCACACGCTCACGTATGCCCCCTTTACCCTGATGAAACATAGGTTCGTTGATGTCTTTGTGCGGTATTGCAACGTCTTCGCCCGTTTCCGTGTTTGTGATCGAGCGTCGATTCACTGCGTCAGCTACCGACTCTTTAATCTGCTCTTTATGGCGTTTCAAGAAGCGCTGTCGATTAACAGCGCTCTTGTTCTTACCATTGAGCCTTCGGTCTATAAATTGCGCCATGAAATAGCCCTCTTCATGTTTCACAAGCGACCTAACTCAAACTGGTTAGGATGACTTACGTACTCGTAGGTACCACTCAGAAAGTAGGCGAACCTGTTTCTCGGTATAGCCTTTTTCCATCATGCGAGCGACAAAGTCGTCGTGTTTCTTCTGATCTTCAGAAGACGTTTTCGCATTGAATGAAATAACCGGAAGTAGCTCTTCGGTATTGGAGAACATTTTCTTCTCGATTACCGTGCGCAGTTTTTCGTAGCTGGTCCAAACTGGGTTCAGACCATTGTTATTGGCTTTCGCACGAAGCACAAAGTTGACGATTTCGTTTCGGAAATCTTTCGGGTTTGAAATGCCAGCGGTTTTCTCGATCTTCTCTAGTTCAGCATTCAGAGAGGCACGGTCAAACAGCTGACCTGTTTCTGGATCGCGGTATTCTTGATCTTGAATCCAGAAATCTGCGTAAGTTACGTAGCGGTCAAAGATGTTCTGGCCATATTCAGAATAAGACTCTAGGTAGGCCGTTTGTACTTCTTTGCCGATGAACTCGACGTAACGTGGTACAAGGTAACCCTTCAAGAACTCGAGGTACTTTTCTGCCATTTCAGAAGGGAACTGCTCACGCTCAACTTGCTGCTCAATCACGTAGAATAGGTGGACAGGGTTTGCCGCTACTTCGGTTTGGTCGAAGTTAAACACACGCGATAGAATCTTGAACGCGAAACGGGTGGAAAGACCGTTCATACCTTCATCGACACCGGCAAAGTCGCGGTACTCTTGGTAACTCTTCGCTTTCGGATCGGTATCTTTCAGTGTTTCACCATCGTAGACACGCATCTTCGAGAAAATGGACGAGTTCTCAGGCTCTTTGAGTCGAGACAGAATACTGAACTGTGCCAGAGTTTCGAGTGTGCTTGGTGAACAAGGTGCTTTAGAAAGTTCACTGTTTTCAAGCAGTTTCTGGTAGATCTTCACTTCTTCCGATACACGTAAACAGTAAGGGACTTTCACGATGTATACACGGTCTAAGAATGCTTCGTTGTTCTTGTTATTACGGAACGTTTGCCACTCTGATTCATTTGAGTGGGCCAAAATCATGCCGTCGAATGGGATAGCAGATAACCCTTCCGTACCGTTAAAGTTACCTTCTTGAGTTGCCGTCAAGAGAGGGTGTAGCACCTTGATTGGCGCTTTGAACATCTCAACGAACTCCATCAAACCTTGGTTTGCTTTACATAGCGCGCCCGAGTAGCTGTAGGCATCTGGGTCATCTTGTGAAAAGTGTTCAAGCTGGCGAATATCAACTTTACCAACCAATGATGAGATGTCTTGGTTGTTTTCATCGCCGGGTTCAGTCTTCGCAATTGCAACTTGGTCTAGAATAGAAGGACGTACCTTAAGCACCTTGAACTTGGTGATATCACCGCCAAACTCGTGCAGGCGTTTTGCAGCCCAAGGTGACATGATAGAGCGTAGGTAGCGATGCTCAATACCGTATTCTTTCTTAAGGATTTCGCCGTCTTCCGAAGCATTAAATAAGCAGAAAGGATGATCATTTACAGGGCTACGCTCACCATTGGCGCTGAGCACGTAAACCGGCATTTTTTCCATCAGTGCTTTTAACTTCTCAGCCAGTGATGATTTACCACCACCTACTGGGCCAAGAAGGTAAAGAATTTGTTTTCGTTCTTCCAAACCTTGCGCGGCGTGTTTGAGATAAGACACGATCTGTTCGATAGCGTCTTCCATGCCGTAGAAGTCTTTGAAGGTTTCATAACGAGAGATCACTCGGTTTGAGAAGATGCGGCTCAGTCTTGGATCTTGCGCAGTATCAATGACTTCTGGTTCCCCAATCGCTATGAGAAGTCGTTCTGCTGCATTGGCATAAGCGCTTTTATCGTCCTTGCACAGGGCTAAGAAATCCTGCAACGACATCTCTTCATCTTTTGAAGCTTCATATCTTGATTGATAGTGGTCGAAAATACTCATGTCGCTTTCCCCTTTAATAGTCAGTCTACCGACGAACGTTGACGCAGGCTTACCCACCTTTGATATGTCCTTCGTTGTATGAACTTATACGCCCTGTTATCGCATTTGGTTTGTACCGAACCCCAGTTAGGTCACGCCAAAGGCTTTGCTTTATGGACAATTTTTCACTGCAACGGAGGACGGTGGATAGGTACCTTTCAATCACTCCCTTTCTCATTTTAAGCCTAGTCGGGGATTTCCAATTTTGCTTAACAATTATGAATTTATTGCAAAAGTGACATTTGAATCACTGTTTAATGAGAGAAGAATTTGTGTTGTGAATGACAGTATAAGAAATCAATTATTTGGCGATAAATCGTCGATATCAATGAATTCTAGGTGGTGTTTGGGAAAGCGTAGAGAAAGCTGACAGGTGAGATTTGATAAAATCGTGACAGGGGAGATGAAAAAAGGAGAGCGTTTACTCTCCTTTTCAAATGCTTAGTGCGTTATGCACTGAAAATTTGCGCCAATTCGTTTGCACACAAATGGTACTGACGAGGGCAGTTGCGCCATGTTTTCAACATGCGCTGGTATTTTTCCTGCATTGGCATTTGGCTGTTAAAGTGGTGATCAGCCTTATCAAATTGAGGATATAGACCTTCAGAATCCACAAGGAAACGAACGTAATGCACTTGTTGGGCTTCTGTTGCGATATCAAAACCAAGGAATTGCAGGCGGCGTTGATCGACTTTGCTGCGCTCTTCGTCATCCAGCATCTTGTTGGATTCTTGCATCGCATGGTACATCTCCATGATGTCGATGATTTCACGACATTCAGATTCAGTAATGCAGCCAAAATCTTTGTTCAGTTCGCGCATTTGCAGCTCGTAACCACGTTCTACGATGGTCTGTAGACGCTTGTATTTTGCTGCGCTGCTAGGGTCCATCTGAGACATTAGGTTGTACTGGTTTGATAAGATCAAACGTTGAGCGTTTGACATTTCCATGATGACCTCACTAAATAATCTAATACATTTTTAATGTGCTTAGGTTAACGTTTCAGACGTTACTGAAACATGATCTCAACACATATTTAATATGAAAAATGGCAAGAATTATCAAATTTAGCCAGTTTACAAACAGCGTATGAATGCGTTGTGACATGCTATTTGTGGTAGTGGTTGTATATGTAATCTCGATCCGAGAATACTCTTAACCATTCTGGTTTGAATACGGTTAGGACCGCCAATGACATCCCATTAAGAAGCCCCTCGGGGAAAGCGAGTAATGGTACAAAAACAAAGTAGTTGTGCTGGATGGTTTGCCAGTCGTAATGACCGACTGATAGATGATAAACCGAGTTAATGAGTAGGTGTAAGCTACCGGTTAGTGCTCCATTGAAGAATCCCGCAACAAAAATGAAGACAAAAATATTGCGTGGCAAATATTGATAGCTGAGTAGAAAAACGAGGTAGCTTATTAGTATTGGTACCAGTGCAGAAAGTACGAGCGCACTTGGCAGCATTAATAGAGGAATACCGTGAATCAAATGATTGATGATCATGGCAGGGATACAGAGCAGAAAAGCCATTCGCCAACCGTACATCATTGTTAGCGTTGTCAAAGCAAGAAAGTGGATTTGCAACCCTTCTTTCACACCGGCTTGTGCAGACCACAAAATGCTAAGCAAGAAGAGCGTTGCGAAGATCAAATGTTGAAATGGTTTTTCTTGTTCCATTTTAGGCCAAACGACTGTTCGCCAATCGGGTAGGCAATGCATGATTACAACCCAACCAACAATGATGACCGATACGAAATTAAACCAATCCATGTTTGATATCCTGACTTTTGATTCCTTACGAGCTTTACTTACCGTTTTAACTGTGTAGCAGGTTTGTATACGTTTAATGTGTCGAGGATAGGGCACCAAATGTTTTGATTTGTTTGGTACTCTCGACGGTAATATGAGTAAAAAAATACCAGCGAATTGCTGGTATTTTTAATTTATTCAATAACCTAATATGACTTAGTATTTCACATTTGGATGGTATTGGGAAAGGATCGATTGGATTTCATCCATCGTTTCTTTCGATGGAGGGTTTACACCATCTAATGGGTAATCAAGCCCTAATGCTTCCCATTTATGCGCACCAAGTTTGTGATACGGAAGAAGTTCCACTTTCTCAATGTTGTCCATATCTTTGATGAATTCACCAAGCATATGCGCCGCTTCGGGTTCGTCTGTATAGCCCGGAACAACCACGTAGCGGATCCACGTTTTTTGACCGATTTTATGTAGATAGCGAGCGAAGTCTAAAACTCGACGGTTCGAAACGCCGATGAAATCTTGGTGAATTTCGTCTTTCATGTGCTTAAGGTCAAGCATTACAAGGTCTGTCGCTTCAAGCACTTCATCGATAACATCGGTATGTTTACGGATGTAACCATTGGTATCAAGACAAGTGTGAATACCTTCCGCTTGAGCTGCGCGGAAGAAGTCTCGCACAAATTCTGGTTGAAGCATCGCTTCGCCACCAGAACAAGTAATGCCACCACCTGATGCATTCATGAAATGACGGTAGGTTTTTGCTTCAGCAATAATTTCTTCAACCGTCACTTCTTTGCCGTCATGCGTATCCCAAGTATCGCGGTTATGGCAATACTTACAACGCATTAAACAACCTTGCAAGAAGACGATAAATCGAATACCGGGTCCGTCTACGGTACCACATGACTCAAACGAGTGAATACGACCAGCTGTTGACATCTTTTGCTCTCATTTTTTAATAAATTCTACCCGTTATTTTATTACAAATTGCAGGGTTAAAACAGTCTTGGAGAGGGACGTTGGCGAGATATTGAGCAAAGAAAGCGGCGAATGAAAACTCACACGCCGCACAGGGACTTATATTTAGAAGAACGCAAACAGTGACAGAGAGCCTGTACCATAAACATCAGTTTGTGCTTCTTCATAATCCGGTGTTTTAACGGTAAAGGTTAAGCTCGCGCCGTAGTTTCGGTTATACCAAGCTGCACCAGCAACCGCACTTGCTTGCCAGTTTTGTAGCGTCACATCGTATTGATCGGATGGCTCAGGAATGCCTGAACGATCGCCTTCGATGGTAATGTCGTTAAAGCGGTAACGTCCTTCAAAGCCGGTGAACAAGAACCAACTGGATGTACTTTGCGCTAGCATACTCGCGTGGAATGGGCTTTCAACACTGATGTTTGCCGCACCGATACTGTTCGCTAAGTTGGTACCCCAACGGAACATGACACCTTGAGATACATCACTACGGAAGTTACCTGCGTTGATGTCGTTTACGTTAGTAATTTCCCATTGTGTGCTTTTACCTTCGCCGCGCATCAGTTTGTTGAATGCTCGGTAACCAACACTGAATGCGACTTCGTCATCAATTTGGTATTCCCAACCTTGTGGGTCGGTTGAGCCAGTGATGCCGTGAACGATATCTTGGGCTTTATCTGATAGTGAGCTTTCACCTGTTGCCCCGATAGTAAAATTGTATCGAACGGCTTGGTCTGCTGTGATCGAGATATAGTTTATTTCGGTGTGTAGGTAGCCAGCGTAAGGACGATCATTAACAAGAGGGTAGTCGGCTTCTATATCACTCGGCGTCCACATTTTGTGGCCTAGTACAAGTTCTACTTTATCGACGTTGGCTTGACCATTACCGTTTAAACTGAACCACTTCCATTCGCTGTCTTCACGCAGTTTATCGGTCGCGTAAGAAAGGAAAATGCCGTTGGTGTAGTCTTGGTCGACACCAAATATGCCATCGTTATCTAAAGTGAAAGAGACGGTAGATTTTGTTGATGCAATCGCAGCAGGCGACAACAAGGCAAGGATAAATAATTTACTGAGTTTCATATACTTCGTTTGCTAGCGTTTTCGGCATCATACGTAAGATCGAGAACAAAGTCTTAGGCAATGTCACAACTTTAGTTCAAGACACAAAAAAAGGCCGATGCTTTACAGCATCGGCCTCTATTTTATCACTCAAAGTGCTAATTCAATCAGTCTTATAGAGACTCAGTGAATGTACGTGCGATTACGTCAGCTTGTTGCTCTGCAGTTAGAGAGTTGAAGCGTACAGCGTAACCAGATACACGGATTGTTAGCTGAGGGTATTTCTCTGGGTGCTTAACAGCGTCTTCTAGAGTTTCGCGGTTAAGTACGTTCACGTTAAGGTGTTGACCACCTTCAATGCCAGCTTCGTGGTGGAAGTAACCATCCATCAGACCCGCTAGGTTAGCACGTTGGCTAACTTCTTCTTTACCTAGTGCGTTTGGCACGATAGAGAAGGTGTAAGAGATACCATCTTTTGCATCAGCAAACGGTAGTTTACCTACAGATGTTAGAGATGCTACCGCGCCTTTTTCGTCACGGCCGTGCATTGGGTTAGCACCAGGTGCAAAAGGAGCGCCTGCTTTACGACCATCTGGTGTAGTACCCGTTTTCTTACCGTATACCACGTTTGAAGTGATAGTAAGAATAGACTGAGTTGGGATTGCATCACGGTAAGTCTTAAGCTTACGGATTTTAGCCATGAAGTTAGAAACAAGTTCACATGCCATGTCATCAACACGTGCATCGTTGTTACCAAATTTAGGGTAATCGCCTTCGATTTCGAAGTCGATTGCAATGCCATCTTCGTCACGGATTGGTTTAACTTTACCGTATTTGATTGCAGATAGAGAGTCAGCTGCAACAGAAAGACCAGCGATACCACAAGCCATAGTACGACGAACGTCACGATCATGAAGAGCCATTAGAGCTGCTTCGTAGCTGTATTTGTCGTGTGAGTAGTGGATAGCGTTTAGTGCAGTTACGTACTGCTTAGCTAGCCAATCCATTAGGTTGTCTAGGCCAGCCCAAACTTTGTCGAAGTCTAGAACTTCGTCAGTCATTGGTGCAGTCTTAGGACCCACTTGCATTTTAAGCTTCTCATCTACACCGCCGTTGATAACGTAAAGTAGAGTTTTCGCTAGGTTTGCACGAGCGCCGAAGAATTGCATGTGCTTACCGATAACCATTGGTGATACACAACAAGCGATAGCGTAGTCATCGTTGTCGAAATCTGGACGCATTAGGTCGTCGTTTTCGTACTGGATAGAAGAAGTATCGATAGATACTTTCGCACAGAACTTCTTGAAGCCGTCAGGTAGCTGCTCAGACCAAAGTACAGTGATGTTTGGCTCTGGAGAAGGACCCATTGTGTATAGTGTGTTTAGGAAACGGAAGTTAGTACGTGTAACTAGTGTACGACCGTCAACACCCATACCACCCATAGATTCTGTTGCCCAGATTGGGTCGCCAGAGAATAGCTCATCGTACTCAGGAGTACGTAGGAAGCGAACCATACGTAGTTTCATTACGAAGTGGTCGATCATTTCCTGAGCTTGTTCTTCAGTGATGATGCCAGCTGCGATGTCACGCTCAACGTATACGTCAAGGAAAGTCGAAGTACGACCTAGAGACATTGCTGCGCCGTTTTGAGATTTAACAGCAGCTAGGTAGCCGAAGTAAGTCCATTGGATAGCTTCTTGAGCTGTAGTCGCAGGAGCAGAAATGTCGTAGCCGTAAGATGCTGCCATTTCTTTCATTTGACCTAGTGCACGGTGCTGTTCTTGAATCTCTTCACGAAGTTGCATCGTCATTTGTAGATCTTCACCAGACTCTAGCTTCTCTTGAGTAGAGTGGAATTGAGCTACTTTGTCTTTGATTAGGAAATCTACACCGTATAGAGCTACACGACGGTAGTCACCGATGATACGACCACGACCGTATGCATCTGGAAGACCAGTTAGAACACCAGACTTACGACATTTTAGGATGTCAGGAGAGTAAACATCGAAAACACCTTGGTTGTGTGTTTTGCGGTACTCAGAGTAGATTTTAGAAACTTGTGGATCAAGCGTACGGCCGTATGCTTTACAAGAACCTTCGATCATACGTACGCCGCCGTTAGGCATGATTGCACGCTTAAGCGGAGCTTCAGTTTGTAGGCCTACGATAGTTTCTAGGTCTTTGTTAATGTAACCAGCATCATGTGAAGTGATGGTAGAGATAACAGAAGTATCGAAATCAACAGGTGCGTGAGTCGCGTTTTCCTGCTTGATACCTTCCATTACTTTAGCCCAAAGCTTGTTAGTCGCTTCAGTACCTTCAGAAACTAGGAAAGATTCGTCGCCTTCGTACGGAGTGTAGTTCTTCTGAATGAAATCACGAACGTTTACTTCGTTTTGCCAGTCGCCTGCAGCAAAACCTTCCCAAGCTTTAGCAAATTGCTCTGCCATGACATACCTACCTTTGTAGTAGAAAAAAATACGTACTGGTTCGCCGTTGAGCCAGCTATCTCCACTTCCACATGGAGAACAGTACACTCTTAATGAATAACAATATTTATAGTCTTAAATAAGAAGAATAGGGCGATAAAACTATAAATATTGTCACTGTTACTAATGTGGGTTCTTCCCAACCACAATTCAAGGCTACACTAAAAAATTTTTGCAAACCTTAAACTAAATCAATAAATACTAAAAAATAGCGATAAAAATGGAGTAGCGACGAGCGCTACCCACACAATTTTTGAACGAATGTCATTATAGCCAAGCTTTAATGCCATATTGTCCTTCTAGCATACCAACTGCAAGCATAGCGACTAAACAGACGACAAGTACACCTACAGGGATCACAATCTTATCTACAAATGACAGACGTGATGCACGCTCTTTGTCACCAATCAGACCGTTGTTGTCTAGAAGCATAGTCAATGCCCAAGCCAGTACTGGGTTAACTACCGCAGAACCAAAGATACAGATACCTGCTGCTTGAGAGTCTTTAGAGTCTTTCACCATCTGCATACCTGCTTCAAGTAGAGGTAGAGATACACCTACTAGAAGAGCAACACGCATTACTGGTGGCCATACTGCTACATCCATTGGGAAGCCAAGAATCGCGACGATGATACATAGAGAGCCGAGCAGGATTGCACCGCCAGGGATAGGGCGTTTCGCAATTGCTGCTGGGATCATGTACGTACCCCAAGATGACGTAATGTTACCACCACCTACAGCAGTACCAACCATTTGACGAACCGAACACATAGTCATTGTGTCATCAACGTCCATCAGAACTTTTTCAGTCTTTTTAGGGTAGTTCAGTTCTTGGAAAATACGGTGACCAAGGAAGTCTGGAGACCACATCGCTACAGCAAGAATTGCAAACGGTAGTGAAGCAATGAAGTGTTCTACATTTGGCAGACCAAGCATCCAACCTTCTTCTGTGCTACCCCACCAGTAGATTGGGTTTAGGTTCGGAAGACCTGTTTCAGTAACGAATTTGATGTCGAAACCAGCACCAAGTACAAGTGCAATGACGAGACCCGTGAAAGCACATACTGGGATGGCTAGCCAACGTTTATTAACTTTAGCAAGGAAAGCATATAGACCGATAGTAACCGCGAGAACGATTAGGCCAATGTAACCCATGCTGCCTGCGGCAACCGTATCCGATTGCAAGCCAACTGCCCAAGCTTGGATTGAGTTGATTTGGCTCATGGTACCCGTTAGGCCTAAGAAGATGAGTAGGCCCCCAGCTGTACCCTCTGAAGTGAGGTTTACGAGTTTTGAGCCACCTTTTAGTAAGCTCAAAATCAAACCAAACACACCGATTAGGATTGCCAATGCAAGAGGATGGGCACCCGCAAGAGCGATGGTACCAATAAGAGGGATCATTGGACCGTGGTTACCTGCTAGGTTGGCTTTAGGGTTAATAAAGCCAGAAGCAAGAATACAGAAAAGGAGTGCAGGGATTAGCATTTCTACACGAGCAACTTCGATAGCAAAATCTTTGCCTAAGTTAACGTGGTCCCATGCAGCAGTAAGACCTTCAGCCCAAGACATCATTACCGCAGAGTACATTGCGATAATACCGATCGTACCAGCAAGCGCTGGAACAAGGTCTTCAAGCTCAAAGCGGAAGTCACGACCTGGCAAGTTTAAGCCAAAACGGCGTGGCTTCATGATTTGTAGTTCGTGGTCTAGGTAGTCTGAACGGCTTGCGAACTCAGATGATGGACGATGAAGCTCGCGGTAGCTTTTAGTCTCGATATCCGAATCAGAGTGCGCTTTATTCACTGCGTCTGACATAGATTCCTCATATATTTAAAAGTTATGAATTCTAAATTGAATTGTGTTTTTCCGCTTCCTGCGGCACTTCCTATGCTAGCTATTATTAGATTTTGTTGCACGAATACCACGTGCCTAAGCATAGCTAATAACTCATTGTGTTGAGGCACAAAAAATTCCTCATCATTGTGGCGGAGTCTAGCAAGATAGCCCTTTGGGGTGATTGATTTAGATCACTTTAAGAATAGATGTGAAAGAAAACTACAGAAAGTGTCTGGCATGCGAATGACTTGGTTGTTTAGTGTGTAATTCGATTACACAAGTTGCATAAAATTAGACGTTATTTTGCAGAAATAATGCCCAATGCGATTTATTTACGTCATTCATGAATTGTATATAAAGCTGGCTTCATTCTTGCTTAGTACCGAGCAGAGACGATTTTTTGGCTAATCATTGCCGCTCAGTTTAGGAAGAAGACATGAAACAGCTTAAAGTACTGCCGCTAGTGGCAATTATTTCGGGATTAATGGTCGGTTGTGGCGGCGGTGGCGGTGGCGGTGGCGGTTCATCGAAAACAACATTTACGTTTGATTTTGCGATCCCTGCGACACTGTCTGAGAGCGATGCTAAGGCACAAAGCTGTACAATTTATGATCGAGATACTGATTCGAATGGTGACGCTACCGTTTTAACTTACAGTCAAGCATCAAAAGCTCAGGTCACGAATAATGTTATCGGTTACTATTCTGATGCTGATGGCAAAATGGTTGGAGAAGTTATTAAACCAACCAGCGATAACTTCAAGTTTGTTTTAGAAGACATTCCTGAAGGTGGTTACATCACTATTCAAGCACTTGAATTCAATGGTCGAGAAGTTCGTGTAAATTCTTTCTCTCGCGAGTTTTTAGAAGATAAAGAGCTACGCAATGTTACTTTCGCACTTAACCGTGAGTCGTTGAATAAGTGCTTTACAGGAAGTAACGTATCGGACAAAACGTTCAAAAACCTTTCATACCGAAACGCAGTATCTGGTGGTGGTGATTACCACTATGTATCACAAAAAGATGTCTTAGTATCTCCAAACAGTGATATGACTTCAGATGAAGAACTACTAGGTTTCAATGGAGAGCCTACCGCTTTATTCCAATATGAATCTGGCTCGGACAATAAATCATTATATCAATATGGTATCGGTTCTTGGGGTACTAATGATATTGACCTAGTTACGACAGATGTTGTTTCTAGTATTTACTCATCGTCTGGCTACAAGTATGACTCCTTGAATATTGGCTTTGTATCAAACGACTACTTATATGATGCCTTAGAGCTGGGTAATTCCGTTGATGAATATCGTCGACCTAGTGAAGCTAATAAAGAAGAATGGGTTTACCTAGCCGTTGCTGAAAGCGCTACAAATGGTTGGGATTCACTATTAACTGGCACTATTGATTCAAGCTGGGATATTGATGCTGATCCAAGTACATTCCTAAATATCAAAAACTTACCGAACTCAAAGCCTAGCGTGATATCTCAGAGCGGACGAGAGTCGGTGATTGATATTAATATGGGATTAACTAACTCTACAGAAGGTTTCACTCGTACCGCATATTTTGCTGCTTCAGGTGATTACAAAGTAACTCATCGTATTTTCACTAAGAGCAATAGTGATTATGTTGTAGTACCTGAGCTGGACTACTACAATTTTCCATCTTCCGCGATAAATGGTTTGAAAATATCGGAAACGGACAACTTCAACCGTTCTGCAGTCATTCTTGATGGTAACAGCGATATTGACTCAGAAATGTTCATGAGCTTCTTCTCTAATGGTGAAGCATCGGAGCCTGAACTAGAAGCTGACCTAGACGGTATTCTAACTTCTGAAAAAGATGGAATGGAAAATGAAGTGACATTACGCACTTCGAATTCTCTCGTTGTGACACGTTTTAATTAACACTTTTGTATCTTAATGAGCCCCTCTCTTGAGGGGCTTTTTTATGTCAGTTATTCATCATTAAAAGAATATATTGCTAGAAAGTGCATATTCATTTGATTGTTGTATCTATCTATTCGATTTATTTAGGTTAATAATTTGTTGCAACTTCTCTTGGGGGGTGATAGTTTGTTCCAATTCAAAGAGGGCGGAGTCCCTTTATTGCAGTGACTAAAACACAGGGAGTAGGGCGCATGAATGATGTACCAGCGCTAGATATTAAAGACCTGCACAAAACCTTCGGACAAAATGAAGTATTAAAGGGCATTTCACTTTCTGCCCATAAAGGCGATGTTATCTCCATCATTGGCTCTTCCGGTTCAGGTAAGAGTACCTTCCTAAGATGTATCAACTTATTAGAGACACCAACTGCGGGTGAAATTTGGGTAAACGGCGAACTTATCCAAATGAAGAACAACCGCGCAGGGGAGTCTGTCCCAGCAAATGAAAAGCAAGTTCAGCGTATTCGTTCACGTTTAGCTATGGTATTTCAGGGCTTTAACTTATGGTCGCATTTAACGGTTTTAGAAAATGTGATTGAAGCGCCCGTGCACGTACTTGGTGTACCTAAGGCGCAAGCGATTGAAAATGCGGAAGTACTGTTGAAGAAAGTTGGGTTATACGAACGCAAAGACTACTACCCAGGACACCTGTCCGGAGGTCAGCAGCAACGCGCTGCAATCGCTCGCGCTTTGGCTGTTGATCCAGAGGTTATGTTGTTTGATGAGCCTACCTCTGCACTTGACCCTGAACTCGTTGGTGAAGTGTTAGGGGTAATGAGAGACCTGGCCGAGGAAGGACGCACCATGTTAGTTGTCACGCATGAAATGGCTTTTGCGCGTGATGTATCTAACCATGTGATGTTTTTGCATCAAGGTTTAGTGGAAGAACAGGGAGATCCAGCTAAGCTTTTTACGAATCCAGATTCGGAGCGATTACAGCAATTTATCTCTTCTATCTACTAATATTTCTTTGGGTGGCAGCTTTTTGCCTCCTAAACAAGCACAACAAACAAAACCAAATAAAATAGCAATCACAGGAGTATGGAAATGAAAAAGTGGTTATTGGCAGCAACGCTTGCTGCAACAGCAGTGTCTGGTGTCGCCCAAGCGAAAGAATGGAAAACAGTTCGTTTTGGGATTGAGGGAGCTTATCCTCCGTTTAGCTGGACTGAAACGGATGGCTCCTTAAAGGGGTTCGATGTTGATATGGCGAATGCGCTTTGTGAAGAGATGCAAGTGAAGTGTCAAATCGTTGCTCAAGATTGGGATGGCATCATTCCTTCGTTACTTGCTCGTAAGTACGACGCGATCATTGCTGCAATGTCTATCACCGAAGAGCGTAAGAAGAAAGTCGACTTTACGGGTAAGTACGCACTCATTCCAAACAAATTCATTGCTAAAAAAGGTGCGGGTTTAGACTTCGACAACCTTGATGGTCAAAAAATTGCGGTACAACGCGCGACAACGCATGACAAGTATCTGACAGATAACTACGGTGATAAAGTTGAAATCGTACGTTACGGTTCGTTTGATGAAGCATACCTAGATCTTGCAAATGGCCGTGTCGCTGCAGTACTTGGTGATGCTTCAGCTCTTGAAGAAGGTGTACTAAATAAGGCGGGTGGTGAGGCTTACGAGTTTGTTGGCCCTTCTCTAACTGACCCTAAATGGTTTGGTGATGGCTTCGGGATTGCGGTTCGTAAGCAAGACAAAGATCTCACTAAAAAGTTAGATGCGGCAATCTTATCTCTGCGTGAAAAAGGTGTTTATCAAGAAATCGCAGGTAAGTACTTCAACTACGATGTTTACGGTAAATAAGCCGTAACTAAGCGGCCGTTGGCTTGTTCCTAGAAGTAACCAACGGCCGATTTTTGAGTTTAGGGATTAGGAACTCACCTATGCTGGATTTACAAGGATATGAAGCCTCGATACTAAAAGGGGCTCTAGTAACCATCGAAGTCGCAATACTCTCATTGTTGCTTGCTGTCATTTTAGGCATGCTTGGGGCACTTGCGAAATTAGCGCCCTATAAATGGGCAAGAGCTATTGCAACACTCTACACCACCATTATTCGTGGCATTCCTGACTTAGTCTTGATGATGCTTATCTTCTTTGGTGGCCAAATTCTACTGAATAACAGCCTTTATTCGATCAATGAAACGCTCAACGAGTGGTTTACCGCAAGCAACCCTGAACATGAATGGACTGCTTACCTCCCTGATTACATCGATGTGAGCCCATTTATTGCTGGTGTACTGACCATCGGTTTTATCTTTGGTGCGTATATGGCGGAAACTTTCCGTGGTGCGATCATGGCCGTCGATAAAGGTGAGTTGGAAGCGGCAAAAGCCTACGGAATGAGTTCTTTTATGTCGTTTAGAAGAATTCTATTACCTCAAATGATTCGACACGCGTTACCCGGGTTTGGTAATAACTGGTTGGTATTACTCAAGACTACCGCTCTTGTTTCAATCATTGGATTGGAAGATATGGTGCGTATTAGTTCACTTGCCGCTGGTACAACAAAGATGCCATTCACTTTTTACATGGCTGTCGCGATCATCTTCTTATTCTTCACCAGTGTATCAACCGGTCTACTTAAGCTTGTTGAACGCAAATTCAGTATTCATGCGAGGTAGATAATGGACTTTTCATTGATCATTGAAAGCTTCCCTGTCTACTTAGATGGATTGTGGACAACGGTATGGCTGGTGGCATTAGCTCTGGTGATCGGGCTCTGTGTATCGATTCCCTTAGCTATAGCGCGCAATAGCACGAATTACGCATTAAGTTTGCCGTCATGGGCGTTCATTTACTTTTTCCGCGGTACGCCGTTGTTGGTGCAGCTTTATCTCATTTACTACGGCATGGACCAATTCTTTCCTGTGAAAGACACACTTTGGGAACATGCTTGGTTCTGTGCCTTGGTGGCTTTCGTTCTTAATACTTCGGCTTACACGGCGGAAATTATTCGTGGTGCGATCAATGGTTTACCAAAGGGCGAAGTAGAAGCAGCAAAAGCATACGGCATGAGCAAGTTTATGACTTATCGTCGCATCATCTTGCCAAGCGCATTACGCCGTGCTTTACCTGCATATTCGAATGAAGTGATCTTTATGCTGCACGGCAGTGCAGTCGCTGGGATCATCACTATTATGGATTTGACAGGCGCAGCTCGACTTGTGAACTCTCGTTACTATGCACCATTTGAGTCATTCCTGACGGCTGGTCTCTTCTACATGGGATTAACGTTCATTATTTTGTGGTGTTTCAAAATCGCAGAGAAGCGCTTCTTGGCATATCTAAGGCCATTAAGCTAAGGCGTTTTTATAGATATCTAAAAGAAAGAGCGCCGATTGGCGCTCTTTTTGGGTAGATGAAGGGCGAGTGAGTTTACCTATACAAATTGGAAATCACCGTCAAAGGCTGCGTCGGTATAAATGACGACTTCTTTACCACCTTTTGTAAAGGTATAAGCCGTTAAGACATCTGAGCCTGATAACCCTAAGGAATCAATCATGCCTTGGTCTAGCTTGTAATCTGATGACGCCATAAGGTCCGCCACCGTCATAGTCACACCATCATCGGGATCGCCTTGAGTATCGCTTTCTAGGCTCCAATTATTGCTTTCGTCCAACTTGATGTTTTCAACGCCAAGGGCAAAGAACTCTGATTGACCATCATCTTTACTCTTACTATTGTCGCTAGCTCCACCTTGATGGTACGCCTTGCCAAGGGTCAAGGTAACAGAATCTTGGTCACTACTTGTACCTATTACCGCTTCAATACCTTTAATGTTGTCTGCATTTTGACCTTTAGACATATCGATATCGATAGGGCCGTCTTTCTCATTGGCGACAAGAACATCGAACCCTTTTCCGCCTCTGATTAGTGTATCATCTGCGTCGTAAGCGATCGTATCGTTGCCTTTACCACCTCGAACTTCGTCGGCACCACTACCACCGATGATCACATCATCGCCTTTGCCGCCTTTAAGTACATCAACGCCTGCACCACCGTCTAGCCAGTCGTCACCACGACCGCCTTTGAGAAGTTCAGGTTCTGCTATGGTAGTGACGTTATGGATCACGTCGTTGAAGTCATCATCGTTAGTTGAAAGGTCAGTGTTATCATTCCATTCGAATAAGGAGGTACCATCCCCCATAGGAGTGACTTGCGCATGGACTGGGAGACCCAATTCAAATGCAGCTTCACCGAGTAATTGCGCATCTAGATCGAATTCTGAAACATCAATAAATCCCTCAGATTCAATGCCGTTATCGGCCCCGTCAGGGACCACGAAGAACCCCAGCTTACAAGCATCTCCACCCATCATTTCTTTCGATATTGAGGTGTTCATTTCATCAGGCTGTTTTACATTTGACCAAAGAATGCCGACATTCACGACTTCACCGCTTGAGTCTGCTGTGTAGAAACCAAGGGAGTTATTGAACCCTGCATTGGACCCGATGAGTTCAACGTCGAACGTTCCGTTGAACTGGCTGATATCATACATACCATCAGATGGCGTCGGCAGTATTTCGTTATTGTCACCGCCGAGTAAGACATCATCACCACGCCCGCCATATAGCATGTCGGTACCGTCGCCAGTGAGCCCAAGTGTTTCTACTGATGTGACAAAATAGTCACTTGAGTCTTCTTTGTCTCCCCCTTTACTGAATTGTTCACCTGCGGCAGAGAACTGAATTTCATCAAAGGCTTTGAAGCCAGTATCATTTGGACCAATACTAAACTCACCGCTATTGTTGCTATCAGTAGAAAGCACTTTAGTATTTTCTAGTGTCATGCCCGCAGCGGCGTAGTGGGCTAGGGTATCTGCGTCAGGTTCATTTGCGCTAAAAAATCCACTTGCGACTTCAATGCCATCTCGAAATGCAGTCCAGATACCAATTTCGTCCACATCATCATCTTCTCCACGACCTTCATTGGCATAAAGATTTGAGATCCCGACGTTGGCGGCCATAGTATGTTCATCTAAGCAAACAGAAAGCATTTCGGAGCCAACTGCATCGCCAGGTTCCGAATCTCCGTCATCGTAGCTATACCCAATTTGTGCATCTTTACCACTTTCATCCGTGCCTTCGACTCCATACTTACTGCCTTGTTGGGTCGTGTTTCCTTCAGAGCCATCAGGGTTGTATGCTGTGGCGTTATCAAGACCTAAATCCTCTCCCTCAGGAGTCTGTGCTGAGTCAAGATCGAGTTCAAAGTTACCTGTTTGCTCATTGAAAGAGAGGGCATCGAAATTGTCACCAATGAGCACATCAGCCCCTTTGTTACCGCGAATAAGATCATCTCCCGGCATCGAGCTATTATCGACGTTGTCTCCGTCTCTAGGAGTACCATCACCAATCAACACATCGTTGGCCTGATATTGATGAAGAGCGACGTTATCGAGCAGAGAACCAAGAGAATCTTCATTACCATCGGCCATAAACGAAATGGTATGTTCGCCAGCGCCTAGATCTAGATCTAGATTGACCGTTTCCCAGCCATCGTTGTTGTATGTTCCAACAACTTCACCGTCAATGAGGACTTTTAGCCCATTTGTATCTGTATTATCGGTACGGTTGGTGTGATCAAAAGAGAGTTTGAATGTACCTGCAGTATCAACAGTGAAGGTTTGACTAACGGTCGAGTTGGTAACGGTATTGTCCCCGTCTTTGTGAGAATCAAGTTCTAACACGTTTCCTCGTGCGGGATCTTTGTTATCTCCGTAGCCACCACCATTTTGGATTTCGATTAGACCTTCGGTCGCTTCCCATCCACCGTAGCTAGAGTAGGTTTGCCAGCCGCCATGATCGACGACAGGACTATCACCTACATCATCTTCAAAATTGCCATCGGCTAATAAATTGGTATCATCCGTTTTAGCTCGACGATCACCATAAATAATATCGTTGTTGCCACCGCCTTCGACATAGTCGTTACCAGAACCAGCAACGATGATGTCGTCAACGCAGCCCACTTTTTCAACATCGCCTTCGCGCGCTAAGTTAATGTTAGGGTTTTCTCCGGCTTCGTCTTTTGCATTTATGGTGTGATTCCACGATTCAATGACATCATTGCCATCTCCAGATTTGATCGCCTCTGAACCTCTACCACCAGCGATAAAGTCATCACCATCACCCGTTTTAACGATATCATCACCTTTACCTGCACGCACTTCTAGGTCTGCACCTGAATTGTCTTCAAGGTGATTATCTACATCCCTTGACACTCCATCTTGAGTAGGGCCATCAACTAAGGTACCAACCTGTGCATTGGTCTCTGTTACAGAAACTTCTTCCGCCATTGTTTCATCCTCATATATCGCGAGATACATAGAGGCAGCCCAGCCATCTCAGTCCCGTTTGAGATCTGTAGCTTTCCGTCCCCACTTCGCAGTGGGTTTGGCTTTGTCATCCGTTATGTTATTAATCAATTAATTAGCCAGTAACGTCGAGGGATTATGATTTTATAAATAAGTCTTACATTTCTCGCATTGCCTTATATGAGGCAATGGCGAGAGGATTGAGCAAATAATCGAGTGGGGTTTGTTCATCAATTAGAATCATGACTTCCGCAGGCATGCCTGGGTAAAGCGAAACTGATTCCCCTAATTCAGCTAACATGTTTGCATCTAGTGACACGCGAGCGAGGTAGGCTGAAGAGCCTGTTGCTTGGTCGCTGATGCGGTCAGCAGAAATATGTATAAGCTTGCCTTCTATAGGTGGCGTTTTTCTAAAGCTGAATGCGGTTAAGCGTACTTGAGTCGCTTGTCCAATATGAAGCGCTTCAATATCTTCGGGTTTTACCAAGGCTTCCACAATGAGTTCGTCCTCTTGTGGGACGATTTCCATGAGCGTGTCGCCTGGAGCAATAATCGCATGTTGACCGACAACATTGAGGCCAACGACAACACCGCCTTGTGGCGCTCTGATTTCGACACGTTTGAGTACATCATTCGCGTTTATCATTGCCTCTCTTGTCTCATTGAGTTTTCGTTCAAGCTCCTGAACTTCTTCGCCTAAGGTTTTGGCGTAATTGAACTCCGCATTGGCTAATTCCATTTTCGCTTCCGCAACAAAGCCTTTTGCTCGTCCAATTTGGGCACTGAGGTCGGCAATTTGTCCTTCAAGTTGTGAGTGCTCTCGTTGGAGATCGAGGTAACGTGATTTTGATGTATTGCCGGAGGTGAGCAGCTTTTTATGCATGGCGACCTGTTCTGCAAGATAGCGCAAACTTTCTTTGCCGGCTTGATATCGCTTTTGTAGGCCGAACATGTCTAATCGAGCTTGCTCAATCTTTTCTGCCAGAATGTTATTTTCTCCATCCCTTAATGAGCGGCGTTTTTCGTATAAAGCTTGCTGAGTACGAATGATGGATTGAATTTCTTTGGAGTGATTTCGAGAAAGTAAGCGTGTATCGAATTGAATTTCAGGATGATCAGCGAGCTCGGACTGAAGTCGGTTTAAGCGAGCAAGATCGCTTTCCCACTGAGCTCTTAGTCGGTTCAAGCTGGCTTGAGCCTGTGTCGCACTCAAAGTAATCAACAAATCATTTGTTCTGACCTTATCCCCATCTTTTACATGAACGCTCTCGATAATCCCACCTTCTAGGTGCTGAACGGGTTTTCGCTTTGATTCGACGATAACAACGCCGGGAGCTATCGCTGCCGAACTCAGAGGTGACAAACTTGCCCATGCAATGAAGCCGCCGATCATGATGAGTAATACGAGCAGAGAAGTGATGACCACGGGCTTGGTAGTAAAAGAGAGTTTACGACCATCTTCGAAATCGATGCCATGTTCGTTAAGTGTGGTCTTACTCATTGGAAGCCTCTGATTGAGTTTGCGTTCTTGAACGCACATCCATCATCGAGCGGAGAACCTTGCTTGCTTCTCCGGCTCTCGCAATCTGACCTTTATTGATTTCAACCACCCAATCGACATGGCGCAGCAAGTGTGGCTGGTGGGTGATCATTACGACGGAAATGCCTTCTTCTCTGCATGTTGCGAGGAGGGTTGTGAGGTACTCTTCCCCTTCTTTATCCATGTGAGAGTTGGGTTCGTCTAAGACCAAGAGTTTGGGTTTAAAGCACAATGCTCGTGCTAAGGCGAGCTTTTGGGCTTGCCCGCCAGACAATTGATGTCCACCATCACCAATCAAGGTTTCATAACTGTTTGGAAATTGAAGAATCGTCTCGTGTACACCAGCGCGAATGGCGGCTTTAATGATTTGAGAGTCACTGATCTCAGTGTCGAAATGGGCAATATTTTCTTTCACGCTGCCTTGGACAAACTGAATATTCTGTGGGAGGTAACCTACGGTATGTTTGAATTGTGTCTTCTCCCAGTGGGTGACATCTAAGCCATCGATAGACACCTTGCCTGATGTCGGTTTGTGTATTCCCATTATTAATTTGCAAAGGCTGGTTTTTCCAGAGCCACTTGCCCCGATGATTGCAACACGGTTTCCAGCCTCTAGCCTAAGTTTCAGCTGTTTGAGGATAGCTTCGCTTTTGTGATTCTCAGGTGACCAAGTCACGTTTTCAAAGCGTAATTCACCGGTGATTTGGGGGAGCGTTGTACGTTCAAGCTCTATTTTTGATTGGCTGACAACCGCTTTTATGCGCTTGGCTGCGGCTAACCCCGTCTTCCAGCCTTGAAACCCAGAGGTTAGCTGCTCTATTGGTTGGAGCGCTCTCGCCATAAGAATTGACCCAGCAATCATTCCGCCCGCACTCATTGAATTTTGAATCACAAGAAACGCGCCTGTTCCCATAATGCCAATTTGTAGCGTCATGCGGACAAGTTTGGCGAGAGATGTCAAGTTAATAGATGCGAGGTCTACTTTGTTTCTGAACCACAACTTTTCAGCAAGGACAGGCTGAAATTTGTTAAATGTTCCATCGGCTGCTTGTTGAGAGAACAGGGTTTCTTGTTTGTTGAATAGCTCATCGATTTTTCGATTTGCAGCAATTTGGGTAGCGTAAGATGCGTCAAATGATTTCTTTTTCGCGTAGAAAGAGAGTAGTGCGACCATTAATACACAGATAACAGCAATCAAACCAACCAATCCGATAATAGGGTGGAGCATAAACATGACCAGAAGGAACAATGGCGTCCAAGGCAGATCGAAAGCAACAAAAAAACCGGGTGACATGAGAAGAGCTCGTATCTCATTTATGTCGTTAAACACGTAACGTGTCTTCGTGTCGTAATGTTGACCGCACAGTTGGTATAACCATTGAGCACTTTCCGATTCAAACTGAAGGGCTTTTCTTTGGGTGTATTTTTGTCTTAAGGTTTCAAGCAATGCCTGTGAAATCAACAGAAACAGAGCGATAGCAGTAAGTAGCAATAGTGTATCTGTACTTCTACTCGACAATACACGGTCGAACAATTGAAGACTGTAGATTGGAACAACTAGCATCAAAGCATTAATTACGGCGCTCACCAGTGTCATTGGGCCTAATGCTTTAAATGTAAAAGGAGACAAGTTGCTCCAACTTTTTTGAACCATACTTCCTTTACTCCATGAACTAAAGAAGTAGTAATGAGTATAGAAAGTGAATGTTCGAGAAATGCCTCAAAATTGAGACGAGGAAGGAAAGCGAAAAATGAACTAAGAGGGGGGGAAGTCGGGGCTAATCACGATAAGTTGGCAAGATGATTAGCCCTTTAAAGCTATCTATTTGAAAGTAGACCAAATAGGAGCATGGTCTGACGGTTTCTCGATGCCACGCAGTTCGTAATCAACATCGGACTCAACACATTTTTGTGCAAGCGATGGCGTCGCAAGAATCACATCAATACGTAGACCTCGATTATCGTCAAAGCCGCGAGATCGATAATCAAACCAAGAGAAACGGTCATCCACTTCTGGGTGCAGGTTACGGAAAGTATCTTCGAATCCCCAATCCATTAGCGTCTTCAACCACTCGCGCTCTTCCGGTTGGAATGAGCATTTACCAGTCTTCAACCAGCGTTTACGGTTCGGTTCGCCGATACCGATATCTGCATCAATCGGACTGATGTTGATGTCTCCCATTACAATCAGTTGTTCATCATTTGTATGGTGATCATTTAGGTAGGTCATCAGATCTTTGTAGAACTGGCGTTTGTATGGATATTTGGTCTCATGAGCGATGTTGTCGCCTTGAGGGAAGTAACCGTTTAACACAGTGACCTTTTCACCACTCTCATCTTCAAACGTCGCCATGATCATGCGCTTTTGGTGTTCTTCGTTATCGGTAGGGAACCCTTTTTGCACATTGATTGGTTCTTGTTTACATAGCATCGCGACACCGTAGTGTGCTTTTTGCCCATGAAAGTAAACTTTATAACCCATGGCTTCGACATCTTCGATTGGAAAAGCTTCGTCGTGTACTTTGATTTCTTGAAGACCAATGACATCGGGTTGGTGCTTATCGATAATGGCTTGGAGCTGATGCAGGCGGGCACGAAGTCCATTGATGTTAAAGCTAATTACTTTCATTTTCTATCCTTCTGAAGGGCGTATTTGTGCTTGATGTTACCATTGGCGGCATAAGCTGGAAACGTCGAAAGTAAATAAGAACAGTTATTTGTTACTGAGTTTGTTCTCTAGGTCATTCTGTACGATCTTAATTGCTTTTAATGCCGTTTCAGGTTCGATTTCATTCGACTCTAACAAGTAAATCAAATCGACGGCTAACTTCACCTCTTCTGGGGCATCATCGAGCGGAGATTTTGGTTGGTCAGTCATTACTGGTTCTTTTCCCTGTGAGTGATTTGATTTTCTAGCTTAAGCAGCGCTGCTTCGCATCGTTCTAATCGTTGTTCTGTTGCTAAAAGTACTTTCTGCGCTTCAGCACGAGCAAAGCTTGGGGAAAACTCAACAGCTCTCTCTTTCTCCAGCACCATTTCTCGTAATCGACGAGCCCACTCTTGGTGTTGAGCTAGTTCTTGATACAAGACATTAATTGGCTTTCTAAAGTGACTGCTGTGTTTTACTTCGTTTTTGCGAATTTTTGTGGTGGAAATTTCACGCTGAATTGCGCCAATTTGCGCGACTAATCTTTCAGTTAAGTACTCTGCTCGTAATGCCGTGAGCTTTTGCTCCTTTTGCTCGCGTACAATCGAATCAAGTGTTGCTGTTGCTTCTTTTACACAGGGTACGAGTAGCCGAGAGCGGCAGTGGAACAAACGCTCATCAAACAAAGGAACATGGTGTTCTCCACGCTGACGGTCAAGCATTGCAGCCTGTTTAGACATTTGTTCTAGATGTTCTGAAAGCTGGCTGATGTTCATGTTAATCCTACAAACCATGCATCGTAAGCGAGTTTAATGGCAAGCACGCTAACAACGGTAACAAAGACCGGACGTATGAACTTAGCACCAAAGTGGATTGCTGAATGCGCGCCAACAAAAGCACCAGCCATTAAACAGACGCCCATTGTTAAGCCTAGTACCCAGTTGATGTGTCCTAATACGGCAAATGTAACCAATGAAGTAAAGTTACTGGTAAAGTTCATGGCTTTAGCCAAACCAGACGCAAGCAAGATATTGAGTCGGTATAAGGCCATGGAACTCACCGTCCAAAAAGCCCCAGTTCCTGGCCCCGCTAAACCATCATAAAAGCCTATCGATAAGCCTTGCATATACTGCTTTTTATTTAGCATCGGACAAGGTTCGGGAGTTGGGCTTTGATGAGTCGACTGTGGTGGTTTATGGAAAACAGTATACATCGCAGCAGCGAGAATGATCAGCGGCAGCGCTTTCTCTAACCATTCTGTACTAATTGCATCAACAAATAGCGTTCCTAGTGTTGCACCAACAAGAGTGGCAACAAACGCTCTGCCCCAGCACTGGGGCTTAAAAAGACGTTTCTTATAGTAAGTATAGGCCGCCGTCGAAGAGGCAAAAGAGGCAGCTAACTTATTGGTGCCCAATGCGATGTGGGGAGGCAGCCCTAACGACAGTAACGCGGGAACAGTCAGCATACCACCACCGCCAGCAACAGCATCGATAAATCCAGCAACAAAAGCGACTAGCGCCAACACCAACAGCATGGTTGGCTCAATCATTTCCATAAATAGTTATTCTTTTAATATTCTATTTTGCGTTTAAACGGAGGAAGCGAATCAATCAGAGCTTGTCCGTAGCGTTTTGTTATCAAGCGTCTGTCGAGGATGGTCACTCTACCAGAATCTCGTTCTTTGCGCAGTAATCGACCAACGCTTTGGATCAGCTTTTTACTTGCATCTGGAACCGTGATTTGCATAAACGGGTTACCACCCTTTTTCTCGATGTACTCCGAGTGTGCTTGTTCAACTGGAGAAGTAGGGACCCCAAATGGAATTTTTGTGATAATGAGGTTTTCCAATAGCTCTCCAGGTAAATCAAGGCCTTCAGAAAAGCTGCCTGTACCAAAAAGGATGCTGGTTTTCTGCTTATCAATGAGCCTTTTATGTTTTTTTAGAATTTCTGTTCGTGAACTTTCGCCTTGAACTTGCAACGCCCAACCTCGTTTTATGAAACCAGCATTGAGTGCATCAGCAACTTGGTTCATCTGCCAATAAGAGGAGAATAATACCAAGTTCGCTTTATTGTCTTCTAAATACTTAGGCAAAATTTCAATAAGATATTCAGTAAACTGCGGTGCCTGCGGTTCATACTTCATTGCTGGTATCAGCAGTTCGGCTTGATTTTGATAATCGAAAGGAGACGCTAGTGCCAAAAACTGTGTTCCTGAGTCCGGTTTGGCGTCAACGCCCACTTGATGGCAAAAGTAATTAAATGAGTTTAGTGCTCGCATAGTGGCAGAAACCAATACGGCGCCGATGCAACGACTCCAGATTTGTTGGTCTAGTTGCCATCCAATTTCCAACGGGGAAACGCTGACAATAAAATCGCCTTCACGATCTGGGTGTTTTTCTAACCAGCGCGCAAGAGGTGCACCTTTGTCTCGGCTTGGCTCGGCCATTAAACGCCAGACTTGAGCTAGGTTTTCCAAACGTTGGATGTAAAACCCTAACTCAGCCAAAGCTGGTTCCGCCAATCTTGATGAAAGTTCGCCATCTTTAACGCGCTCAGCTATTAGATCGGCGATCTTTGCGACGCTTTGGTTTGCCTTTTTGCTTAGTTGTTTTAAATCTTTTGATTGATTTTCCAACCAAGTCGGTAGCTCACCATGTTCAAAACGGTATATCCCTTCCTCAAACTGGGCTGGATCAAACTGTTTAGTCAGTTGGGTCAACGCAGGAATCAGTTCCTGTACGGATTCTTGTAGATCATTACGGAATCGACCAACACGTTTTTCATCTGTTAACGAAGAAAATTTGGTGATTGACTGGTTGAGCTTTTCTAACCAAGCAGCTGCACCTTTTAAACTGGCTGACGCAGAAGCGTGATCGCGAGCGACATGAGGTAGATGATGAGCTTCGTCAAACACGTAAATTGTGTTTTCTGGCTCAGGGAGGATCACTCCACCACCCAAATCTGCATCGGCCATTACGAGTGAATGATTGGCGATAATGACGTCATTTTTATCCAACTCTGCTCGAGCTTTTTGAAAAGGGCAGCCTCGGTGTGTTGGTAAGCTGTTGTTACAGCTGTGCTTATCACTGACAATAAGTTGCCATAACTGATCATCTATTGGTTTCGGCCAAGAGTCTCGGTCGCCATCCCACTTCCCTAGAGCGAGGGAGCGATACATGGTTTCCAGTAGCTCAATATCTTTCTTCTTCGGTTTAGTTTCAAACATCGCTAACTGGCCGCCATCGACACCACTTGCCGTCGCGAGTTTTTCAGCACAACAATAACGCTGGCGGCCTTTTGCAAGAATAAAAGAAAACTCTCGATCGGTGATACGACGAAAAAGAGGCAGGTCTTTATTCACCAACTGTTCTTGTAGAGCGACGGTGGCTGTAGAGATCACTACTTTACGATTGTTATAAACCGCCACAGGAATCGCTGCCATCAGATAAGAGAGTGATTTACCGATGCCAGTACCAGCTTCTGCAATCAACATGCGATTTGACTTGTGGTATTGCCCGCATAGTGTTTTCGCAATTTCTGCAACTAAGTAGTTTTGTGCTCTTCGTGGAACAAAATTATCAAGCTGCGCTTGTAAGTTTTGGTAACTGGTGCGAATCGATTTTTGAATGTTACTGGTTAGCATACGGGCCTCAAATGCGTTGGAGGCGCATAGTAGCACACATCACTAGTTGTACTGTAGTTCACAAAACGGAATGCTTTTATGATAAATATCGATCTTGTTCACAAAAAAATATTGAACCTAAACTAAATGAAAATAATTTCATTAGTCGAAAAATATAAAACTTCAAAAATGATACCTTTGTAGTGTTTTATTCTAAAGTTTATTGTTGTATGGCGATTGAAAGGTGTTTTCTATTTGTTATTAATGAATTACTAAATTAAGAAAAATCAAGTTCATTGTTTAGAACTTCATCGAATATTTTAAATGTAAATGCACAAGACTTTGTATTTAAAGGTTATTTTTGTTTTTTGATAAAACTATTTAGAAAATTTGACAGTCAGAATAATCTTTTGCACTCTAGTGCCCAGATTTTGTAGGTAAAGCATTGTTACGTTTCGATAACAAGCTACCTCAAAAATATAAAAAAAGGGAATCGGACAAGGATATCCCGAACTAAGAAAAGGCAGTGGATTAAATATGAAAAAGACTCTTTTAGCACTAGCGGTTGCTGCTACAGCAACTACTGTGAATGCGGCTGAAGTATTCAAATCTGACGAAGGTTCTGTAGATTTCTACGGTCAGCTACGTCCAACTCTTCTATTCCTAGACAGCACAGACCACACTGCAGAGCTAAACACTAGCTCTTCACGTATGGGTGTAAACGGTGTTTACGTTGTAAACGATAGCCTAAAAGTGCTAGGTGAAGTTGAAATCGGTGTAGCTCTAGGTGATAACTACGGCGCTGGTGCTGATTCAAGTGAGCGTACTGACGACACTGTATTCGTTCGTCGCCACATCTTCGGTTTCGACATGGGCGAAATGGGTACTATCCGCTTCGGTAAAGAAGGTACTTTCGCAGATGACGTTTACGGTGCGGATTACTCTTACTTCTTCGGTGGCTCTGCTCTACTTTACGGACACGAGTGGAACAACGACTCTCAAATTAAATACGCATTCGAAAACGACGCATTCTGGCTAAAAGCGGGTTACGCTCTAGGCGAGAAAGACAAGAACGAAGAAGTTCGTGAAGTATTCGTAGGTAAGTCTTTCGGTGACCTATCTATGCACGCTGGTATCCTTTCTTCTGTAAACAAGATTGCGGTAAACAAGGTTGCTCACGATTCAGAAAACCTATCTTTTGAAGTAACTGGTGAGTACGCTCTAGGTGAGCACACTCTTGGTGCAACATACTACTACAACGAAGACGAGAACAAGATCTCAGACGAGACTGTTGATTCTCACGGTATCTCTCTAGCAGGTATGTTTGCAGTAGCTCCTAAGACAACTCTTTACTCTGGTTACGAGCTAGTAATGTCTTCTTCTGACCAAGCTGGTACTGTAGACGGTGATGATTCACGTTTCTACGCTGGTGTTGAGTACAAGTTCTCTAAATGGGCTCGCGTATTCGTTGAAGGCGCATACGTATTTGAAGAAACTTCAACTGACAACGTGAAGACAGACAGCAAAACTGACTTCGGTGTTGGTGCACGTTTCTACTGGTAATCAAAACCCAGTTTGATATTGTAAGACCCAGCTTTATGCTGGGTCTTTTACTATTGGAGATAAGGATTTAATTTCTATGCAGTTATCATTAAAAGTGGCAATCACACTTTCTGTTCTAGCCAGTACAAACTTATATGCTGCAACGACCTTGGTGGTTCCTGAAGACGTAAAATTACTTGCGGTAAATATGGAGAAGCCAAAGTTGGAGGGTGGTTTGTTTTCGGATGAGAAAACAATAGAGATTCCTGACGGTACCAACCAAATTGTCTTCAAGTATCAACCAGAATTTGAGATTGGTGATGATATCAAAGGGGTTTATGGCGACGCCATTATTGCCAAGTTTGATGTAAAAGACGAAGAACTGAAATTTGAACTACCAAAGTTCAAAACCTACCGCCAAGCACAAACCAACATCTCTCCTTTAGAGTGGCAACTACTAGACTCTAAAGGCCAGCCAATCGATCTTGTTGAAGACGTTCTTGAGTCCGATGGCGTTCAAATTGGTCGCAACTATGCTCAGGAAGCTCGCAACTATAATATTGCTGGTGGTGTCGCTGGGGTTGCTGTGACATATGTGACAGTAAACCAACACAGCCAAGCTGTTACAGGCGTAGAGCCTAAAGCGGTTGCGGTAGTCGACACGAAATCTGCGACTGCACAAGACAGCCAAATGGTTGATCTACTTAAGACGATGTACCAAAAGGCCACTCCACAAGAAAAAGAAACCTTTAAAAAGTGGGTTGCTCAACAATAATCGTTATTAGTGACGATAAAAACTAAAAAAGCAGACAAAAGTCTGCTTTTATGTTTTTTGATGTTTATTGTTAGAGCGTTATTTCTTTCCACTCGCCAGGTTTGAGGTTGTGTAACTCAATCCCTCCCATCGAGTAGCGTACGAGTCGCAGTGTCGGAAAACCGATATGTGCAGTCATACGTCTTACCTGACGGTTTCTTCCTTCTATGATAGTAATCGCTAACCACGTGGTTGGAATGTTTGCTCGGAATCGGACAGGTGGAGTCCTATCCCAGATCTCTGGTTCAGGCATCACTTCTACTTTTGCTGGTAAGGTCATGCCATCTTTTAGCTCTACGCCTTTACGTAGCATCTCCAAGTCTTCTTCTTTAGGGGCTCCATCCACTTGTACCCAGTAAGTTTTTGGTGATTTTGATTGAGGCTGCGTCAACTTCGCTTGCAAAATGCCATCGTTTGTTAAGACCATCAATCCTTCGCTGTCTCGATCTAAGCGGCCTGCGGCATACACATCTTTCACTGGAATAAAGTCGGCTAGCGTTTTGCGACCATCTCCATCAGTGAACTGGCTCAACGTGTCATACGGCTTATTAAAAATGATCACTTTGCGATCTTCTAACGCAACGCGTGGCTTAGATGTTTTTGAAGCGCGGGCAGGGCGACTTTGCCGATTTTTCGCTTGTCCATTTGAGTGGTTTGCTTTTCCAGAGCGTTTAAAATGACTCGTTTTTGATTGGTGAGTACCGCGACCTTTTTCATGACCCGAGCGAGATGACATGTTAACTACCTTGCAAAAATGTAAATGAACTGTGTTTGAAAGTTTTATGTTTTCTTGTTATCGGCTATCATTTGCGCGCCTAAAACTAACAAAAGCGCACAGAATAATAGACTATTTCGTGTTATTTGTTTAATGATATAGCTAAGTTGCTTGAGTGAGACATTTCTAACGGAAATGGACACCAAAGTAAGCTTGGCACCAAGTGCACTCATGGATATAGAGCCATAGAGCTTCAAACTATAAGAAAGAGTGCAAACCGCATGTCGCGTTGGTGAGGATGAATGCACTACTAACGTTAAGCAATGCGTCAATTCAACGAACTCAGTTGCTGAGAAGTTCAGCTAAGTTGAGTAAAAAATAGGGAAATTTCATGCCTACAGAAAAACCTACAATTATCTACACAATCACTGATGAAGCCCCGGCGTTAGCAACCTATTCATTACTACCAATCATTCAATCGTTTACCGCATCGTCTGGCATCAACGTAGACACTCGTGATATTTCGCTAGCGGGCCGCATTATCGCTAACTTCCCAGAGCATTTAAAAGAAGAACAACGTATTGGTGATGCTCTAGCAGAACTTGGCGAGTTAGCGAAAACACCGGAAGCGAACATCATTAAGCTTCCAAACATTTCGGCTTCAATTCCTCAACTAAAAGCCGCAATCAAAGAGTTGCAAGCGAAAGGGTATGCGCTTCCAAACTACCCTGAAGAACCGACCACTTACGAAGAAGAAGCAATTAAAGCGACTTACGACAAAATCAAAGGTAGTGCGGTAAACCCGGTGCTTCGTGAAGGTAACTCTGACCGTCGTGCTCCATTATCAGTTAAGAATTACGCGAAGAAAAACCCACACTCAATGGGTGCATGGTCAGCTGAGTCTCAATCTCATGTATCAAGCATGACAGGAGATGACTTCTTCGGTAGCGAAAAATCGACGACTATTACTGGTGCTACTGACGTTAAAATTGAATTCGTCGCTGCTGACGGTTCGGCAAAAGAACTTAAATCAGCATTCCCTCTGCAAGACAAAGAAGTGATCGATTGTTCAGTCATGAACAAGAAAGCGCTTGTTGAGTTCTTCGAGAAAGAAATTGCAGAAGCAAAACAGCAAGACGTCCTTCTGTCTCTTCACATGAAAGCAACCATGATGAAGGTATCGGACCCAGTTATCTTTGGCCACGCAGTTAAAGTGTACTACAAAGACGTTTTCGCAAAATACGGCAAGCTATTTGAAGAACTTGGTGTAGATGTAAACAACGGTCTTGGTGATGTTTATACTAAGATTGAATCTCTACCTGCTGAACAAAAAGCGGAAATTGAAGCAGCTATTTTAGCGGTATACGAGACTCAACCAGCGCTTGCGATGGTCGACTCTGATCGTGGTATTACTAATCTCCACGTACCGAGTGACATTATCGTTGATGCTTCTATGCCAGCAATGCTTCGTGCTTCTGGCCAGATGTGGGGACCAGATGGTAAGCAAAAAGACACGAAAGCGATGATCCCAGATCGTAGCTATGCGGGTATCTACCAAGCGGTTATCGATTTCTGTAAAGAACACGGTGCATTTGACCCAACTACAATGGGCAGCGTGCCAAACGTGGGTCTAATGGCTCAGAAAGCAGAAGAATACGGCTCACATGATAAGACATTTATCCTTGACGCTGCTGGTACTGTACGTGTTGTCGACACTTCTGGTGCGGTTCTTCTTGAGCAAACTGTCGAAGCAGGTGACATCTTCCGTATGTGTCAGGTGAAAGACGCGCCAATCCAAGATTGGGTGAAACTTGCCGTCACTCGCGCACGTGCAACAGGTGTACCAGCGGTGTTTTGGTTAGACGAAGCGCGTGCACACGATGCTGAACTGATCAAGAAAGTGAATACATACCTTCCTGAGCACGACACTTCAGGTTTAGAGATCAAGGTTCTAGCGCCAATCGATGCATGTCAATTCTCTCTAGAGCGCATTAAAGAGGGGCTAGACACCATTTCTGTAACAGGTAACGTACTTCGTGACTACTTAACGGATCTATTCCCGATTTTGGAACTGGGTACTTCTGCGAAAATGCTGTCAATTGTTCCACTAATGAACGGCGGTGGTTTATTTGAAACTGGTGCTGGTGGCTCTGCGCCAAAACACGTCCAACAAGTTGAGAAAGAAAACCACTTGCGTTGGGATTCTCTGGGTGAGTTCCTTGCTCTAGCTGCATCATTGGAGCACCTAAGTACAGTTGCTGGTAATGCGAAAGCTCAGGTTCTGGCTGAGGCATTGGACAAAGCGACAGGTGAATTCCTAGACGAGAATAAATCACCGTCCCGTAAAGTGGGTGAGTTGGATAACCGCGGCAGCCACTACTACCTTGCGACGTATTGGGCGAAAGCTTTGGCTGAACAAAGTGCAGATGCAGAACTGGCTGCTGAATTCGCACCAGTTGCTAAAGCCCTTGCAGAACAAGAAGAAGCGATTGTTGCTGAGTTGAACAACGCACAAGGTGTAAGAGGTGAACTCGGTGGTTACTACGCGCTAGATGATGCTCTTGCATCAACACTAATGCGTCCAAGTACGACGTTGAACGGCATCATTAACAAGTAAGCATTGATTTCGCGCTATTTCGGTAGCGCGTTTGTATGTTATTTAGTTTAGTGCTCTTACAAACGTAATAAACCCGCTCATAAGCGGGTTTATTTTTCTCTTCATAACACTAGAAGGTAAAGCCAGTGTTATGAGAGCAAATGGTTTTGTCTTTCCGACAGCGCTCTAGTTATTTGGCTTGGGCTTCTATTGGAACAACGCTGCTAGCGTGTGAGCCCTTTGGACCTTTTTCAATCTCGTATGAGACTTGTTGGCCTGCTTTCAGTGTACGATAACCGTCCATTTGGATAGTTGAGTAGTGGGCAAAGATGTCTCCTTCCTCTTCATCTGAACAGATAAACCCAAATCCTTTGGCATTGTTAAACCACTTTACTGTACCTGTAGCCATGCTTTTACATCCCTCATGCATTTTTTACTGATGTTGTTACAACACCAAGCCATACCTTTAGCTTGGTCTCATTGCTAGCGTTCACTAACACACGTCGAGTTGGGCACTTCCATATTCATCAAATTGTTAGAAATCCAACAAATTCAAAATGAGGATTTATGCATCAACACTTTCCACTGTAGTCAATGAATTCTGACAGTCAATAGTCAAAGGCGACAATCGGAAACATTATTGAAAACAAATCACTTTTGAGATTAACAATTTTGCAAAGTGTTTCTGCCGCATGCGTAAGCTTTTAGTTAAAAGGACTGCAAGGTGTTGATATAGGGGGGAGGCATACTAACCAAGTTGATTACATTAGAAGATTCTACTGAATGAATAAAAAATGACGTTTTCGTGATAAATAACCGATTATCAACCATTAAATGTGATCTTCTTTCTTATCGGAGCACTAATTAATATAAGTGAAGTGAGTCGAAATTTGGTAAACACAACCGCAAAAATAAGCATGTGTTGGGATAAAAATCTTTTATTTGCGCCCCTGCCAGAGGTGCATTAGTCTCTATGTAAGGACATAAATTTTATCTATCAAAGTCCAATTAGGTGCCACATCTCACTACACCGCATGGCATGCTTATGGTAGATTGTTTTTATAGGTTAAAAACATCAACCCTTTGATACGATATCTTTGAATTGCCATGAGTAAAAATTTTGAATGGGTGACTCCAGACTCTGATCTTCTGGAGCGAGAAAGTACGAAAGTTCAGCCACCTAAGCTGTACAACGTAGTTCTAAACAATGATGACTACACACCTATGGATTTCGTCATAGAGGTACTTGAGCGATTCTTCTCGCATGATATTGATAAAGCAACGCAAATCATGCTCAAGATCCACTATGAAGGAAAGGCAATCTGTGGCACATATAGCGCAGAGATTGCTGAGACAAAAGTAGCGCAAGTGACGATGTACTCAAGGGAAAATGAGCATCCGCTACTATGTACTATGGAGCAAGCGTAATAAGAAGACTTGCTCGAGCAACCAAAGTTGTTCTTTCGGGAGGTACTTATGCTAAATAAAGAACTAGAATCAAGCCTTAACGGTGCATTCGCTCGTGCACGTGATAAACGCCACGAGTTTATGACTGTCGAACACCTCCTACTTGCATTATTGGAGAATGATGCAGCTAAGGAAGCCCTACTAGCCTGCAAAGCGGATCTTGACGCTTTGCGCAACGAACTCGATATTTTTATCGACCAAACAACGCCACTCATCCCAGAAAGTGACGAGACGCGCGAAACCCAGCCGACATTGAGCTTTCAGCGTGTACTTCAGCGCGCCGTTTTCCATGTACAGTCGTCTGGTCGTAGTGAAGTCACCGGTGCAAATGTACTTGTTGCTATCTTTAGTGAGCAAGAATCTCACGCTGCTTATCTATTGAAGAAGAACGACATCTCTCGTTTAGACATCGTTAACTTCATTTCCCACGGCATCACAAAAGCTTCGGGTTCTAATGAAGACCCATCTTCGTCTGACTCCTTTGGCTCAGAAGCGCCAGAAGAAACGAATCCAGAAGAACGATTGGAAAGCTTTGCGACTAACCTAAACCAAGTCGCGAAAGCTGGTAATATCGATCCACTCATCGGGCGAGATAAAGAGCTAGAACGTACTATTCAAGTTCTTTGTCGCCGACGTAAAAACAACCCGTTGCTAGTCGGTGAAGCAGGCGTTGGTAAAACAGCAATCGCTGAGGGTCTAGCTTGGAGAATTGTTGAAGGCCAAGTACCAGAAGTGATTCAAAACAGTGTTATCTATTCTCTAGATATCGGCTCTTTGCTTGCTGGTACAAAATATCGTGGTGATTTCGAGAAACGCTTTAAGTCAGTCTTGAAGCAGCTTGAGAAAGAAGAAGACGCGATTCTGTTTATTGATGAAATTCACACCATCATTGGTGCAGGTGCAGCTTCTGGTGGTCAAGTTGATGCAGCGAACCTAATCAAACCTCTGCTGAGTAGCGGTAAACTGCGTTGTATCGGTTCGACAACTTACCAAGAGTACAGCAACATCTTTGAAAAAGAGCGCGCGTTGTCCCGCCGTTTCCAAAAGATCGATGTCGTAGAGCCATCGCTGGACGATACGACGAAGATCCTAATTGGTTTGAAACCAAAATACGAAGCGCACCATGAAGTCCGTTACACCAACAAAGCGCTACGTGCAGCGGTTGAGTTATCGGCAAAATACATCAATGAACGTCATTTGCCAGATAAAGCGATCGACGTGATTGATGAGGCGGGTGCACGCAGCCGTTTAGCGCCGGCGAGTCGTCGTAAGAAGACGGTTGGCGTTGCAGACATCGAATCCATGGTTGCGAAGATGGCGCGTATTCCAGAGAAATCTGTGTCGTCGTCTGACAAAGACATTCTAAAGAACCTTGATGACAAGATGAAGATGCTGGTCTTTGGCCAAGACAATGCGATTGACGCACTGTCAGAGGCGATCAAGCTATCTCGTGCTGGTTTAGGCGTTGATAACAAGCCTGTTGGTTCATTCTTGTTTGCCGGTCCAACTGGGGTAGGTAAAACAGAAGTGACGGTTCAGCTTTCTAAGCTATTAGGCATTGAGCTTCTTCGTTTTGATATGTCTGAGTATGGTGAACGTCATTCTGTGAGTCGTCTGATTGGTGCACCCCCAGGTTATGTTGGTTACGATCAAGGTGGTTTGCTGACTGATGCGGTGCTAAAACACCCGCACTCAGTGGTTCTGCTTGATGAAATCGAAAAAGCACACCCAGATATCTTTAATTTGCTGCTGCAAGTCATGGATAACGGTACGCTAACAGATAATAACGGTCGCAAAGCGGATTTCCGTAACGTGATCCTTGTTATGACAACCAATGCTGGTGTAGCTGAAACTGAGAAGAAATCGATCGGCCTGATCCAACAGGACCACAGTCATGACGCGATGGCGGAAATTAAGAAGGTGTTCACACCTGAATTCCGTAACCGTCTAGATAATATCATTTGGTTCAATAGCCTGGACGAAACAGTCATTCATCAAGTTGTTGATAAGTTCATTGTTGAGCTTCAAGTACAATTGGATGCTCGCGGCGTATCAATGGAAGTGTCTCAAGACGCTCGCCATTGGTTGGCGGATAGAGGCTATGACAAAGCGATGGGAGCTCGTCCTATGGGGCGGGTTATCCAAGAGCAGCTTAAGAAACCTCTGGCAAATGAACTGTTGTTTGGCTCACTTGTAGATGGTGGAACAGTGAGAGTAACGCTTGTGAAAGACGAGCTTAAGTTTGAATACCTAAGCGAGAAAGAAGCAGCACTTCACTAATTCTCTGTTGAAATCTATTTTAAAAGCGTGCGCCTAGGTGTACGCTTTTTTGTGTCTGCAAGAATGGAGCAAGCCTGTGGAGCGTATTGAAACTCCCAAAAGTAAGCTTGGTATTGAGAGCAAAAAACAGACAATAAAAAACGGAGCCTTGAGCTCCGTTTTTTATTGTATTCGAAAATCAGAGATTAACGAGCACGGAAGACGATGCGGCCTTTAGATAGGTCGTATGGAGTCATCTCTACAGTTACTTTATCACCAGTAAGGATACGGATGTAGTTCTTACGCATCTTGCCAGAGATATGTGCAGTCACAACGTGACCGTTTTCAAGTTCAACGCGGAACATAGTGTTTGGTAGAGTGTCAAGCACAGTGCCTTGCATCTCAATTACGTCTTCTTTAGCCATTTAATCCTCTTTAGAAATTAGGCGGTATTAGCGCGCTTATTTTGCCGCTAAACAGTAATTATGTAAAGTTGGGGCGTATTCTACCCTTGCCAACGCTGATTTACTAGCCTTTGGTGTCGTTGAAAGCGAGTTTTGTAGTTCATTGCCGGACATTCATCGATTTGATAGCCCAAATAAAGCCAATGTTTGTTCTGTTGCTGGCAAAACTCAATCTGATACAACACAGCTAACGTACCGAGAGATAAGGAAAAATCAGGGTCATAGAAGGTGTAAAAGGCGCTTGAACAATTCTCCATTATGTCGGTAACTGCGACGGCGATTAATTGCCCAGAATCCGTGTATAAATGGAGAAAACCCGTCTTCAACCAAGTCGTTTGCGCAAATCTTGCGAACTCATCTTCTTTCGGTGGATACATAGTGCCATCTTTGTGGCGTTTACAAATATATCGACTGTATAAATCGAACCATGCATCATCGAGCTCAGATTTCATTTCCCATTGAATGGTCTTCGCTTTGTTCAATAAACGCTTTTGGCTTTTAGAACGGATGAAATCGGGCACAGCAATCCTTATCGGCTGACAAGCATTACACTGCTCACAGTGAGGTTTGTAAATCGTGTCGCCACTGCGACGAAACCCATTGGCCATGAGTATTTGGTAGTTCTGGTCGCTGTGTAAACTAGGATCTAACGCCACTGCAACGCGCTCTTGGCGCTCCGGTAGGTAGCTGCATGGGTGATTGTTGGTCAACCCGATACGAATTTGTTGAAGATCCGTGCTCATGATTCAGCGCCTTGCAAAGTTTGTGGTTCGAACGTTTCCAAATTAATTTTCTTATCCCTTAAAGATAGTAGTTTTTGTACGAAATCGTCACGCTCAAGTTCAAAGGCTCCAAGGGATCGCAGGTGAGGGTTCATCACCTGACAATCGATTAATTGGCCTTGGTTTGACGCCAAATGTTCGCATAAATACCACAATGCAACTTTAGAAGCGTTGTCTTTGAGACTGAACATCGACTCACCACAGAAAAGTTGGCCGACGCTGATACCATACAACCCCCCGACCAATTGATCATCGTGCCATACTTCTACTGAGTGGCAATGTCCTTGCTTGGCAAGCGCAATATAGGAAGCTTGCATCTCCGGATTGAGCCATGTTTCTTCCGCTGGACGGGTAGAAGCGCACAATTCAATTACGTGCTCGGTTGCATTGTTTAGCGTTACTTTATACTGTTGTTTACGCTGAAACTTTTTAAGGCTCTTTGATGGAGTGAAAGTTGCTGGGTCAAAAACCGCTCTCGGAGATGGACTCCACCATAAGATTGGTTCTCCAGGCCCATACCAAGGGAAGATTCCTTGATGGTAACCCGTTAGGATCCTTTGAGGATTGAGATCGCCCCCAAATGCTAACAAGCCATTTGGGTCGTGTAGGGCCTCATAGGGAGAAGGGAAGGCAAAAGAGTCATCAAGTTCAGTTAAATAAATAGCCATAAAGAAGAGTTTACCAACATCAAAGCCTATAGGAATGAAATATGAGCAGAGCAATACTTAGCGCAAAACGATGGGCATGGATCATACTGTTTTTACCATTTTTCGCCAATGCAGCTTATGAAAGAAATGTCGCAAAACCAGTGAATCAAGTGGTGTATGGCAAGGTTGATTCTGTGCGATACATTACTCAACAAGAAGTTAAACAGTCGCAAAGCAACGGTTGGGAAACACTACTCGGTGCGACCATTGGTGGCTTAGTTGGTAACCAGTTTGGTGGTGGTACAGGTAAAGAAGTCGCAACCGCAGTTGGCGCGTTGGCAGGTGCGGCCGTGGTCAAAAACCGTAATAACTACGAATATACGGTTGAATATAAATTGGTTGAATTACTGGTCAAGGTAGACGGCAACAAGCTAATTAATGTGATTCAAGACGTGGACAATAGTATGTTGTTTAACCGTGGTGACGATGTGCGAATCCTATATTTTGACGACGGTGTAAGGGTCGATATCGCTTATTAAGCTGACGTTAGCATACTAATTTTTGAGCTGACTAATTATTCAAAAATTAGCATGGATTTACTCTGGTTTTGTGTTGGTTTTTTCGTTAGTCTGAATTCACGAAGAATTGTTTAGCTCTCTAATAAAATCGAAAGAGGGCACAAAGGATTATCTACTTTCAATGGAAAGCCTAACGTTACAACCTATCAACAAAATTCAAGGGGAAGTGAATCTTCCTGGATCGAAAAGCGTTTCTAACCGAGCTCTGCTTCTCGCTGCCCTTGCAAAAGGCACGACTCGTTTGACCAACCTTCTAGATAGCGATGACATTCGCCATATGTTGAATGCACTGACCAAGCTTGGTGTGCAGTACCAACTGTCTGAAGACAAAACAGAATGTGTTGTAGAAGGTCTTGGTCGTCCATTTTCAGTTTCTGAACCAGTAGAGCTATTTCTTGGTAACGCGGGGACAGCGATGCGCCCGCTTGCCGCAGCATTGTGCCTTGGACATGGTGAGTATATTCTGACTGGTGAACCTCGTATGAAAGAGCGTCCGATCGGTCACCTAGTGACAGCCCTTCAAACGGCTGGTGCAGACATTACTTACCTAGAAAACGAAAACTACCCACCACTGAAAATCGTCGGCACTGGTCTTAAATCTGGTTCTGTATCGATTGATGGTTCGATTTCTAGCCAATTTTTAACGGCATTTTTAATGTCAGCGCCTTTGGCTGAGGGCGAAATTCGCATCAATATTGAAGGCGAATTGGTTTCAAAGCCTTACATCGATATCACGCTGCATATCATGAAGCAGTTTGGTGTAGAAGTGATCAATAACGACTACCAAGAGTTTGTTATTCCTGCTGGTCAGCAATACATTGCGCCAGGTGACTTTTTGGTAGAAGGTGATGCATCATCGGCTTCTTATTTCTTGGCTGCAGCAGCGATAAAAGGTGGTGAGGTCAAAGTCACTGGCATTGGTAAAAACAGCATTCAAGGCGATATCCAATTCGCTGACGCACTGGAGAAAATGGGTGCTGAAATCGAGTGGGGTGAAGACTACGTCATTTCTCGTGTTGGTCAATTGAAAGGCATCGATATGGACTACAATCATATCCCAGATGCAGCAATGACAATCGCAACGACTGCATTATTCGCTGAAGGTACAACCGCGATTCGTAACGTGTACAACTGGCGCGTAAAAGAAACTGACCGTCTATCTGCAATGGCAACTGAACTTCGTAAAGTCGGTGCAGAAGTGGAAGAGGGTGAGGATTACATCATCGTTAAGCCCGTACCACAGCTTACGCATGCGGCGATTGACACCTACGATGATCACCGTATGGCGATGTGTTTTTCTCTGGTGGCGCTAAGCGATACACCTGTGACGATTAACGATCCTAAGTGTACGTCAAAGACATTCCCTGACTACTTTGATAAGTTGAAAGCACTGAGTTGTTAACTCACTTATTGAAAGAAAAAAGCCAGAGTGGATACTCTGGCTTTTTTGATGAAATTTCAAAAGCTTATTTACTTAGTGTGAACTCTTTTGAAAGATGATGCGCTAGGTATTTAAACATATTGAATACCGCAGTGGTTTTGGGGGTCGGTAGGCCTTTATCGTCTAGAAAATACTCACCTTTAAACACCAAAACATCGTCTTTTTCTTCTACGCTTGTGGCACGCATTCCTTCGATAAAATCCTCGTGCTCTTGGATGATTTGGTTTGCGATCAACAGGAGGTCGAATTTTTCAATGTGTTTTCTATCAGACATAGCGTTCTCGTCATTCAATGAAACTTAATTGGCCGCAGTATACCTACAATTGCCGTGGCTTTGCAGAGGTAAATTTGTGATTACGTGTTTGCTACAAAGCACACATTAATATAGAAGAAAAACCGCAAAGCATTCTCATATGCTAATGATGCTTATTTCGCTGTCATGATCTAAGGTTACGTTCTGATAGCGAAAGAAAAAATATTTTGTGATGAGAGACAAAATTTATTGAATTCGACTAGCGGGCAGAAACTTTGCCTGCTTAGTATATGCCGCTCAAGACCTTTTGCAGAACCCTGCCTTGTTAAAGTATAAAGGCGATGAATTGTCAACCAATCGGATCTGAATTTCAAAAAAGCAGTTGATCTTCTTTTCATCTCGCACAATAGTAAAAAAAGAAGCAATGAAATAGAACATTATGCGGGTAGGCTCTTTTTGGAGTTTTCACCCGCATTATTATGAAGGACGTTAGAGTCAGTTATGGGTAAATCGCTCGTTATAGTGGAGTCACCAGCCAAGGCTAAGACGATAAACAAATACCTTGGTAAAGACTTTATTGTTAAGTCTAGTGTTGGTCACGTGCGTGATCTGCCTACGGCCGGTCAAAGCACTGGTGAGAAAAAAGCCGCGGCAATTTCTACGAAAGGAATGAGCCCGGAAGAAAAAGCGCGTGTCAAAAAAGAAAAAGACCGTAAAGCTCTGATCAAGAAAATGGGGATTAACCCATATCATGACTGGGAAGCGAACTATCAAATCCTTCCGGGTAAAGAAAAAGTCGTTAGTGAACTGCAAAAACTAGCCAAAGATGCTGATCACGTCTATCTCGCAACCGATTTGGACCGCGAAGGGGAAGCTATCGCATGGCACCTTCGTGAGATCATCGGTGGCGATGAAGAGCGATACAAACGTGTAGTTTTTAACGAGATTACAAAGAATGCTATCCAACAAGCTTTCCAGACTCCTGGTGAATTGAATATGGATGGCGTGAACGCGCAGCAAGCACGTCGTTTCATGGACCGCGTAGTAGGTTTCATGGTTTCTCCATTGCTATGGAAGAAAGTGGCGCGTGGTTTGTCTGCGGGCCGAGTGCAGTCAGTGGCTGTTAAGCTATTGGTTGAACGTGAGCGCGAGATTAACGCATTTATTCCAGAAGAGTTCTGGGATATTCACGCAAACACTCATACCAAAGATAAGACAGCATTTAAGTTGCTTGTGGCGCAAAAAGAAGGCACCGCATTTAAGCCTGTGAATGAGGCTGAAACTAAAGCTGCGATGTCTGTACTTGAAAACGCAAGCTACGAAGTGTGTAAGCGTGAAGACCGCCCGACGAAGAGCAAACCGTCTGCGCCTTACATTACGTCGACATTACAGCAAGCGGCAAGTACACGTCTTGGCTACGGTGTGAAGAAAACCATGATGCTCGCTCAGCGTTTGTATGAAGCGGGTTACATCACTTATATGCGTACCGACTCGACAAACCTGAGTTCAGAGGCGGTGGATGCGGTTCGTGGATTTATCGGTTCAGAATTTGGTGACAAATACCTTCCAGCTAAACCATTAACTTATGGCAGCAAAGAAGGTGCACAAGAAGCGCACGAAGCGATTCGTCCTTCCGATGTTGCGGTGAAAGCAGAAGACCTACAAGGTGTTGATGCAGATGCGCATAAACTGTACTCGTTGATCTGGAACCAATTCGTTGCCTGTCAAATGACACCAGCAGAATACGATTCGACGACCATCAGCGTAAAAGCAGCGGAATACACGCTAAAAGCGAAAGGCCGTATTCTGAAGTTCGATGGTTGGACTCGTGTTCAGCGTCCAATGGGCAAAAATGAAGACACGATTCTTCCTGCGGTCCAATTGGGTGATAAGCTAAACCTTGAGTCTCTTGACCCGAAACAACACTTCACAAAGCCACCTGCGCGCTTTACTGAAGCTGCTCTAGTTAAAGAGTTAGAGAAACGTGGCATTGGCCGACCTTCAACCTACGCGTCAATCATTTCTACGATTCAAGATCGTGGTTACGTAAAAGTTGAACAACGCCGCTTCTACGCAGAGAAGATGGGTGAGATCGTTACAGACCGCCTAGATGATAGCTTCAACGATCTAATGAACTACGACTTCACTGCACGTATGGAGCAAAAGCTTGACCAAATCGCAGAAGGTGAGGTGAAGTGGAAATCGGTTCTTGATAACTTTTTCACTGACTTTACTGGTGACCTAGAACAAGCAGAGCAAGACGAAACTGAAGGTGGCATGAAGCTGAATCACATTGTGATGACAGATATTGAGTGTCCGACATGTAGCCGTCCAATGGGTATTCGTACCGCTTCAACGGGTGTATTCCTTGGTTGTTCTGGTTATGCATTGCCACCGAAAGAACGTTGTAAAACAACGATCAACTTGGGTGATGAAGACGGCATCATCAATGTTCTTGAAGAGGACGTTGAAACAGCGGCACTGCGTGCTAAAAAGCGTTGTCCTATCTGTGAAACAGCGATGGATGCGTATCTAATCGACGATAAGCGCAAGATGCATGTTTGTGGTAATAACCCGAACTGTGAAGGCTACATCGTTGAACACGGCGAGTTTAAGGTGAAAGGCTACGATGGCCCAGTTGTCGAGTGTGACAAGTGTGGCTCTGACATGGTGCTTAAGAACGGTCGTTTCGGTAAATACATGGATTGTACGAGTGAAACGTGTAAGAACACTCGTAAGATTCTGAAAAATGGCGAAGTTGCGCCACCGAAAGAAGACCCAGTTCATTTCCCTGAACTGCCATGCGAAAACTCGGATGCGTACTTTGTTTTGCGTGATGGTGCTTCTGGCTTATTCATGGCAGCAAGTAATTTCCCTAAATCGCGTGAGACTCGTGCACCGTTAGTGTCAGAACTAGCACGCTTTGAAGAGCGTTTGCCTGAGAAGTTCAAGTACCTAACGACTGCGCCAGTTGCTGACCCTGATGGTCGTCCGACAGTGGTTCGATTTAGCCGTAAGAGCAAAGAGAACTATGTGCGAACGGAAGACGATGGCAAACCAAGTGGCTGGACTGCACTTTACATTGACGGTAAATGGGAAATCACCGACAAACGTAAAAAAGCCAAAGCATAATTAATGGTTCAAATGAAATAAGGCAGCGAATTCGCTGCCTTATTTTTTTCGTAAATTCCTACTGTTTTATAAGTTATATCAATACGACTCACTTCAACTCCCTGCATTTTTATTTTCATCTTCCGGTCATAGTTTCATCGTATCCTGTCGCAAAACTGCACTTGTGTAGTCAATCGGTTTGTAAATTGTTTTCACAATGTAATCGTTTGCGTACCGTTGTGTGATCAAGATATCGTCTTGAGTAAGTAACATCTGTATGTCACACAGAATGGCGTATTTAAAATTGTAATTTAGTTCCAGTTCGATAACTTATTACACAAATAATGCAACTGTATGCTGCTATTTGGTGCTGAGAATAAAAAATAAATAAGGTGCCTGCATAGAGGATGTGCAATAGCTTTTTTTGTTTATACCGCGAGAGCTCAGAGAAGCCCATCGGTATGGATGTACTAACGTGTTCGCTTGACTCCCCGAGTCCTGCTCACCTCAAACGAACACTAATTCCAAGCTATAACTATATATGGAGAACAACGAATGGCTGGTGTTTTGGGAATGATTCTTGCTGGCGGTGAAGGCTCTCGTCTGAGACCTTTAACGGAATCCCGCAGTAAACCTTCGGTCCCTTTCGGCGGAAGTTACCGACTTATTGATTTCGCTTTGAACAACTTCGTGAATGCGGATCTGATGCGCATTTATGTCCTCACTCAATTTAAGTCTCAATCTTTGTTCCATCATATGAAGAAGGGTTGGAACATCAACGGTATTACCGATCGATTCATCGACCCAATCCCAGCACAAATGCGTACGGGTAAGCGTTGGTATGAAGGTACGGCGGATGCTATCTATCAAAACCTACGTTTTATGGAGCTTGCTGAGCCTGACCAAGTTTGTATTTTTGGTTCTGATCACATCTATAAAATGGACATCAAACAGATGTTGAACTTCCACAAAGAAAAAGAGGCATCGTTGACCGTTTCAGCATTACGTATGCCTTTGTGTGAAGCATCGCAATTTGGTGTTATTGAAGTGGATGCCGAAGGTCGTATGATCGGTTTTGAAGAGAAACCAGCACAACCTAAATCAATCCCGGGCGATCCAGAACATGCACTCGTTTCCATGGGCAACTACGTATTTGAAGCCCAAGCGCTATTTTCTGAGCTGATTGAAGATGCGGATAATGAAGCGTCTTCACACGACTTTGGTAAAGACATCATTCCTAAGATGTTCCCACGTGGCGACGTGTTTGTTTATGACTTCAGCACAAACCGTATTACTGGTGAAAAAGAAGAAGTTTACTGGCGTGATGTCGGTACTATTGACGCGTACTGGCAAGCTCATATGGATTTGTTGGAAAAAGACGCCCCGTTTTCTCTCTACAACCGCAAATGGCCACTGCACACTTACTACCCACCATTGCCGCCTGCAACGTTTACCGACTCAGTTAATGGCCGAGTTCAAATCATCGACAGCTTAGTATGTAACGGGAGTTACGTGCGAGGCTCAAGAATTGAAAAATCGGTACTGGGTTTTCGCAGCAACATCGCTTCTGCGTGTGACATCAGCCAAAGTATTTTACTTGGTGATGTGAAGGTCGGTGAAGGATGTGTACTTCGTCGTGTGATTGTCGACAAGGATGCCGACATTGCACCTGGTACGCAAATTGGTGTAAATCTACAAGAAGATAAAAAACACTACCACGTGTCAGAAGATGGCATTGTTGTGATTCCAAAAGGAGCAAGAGTTGGCTACTAACAATTTGTCTGTACTGTTTGTAGCGTCTGAAGTCGAAGGACTGATAAAGAGTGGTGGCTTGGCTGATGTAGCCAAGGCACTGCCAGAAGCCCTTCAAAACCTTCAGCAGGATGTACGAATTACAATTCCAGCTTACACAGCTATCGAGCGACTAGCGGAAGCCGAGTTGGAATTAGATACCGAGTTAGCGCACTGGCCGTATACGGCATACAAAGTGTTGAAGCTAAACCTTGGTGATAATCCGGTCTATTTGATTGATTGCCCTCCGTATTTCAATCGTCCGTCAATGTACGCTGAAAATAACCAAGCTTACACGGATAACGGTGAGCGCTTCGCGTTTTTTAGTGCAGCGTGTCTAGATATGTTGCCAAAACTTGGTTTTCAACCAGATATTGTGCATGCCAACGATTGGCATACTGGTTTAGTCCCATTTTTGCTTAAACATCGTTATGGCAATGAAGCATTTTTTACCAAGACTCGCAGTGTAATTTCCATTCACAACGCAGTCTTTAAAGGGGTATTTAGCTACGATGACGTCCAGTGTTTACCTGAATTTCACAGTCGAAATGTTCCTGATGCCGCGGTAAGCGCAACGCACATCACTATGCTCAAAGCAGGGGTGATGAACGCGGATAAAATCAATGCGGTAAGCCCCACCTACGCTGAAGAGCTTAAAACAGAACTTGGCAGCCATGGTATGGCGTGGGAATTCCAGCAACGCGCAGGTGATCTTGTTGGGATTTTAAATGGTTGCGATTACGGAACATGGAACCCTGAAACCGATTCTAATCTTCCGTTAAATTACAAAGCGAACCGTCAAAGCATGGTCCGTGGCAAAAATGCATGTAAGAAAGCGCTACAGGAAAGGCTGGGGCTTGAAGAATCAGATAACGCCATGTTCGGCATGGTGTGTCGTCTAACGCAACAGAAAGGTGTGCATTACCTGCTGCCTGCATTAGCTGATTTCCTTAAGCATAATGTTCAACTCGTCGTTGTTGGCACTGGTGATCCTGTTCTTGCTGCACAGTTAAGAGACGTAGCCGCACAATTTGCGAGTAAGTTTGTTTTTGTAGAGGCTTACGATAACGAGCTAGCACATTTGGTTGAGGCAGGCTCGGATTTCTTCTTAATGCCTTCTGAATTCGAGCCGTGTGGTTTGAACCAAATCTACAGCATGGCCTATGGCACTTTGCCAATCGTTCGTGGGGTAGGTGGCTTGAAAGACAGCGTGAATGACTACGATGTGGATCCAGCTGATTCAACGGGCTTCGTTTTCTATGAGCCAACACCGCAAGGTCTATTACTGACAATGTTGAGAGCACTTCTTCTTTACGCACAAAATGTGACAGAAGTGAGACGTGTACAACTTCATGCTATGCAAAAAGACTTTTGTTGGCGAAAAGCTGCAGAAGAGTATTTGCAACTGTATAGGGCTGCGTTAAATTGACGCAAAATCTTTAAAAAGTGTAACGAAAGGCACCGAATTAGGTGCCTTTATTACTTTGCTCTTATGGAGTGTGGTAGGATTTACCCACACTTTTTCATACAGAATGCTTTTCAAACTGATAAATGACTCAGCCACTTCTATTCCATAAAACCTATTTACACCCTACCAGCAATGAGTGGGTCGTTTTCGTGCATGGTGCTGGTGGCAGTTCTTCAATATGGTTTAAACAATTAAAGGCCTATAAAGAGCACTTTAATTTAGTCTTAATCGATCTCCGTGGACACGGCAAGTCAAACCAGTTGATCAAAGAACTGATGACAAGTCGTTATACCTTTACTGAGGTGACACAGGACATTTTAAAGGTTCTGGATCATTTGAAGATCCAATCCGCACACTTTGTTGGTATGTCTTTGGGTACAATTATTGTGCGTAACCTTGCCGAAATGGCAACAGAGCGTGTGAGTTCTATGGTGCTTGGTGGGGCGGTAACGCGCTTAAACACTCGCTCTCAGATCTTAGTTAAACTCGGTAATCTTGGAAAGCACATCCTCCCTTATATGTGGTTGTATAAGCTCTTTGCTTACATCGTGATGCCACAAAAAAATCAACGCGAATCTCGTCACTTGTTTATTCGTGAAGCAAAGAAGTTATGCCAAAAAGAGTTTAAGCGTTGGTTCACACTGGCGGCGGATGTAAATCCGTTAATGAAGTATTTTAAAGATAAAGAGTTGCCTATTCCGACGCTGTACCTAATGGGGGATAGAGACTACATGTTCATTAAGCCAGTAAAAGAAATGGTTGCAGTGCATAAGCTAAGCTCATTACGTGAAATTCCAAATTGTGGCCACGTGTGCAACGTAGAACGTCCAGAAGATTTCAATCAACACTCTATTGAGTTTATTAAGCAGCAAAGTCTAGCGGCTTAATAGATTTGAGAACCGATCTAAAAAGATAGGGGAGCCATCATAGCTCCCCTATTTGATATCCACATTGCCAACAAGCACCAAACTGTCCCTCATTCTTCTCTGCACATTGCGGGCATTGCCAGTCTTGGTAAGTAAGCTCTGTTTGTTGTCGATAGTCTTCGACAATCGCAGACGCCTTCAACTGCTGTTCCGGATGTAAAAGCCAAACATACGGGTCTGTATCATCGCTGAAGGGCAACTCTCCCTTCAACCCAAACATACCTTCGCCTCTTACTTCACAGTGAATCTGTTCGGTTTTGAGGAGCTCACAAACGATATGAGCTTCCGCAGGGTTTTTAGCGATGAAGATTTTCATTAGGCATTTCCATTTTGAACTTGAGCAGGGCGGACCTTATTCATAACCCATTTAGCGATAATAGGGAACAAACCAAGCAGAGCAAATGATGCTAATACGGTTGGTGACACAATTCCTGAAAGACTGTCGATAGTGGCTAGTTGAGTGCCCGCATTTAAGTAAACGGCAGTACCAGGCAGCATGCCGATTTGGCTTGTTAAATAGAAGCGGCTGATAGACATCGGTGTTAACCCCATTAAGAGGTTAATCAAGAAAAATGGGAATACTGGGATCAAACGCAGTGAAAACAAATAAAACGCTCCGTCTTTTTCTACACCTTGGTTAATGGCATTTAACTTATTACCAAATTTACTTTGTACCCATTCACGTAATAAGTAGCGGCTGCTTAAGAAAGCAATTGTTGCGCCGATGGTGCTAGCAAAAGACACCAATAATAAACTGGTCCAAAAACCAAATAGGGCGGCGCCGAGCAGGGTAACAACGGCGGCTCCTGGAATAGAGAAAGCGGTGATTGCGATGTAAGCCAAGAAATAGGTCGCCGCAGCAAACACAAAGTTTTGGTCAATGAACGTATTTAGTGCTGCTTGTTGTGCTTTGGCATTTTCTAAGGTGAGATACTGGCCAAAATTCACTCCTAAAAAGAGGATGGTTGCGAGCAGGATCAGTCCTAAAATCAGTTTCTTATTCATCGTAATTACTCCATTTGGCTTCTTAAATAATAAGACAGAATAAGAGAAGAAAAAATTTCAAAAAAAAACCGCAGTATGAAAACTGCGGTTTTTACTCAATGTCATGCTGATAGTGCGCGTTAAGACAATGCGCTCATCAGTTCTTCTCGGCGAGACTGAGGGACGACGCTCCAATGGGTGCCGTTGATTGCACCTTCTAACGCCCACAACAACTCAAGGCTTACCGTAGAGGCATGCGTATCTTGGATTGCTTTGTATGCGCTTAAGGCACCTTCTTCTTCTAATTGCTCGACAGAGTCGATGCCTGCTTTCTTCAACATACGTTCAGTTGCTAGGCGTAGATTTGGAAGGTCTTTCAATCGATTAGGCTTGGTGCTCGCTTGCTGTTTTTTTTCTTGCTTAGCAGTCTCAAGAGATTGCTTTGCAACATCAATCAAGCGATCCGTTGAATCCCATAGATCATCAGAAATAGCATAGTATTTCGTGACCACTGGGAAACCACGTTTCTTGTAGACGTACGGTTTTAGTCCTTGAGTCTCGAAGTCAGATGAAGTTTGTTGGTCTGCTCGAATATGAAGTTGATTGTTTACAACTAGTGCGAACATCGTTTCATCGGCGAAAAGCCCGAAGCCACCAAACATTGAGCGCGACTTGATAGTACCAAGTGCCTCAAACAGCTTCATTGAGTCTTTGAGTATCGGTTTATCCATGATGTGTTATCTCGGTGTAATTAATATTACGCCACCAAAAATCAGGTCCGAGAGATTAGCAAATGCATGCAGACACAATGTCATTAAAGGGTAAACTCACTTAATGCATATTTGCCATCGGTAACCCCGCTACCTTCCATCTAATAAGATGGTTCAGGCCGGAGGCTTTGCGTCCCACCCTTTCGAATGGTTTGCCCTGTGCGTGACACTTTGAGAATACTTCGTATATTGAATTAACATCACGTTTCAAATATGAAAGTGTGATCTTGGTTCAGTTAATAGTGATTTTTTGATGTGTTTGGTTTCATATTTGGGAACGATCCCTTGTCATACAAAAGGTTGATGTAGGAAATGGACTACGCCCAATTAAAACAGCAACTTATCTAAATTAGGGGAGGTATTTATATTCTGAAATGTTTTTGGAATGTTATTTTTAGGCAATAAAAAAGCGCCCTTACGAGCGCTTTATAAAACTTCGGTGCCGCTTAGTTCAGTTTCTTAACTGTGTTGCGAACAACAATTTCTGGCTGCATTTCGAAAATGCGTTTTTCATGTTCTTTGTCTTTGATGCGTTCTAGCAAAATTTCAAAGGCATTCTTACCAACACGACGTTTTGGCTGGTGGATAGTCGTTAGCGGTGGCGAGAAGTACTCTGCTAGCTCGATGTTGTCGTAACCAATGACAGAGATATCTTCTGGTACTTTGATGCCGTTTTGCTGCAAGCGACTCATTAAACCAAGCGCCATGGTATCGTTAAAACAGAAAACGGCAGTCGGGCGTTTGTCCATTGCTGTGATGTTGTCAGCAGCAAGTACGGCAGTATCACACTCAAAGTTACCTTCAAGTACCCAATCTTCATTTACTGCTAACTTTGCTTCTGCCATTGCGCGGCGGTAACCTGCAATGCGTTCTTGGCACGCGGCTTTTTCGAAGTGACCGCTCAAACAAGCAATATCAGTGTGACCATTGTCGATCAGATATTTTGTTGCGATGTAGCCACCTTCTTCAGAGTTATCAATGATCTTGTCAGCTTGCGAACTCTCTGGACCCCAGTCCATCACCACTTTCGGGATATCTGAATGACGGTCAAGCATCTCTTTTAGCTCTTCCGTTAAGTCAGAACACATCACTAAAATGCCATCTACACGTTTCTCCGCTAGCATGCGAATGTAGTCACGTTGCTTTTCGTAGATACCGCCAGTATTACATAGGATCAGCGTGTAACCTTGACGGTAACAATAGCTCTCAACGCCGTCGATAACTTCTGAGAAGAAAAGGTTAGTCGATTGCGTTACCAACATACCGATAGTGCGAGTTGAGTTACACTTCAAACTACGTGCAACTGCACTTGGCGCGTAATTTAGTTCATCAACCGCTTTCATTACTTTTTCTTGGGTTGCTTCAGCAACAAAACGCGTTTTGTTGATTACGTGCGAAACTGTTGTGGTAGAAACGCCGGCTAAGCGAGCAACGTCTTTTATAGTGGCCATAAATGATGTCCTGTATCGAGCTACTGAATACCGTAGTGAATACAACCTTACGCTTAGTATGTTGCGCGAATTGAACCATATCTGAAGTTTAAGGTTCAATTAATTAGGCAGCGGTTGTTCCGAAATCGGTATAAAAAGGTTTGTAGCAACATTTGTTGCTGAATCTCATGTTCCTTACTTATATAAGTGAGGAATTGGTCAGCAATCTTGTTAATAAAACACAAAAACCGCCATATTTCAGCGGTTTACATATAAGTCGTATTTAATCGTTTGCGCTCACATTTTAGACTGATGTGGGCACACTAGCAATATTTTCAGCAGGTGTTTTGCGCTATTGAGGTCACATTTTAACTGCTAAATGGAAAGGGCTTCTATGTGCTAGATTAAAAATTAACGAATAAAATAGGGAGCCCGCTTGCGAGCTCCCTGAAATTGGCGGCAATTATTCACCAAGAAGGTAGGTGCTGTCCAGTTTACAAAATGCAATTAATAGTTGCGCAACGCTTACATAGAAACCAAATTCGTCGAATTGCTTACATTTCGCAGCAAACTGTGGCAACCAAGACATAAGATGCTTTTGGATTAAGTCGTTCTGTTTCTCGAACGCTTCTTCCATGTGTTTGTCTTGTTCTAATTCGTTAGAACGAATGATCATGTTACCTAAGAAGTCTAGTTCAACCGCTAAGTGATCCGCTGGCTCTTTCAGGTTCTCATCAACCTGAACACCAAAATCGGCCATCAGTTTTTCCATCTCTTCTGCTGGCTTGTCATTTAAAAGACCAGATTCACCGATGTACATAGATGCGTAAGGCAGTGCACCGTGCTTTTCTGTTTTCAGGAAAAGCTCGCAAAAGTCTGCAGCCAATTCAAGTTGCGCGTCTTCGCGATCCTGTAGGCGGTTAAGTGCATCAACAAGGGTATCCACAGCTGGTTTTAATGACTCATTTTCACCAAGGCCAGCCAAAAAGCTTCGAATTTCAACACTGTGGTAGCTTTCTAGTTCTTTCTCTGTCAGTTCTTTTGCGAACAGGCTAGAAAACCACCAATAGATTTCTGCGCGTTTCTCGTTAAAAGCTTTCACTTCTTGCATTTTTTTGCTCCTGAATGGTTATTCCCTAAGTGTAAACAATTAAGATGAATAGCAGTAACTATAATTGTTATCCATTATGGGAAAATGTGCCGGTTTATGAATGGCTGTAAATAAGCTTGCTTTGAATCAATAAAATCGCAAAATCTTGCTTTTTAATGTATCTATGACTAGAAATGTTACTAGTTATGAATAGAATACGTCTTGGAAAATAAAAAAGACAGAAAGTGGTGTAAATGAGCTATCACGTATTAGTCGTAGAAGATGATGTTGTAACTCGTAGTAAGCTTGCGGGCTACTTCCAAAATGAAGGCTACAAAGTCAGTGAAGCAGAAAGCGGTGCAGAAATGCGCGAAGTGCTTCAAGGTGGTGATGTGGACCTTATCATGCTGGATATTAACCTGCCCGGTGAAGACGGTCTTATGCTTACGCGTGAATTACGCAGCCAATCAGATATCGGCATCATATTAGTGACAGGACGCACGGATAGCATTGACAAAATCGTTGGCCTAGAAATGGGTGCGGACGATTATGTGACAAAGCCTTTTGAATTAAGGGAATTATTGGTTCGCGTTAAGAACCTGTTGTGGCGCATTTCTGCGGCTCGCAATGGTTCACAAAAAATCGCGAACGACACTAATGAAGAACACATTGTACGTTTCGGTGAGTGGACGTTTGATATTCAACGTCGTGCTCTTAGCCGTAATGGTGAGCCCGTGAAACTAACCAAAGCTGAATATGAGCTTTTGGTCGCACTCTCATCGTACCCAAATCAGGTATTAAGCCGCGAACGTATTTTGAATATGATCAGCCACCGAGTGGATGCGCCAAACGATCGTACTATTGATGTATTGATTCGACGCATGCGCGCTAAGATGGAGTTTGATCCGAAGAACCCACAAATCTTTGTGACGGTTCATGGTGAAGGCTACATGTTCGCGGGTGACTAATTCATAGCGACAAAGAAAAAGGAGAGCATAGGCTCTCCTTTTTTGTGTCTGCAATTCTGCAATTTAGCGATGATGGACTTCATCTGCGATTGGTAAGCCTTCTATGGCTGCGCCACTTCAGGATCTTCAACTTCAACCATCGGTGTTTGACCTACGTTATCACGCAGTTTTTGCCATAACCCGCCAAGGTATTCATGCCAATACAGCTCAGTTTGCTCTAAGTAGCGAGCTTTTGGCGCGTACTTTTGCCAAGGTTGTTCGATATCATCAATCGCCATGAAGTTCGTTGGGGCTGGGATTGGCTTAATGCCCGCTGCGTTGAATTCATAAAGAGCACGCTTCATGTGACTGGCAGAAGTCACTAAAACAATGTCTTTCTGCTTAACAAACGCGGCAGCTTGGCGTGCTTCTTCCCAAGTATCTTTGGCATCCTCTAATAAAATAATATCGGATTTTGCGACACCTAGGGAAAGCGCTACGTTTGCCATCATACGAGCATGGCTGATTTCAGAGCCACCTGCGTAACCGGAAAGAATTAACTTCGCACCTGGGTACATACGCAAAATACGAATACCCTCAGTTAAACGCATTAAAGCGGTACGGCTCAGTTGAGACGTTGGTGGTATTTCATCATCTACCACGTGTCCATTACCAAGAACCATAACGTAGTCCACAGTGCCAGAAACCGGCAAAAACGCTTTGTACTCGCGTTCTAGAGGCATAAGAAGCTTGGTTGAAACGGGTTGGAAGGCAACAAGGAAGATGCCAACAAAAGAGAAAAGAACAACAAAGCAGCCAGTTTTACGTTTAGTGGTAAAACTGATGAGAGCAAGACCTAACAAGCCTATCAGTAGCAATGCTGGTAATGGCATCAGCAAGGCTGACATTACTTTTTTCAGCTCAAACATACATAAATAGTCCGAAAAAACATCAATTGATAATAAAAATGAGGATAACCCTCTTTATTCCTGCTTTCCTTGTGCCAGAATAGCGGCACAATCCGTTATGATAACTCAGCAGAAGTGACAGAAGACCGCAATTTCGACGATATCGCCCACAAATTTGCAAAAAATATTTACGGCTCCGATAAAGGGGAGATCCGCCAAATCATTGTGTGGGAAGATTTTCTACAGATTCTAAGTGAATTAGACGCCGACCATCAAGCCCTCCAAGTACTTGATGCCGGAGGTGGCTTAGCACAATTGTCGCAAAAGCTTGCTAAGCTCGGACATCACGTCGCTTTATGTGATCTATCTTCGGAAATGCTGCAACTAGCGAAACAGGATATTGAAAAAAACGGTTTGCTTGAGCAGTATCGCCTGATTCATTCACCTGTCCAATCCATTGGTGAGCATATGGACGCGCAGGTGGATCTTGTCATGTTCCATGCTGTGATGGAGTGGCTCGTTGATCCAAAAACGGCACTCGAAACGGTATTGGAGCAGGTCAAACCGGGGGGCATTGCATCGGTTATGTTCTATAACCACCACGGCTTAGTCTATAAAAATGTGGTTTGTGGCAACATTCCTCATATTTTAGACGGCATGCCTCATCGGAAAAGATTTAAACTACAGCCACAAAAAGGCCTAAAACCCGAAGAGGTCTATCAATGGATAGAAGATTCTGGTTTTAGTATTTGTGGTAAATCTGGTATTCGTTCCTTTAGTGATTACATAGGTAATATGGAATACATGGGCGATTACGAGTTTGAAGATGTGTTGGCGCTAGAAAAACAACTTTGTCGACAAGAGCCATACCTCTCATTAGGCCGCTATATCCACGTGTGGGCTAAGAAGAACGATAAACAGGAATAACGATGAGTGAGATGACTCTCAATGCTGCAGAGCAACCAATCGATGAGTTGGTTGGTTGGGTTAAGCAGCACGATTTCTCGTTGAACCTGACCACTGAGCGACTGGCGTTTTTGATTGCCATCGCCGTACTAAGTAATGAAAGGTTCGATGAAGAATTGGGTGAAGGTGAATTGCACGACGCATTTGCCATCGTCACTCGACTATTTGATGAGACGGGTGAAGCTTCGGCTTTCCGCGCGAATAATGCCATCAACGAGATGGTTAAGCAGCGTCTTATGAGCCGTTTTGTCAGTGAGATTACTGACGGAGCGAGCATTTACCGCTTGTCGCCATTAGCGATAGGAATCACCGACTACTACGTGCGTCATCGCGAGTTCTCGAAACTGCGTCTTTCTATTCAGCTATCGATGGTAGCGGATGAAATGGCAAAAGCGATTGAAGCAGCACAAAAAGGTGGCACTCCGGGCCACTGGAAGAAAAACGTTTACGGGATTTTGAAATATTCTGTAGGCGAAATCTTCGATCAAATCGACCTTAACCAACGTGTGATGGATGAGCAGCAACAGTCTGTGAAACAACAGATTGCAGACCTGCTTAACAAAGACTGGCGTGAAGCGATCAACAACTGTGAAGCGCTACTGTCAGAAACCTCCAGCACGTTGCGTGAACTTCAAGATACGCTGCAAGCTGCCAGTGATGAACTGCAAACTCAGATCCTAGATATCCAAGAGATCGTCTACGGTGACCCTGAACTTGAATTCATCGATGAAGCGTTGTTTGGTCTGCAAATGAAGCTAGACCGAATTACCAGCTGGGGCCAGCAAGCGATCGACCTTTGGATTGGTTATGACCGACACGTGCACAAGTTCATCCGTACCGCTATCGATATGGATAAGAACCGTGCATTTAGCTCGCGTTTGCGTCAATCCATGAAAGATTACTTCGATATGCCTTGGTATCTGACTTATGCAGATGCGGAAAGGCTTTCTGACCTTCGTGACGAAGCTTTGGTACTGCGTGATGACGAAGTCACTGGCCAAGTTCCGATGGAAGTGGAATACGAAGAGTTTCAACAAGTCAATGATGAGTTGGCAGAGCGAATTGGTGACATGCTGAAAGCGCATAAAGATCAAGGCTCACCAATCGACTTGAGCGTGGTTCTGCGAGATTACCTTGCACAGCACCCATACACTCATCACTTTGATTTAGCTCGCATTGTCGTTGATCAGGCGGTTCGTCTGGGTTATTCAGAATCCGACTATCAAGCCATTCAGCCAGACTGGAAAGCAATCAACGAATTTGGGGCAAAGGTACAAGCGAATGTCATCGACCGATACTAATGAATACATGTCAGATAATCTGGCAAAAGCAATTTCTAACCCTCTGTTCCCAGCGCTAGACAGCATGCTTCGAGCAGGGCGCCATGTTTCAAGTGAAGATCTAGACAACCACGCGTTGTTGTCGGATTTCGAACTTGAGCTTTCTTCTTTTTACCAGCGTTACAACACCGAATTGGTGAAAGCGCCAGAAGGTTTCTTCTACCTTCGCCCACGTTCTACTTCTTTGATTGGTCGTAGTGTTCTTTCTGAGCTGGATATGCTGGTGGGTAAGGTACTGTGTTTCCTTTACCTAAGCCCGGAGCGTCTTGCGCACGAAGGCATCTTCACTAACCAAGAGTTATACGACGAACTGCTTGCATTAGCAGATGAAAACAAGCTGATGAAGCTAGTGACGAACCGTGCAACCGGTTCTGACCTTGATAAAGAAAAGCTGTTTGAAAAAGTACGTACGTCACTTCGTCGTCTGCGCCGCCTAGGAATGATCATCAACATCGGTGAAACGGGTAAATTCAGCATCAGCGAAGCGGTATTCCGTTTTGGTGCTGATGTACGTGTTGGCGATGATGTGCGTGAAGCACAGTTGCGTCTGATCCGTGATGGTGAAGCAGTAGTGCACACTAAAGAACCAAGTCAAGGCAGCCTATTGTCTGAAGAAGAACAAGACGACCAAGCCCAAGAAGAAATTAAAGAAGAGGGTGAAGCATGAGCATGATTGAACGCGGTAAATACCAATCGCTGACCATGGTCAACTGGAACGGCTTCTTTGCCCGTACGTTTGACATCGATGGTCTGGTCACCACGCTATCAGGTGGTAATGGTGCAGGTAAATCAACCACTATGGCTGCATTCATCACCGCACTGATTCCTGACCAAACGCTACTGCACTTCCGTAACACGACAGAAGCAGGCAGCAGCCAGTCGTCTCGCGACAAAGGTTTGTACGGTAAGCTACAACCGGGCGCGTGTTACGCGGCGCTGGACGTGGTGAACTCACGTAACCAACGTCTATTGTTTGCAGTAAAACTGCAGCAAGTTGCGGGTCGTGATAAAAAAGTAGACATCAAACCGTTTGTTATCCAAGGTCTTCCAAGCCATGTGAAACCAACGGATATCTTGGTTGAAAGCGTATCTGCGACTCAAGCTCGTGTTCGTCAAATCAACGAAGTAAAAGAATCGATCGCCGAGTTTGAGGGCGTTCAATTCAAAGCGTTCTCTTCTATTGTGGATTACCACGCGCAAATGTTTGAATTCGGTGTGATTCCGAAGAAACTGCGTAACTCTGGTGACCGCTCTAAATTCTACCGCCTGATCGAAGCATCGCTTTACGGTGGTATCTCAAGTGCGATTACACGCTCGCTACGTGACTACCTTCTGCCACAAAACGGCGGCGTGAAGAAAGCGTTCCAAGATATGGAATCAGCACTGCGTGAAAACCGCATGACGCTAGAAGCGATCAAAACCACGCAAGCAGACCGAGACTTGTTCAAGCATTTGATCACAGAGTCGACTAACTACGTGGCCGCTGACTACATGCGTCACGCGAACGATCGTCGCAATAAGCTGGATAAAACGCTGTCATTGCGTTCAGAGCTGTTCGGTTCTCGTGAAACTCTCGTTGAGCAAAACAACCTGCTTAACCGTGTTCAAGAAGAACTAGAACTGTTGATCGAGTCGGAATCTGCGCTAGAGCAGGATTACCAAGCGGCTTCTGATCACTTGCAATTGGTGCAAAACGCATTGCGTCAGCAAGAGAAGATTGAACGCTACCAAGAAGATCTTGAAGAGCTGAGTGAGCGTCTTGAAGAGCAGATGATGGTCGTGGAAGAAGCGCAAGAACGCGTGATGATGGTAGAAGAGCAAGCGACTGTTGCGGAAGAAGAGGTGGACAGCCTTAAGACGCAATTGGCGGACTACCAACAAGCGCTCGACGTTCAGCAAACTCGTGCCCTTCAATACCAACAAGCGGTTCAAGCGCTGGAAAAAGCGAAACAACTACTTGGTGACGACAGCCTAACGGCAGAATCGGCGCAAGCGCTTGTTGCTGAGCTTAAGAGCAAAGAATCAGAAAGCACCAACGCTTTGCTATCGGTTAAGCACAAACTGGATATGTCTTCTGCAGCAGCAGAGCAGTTCGAAACCGCGCTTAAACTGGTACAAAGCATCGTTGGTCAAGTTGAGCGCAAAGACGCGTCTGAACATGCGAAAACCGCAATTGTGAAAGCGCGTGAATCTCAGCAAATTGCGCAAAACGAACAACAATGGCGTGCACAACACCGTGACCTTGAACGTAGCCTTAACCAGCAACGTCAAGCGCGTGAGCTCGTTAACGAATACCAAAAGCAGTTCCATGTTGAACTGACTGACGAAATCACGTTTGAACAAGAACGTGAGCGTCACGCGATGCAAATCGACTCGCTAGAGATGACGCAAGAAGACGTGCGTGAACAACGCAGCGAACAGCGTCGTCTAGAGCAAGATGCAGCAGCGGAAATCAACAAGCTAGAAGCCATTGCACCAACGTGGATTGCGGCGAACGATGCACTAGAAAAACTGCGTGAGCAAAGTGGCGCTGAGCTAGAAGATAGCCAGTCGGTCATGAGCCAAATGCAAGTGGTGCTTGAGCAAGAGAAAACCCTTTCTCTGGCGAAAGACAAACTGGCAGAGCGTCGCAGCCAACTTGACACTGAGATTGAGCGTCTTGCTTCTCCTGGTGGCTCAAACGACCCTCGTCTGAAAGGTTTGGCAGATACACTAGGCGGTGTATTGCTGTCTGAGATCTACGATGACATCACGATTGATGACGCGCCTTACTTCAGTGCGATGTACGGTCCGGCTCGTCACGCTATCGTCGTTTCTGATCTATCTGGTATCGAAGAAAAACTGGTAGAGCTAGACGACTGTCCAGAAGACTTGTACATCATTGAAGGTGACATCGATGCCTTTGATGACAGCTCATTCGACGCAGAAGAGCTAGAAGGCGCGGTTTGCGTTCGCATGAACGACCGTCAAATGCGTTACTCTCGCTTGCCTGAAATCCCATTGTTTGGTCGTGCAGCACGTGAGCAACGTTTAGAGCTACTGCGTAACGAACGTGAGGAAGTGGTTGAGAAGCATGCGAAAGCAGCATTCGATTCGCAAAAAATGCAGCGTCTGTACCAAGCGTTCAACCAGTTCGTGGCAAGCCACATTCAAGTAGCATTCGAAGCTGACCCAGAGCAAACGCTGGCAACCATTCGCGACAAGCGTAACCAAATCGCTCGCGTACTGGCTGATCTGGATGCGAAAGAGCAACAACAACGTTCTCAGCTTCAAACCAGCAAGCAAGCGTTGTCTTCTCTAGACAAGCTAGCACCAAACATGGCGTTGATTGAAGACGAGTCGCTGCAAGCACGCTTTGATGAGTTGGAAGAGAAAATCGCCCAGCTTTCAGAAGCAAAAGCTTTCCTAAATAACCACGCGAAAGCGGTGGCGGAACTGGAAAAAGTCGCAGTTGCCCTAGATGCTGACCCAGAGCAATTCGACGCGCTAGAAGCGGAATACAAAGCGGCAGACCAACAGCTGCAAGATCTTAAGAAGCAAATCTTTGCACTCTCAGATCTCGTTGAACGTCGTCACTACTTCGCTTACTCAGACTCAGTAGACTTACTGAACAAGAGCAGCGAATTGAGTGAGCAGTTAAAAGCGAAATTGGTTCAAGCGGAGCAGATGCGCACACGCTCTCGTGAAGAGTTGAAGCAATCGCAAGGTCAAATGAACCAATACAATCAAGTGTTAGCGTCTCTGAAGAGTTCACACCAAGCGAAGCTTGAGACGGTCCAAGAGTTCAAGCAAGAGTTGCAAGAGTTTGGTGTTAACGCAGACGAAGGTTCAGAAGAACGTGCAATGCGTCGTCGTGACGAGCTGCATGAACGTCTGCATACGTCTCGTGGCCGTAAGAGTGAATACGAACGTACCATTACTTCTACTGAGCTAGAAATGAAGGGCTTGGCGAAACGTCTGAAGAAAGTTCAGAAAGAATACGTTGAGCTGCGTACGTTCGTGGTTGCCGCGAAAGCAGGCTGGTGCTCAGTACTTCGCCTAGCGCGTGAGAACGATGTTGAGCGTCGTCTACACAAGCGCGAACTGGCTTACATGTCAGCGGATGAACTGCGTTCAATGTCTGATAAATCATTGGGTGCGCTGCGTCTAGCGGTTGCGAACAATGACGACCTGCGTGATGCGCTGCGTCTATCAGAAGACAATGCACGTCCAGAGCGTAAAGTTCTATTCTACATCGCTGTTTACCAACATCTTCGTGAGCGTATTCGTCAAGATATCATCCGTACTGATGATCCAGTCGAAGCGATCGAAGAGATGGAAGTAGAGCTGGCACGTCTAACGGAAGAGCTAACGCAACGTGAAAACCGCCTAGCGATCAGCTCTGAGTCAGTAGCAAGCATCATCAAGAAGACGATTCAGCGTGAGCAAAACCGTATCCGTATGCTAAACCAAGGCTTGTCGAACATCTCGTTCGGTCAGGTGAAGGGCGTACGTCTAAACGTGAAGATCCGCGAAAGTCACGAAGTGCTACTGAACGGTCTAGCGACACAGCAAGAGCAGCATAAAGATCTGTTTGAATCGACTCGCTTTACCTTCTCTGAAGCAATGGCGAAACTGTTCCAACGCGTGAACCCACACATCGATATGGGTCAACGTTCTCCTCAGGTTTTGGGTGAAGAGTTATTGGATTACCGTAACTACCTAGAGCTAAGTGTAGAAGTGAACCGTGGTACAGATGGCTGGTTGCAAGCGGAATCTGGCGCGCTATCAACAGGTGAGGCGATCGGTACTGGTCAGTCAATCCTACTGATGGTTGTTCAGAGCTGGGAAGAAGAATCACGCCGTTTGCGCAGCAAAGACATTGTACCTTGTCGTTTGCTCTTCTTGGATGAAGCAGCGCGTCTGGATACAAAATCGATCGCGACGTTGTTTGAATTGTGTGACCGTCTGGATATGCAGCTTCTTATCGCAGCGCCAGAAAACATCAGCCCAGAGAAAGGGACGACCTACAAACTGGTGCGTAAGGTGTTCAAAGATCACGAACACGTACACGTGGTTGGTTTACGTGGCTTTGGTCAAACAGACAAACCTAAGACCGAAGCGCAAGAGATGATTGAAGAGTTTGAATCCTAAACTCAGAATCTAATAAAACGCCCGCAATGAATGCGGGCGTTTTTGTTTCTGTTCTGATGAACAACAAGCTTACAGCTGAGGCGCTTGTCGTCGATATTGTCTTGGTGAGTCCCCACTCCATTTACGAAAGGCGCAGCGGAAGTTTGCGCTGTCTGAAAAGCCAATACGTTCGGAGATCTCTTCAACGCTCATTTGTGTCGATGCGAGATAGTGACGAGCTAAGTGGAAGCGAACATGGTCGAGAATTTGCTGATAGCTGGTCTCTTCCGATTTAAGGTGGCGTCGTAGCGTTCTTGAAGACATGCCTAATTCACTAGACAGTTGCTCTATCGACGGATAGCTCCCCGGCCTTTCGACGAACATTTGTGTGATCTTCTCTTTTAAACTGGCACTGCCACTCACTTTTGCCAACATTTCATCGCAAGACTTCAAGCACATTTGTAGCGTCATTGTATTTGCTGCAGGTAGCGGCTCATATAAGCTGGTGGCATCAAACTGCCATTCTAAACGATCACTATTGAATTCAATTTCGCAATGGAACACTTGTTCGTAAAGCTCGCTGTGTTCTGGTTCAGGATAGGGGAAGCGGATCACCTTCGAAGGGAAAGGCTTCTGCATTACCTCCTCACACAAGCTTTGAATGGCCGCGAACCAATATTCACAACAAAATGGCAGTAGTGATTGTAGATCGATAAGTTGCTCTGCACGAAAGTAGCCCGAATTATCTTCCACCCACATTTTTTTCTTTAAAACGGGTCCTGCCAGCCGAAGATACTTAAAGCCCATCATCAAAGCATCGAGTAGGGTGCTACTGCTGAAAACGGCATACCCAAGTACGCCAAAGTCACTAAATCGAGCTTGTTGTCCCACTTTTAGGCCAAGCCCCGGTTCTCCTGAATGAGCAATTGCGTTACTAAAAATGGTCAGTTTCTGAGCAAGGGTAATATGCGTGTCCGGCGCATAAAGTTCGAGAGCAGTAATACCACTGCCTTCAAGTAACGTTTCTACATTTATACTGGGCTCAAGGTCGCGTGTGAGTAGCTGCAAGTCCAAAACACCACAGGATTCGGTATCTGGCTCATAAACTGCGGTGTATTCCATGCGTTTCTCCTCTACATTCAGATATATCCTAGCGTGTATTGGGATGGTATTCAGTCATCCTTGTCTCAAAGCTGTCCGAATATCACCGTTTTTTGTCTCTTTGTAACCTGTGCTGCATGTTATCAAAATGTTGTAATTGAATAAAATGCACGGTAGGAGAGAAACATGAATGTACTGGCAATGCAAAATAAGGAAATACAACGCGAACAAGGCACGTTTGCAACCAATGATCCTTTAGTCGGTGAGCTCACCATGTGGTTCTCGGAATTACAGTCTGCATACCAAGCTGAGCCGAACGCGACATTTGCGGTGAGAAAGCACCGACTCTTGGCGTTAAAGAAACAGTTGTCCCGTTATCAAGACGTCTTGGCAGACGCGATGAGTGAAGATTTTGGTGGCCGGAGTCACACCGAGTCCATTATGGCTGATGTGCTTGCGCCTATACTCGATATCAACCATGTTGTTCGCCACCTTAAAGGTTGGATGAAGCCAAGTCGAAGACCAACAGAGTGGTTATTCAAGGGCAATAAGCTGGAAGTGCGTTATCAACCAAAAGGGGTAGTTGGTATCATCTGTCCTTGGAATTTCCCGCTTTATCTGTCTATTGGTCCTATGATCACCGCGCTAGCCGCGGGCAACCGCTGCATGATCAAGATGCCGCCAAATTGTCCAGAAACCACCCGTCAACTGCGTCGCATGCTCGGAGAAATTTACCCAGAGAATTTAGTGCGTATTGTGGATGGCAACCACCCAGAAGCAATGGAAATTTCTCATCTACCTTTTGATCACCTTGTGTTCACTGGGTCGCCAGCCAGCGGAAAAGTCATCATGGCCAATGCGGCAGCGAATCTAACGCCTGTGACCTTAGAGCTAGGTGGTAAATCCCCTGTGGTGGTATTTGATGATTATGACGTTGCAAAAGCCGCAGAGCGCATTGCTCATGGTAAAGGTTTTAATTCAGGGCAAATTTGTATCGCACCAGATTACGCGTTTGTACCAGAAGGTAAGCAAGCAGCGTTTGTTGAGGCGTTAAAGCACGCACATCAAACCATGTACGGAGAGATCAAAGCCAATCAGGATTACACCGCGTTAGTCGATGATGCCCAGCACAAACGATTCCACGATCTACTGGCGGATGCACGTGATAAAGGGGCGACTATTACTCAATGCCTCGACTATGGTGAAGGGCGTAAAACACCGCTGTACATCGCTACCAACCTGACATCCGAAATGCGTATTTGCCAAGAGGAAATCTTTGGCCCGCTTCTTCCCATTCACACTTACCGTTCTCTCGATGAGGTAATTCAATACATTATCGAGAGGCCACGACCGCTAGCATGTTACTTATTTAGCAATAATGCCGCGCAACGCGAAATCTTGCTTACTCAAACCCATAGTGGTGGTGTCACGATCAACGACTGGGGGTGGCATGTACTCAACCATTCAGTGCCATTTGGTGGCGTGGGTAACTCCGGCATTGGTAATTACCATGGAGAAGAAGGTTTTCGCGAACTCAGCCATGCGCGCACGGTACTAAAAATGCGCGATTGGTTCCCGATTCAGTTGTTTGCACCGCCATATGGCAACATGGTGCAGAAGCTGGTACTGCGAGTGTTTGCGGGCAAACCCGACCCAGATTTAAACAAGCACTCATAACCCTCAATACTTACCTCTCTACATAAAGAATCTTCAGCAGCCAGTGCTCGCTGGCTGCCTTGCGACCAAAGGAGATCATGGATGCACAACCTTGCTGTCAATCTGGAGCGCAGTGCTGCGCTCTTTCCTTCAAAAGCTGCGCTCAGGATGGGCGATGATGAAATCAACTACGCACTGCTCGACAAATTTGCAGGCAATATTGCTACGAACCTAAATCGACTTGGACTAAAAGTTGGTGACAAAGTTGCACTGTCTTGTCCAAACATTACTTACTTCCCAATCGTGTATTACGGGATTTTAAAAGCAGGCTGTGTCGTAGTTCCTTTAAATGTGCTGTTTAAAGGCCGTGAGATTGCTTACCACCTCAACGACTCTGATGCAAAAGCGTATTTCTGCTTTGAAGGAAGCGAAGAGCTGCCAATGGGAAGCTACGGTAGACACGGTTTCTCTGAAGCTGAGCAGTGCGAACACTTTATCTCTTTGTCAGAACGATGCAGAGAAGAAGAGCACGCTGTTGATGCTTGGCTTATGCAAGACAATAAGCTATTTGAGTCAATCAGCAGAAATGGTGATGATACCGCCGTTATTCTTTATACCTCAGGCACGACCGGTCAGCCGAAAGGGGCGGAGTTATCTCACACCAACATGTTAACGAACGCTATGTCTTCCCAGTATCTGATGCGGTTGGAATACAGTGATACCACTATGGCAACCTTGCCTCTGTTCCACAGTTTTGGTCAGACCGTGATGATGAATGCCAGTGTGCTGACAGGCTCTACTATGGTGTTGATCCCGCGCTTTGAGCCAAAGTTTGTGATTGAACAAATCATCCAGCATAAAGTCAGCGTGTTTGCAGGTGTGCCTACAATGTACATCGCATTACTCAGAGCGGGTGAGCAATCTCCGGAGCATTCCGAATTAGTGAAGCACAGTCTTCGCATAGGAGTGTCTGGTGGGGCTTCTATGCCTGTAGAAGTGATTCGTCAATTTGAACAACGCTTTGAACTGCCAGTATTGGAGGGTTATGGATTATCAGAAACCGCACCAGTGGCCACGTTTAATCATAGTGATGGAGACCGACTACCAGGCAGTGTCGGACAACCATTATGTGGCTACGTGATTAAGATTGCGGACGTAAAAGGTCACGCCCAAGCCGTGGGTGAATTAGGGGAAGTCTGCATAAAAAGCCCAAGTGTAATGAAAGGCTATTACGGACGACCAGAAGCAACTCGTGAGGCGTTGCGCGATGGTTGGTTCTTAACGGGCGATATTGGACGAGTGGATAAACACGGCAACTTGTTCATTGTCGACCGCGTTAAAGACATGATTATCCGAGGCGGTTATAACGTCTATCCGCGTGAAATAGAAGAAGTCTTAATGTGTCATCCTGATGTAGAAATGGTCGCTGTTGTCGGTGAACACGATGACCGCCTTGGTGAAGAGGTACATGCGCATGTTGTGCTTCATCAAGATGCAAAAACGGATAGTCATACTTTGATTACTTGGTGTAGAGAGCAACTTGCTGATTACAAATACCCACGTCGTGTCTTCATTCGCAAAGCACTGCCTATGACGGCAACGGGGAAGATCCTTAAACGGGAGCTTCATCCTTTAGATGTCGCGGAGGTCGAAGATGGACAGTTATGATTTTATTGTAGTCGGTGGTGGTTCTGCGGGTTGTGTTTTAGCGTCTCGACTCACCGAGGACCCTGATGTCACCGTGTGTTTGTTGGAGGCGGGTGGTACCGATTCGAGCCCTTTTATTCATACGCCAGTGGGTGTAGTGGCAATGATGCCGACCAAGATAAACAACTGGGGATTTGAAACGGTTCCTCAAGCTGGACTGAATGGCCGCAAAGGCTACCAACCAAGAGGAAAAACTTTAGGTGGCTCGAGTTCTATCAATGCGATGATGTACGCCAGAGGGCATCAATATGATTACGACCTTTGGGCCAGTCTTAGCAACGAAGGTTGGAGTTATGACGATTGCTTACCGTATTTCAAGAAAGCAGAAAATAACGAAGTTCACCAAGATGATTATCATGGACAAGGTGGGCCACTGAACGTCGCGAACTTACGCTCGCCAAGTGATGTTCTTGAGCGTTATTTAACCGCCTGTGAGTCGATAGGTATACCTCGTAATCACGATATCAACGGAGCCGACCAGTTTGGTGCTATGCCAACCCAAGTAACGCAGCGTAATGGGGAGCGATGCAGCGCCGCAAAAGCCTATCTGACTCCAAACCTGAACCGACCTAATCTGACTGTCTTGACCAAAGCTACGACTCATAAAGTGTTGTTTGAAGGAAATCGAGCTGTTGGAGTTGAGTATGGTCTGAAAGGACAGAGCTTTCAGATCAAATGCACGAAAGAAGTGATTCTTTCTGCAGGGGCGTTTGGCTCTCCGCAGATCTTGATGCTTTCAGGTGTGGGGGCAAAGAAAGAATTAGAATCCCACGGAATCGAGCAAATCCATGAATTGCCCGGTGTCGGGGAGAATCTACAGGACCATATTGATTTGGTTCATACTTACCGGTGCAGCGCGAAGCGAGATACGTTTGGTGTATCACTCAAAATGGCATCCGAAATGACTAAGGCTTTACCACAGTGGATGAAAACACGTAGTGGGAAAATGACCAGTAATTTTGCAGAAGGTATAGGGTTCTTGCGTTCAGGTGATGATGTCGACGTGCCCGATCTAGAGTTTGTCTTTGTGGTGGCGGTGGTTGACGATCACGCTCGTAAGATCCACGCTAGTCATGGGTTTAGTTCTCATGTGACGTTACTTCGACCGAAAAGTATTGGGACGGTTAAGCTAAACAGTGCAAACCCTTATGATGTACCAAAGATTGACCCTGCTTTTTTCAGTCACCCTGAAGACATGGAAATCATGATTAAAGGCTGGAAGAAGCAACACCAAATGCTGGAAAGCCAAGCGTTTGATGACATACGCGGGGCCAGCTTTTATCCCGTGGATGTGAACGATGAGAAAGCCATCGAGCAAGATATTCGTAATCGAGCGGATACCCAATATCATCCCGTAGGCTCCTGCAAAATGGGTATGGCGAACGATCCTTTAGCCGTGGTAGATAGCAATCTTAAGGTTTATGGATTAGAGGCACTAAGAGTTGTCGACGCGTCGATTATGCCGACGCTAGTGGGCGGGAATACCAATGCGCCAACCATTATGATCGCGGAGAAAGTGGCGGATACCATCAAAGCTAGCTATCGCTTAGATGAGAGTATTGAGAAGCCAGCCACCGCTTCGATATAAGTTACACCCTTCAAAAAATAAAATAAGCCGAGGCTGTAGGACAACAGTCTCGGCTTATTAGCAGGCACTTAAAAGCGAAAAGGTAAGTGCTATTCTTCTGAAAAGTCGTTTCTGGTTTCGATCATTTCAGCAAGCTCATCAAGTGCTTGGACAGAGATTTCCGACAAACGTTGTAAATGTTGATCAAAGTTCTCTTGTTCAACAAGCGGTGTTTCATTGTTATTAATTTCTTTTGTTAGCATCGCCCAACCTCTTGAGTTGAGTAAGGGGGAGACGACATGATAAGCAAAAGTATGAGAAAAAAAGAAACGATCCATGTGTAATCTGTTAGCTGGATCATCGATTGCAGTGATAGAAGTGATGAATTACTTAGAAAGCGAGCGATAGAGCTCAAATATGAAAGGTTAGCTAGCAGCTACGTTAATAGCTACTAGCTAAGAGATTAGAACTGAGATTTAGAACCAAACTGTTCAGCAGCGTAAGCAACGCGCTCTTTTGGTTTTGGATATTCGGCCGGCATACCAAGGTTTTCAATGTGTTTTAAACGAGGTAGCAAACCCGCGCCGTTGGCGATTTGAATAGCCAAACCCGGACGAGCGTTCAACTCCAACACCATTGGTCCTTCTTCTTTGTCCAACACCATGTCAGTACCCATGTAACCAAGTCCTGTCATTTCCCACGCACTCGATGCAAGCTCTAATAAGCGCTCCCAATGAGGTACTTGTAGGGTTGATAGATCTTTGCCAGTATCTGGGTGATGCGTAACAGGTTGGTCAAATTGCACCGCACGAATGGCTTTGCCTGTCGCAATATCAATACCAACACCTACTGCACCTTGGTGAAGGTTGGCCTTGCCATCTGAGGCTGCAGTAGAGCAGCGCATCATTGCCATCACTGGGTAGCCTTTAAAGACGATAATACGAACGTCAGGCACGCCTTCGTAACTGAAACCATCAAAACAGTCATCGAACTTGATTAGGTTTTCTACGACTGCAACGTCATTCTTACCACCTAGAGAAAACAGACCAGCCAGTGCGTTACTGATATGGCGTTCTACATCCTCTTTATTGATGGTTGCACCAGATGGCTTGGTGTAAACGCCATCTTTGTGCGAAGTGATAACAAGGATACCCTTACCACCACTTCCTTGCGCTGGCTTGATTACAAAACCTGGCCAGTCCAATACCATCTTGTGGATCTTTTTGACTTCAGCTTGGCTGTCAATCACGCCGATAAGAGCAGGCACTGTCGCACCTGCTGCTTCAGCAATGATTTTTGTCTTTAGCTTGTCATCCACCAACGGGTATTTTGAGCGATCATTGTAGCGACCAATATAGCTATGGTTACGCTTGTTCATCCCCATAATGCCTTTATGGCGAAGCTTTGCTGGCGAAGTGAAACGTTCAAACATCGTTTAGTCCTCCGCTAGTGGCTTAAATCGACGTAGCTCTGTTAGACGGTAGCCTGTGTAAGTACCTAGTAATAGGATGCCTGCAAGAACAATCAGTTGTAGGCCAATGAAGTTAAACGTTAAGTGTTGGATATAAACGTTCGTCATCGCTAGGTAAACCAAGACAGCGGTTAGTAGTGAACCACCACCTTGAAGAACTACTTCTTTCGCACCTTCTTCTTCCCATAGAATCGACATACGTTCGATCGTCCATGACAAGATGATCATAGGGAAGAACGTAATTGTTAGACCTTCTGTTAGGCCAATCTTGAATGCGACTACGGTGAAGACCGAGATGATCATAATTACGGTTATGATTACGGCGGATATCCTTGCAACCAGAAGTAAGTTAAGCCTCGAGAGGTAACTTCGTATTATCAAGCCAGTACCGACAATTAATAGGAAGCCGACAATACCAGTTACCAGTTGCGTTTGAACGAAGGCAACCGCAATCAATACTGGCATGAAGGTACCCGAAGTTTTCAGACCGATGATGACACGCAGGAACACAACAATCAGTGCGCCGATTGGGATCAACATGATGGTCTTAAACATGGCTTGCTCTTCAAGTGGCAAGCTATGGATAGAAAGGTTGAGTAGGCCATCCGCTTCCACTTTATTGTCAGTGGCTTGCTGTGGAGTCACTTCCTGCTTAATCATAGAGAAGTGAACTTGGCTGTTTTTACCGCCAACTAAATCAAGTAGGGAAACGTTCGATTCATCCCATACGAGAAGGTTAGGTTGTGCTGCGGCTTGCTCTGAATTTGGCGAGAAGAGAACCCATTCTTCCCCCGACCATACCTGAACCATAGGCTGAATAGCTTGACGACGGCGGCCGTCTTCTAATTCGATTACACCAACGATTTTGCTTTGCACACCTGCAGTAAGTAGGATCTTGTGTAATGCATCGGTACGATCAAAGTCATTAAGAATCAGTGCTGAGTTTTGGCTGTCTGGATCGTTTAGCGTTTTGATCAGCTCGCGAGCAAAGGTGACATTGTCTGCTGAGCGGCTCATTGCACGTTCAATCAATGCATTTGCGGCGGCTTGTTGCGGCGCTGAAAGGGTAGGTTTTGTGATTTCACCTGCAGGTGGCTGTTCATCCACTTTTGCTTGTGGGTCAACTAAGAACTGGGCTTTGTAGTAAATAGTTTGTGGGCCACTTGCTTGACGGATTGACCATTCTGCACGACGACCAGAGTCTGAGTTGACGTAAGAAACGCCGTAACCTGGAGACGATGCTGATTCACCAATCAGGGTGTAACCATTTTGAGTATGCGGCGCAGCAAGAGAAGCTTTTACTTCGTTGCCATTCGCATTAAATTCGATACGGGCTTCAACATCCCAAATTTGACGTGTTTCACCTGGAGTCCAAGGTACGCCGTAATTCTGATGTCTGAAAACACTCAAAGCGATGCCTGCAATCACCAACAGGATGATTGACAGGTAAAACGGTATTCTGGACGTCATAATCTACCTTATTATTTTTTATCTTCTTCCGTTTGAACGTATTTACGGCTCACATCAACGAGTGCGATGTCGCGCATAAACTCTCTTCCTAGTAACACAGGATGGTTCATTTGAGAACGATCTGCCAACGTAAATTGCGCTTTTTCATGAATTTTTCCAACGCGCACCCAAAGTTCAACAACAGCTCGACGCTCTAGTTCTTCAGTGGTTGCTTGACGGATTTTCACGTAGCGAATAATTGGCGCTTCAATCCAAATGTCTTTCTCTTCATCTGATTTGGTATTGTCAGCAAGATGGAAACGCACCCAGTTTTTGCCATTTCTTTCGAATTCTTCAATATCGACTGCATTTAATGAAGACGTTGCTGCGCCAGTATCGACACGTGCATCGAAAGTTTGTTTGATGGAGTCAATAGTCACTCGCTCTATGGAGCCCAGGACAATGTCATGAGTAGGAGTCGCCTGAACAGGCGCAGGAGCTTGAACGATAATAGGCTCTTTCGGCTTTCTTACTTCGTCCATCGCTTCTTTACGGAAGGTATTGAGTTCGCCATTTAACTTATCCACTTGGCCTTCTAAACTTTCGATGTAATCCGATTGGTTACTAAGTTGAAGCTCTAAGTTGGTAACACGAGTATTGAAATTCGTCTCTGAAGCTTGAATAGCGGCTAACGTTTCTTGGTGGTACTGTTCGCCTTTTGTAAGGGTACATCCTGACAATAGGGCGATTGCAACAACCGGAGTCAATCGTATAAACATTGAAAACCTTGGGATTGGATTAAGTTGTTTGTTTTTTAAGAGTTTAGCGTTATCGCCAAAGGCTCACAAGTAAGAATCTCTCGCAGTCTCTTACAGAGTGAGGAATAGTGACGAAAAGCTAAAAAATTAAGGACGCAATATGCATCCTTAATTAGATGAAGAGAGGTTAATGTCTTAAAGGAAGGAGTGAGTTAAGACAATGTCAGAAATCTCAGTTAATTATGGCTTAGTTGCGACAAGTACCGCACGACGAGGGGCAGGGTAGCCTTCAACGGTTTTCGTTGGGTCGTTTGGATCAAGGTAGTCAGGCAGTGAGTTATGTGTCATCCAGTCAGTAGTACGTTGTTCTCCGACTGACGTTACATTCTCATCTACGATACGAACGTCTTTAAAGCCAACCAATTCTAGCCAAACTTTTAGTGCTTTCGCTGAAGGAAAGAAATACACATTACGCATTTGCGCGTAACGAGAAGTCGGAACCAATACTGCGTTCTCATCGCCTTCAATCACTAGTGTCTCTAGTACAAGCTCACCGCCTGCCACTAACTGGTCTTTCAGTTGCACCAAGTGATCCAGTGGGGAGCGGCGGTGGTAAAGAACGCCCATGCTGAATACGGTATCGAACGCTTCTAGCTTAGGTAGTTGCTCAATACCTAATGGAAGGAGGTGAGCACGTTGGTCATCGCCCATCAACTTACGAATCGCTTCGAACTGAATTAGGAACAGGTGAGAAGGATCGATACCAACCGTTAAGCGTGCACCTTCACCCAGCATGCGCCACATGTGGTAGCCGTTACCACAACCTACATCGAGCACGCTGCGGTTTTTCAGAGGTGAGATGTGCGGTAGAACACGATCCCATTTCCAGTCACTGCGCCATTCAGTATCGATATGAATACCGTGCACTGTGTATGGACCTTTGCGCCACGGGTGGAACGTACGCAGCAGGCTTTCTAACTTCTTCAGCTCACCTTCATGGAAAGGCGTATCGTTGCTGATGGTCACTGAGTTTTTGATGTCCACTTGGTTTGGTGCACCTTGTGGGATCTTGTTCAGCGCTTTTAGCCAGCGACCAAAATCACCGTGCTCAGCATTTTGCCAATCTGTTAACTGTTGAGGTAATACGTTTAGCCACGGCTGAAGACGAGTGTCTTGCGCGATTAACTGAAAAAAATTAGCAAAATTAAACATAGTTTTTCACTGAGTAATAAATTAAAAAATTGACACTAAATGCGAAACGTTAAGACTTTCTCGCTTCTCGCTATTTAATCGCAAACATCGAACCGAAGTTAAAGCACTGGAACCAAACGTCGTAGCTTGAGAAACCAATTTTCGCGAAACGCTCTTTATGATCTTTCTTCGAATCAGGGCGCATCACGTTTTCAATTGCGCTGCGCTTTTGGCTGATCTCAAGTTCGCTGTAGCCATTTGCACGTTTAAAGTCGTGGTGAAGGTCAATCAACAGCTCGTTAGACACTTCATCTTCAAACACAAACTTCTCAGACAGAATCAAAATGCCACCTGGGCGCAAACCCGCGTAGATTTTCTCCAATAGCGCATAGCGGTCTTCTGGAGAAAGGAATTGCAGTGTGAAGTTCAATACCACAACCGACGCGTTTTCGATTTCAATATCGCGGATATCCGCCTCTACCACATCAACTGGCGTGTCACTTCGGTAGGCGTTTACATGAAGCTTACAGCGCTCAACCATCGCAGGAGAGTTGTCCACTGCAATGATTTGACAACCCTCTTGTTTGATATGACGACGCATAGACAGCGTAGCAGCACCCAAAGAACAGCCTAGATCGTAGATGTTTGAGTGAGGTTTAACAAAACGCTCTGCCAACATACCAATGGCAGAAATGATGTTGCTGTAACCCGGCACCGATCGTTGAATCATGTCAGGGAAAACTTCCGCTACGCGTTCATCGAACGTGAAATCCCCAATTTTATCGATTGGAGCCGAAAAAATAGTATCTGGATTGCTGTTAGGGTTCATAACCAAATCTCTGCATACAAGCTGCCCGAAACGTCAGGCATCAAAAAAGGCGCGTATTTTATGGGAAATTCGCGCCTCTGTCATTTGCTTAATTATAAGCTTACCTAAAACATTTGTATTTGTGAGTTGCCATCATTGGCAGGAAACGAAGACAAATTGGGCAGCGAGAGCTGAAGTTGTAGCTGCTTATAAAGCTTTTCAGCCAGTTCTGGTGCTAAGACGTTATCTGGCGTGTGAATCATCAAGTAAGGTTGAATGCCTTGTTCAATCCACATCGGTAACTTCTGCAACCAAGGTTCGAAAAAGTGCAGGTTGTCTTCCATGTCGGGATGACCGATAAAGCGAATCATCGGGTGCTTAGCAGTCGCAATTGCATGAACTGGAACGCGAGGCTTTTTCTGGTGGGCATCGATCACCGCTTCGGTCGTCGGCTGCGCGGCGAACACTGGGCGGCTGTCCATGATAATGCGGTCAATGCCACTCTCAAGTAGCCATTGATTCAACGCACGTTCTTCTTCACCTTTGGAGAAAAACGCCATATGGCGAACTTCCACTCCAAGTGGAAAATTCGGTGGAAAGCTAGCACAGAACTTCTTCAACCTATCAAGATAGTCGGGGCCAAAAGCAGCAGGGAGCTGAATCGTCCATTGCCCAACACGTTCATGAAGCGGTTCCATTACCTTCATAAAGTCACGTAACTGCTCGTCGCAACCTCTGAGCATCTGCTCGTGAGTAATGGCTTTTGGCAACTTAAAGGTGAATTTGAAATCGTCGTGAGTCGCGGCTTTCCAGTTTTGCACCGTGTTGAGTGTCGGTGTGGCGTAAAAGGTGGTGTTGCCTTCTACGGTGTGGAACACCTGTGCGTACTTTTCGAGTCGCTCTGCGGGTTTGGTGCCACTGCCATAAAAGCTTTGTTGCCACTGGTTGTGCGACCACATGGTCAATCCAAGTCGAAGGGGTAAATTATCCATATTTCTGCTTTACGTTTTTTCCTGAGCCCACTTTACGAGAGTTTTGCTGAAATGGGTAATTTCACGCTATAATCCCCACCAATTTTTTCGCTTTGGTGCGCTTTTGAACATTTGTTGTACTAAAAACCACCAATGAATGATAAAACACACTTAATTGTATGTTGAGTAGTCGATTTTCATAGGCTTTCAGCGTATAAATGGATCTTTACTCTGCTCGGCAATGAGGCTGACAGAGCGTAGTTAACAATATTTGAGAGATTGGGAATTTCATTATGCGTACCCATTACTGTGGTCACCTGAACAAGTCCCTTGCAGGACAAACTGTAGAACTTTGCGGCTGGGTTAACCGTCGTCGTGATTTAGGCGGTCTTATTTTTATCGATATGCGAGATCGCGAAGGTATCGTTCAGGTAGTTGTTGATCCAGATATGGCAGATGCGTATGAAGTGGCTAACACACTTCGTAATGAATTCTGTATCAAGCTAACTGGTGAAGTTCGCGTTCGTCCAGAAAGCCAAGTAAACAAAGACATGGCAACAGGTGAAGTTGAGATCCTTGCAAAAGGTCTTGAAATCATCAACCGCTCTGACGTTCTGCCTCTAGACTTCAACCAAAAGAACTCTGAAGAGCAACGTCTGAAGTACCGTTACCTAGATCTACGTCGTCCAGAAATGAGCGACCGCATCAAGCTACGTGCTAAAGCGTCTAGCTTTGTTCGTCGTTTCCTAGATGACAACGGCTTCCTAGACATCGAAACACCAGTACTAACAAAAGCGACACCAGAAGGCGCTCGTGACTACCTAGTACCTAGCCGTGTTCACAAAGGCAGCTTCTACGCGCTTCCTCAGTCTCCACAGCTATTCAAACAGCTTCTAATGATGTCTGGTTTTGACCGTTACTACCAAATCGTTAAGTGTTTCCGTGATGAAGACTTGCGTGCTGACCGTCAACCAGAATTCACTCAGATCGATATCGAAACGTCATTCATGACGGCTGACCAAGTTCGTGCAACGACTGAGAGAATGGTTCGTGAAATGTGGCAAGAGCTACTGAACGTTGACTTAGGTGAATTCCCAGTAATGCCGTTCAGCGAAGCGATTCGTCGTTTCGGTTCTGACAAGCCAGACCTACGTAACCCACTAGAACTAGTAGACGTTGCTGACCTAGTGAAAGACGTTGAGTTCAAAGTATTCTCTGGTCCAGCAAACGACGAGAAAGGTCGCGTTGCCGTTATCCGTGTACCAGGTGGTGCTGAGCTTACCCGTAAGCAAATCGACGGTTACGCAGAATTTGTAGGTATCTACGGTGCGAAAGGTCTAGCATGGATGAAGGTTAATGACCGTGCAGCAGGCGTGGAAGGTATCCAATCTCCTGTAGCTAAATTCCTAAGCGAAGACGTGATCAACGGTATTCTAGATCGCACTCAAGCGGAATCTGGCGATATCATCCTATTCGGTGCAGACAAAGCTAACATCGTTGCTGAAGCACTAGGTGCACTTCGTCTTAAACTTGGTAAAGACCTAGGTCTAACTAAAGAAGGCACTTGGGCTCCTCTATGGGTTGTTGACTTCCCAATGTTCGAAGAAGACGACGAAGGCAACCTGCACGCAATGCACCACCCATTCACATCACCTCTAGGTGTGACTGCGGAAGAGCTAAAAGCGAACCCAGCAGTAGCGAACTCAAACGCATACGACATGGTTCTAAACGGCTACGAAGTGGGCGGTGGTTCTGTACGTATTCACAACGCAGAAATGCAAGCTGCGGTATTCGATATCCTAGGTATTGATGCAGACGAGCAAAAACTGAAGTTTGGTTTCCTATTGGAAGCGCTGAAATTTGGTACGCCACCTCACGCGGGCCTTGCATTCGGTCTAGACCGTCTAGTAATGCTGCTATGTGGTACTGAGAACATCCGTGATGTTATCGCATTCCCTAAAACAACAGCAGCGGCGTGTCTACTAACAGATGCACCGAGCCTTGCAAACCCAGCGGCTCTAGAAGAGCTAGCAATTGCAGTGACTGTTGCGAAAGAAAAAGACGCAGAATAAGCGCACAACATTTAAAGAAAACTCCCGCACTTGCGGGAGTTTTTGTTTTAATGAACCCAAGAATTATTCCGAGCACTTTCCCAAGTAACGTTGTTGAGCAATCAAAGCTGAGCATTAACGTCAAAATAAATTAAAAGGTGAATCATGGCAGGTCATAGTAAATGGGCGAATATTCGTCACCGTAAAGCTGCGCAAGATGCCAAACGTGGCAAAATCTTTACCAAGTTAATTCGTGAAATTGTCGTCGCCGCGAAAGAGGGTGGCGGAGAAGCTGACAATAACCCTCGGTTACGAGCTGCTATCGATAAAGCACTTTCTAACAACATGACGCGAGACACGGTGAACCGTGCGGTCAGTCGTGGTGCTGGTGGTGAAGGCGATGACAACATGGAAACCGTCATCTACGAAGGATACGGTCCAGGTGGCACCGCTGTAATGGTTGAATGCATGACAGACAATCGCAATCGAACGGTTTCTGGCGTGCGTCACGCGTTTTCGAAGTCTGGCGGTAATTTGGGTACAGATGGAAGTGTTAATTATCTGTTCGATAAGAAAGGTGTGATTTCTTATGCCTCCGGCTTAGATGAAGACGAAGTGATGGAAGTGGCGCTTGAGAGCGGCGCCGATGATATCGAAACATCCGAAGACGGTTCTATTGATGTGTACACGGCACCAGCTGATTTCGGTAGCGTCAAAGATGCCTTGGATGCAGCAGGCTTTGAGGCTGACAATGCAGAAGTATCATTAATCCCATCAACGAAAGCAGAATTGGACGTGGATACTGCCCCTAAGCTTCTACGTCTGATTGATGCGTTAGAAGACTTGGATGATGTTCAAGAGGTGTATCACAACGGTGACATTTCTGACGAAGTGGCAGCCACATTAGAATAAGATTACTCAATGGGGACAGAGCGTTCTGTTCCCATTTATTTTCATTAATTATAATAACGAGATAGAGATCGTTCTTGATCTGCTTTCTTAGGAAAATTCATGTCAATTATTTTGGGTATTGACCCAGGCTCTCGCATTACGGGTTACGGTGTGATTCGTCAGCAGGGACGTCATCTACAATATCTAGGCAGCGGCTGTATTCGTACTTCTGAAAAAGAGCTGCCAGGTCGACTTAAGCAAATCTATGCAGGTGTGACGGAAATCATCACACAGTTCCAGCCGGATGTGTTTGCTATTGAGCAAGTATTTATGGCGAAAAACGCCGACTCTGCACTAAAGCTAGGGCAGGCGCGTGGCAGTGCGATTGTTGCGGCTGTGAATGCGGATCTTCCGGTGCATGAGTACGCAGCTCGTCTTATTAAACAAGCGGTAACGGGGACAGGTGGTGCAGACAAAGTTCAGGTTCAGCATATGGTTCAGCACATGCTTAAGCTGCCAGCAAAACCTCAAGCCGATGCTGCTGATGCGTTAGGTGTTGCTATTTGTCACGCTAACACCAATAAGACGCTTGTGGCGCTCGCTGGCAAAGCAACCAGCGCAAGAAAAGGTCGTTACCGTTAAGCGTGTTCTCGTATTAAAAATGAGACATCTCAGACAGATTTAAGGATTGGATTTGTTGAGAAAATGTTACAAAACTATAGTAGTCAGAGGTCTAATAAGAAATCAATCAAGGAAGATTGAACATGAATCCAGCCACGCTGTGGCGCAGTGCATTTATGCCGCGCCAAACTCAATGGACAAGAACACAACAACGTCAAGCAGACATCCTATCGCTATTTACCTTCATCGCTTTTCTCGTCGGGATTTACAGCCTGATCAAATGGTCCAAACATGGGCATGAAAGCTTAATCTTCACCTCAGTACTCTTAATCGCACTCGAACTGATATCCGCCTTCAGCCTGAGATGGTTCAAACGACCAGCATTGTCGCTCAATCTGGGGTTTGTAGGCATGTCAGTGCATGCACTCAACATCATTTATCAAAGCGGTGGTGTGGTCGATTCAACCCAAACTTACTGGGTACCTTTGTTAGTCGTCGCTTTCTTTTTATCTGGCACTCGTATCATGGCGATCTCATGGAGTGCGCTAGTCATCGCGGTTTCTGCAGTAATGACGTATCAGCATGTGTCTGGTTTTGGTTTTCCCCAACTCGTGTTGTCTGAATCTGCGCAGCGCGTGGAAATATGGTCAGGCACTGTGTTACCGCTGGTGGTGATTTGTATTGCACAAGCCTTTACTGTCAAGCAGCGAGATATTGCGATTGAAAGTGCAGAGAAATCTAAAGCAGAAAGTGAATTGGTCGCACAAAAAGCAACGGCGGGGGAGTTACGGCTAGGAGAGGGACTAGAGCAAGCTAATCAAAATTCGGCGGAGCTTAAACAAGTTTCGCAAGTGTTGGATGGACAATCTTCGCTGTTAGGTGCTCAAGTCAATGCTCTCAATATCAACAGTGAGTCTCAAGCCAGTGCGGCTGAGCAAATGAGTCAGCAAGTACACCACATGGCGACGGGGATTGAAACGTCAAGCAAGTTTGTTGAAGAGCTTCGTGAGAAGAGTGAAGACGTTCATCAACAAGCTGAGAAAAGCTCTGAGTTGCTCGAAGACTCTACCCAAGCGATCAGCCAGATCATTACCAGCCATGAAGACATCATGAAAGTGGCAGACTTGATTACCTCGGTCGCAGAACAAACCAATTTATTGGCACTGAATGCGGCTATTGAGGCGGCGCGAGCGGGGGAGCAGGGCAGAGGCTTTGCAGTGGTCGCGGACCAAGTGAGAGAGCTTTCTGCAAAGAGTAGTCAATCCGCAATCGAGATTCGTAACTTGCTTGATCGCAGCGAGCAAGAGGTGAAGCACGGGCAGAATGTTGTTACTTCAAGCACAGAACGAATGAATACCATCATCCAGCAAGTGACCACAATTTCTCATGATGTGCAGAGTCTTTCTGGCATAATGGCGACGCAAATGACCGCATTAAAAGAGCTTGATGAAGCCAGTAGCGAAGTCGCTAACGGCGTAGTGAACACCAAGACCATTGCTGAAACTGTCGCTCAATATGGCACTGAGCTCAGTAGCCAAGTCGTCACCGTAAGAAACCTGACTCAACAACTTGATCAAGTTGTCTCAAAAATCTAACCGAACGGCATAAAGGACTGGATGTCTATCCAGTTCTTTATTATCCTGTCGCAAATTCATTTCCAAAGAGTATTTATAGTGATTGGACGTCTTCGCGGCACTCTGCTTGAAAAGCAACCACCTGAAGTTTTAATTGAAGTTAATGGCATTGGTTATGAAGTACAGATGCCAATGAGCTGTTTCTACGAACTGCCAAACGTCGGCGAAGAAGCGATCATTTATACTCATTTTGTTGTGCGTGAAGACGCTCAGCTGCTTTACGGCTTCAACACAGTCAAAGAACGTGCGCTCTTCCGTGAAGTAATCAAAGCGAACGGCGTCGGTCCTAAACTTGGGCTGGGTATACTTTCTGGTATGACGGCAAGCCAATTCGTTTCTTGCGTAGAGCGTGAAGACATTTCAACACTTGTGAAGCTACCTGGCGTTGGTAAGAAAACCGCAGAACGTCTTGTTGTGGAAATGAAAGACCGCCTTAAAGGTTGGGGTGCTGGCGACCTATTTACTCCGTTTACGGATGCGGCTCCTGCGGATTCTGGTGCGGCATCTAGCAATGCTGAAGAAGAGGCAATCAGTGCGCTTCTAGCTCTAGGCTACAAACCAACTCAAGCGTCGAAAGTAGTCTCTCAGATCGCTAAACCGGATATGACCAGTGAGCAACTTATCCGTGAAGCACTAAAATCAATGGTGTAACGAAAAGTTCAAGGGAACAATATGATTGAAGCCGATCGTTTAATCGCGCCAGAAAATCCTTCATTTCGTGATGAAGATGTCATCGACCGTGCGATTCGTCCTAAGAAGCTGGCGGATTACCAAGGTCAGGATCACGTGCGTGGTCAGATGGAGATTTTCATCAAAGCCGCTCAATTGCGAAATGAAGCGCTCGACCACCTTTTGATATTTGGTCCTCCAGGTTTGGGTAAAACCACACTTGCGAACATCGTTGCTAATGAGATGGAAGTGAATATTCGCACTACTTCCGGCCCAGTACTTGAGAAAGCAGGGGACTTGGCGGCGCTGCTGACCAACTTAGAAGAAAACGATGTGCTGTTCATTGACGAGATTCACCGCTTAAGCCCAATGGTTGAAGAAGTGCTGTATCCAGCGATGGAAGACTACCAGCTAGACATCATGATTGGTGAAGGCCCAGCCGCTCGCTCTATCAAGATTGACTTGCCTCCTTTCACGCTTATCGGCGCAACCACACGAGCGGGTTCATTGACCTCGCCATTGCGTGACCGATTCGGTATTACTCAGCGCCTTGAGTATTACAAGGTCAAAGACTTGCAGGATATCGTTCAGCGCAGCGCAGATTGCCTAGGCTTGTCAATGGAGTTGGAAGGTGCGTTAGAAGTTGCTCGCCGCGCTCGTGGTACGCCACGTATCGCTAACCGACTACTACGCCGTGTTCGTGACTATGCTGAAGTAAAGGGCAATGGACACATCTGTGCGGAAGTTGCAGATAAAGCGCTGAACATGCTCGATGTCGACGCTAAAGGTTTTGACTACATGGACCGAAAACTGCTTCTTGCGATCATGGAAAAGTTTGGTGGTGGTCCTGTCGGTCTGGATAACATGGCAGCAGCCATTGGTGAAGAGAAAGACACCATTGAAGATGTGCTAGAGCCTTATTTGATTCAACAAGGTTACTTACAACGCACACCTCGTGGTAGAATAGCGACTGATCGCGCCTATCTGCATTTCGGAATTGAAAAGTAAGATTCCAACGCTGGGCGTACAGCGCTCAGCATTTCACCAATGTTGACCAACCTCTCATTTATTAAATCTCTTCTAATACTAAATAGGTAATAAAAACTTATAGATTGTTAACTCTATGTTCTTGCCTAACTGATTATTTTCTCTCCTGATTACTCTCTATTAACATACTCTTCTGATATCGTTTGATCTGGATCAATGTGATGGATTTTTGTTCAAATTCAGCGCATAAAGATTGATATACATCAAAGCGGTTTCTCGCTATAAACCTTTTGAAACAAACTGTTTTTAGCAGTAATATTAGGCCTAGCTATATTAGCTGATGCTTAACAATTAACTAACCAACGAAGCACATTTTTGCAACAAAGCGTTGTGATAATTCAACATTTTTCAAGTGTAAATAACACTTGTGTATGGATTGCAATATGTAGAGAGTGTCATTCAGCCGACACATAGGAGTTACCATGATTGACGTAGTTGATCTGTCGCGGTTGCAGTTTGCACTGACAGCGATGTATCACTTCCTATTCGTACCATTGACCCTTGGTATGGCCTTCCTTTTGGCCATTATGGAATCAATGTACGTAATGACGAACAAGCAAATCTACAAGGACATGACCAAGTTCTGGGGTAAGCTGTTCGGTATTAACTTTGCACTTGGTGTGGCTACTGGCCTTACCATGGAGTTCCAGTTTGGTACGAACTGGTCTTACTACTCCCACTATGTAGGTGACATCTTCGGTGCACCACTAGCGATCGAAGCACTGGTTGCTTTCTTCCTGGAGTCAACTTTTGTTGGTCTATTCTTCTTCGGGTGGGATCGTCTATCAAAACGTCAACACTTAGCGGTAACCTGGTTGGTTGCTCTGGGTTCTAACTTCTCTGCACTGTGGATTCTTATCGCGAACGGCTGGATGCAAAACCCAGTTGGCGCAGAATTCAACTTCGAAACCATGCGTATGGAAATGGTGAGCTTCGCAGACGTTGTACTAAACCCTGTAGCGCAAGTTAAATTTGTACACACAGTAGCATCTGGTTACACGTGTGGTGCAATGTTCGTTCTTGGCATCAGTTCTTACTACCTATTGAAAGGTCGTGATGTGGCGTTCGCTCGTCGTTCGTTTGCTATCGCAGCTTCTTTCGGTATGGCAGCAATCCTGTCTACAATCGTGCTGGGTGATGAATCTGGTTACGAGCTTGGTGAAGTTCAAAAAGTGAAGCTAGCAGCAGTAGAAGCTGAATGGCACACAGAACCAGCACCAGCGGCGTTCACACTGTTTGGTTTACCGAACCAAGAAACAATGAATACCGATTACGCAATCAAGATCCCTTACGTAATGGGTATCATCGCAACGCGTTCGTTTGATGAGCAAGTAACAGGCCTACACGATCTACGTGAAGAGCACGTTGACCGTATCCGTACTGGTATGTACGCATACGAATTGCTTGAAAAACTGCGTGCAGGCGACAAGTCTGAAGCAAACATGACAGCGTTTGACGAAGTGAAAGGTGACCTAGGTTACGGCCTACTTCTAAAACGTTACACAGACAAGGTTGTTGATGCGACTGAAGACCAAATCCAAGCTGCAGCGGATGATTCAATCCCAACAGTATGGCCGCTATTCTGGTCGTTCCGTATCATGGTTGCGTGTGGCTTCATCATGCTATTCGTATTTGGTGCGTCATTCATCCAAACATGTCGTCAGAAGATCGAACAGAAACCTTGGATTCTTAAAGCTGCATTGTTCAGCATTCCACTACCTTGGATTGCGATCGAAGCGGGTTGGTTCGTTGCTGAATACGGTCGTCAACCGTGGGCTGTAGGTGAAATCTTACCGGTACACGTTGCTGCATCAGCACTAACAGCAGGTGAAATCTGGACTTCACTATTTGCAATCCTAGCGCTATACACTGCATTCCTAATTGCAGAAGTATACCTAATGGTGAAATTCGCTCGTAAAGGTCCAAGCAGCCTGAAAACTGGCCGCTACCACTTCGAGCAAAACGCTGACTCTGTTGAAGACAAAGTTAGTCGCCAAGTAGAAGCGTAAGACAAGGAGACAACAAGATGTTTGATTACGAAATCTTGCGATTCATCTGGTGGGTACTGATCGGTGTTCTACTAGTTGGTTTTGCAATTACTGACGGTTTCGATATGGGTGTGGGCGCGCTTGTACCTATTATCGGTAAAAACGACACGCAACGTCGTGTGATGATTAACTCGATCGCACCTCACTGGGATGGTAACCAAGTATGGCTTATCACTGCTGGTGGTGCATTGTTCGCAGCATGGCCTTTGGTTTACGCGACATCGTTCTCTGGTTTCTACCTAGCGATGATCCTAACCCTAGCGGCACTTTGGCTACGTCCAATTGGTCTTGATTACCGTTCAAAGATTGAAGATAAAAAATGGCGTAACACTTGGGATATCTGTATCTCAATCAGTGGCTTCGTTCCACCAATCATCTTTGGTGTGGCGTTTGGTAACCTTCTGCAAGGTGTTCCATTCCAATTGAACGAATTCCTAATGCCAACGTACCATGGTTCGTTCTTTGGTCTTCTTAACCCATTTGCATTGCTATGTGGTCTAGTAAGCTTGTTCATGATTCTGATGCAAGGTTCAACTTGGCTACAAATGAAGACAACTGGCGAAGTACATACTCGTGCTCGTAACGTTGCTCAGCTAATGGGTCTATTAACTGTGGTTGCATTCGTAGCAGCTGGCTTCTGGATTCAGAGCATCGAAGGTTACGTTATCGTAGGTGGTATCGATACTGGCGCTGCTTCTAACCCTCTAAACAAAGAGGTTATCCGTGAAGCCGGTGCGTGGATGAACAACTTCGAAGCTTACCCAATGCTATGGGCTGCGCCTGTACTGGGTGTTGCAATGCCGCTTCTAGCTGTATTGGCATCTCGCCTAGAGAAGTGTGGTATCGCGTTCCTAACCTCTAGCCTTGGTAACGCAGGTGTTATCTTTACTGCTGGTATTGCAATGTTCCCATTCGTAATGCCATCAGACCTAATGCCAAGCCAAAGTCTGACAATGTGGGATGCAACTTCATCTGAACTGACTTTGAACCTAATGACAGGCGTTGCGTTTGTTATGGTTCCAATCATCTTGGCTTACACGTCTTGGACTTACTACAAGATGTTTGGCCGCTTGGATGACAAGTTCATCGAAGAAAACAAAAACTCACTTTACTAAGGAGCTATTACTATGTGGTATTTCGCATGGATTCTAGGTGTACTACTTGCTTGTGCATTCGGTATCATCAACGCTCTTTGGTTAGAGCACTCAGAAATGATGGATAAAGACAGTGAGTAATCTCGCTGACAAGGTAGCGAAACTTCACGCACCAATGGACAAGACTCTACTGAGAGTCTTGGCCTTAATCCTCGGCTTTATGCATGTAGGATTGGTGATGTGGGATCCAAACGCATACCATCGAGAAATTGGTGGCTTTAATGCGTTTATCGCACCGGCACTGATTTGGGCAGTCTGCTCAAGCATGGTTTACGGTGTGGGCTTCAAACCAAGAAATTGGTACTGGCAAGTATTGTTCAGCCCTTATTTCTCACTCGCTATCTTAGTTTATTTAACAGCACTCTATTTCACGTAAGCGTTACACTCTGAAATAAAGTCGGTTATTAAATCATCGAATAAAAAGCCAGACGTCTTGTCTGGCTTTTATTTTTTCTACAAAATTCAAAAATATTCCCTTCGCTCAGTACCAATTACTGCCGCTTCAGTTATAGTAATTGCTTTAAAGAATTGAAAGTACTGGTACTCCCTTGCAAGGCACATCTAATCCCTTCCGCTGGCCGATCACCGTGTATTATGAAGATACCGATGCGGGTGGCGTTGTATATCACTCTAATTATTTAAAATTCTTTGAACGCGCACGCACTGAGATGTTGCGTGCAAAAGGCATTTCTCAACATGTGTTATTGGAACAAAACATTGGCTTTGTTGTCCGACACATGGATATCGATTTCAACCAAGGGGCGAGACTGGACGAGCATTTGACCGTTCTTACCCGAGTGTCAGAAATAAAGCGTGCGTCCCTGCAATTCTGTCAAGAGTTAGTCAATGATGAAGGCAAAACATTGTGCAAGACAATTGTTAAGGTAGCATGTATCGATAATAAGAAAATGAAACCAATAGCTATCCCATCTTTTATCAATTCGGAGCTAACAAATAGTGACTGCTGATATTTCCATTTTAGATCTCTTTCTTCAGGCCAGTCTGTTGGTAAAGCTTGTGATGTTGACCCTACTAGGCATGTCAATTGCGTCATGGGCAATGATCATTAAGCGCAGCAAAGTACTGTCTCAAGCATCAAAAGACGCTGAGTCCTTTGAAGACAAATTTTGGTCTGGTACCGATCTTTCACAGCTGTACCAAAAAGTGAAAGCTCGTAAAGACGACATCGGTGGCACAGAAGAAATCTTCTATGCTGGCTTTACCGAATTTGCACGCTTGCGTAAGAGTAACGCAAACTCACCGGCCTACATCATGGAAGGTACAGGGCGTGCAATGCGCGTTTCTGTAGCTCGTGAAGTGGATGAACTAGAAACCAGTTTACCTTTCCTCGCAACGGTCGGTTCTATCAGCCCATACATCGGCCTATTTGGTACGGTATGGGGTATCATGCACGCCTTTATTGCATTGGGTGAAGTGAAACAAGCAACACTATCTATGGTGGCACCCGGTATCGCAGAAGCACTGATCGCAACAGCGATGGGTCTGTTTGCAGCAATCCCTGCGGTAATGGCTTACAACCGTCTAAGCAACAAAGTAAGTAAGCTAGAGCATACATACGCAACTTTCTCTGAAGAATTCCACAGCATCCTGCACCGTCAAGCAATGGCGGGTCGAGACAGCGCGAATAAGGAATAAGGCATGGCGGGTTACCAACCTAAAAAGCGTAAAATGACCGCAGAGATTAACGTTGTACCTTATATCGACGTTATGCTTGTACTGCTGATCATTTTCATGGCGACCGCTCCATTTGTCACTCAAGGTGTGGATGTAGACCTTCCAAAAACCTCTACCGCGGAATCAATGCAAGATCTTGCTGGTGAAACAGACAGTAGCTTCATCATTATTGAAATCGATCGCGATGGTAATTTGGGCCTAAGCGTGAATGATGAAGAGGTTCAACGCGGTCTATCACTACAAGACGTTATTGTTCGTGTGAAAGCAGAGCGGGAAATCAAACCTGATTCTCCGGTTGCAGTAGGGGGTGATGCCGCAACGCCATATGCAGATGTGGTACTTCTGCTTGATGAGCTAAGTCGGGCTGGCATCCCTAAAGTAGGTCTGATGACCGATATCAGGGAATAGACATCGAACATCTATGAAAGACAATAAGAAGAAAACCAAAGAATACACCAAGCCGATAGCAATATCGGTTGGTTTGCATGCGCTTTTGGTCGTAGCGTTACTTTGGGGTACAGATTTCAACATGTCTAAACCCGAGCCGACAGGGCAGATGGTGCAGGCGGTTGTTATTGACCCGAAGCTTGTCCAACAACAAGCCAAAGAAATTCGTCAGCAACGCGAGAAAGCGGCAAAAAAAGAGCAAGATCGTCTTGATAAACTGAGACGTGAAGCTGAGCAGCTGGAAAAGAATCGCAAAGCTGAAGAAGAGCAAATTCGTAAGCTGAAAGAGCAGCAAGCAAAAGATGCAAAAGCCGCTCGCGAAGCTGAGGTCGCTCGTAAGAAGAAAGAGCAAGAACGTAAGGCCGAAGAAGAACGCACTCGTAAAGAGAAAGAGCGGGCAGCAAAGGCCGAACAAGAGCGTAAAGCCAAAGAAGAGGCCGTACGTAAAGCGGAGCAAGAACGTGTAGCGCGCGAGAAAGCGGCGAAAGAAGCCGAAGAGAAAGCGAAACGTGAACGTGAAGCCGCAGCAAAAGCCGAGCAAGAACGCATCGCGAAAGAAAAAGCAGCCAAAGAGGCCGCTGAGCGCGAACGTAAAGCTCGAGAAGCCGCAGAGAAAGCAGAGCGTGAACGCAAAGAGCAAGAAGCGGCTTTGGATGACATTTTTGCAGGCCTTGAAAGTGAAACAAGCGCAAACCAACAGGCTCAAGGGCAATTTGTTGCTGATGAAGTCACTCGTTACAGCTCTATCTATACTCAGCTTATTCAAAGCAAACTGCTAAAGGACGATTACCTATTGGGAAAGGAGTGTAGAGTTAACATTAAGCTGATTCCTACGGGAGCTGACATGATCGTTTCGTCAGTCAATGTGCTTTCTGGTGACTCTAGAGTATGCGCGGCTGCAAAGAGCGCAATCGCACAAGTGCCGAGTTTTCCAATATCTACTGATTCAACAGTTAACCAAAGGCTGAAGGACATTAACCTTACGGTCGCACTACAACAATAAGGGATAAGCCGTGATTAAACGCCTTTTACTAGGAATGTTTGTACTGCTTGGCAGTCTAACGAGTGTGGCTCATGCTGCACTAGAGCTGGTGATTACCGATGGTATTGACTCAGCACGACCAATTGCTGTTGTTCCATTTAAATGGGAAGGCAGTGAACCTCTTCCAACGGACATCTCTGCTGTGATTGCATCAGACTTGCAACGCAGTGGTAAATTCAGCCCGGTACCGACCAGCAAAATGCCACAAACGCCAACCAACGAATCAGAAGTAAACTTTGATGCGTGGACCGGTTTGGGCGTAGATGCATTATTGACCGGTTCAATTAAGAAAAACGAACAAGGTAACTACGTGGTTAACTACCAGTTAGTTGACGTTGTTCGTGGCCAATTAACGAAGGGTCAAAGCAAAGCTCTCGGTGATGACGGAGAACTGGTTCTTTCCAAAGACCACGTGTTGTTTAACAAGGTTGCGACAGTAGAAGGCCCACGCATGCGTGAGTACGCTCACCGAATTGCGGACCTTGTCTACGAGCAATTGACTGGCGAACGCGGCGCATTTATGACTCGTATCGCTTATGTTGTTGTAAACGACAAAGATCGCTTCCCTTACCAGCTGCGTGTTGCCGATTACGATGGTTACAACGAACGTTTAGTACTTCAATCTAAACAGCCACTGATGTCTCCAGCATGGTCTCCTGATGGCCAGAAATTGGCTTACGTGAGTTTCCAGAACGGCCAAGCTGAGATCTTCATTATGAACATCTACACCGGCGAGCGAGAGAAGATTACGTCATACCCTCGTCACAATGGTGCGCCAAGATTTTCGCCTGACGGCAGTCAGTTAGCTTTGGTTCTTTCTAAGACCGGCTCACTTCAGGTTTACACGTTGGATCTGAAAACTCGTAAGCTGACACAAATTACGCGTGGCAGATCAAATAATACAGAACCGTACTGGCACCCTGATGGCAAATCACTGATTTTTACATCTGACAGGGGTGGTAAACCTCAGATTTATCAAGTAGATTTGGGCAGCGGTTCTACTAACCGTTTGACTTGGCAAGGCAGCCAAAACTTAGGTGGTCAAATCACTCCTGATGGTCGATTCCTTGTCATGGTGAATCGCAGTGATTCGGGCTTCAACTTGGCTAAGCAAGATTTGGAAACAGGTGCTCTTCAGGTACTAACAAAAACATTGCTTGATGAGTCTCCGAGCATTGCCCCAAATGGTGGCATGGTTATCTATAGCTCAATCTACAACAAGAAAAACGTACTATCGATGGTGTCAATTGATGGTCGATTTAAAGCTAGATTACCGGCAACAAATGGGCGTGTCAGAGCTCCCGCATGGTCACCGTTTTTGTAGTAATAAAATTGATTAATAAAGGAAAATAAGATGCAACTGAACAAGGTTCTAAAAGGACTGCTAATCGCGATTCCTGTGATGGCAATGACGGCTTGTAGCTCAAGTGATGACGCGGCTTCAAATACGGGTGCAGAAACCAACACTAGCGGTTCTGAAACAACAGTAGTAACGCCAATCGATCCAAACGGTCAATTGACAGAGCAAGAGCTAAAAGAGCAAGCACTACGCGAAACTCAAACTATTTACTTCGCATTTGATAACTCAACAATTGCAGGTGACTACGAAGAGATGCTAGCAGCTCACGCAGCTTACCTAAGCAAGAACCCTGCTCTTAAAGTGACAATCGAAGGTCACGCTGATGAACGTGGTACGCCAGAGTACAACATCGCACTAGGCGAGCGTCGTGCTGAAGCAGTATCAAACTACCTACAAGCGCTAGGTGTTCAAGCTGACCAAATCGCAATCGTTAGTTACGGTGAAGAGAAGCCACTTCTTCTAGGTCAATCAGAAGATGTTTACGCTAAAAACCGTCGTGCGGTTCTAGTATACTAATTCGAGGTAAACCTCATGTTCAGTAACACTAAGCGCGCTGTTACGCTTACGTTACTGGCAAGTGCAGCGAACTTCGCGTTCGCTGCACCAGCTCCAGTATCAGATCTCAACAGCACATCATCAGTATCAACTCGATCTTCTTCAGAATCAGATGTCGAGCGTTTAGAGCGCTTGCTGCAAAATCGAAACCGTGTTCAGCTCCAAATGCAAGAGCAAATTGACCAAATGTCACAAGAGATCAGTGATCTACGTGGTCAGTTAGAACGCAATAGCTACGAAATGCAGCAAATGTTAAAGCGTCAACGTGAGTTGTTTGTCGAGCTAGATCGTGTGCGTGGTGAAATGAAAGCTGCGCCAGTAAAAGAAACCAAGCCTGCAGAAACAGGTGGTAAATACACGTCCAACGCTGATGAGCAAACTGCTTATCAAGATGCCGTGGATTTGATCCTTAAGAAACGAGACTACACGGGCGCTATCGCGGCTTTCCAGCAGTTCCAAAAGGATTACCCGAACTCGACTTACTCAGCAAACTCCCACTACTGGCTAGGCCAGTTGTATTTTGCTAAGAAGCAAGACAAAGAAGCAACGAAGAGTTTTGCCGCTGTGGTTTCTTACAAAGATTCTAACAAGCGTGCAGACGCATTGGTTAAGCTAGGCGATATTGCTGAGCGTAACAATAATGCTGCACAAGCGAAGAAATACTATCAGCAAGTTGTCGATGAATATGCCGGCAGTGCGTCAGCGAAAATCGCGAGCGCTAAGCTGAAGTAATAAAACTCATACATTGAGACTAATAAAGGGAGCTTCGGCTCCTTTTTTCTTGTTTGCTCGTTTTACTTCACTGGTTTTTCTTTGCAACAACCCAATTCTATTTTGTCGATAGAATAGTTATTTGCGTCAAAGATATACGGCTAGACTGCTAGAAATTCCCGCTCTGGGTTGGTTTTTGAAAATTAACAAGGTTACAATACTCGGATTAAAGGAAGTTGCGTAGAGCAAGAGCAATGAGCCACATATTAGATAAAATCGAGACAGTTTACCCATTCCCTCCAAAGCCAATCCCATTAAGCCAAGAAGAAAAAGCCGATTACATCGAGCGAATCAAAAAGCTGCTTAAAGAGAAAGATGCCGTGCTTATCGCACACTACTACACCGATCCTGAGATCCAAGCATTAGCGGAAGAAACGGGTGGTTTTGTTGGTGATTCGTTAGAGATGGCGAAATTTGGTAACCGTCATCCTGCAAGCACATTGATCATTGGTGGTGTTCGCTTTATGGGCGAATCTGCAAAGATCTTAACACCAGAAAAACGCATTCTAATGCCAACACTAGAAGCGGAATGTTCACTTGACCTTGGCTGCCCAGCGGACAAGTTTAGCGAGTTTTGTGACGCTCACCCTGATCATACGGTCGTGGTATACGCAAACACTTCCGCGGCGGTTAAAGCACGCGCTGATTGGGTTGTAACGTCTAGTATTGCACTGGAGATCGTTGAACACCTAGACGCAGAAGATAAGCCAATCATTTGGGGCCCAGACCGTCACTTAGGTTCTTACATCGCAAACAAGACTGGCGCAGAAATGCTGTTGTGGCAAGGTGAGTGTGTAGTTCATGACGAGTTCTCTGCGGACGCACTGCGTAAGATGAAGAACGTATACTCGGATGCGGCAATCCTAGTGCACCCAGAATCACCAGCTAGCGTGGTTGAGCTGGCTGATGCGGTTGGTTCTACGAGTCAGCTTATCAAAGCGGCGAAAGAGCTACCTCATCAGAAAATGATTGTTGCAACCGATAAAGGCATCTTCTTTAAAATGCAACAACTGGTGCCAGAGAAAGAACTGATCGAAGCACCCACTGCTGGTGCGGGTGCGACTTGTCGCAGTTGTGCACACTGTCCTTGGATGGCAATGAACGGTCTTAAAGCGATTGAAAAAGCATTGAATGAAGGTGGTGAAGAACACGAAATCTTCGTTGATGAAGCGTTGCGTGTGAAATCACTCATCCCATTGAACCGCATGCTAGACTTTGCTGAACAACTGAATATGCAAGTGAAAGGGAACGCATAGTCGTTCTGTCTGCCCAGACATCAGTTTGTTAAGACAAATCTCAAAAACCAGCCGAATTTGGCTGGTTTTTTTGTTTCTTACAATCAATGAGTTAGTATTTACTTATAGTAATCAGAAAGGAATCGGAAACTTATGGCTGTATGGCTAGTACTGAAAAAGTGGCTGAGCACCCATCTTTTCAAATTAAGCAACCGAAACCTTCTCGTCATTAGTGGTAGCTACATTGGTATTTCTTGGCTGTTGCTGGCTCTCGCGGGGGAGCATGCACTTACCGACAGTTTCTCTAACTTCATTTATTACCTGATGGTGACTGCGTCGACGGTTGGTTATGGTGATCATTCACCAACGACGGATGCAGGGAAATGGGTCGTGGTTCTGTTTATCATTCCTGGTGGCTTGAGCTTGTTTGCGGCCATTTTGGGGCGTGTGGCAGGCGGTGCAATCGATTATTGGCGAGCGGGTATATTAGGTAAACGGAGAGTAAGAGTGGAAAACCATATCGTATTGTTGGGGTGGAATGGCGCAAGGACCATGCACCTTATTCGTATGTTGCAGCATGAAGAAGCGGGTAAGCGCCCCATTGTGTTATGTAGCCGTTCTGACATAGAGAATCCGCTACCGGGTGAGATCGGTTTCATCAAGGTTAACAGTTACACCGATGCACAAGAGATGAAAAACGCCAACATCACCAGCGCCAACTGTATCATTGTTGATAATCTCACCGATGATATTACCCTCTCGGCCGCCTTGTATTGTGCCTCTGTGAATCCTGATGCACACTTGCTTGCCTACTTTAAAGATGATGCTTTAGGTAGATTGTTGAGCCAGCATTGTCCTAAAGCGGAGTGTATACCTGCCGTAGGTGCTGAGATGCTGGCGAAAGCAGCCGTGGACCCCGGTTCAAGTGCTCTACACCAAGAGTTATTAGCTTCTACTAGAGGTATGACGCAATACTCGGTGATTTACCCTGAAGATCAGGCGACAACCAGTGTCGAAAAGGTCTTCAGCTTCATTAAAAAGCATCATCAGGCCACATTGATCGCCTTCGATCTTGGCAATGGCATTGAGCTAAACCCTGAGCTCGAAGCAGAAGTGCCACCAAATACCAAGCTGTTCTACATTGCAGATGAGCGCATTGATAATTTTGCATGGAATGACATGAATAAGGACAAATAATGCATATGATTGCTGACCTGTTGGCAGGTTTTCCCAATTTTCTTCTCTACTTTTCCGTCTCGATTGTCTTCGTGCTAGCGTTTAAATTCGTCTACGTAAAACTGACGCCATACGATGAATGGCACCTAATCAAAGAAGAAAAAAACACCGCAGCAGCAGTCGCACTGAGTGGTGCTTTTCTTGGTTACTGCTTAGCCATTGCTGGAGCGGCAACGAACTCAGTCAATATTGTTGATTTTATGGTGTGGGGCGTTGTTGCCATGTTGGCTCAAATCATTGCTTTTGGCATTGTGCGATTCATTCTATTGCCTAAAGTCTCTGAGCGTATTGAGAACGACGAAGTACCCGCAGGTATCGTACTCGCGGGAGTCTCTATCTCTGTCGGCGTACTTAACGCAGCTTGCATGACTTACTAGGAGGGGCGATGAAACGCAGTTCCAACGTAAAACGATCTTCGATGGATAAAAGCTTCAAAGTTGGGCGAATCATCCCGTTTGTCGCTTTTGGTGGCATCTTCTTTCTGGCGACTCAAGAGTCAGAAACAGAAGGCTATATCTATGTTGATGCGGATGAATGCAAATCAGACGCGCCAGAATTCAGCGAACAATGTGAAATAGCGTACCAAGAAGCGATGGCGAGAGCAGAAGAAAACGCACCGCGCTATAACAACGAGTTTGAGTGTGAAGACGATTTCTATGAAGACGATTGTTATTACAGCTCACGTCACCGCTCGTATGTCCCGTTTGTTGGTGGCTACTTCTTTAGCCGCGCAGTGAGTGGCTTGAGTGGTTACAACAAGAGTTACTACTCAGAGCCGATGTATCGCTACAAATCGAAGTATTACAATGGTGCAGGGCAGTTCTATGGTTCTTACCGTAACCAATCAACTAAAGTCGCAACCAGCAACTTAAATAAACGAGGTGGTGGCACGATAGGGCGCGCTATGTCCCGAGGTGGCTTTGGTAAAGCAGTCTCTGTTGGTCGAGGCGGTTAACAGCATTTATGTTTCGAAGAGAAATACAAGAAAGAGAAAACTGGCGTGATTTAGCACGCCAGTTTGGTTTTGGATTTCACTCTATGTACGACCAACCTTATTGGGATGAGAGTGCGTACTATCAATTCACATTAGAGCAAATCGAACGAGATATAGAAGCGCCAACGGAGGAGCTTCATCAAATGTGCCTTGAAGTTGTGGATGAGGTGATTAGAAGTGAGCAGTTACTGACCCAATGCGCGATTCCGGAATCCATGTGGTCTCAGGTTGCTTCTTCTTGGCGAGGTAGAGAGCCGTCGCTTTATTCTCGGTTGGACTTTGCTTACAACGGTTCATCACCCGCAAAGCTTTTGGAAAACAACGCCGATACCCCCACATCCTTATTTGAAACGGGTTTTTGGCAGTGGGTGTGGTTAGAAGATGTCGTGAACAAAGGGCGTATCCATCAAAGAGCCGATCAATTCAACATCTTGCAAGATTTCTTGATTGAACGTTTTGCGGAAATCGCCAAATTGCAGCCAGGGCAAACGCTTCATTTCAGTTGTTGTAAATACACAGAAGAAGACAAAGGCACGGTCCAATATTTAGAAGACTGCGCTCGAGAAGCAGGACTGTCGACCGCGTTCGTCTACGTCGAAGATATTGGCGTAACGGAAGAAGGGCGTTTCGTCGATGCCGATGGCCGAGCGATTCGATGGATGTTTAAACTCTATCCATGGGAATTTATGTTTGAAGAGGAATACAGCCAATACTTGGCAAAGGCGACCGTGAACTGGTTAGAGCCGATGTGGAAATCTGTTCTGTCTAACAAAGCATTGCTTCCTTTGTTGTGGCAACGCTTTCCAAGCCACCCTAACTTACTGCCGGCGTACTTTGCTAATGATCCAAAAGCGAACAGTTTGAAAGACTACGTCATCAAGCCACTGTTTTCTCGCGAAGGCGCGAATATAGAGATTGTGAAGAATGGACAGCGCGTAGTGAAAACCTCTGGTCCCTATGAGTCGGCTCATAACATTGTTCAGCAGTACTACCCGTTACCCAAGTTTGGTCCTAGTCATACTTTAATTGGCAGTTGGTTAGTAAACGATAAAGCCGCGGGTATCTCTATTCGTGAAGACAGCAGTTTAGTTACCCAAGATATGGCGCGTTATATTCCCCATGTCATTCTAGATTGATCAAAAAAGCTCTCCGACTTGGAGAGCTTTTTCATTTAGTGTATTCAACAGAGCAGAGAATCTTACTCTTCTTCTGCCAGCATGACACCACGCTGAGTCAAGCCGCCGAGCATCATTGGCATTGCATTGAAGATTTCTTCAAATTGCTCAAGACCTTCCATGCCTTGTTCTGCCAGTGTTGCTATTGTTGTTTCTGGATCGTACAGCATCGTCAGAGAAAGCAGAACGCCGCCCAGTAGCGCGCTGTCTTCGCTATCTTCTGGCATTAGGGTTTCCCAATCATCACGAGTCAACTGCCAACCCTGAAGGACACCTTCACAGAAATCACGCGTGTTTGCTGACACGATATCTTGATCATCCAACTCACAGCCTTCTGGCCATTGCCACGCGCCTTCTAGAAGCGCTGGACGAGTTTGGTTCCACATTTGAACAATCTCATCAATGTACTGTTCTAGTTGCTCGCCGTCTGTGAAGGGTGCTGTTTCTTCACCGCCCCATAGGAATGGCAGCCACTCTTGAGGGTTCAGCACGTTTGGCGCAGAAGCCATTGCCGTTACAAAGCCTTGAGTTTTCGCTAGGTTTAGTAGTTTTCCATCAAGTTCTGGAAGAGAAAGGATGTCTTGTAGTTTCAAAATAGAATACCATTTGTTAATGGGCTGGTTGGTTGCGCTCATATTACCAATCAATTAGTGATAAATCGATATTAGGGAATGATTCGGCTACATCTATGGAAATTCGTTCGTCACTCAGAAAAAAAAGCATTCTCGCCCTAACACTTTATTTGTGCTTCTTCATTGCTACGATTGGCTCTGTTGTGTATCTCGTTGTTGAGCCACCAGTTCGAAGCAAACTCGAACGTAATCTCGATTTGCGTACGCAGTTGTTGGCGTCTCAAATAGAAGAGCCGCTGACCAGCTCAGTTGGTCTGCTTAATAGCCTGGTAGGGCTAGGGCAAACGCCTGAACAGAGCATTTCCTTACAAAAGACGATTCCTCAACTCCTTCGTGTGAGTGACGACATCATTGTCAGTGGTGGCCTATGGCCGAAGCCAACCCTAGACGGTGCTCGTTGGCAATACACAAGCTTATTCTTCAATAAGAATGAAACGGGCGGGTTGGATCAGATCCACTCGTACAATAATCCTGAATCTGGCGGTTACGATAACGAACCTTGGTATCAATCTGTGGCCAATGCGCCTTCAGGAACCGTTACTTGGTCTGGCGTGTACATCGATACTTTCACTCAGGTTCAAATGATTACGGCGTCTGCTCCTTATTATGAAAATGGACTATTTGCTGGCGTAGCAACAGTGGATCTCTCATTAGAAGCTTTATTCCAATTTATTCGAGAGCATACAAATCAATATTCTTTAGGGGTGGTTATCCGTGATGCTGATTCGCAAGTCGTGATTGAGCACAATTTCCAACTCAGCAAAGACATTTACATCAGCCAATTAGACTTCGGAGCGTTCAATTGGCAGATGGACGTTGTTAACGCAAAAGTAAAAGTTGCCGATCAAGTGTTTGAACAAGTCATGAGTGTAGAGCGAGGTATTATTCCATTCTTATTGCTCTGTGTGCTGGTCGGATATTACTTGCTAAATCGATACATCGTTGAACCGATAGTGCGAATCGCTCAAAAAGTCGATGATTCTAAGACCGGAGGCATCATCGATATTGCTTATGATAGTGAGGATGAAATCGGCCACTTGGTGACTAAGTTTAACGAAAAAACCGTTTATTTAGAGCAAGAGAGGGTGAAGGCTCAGGCGTCTACCAATGCGAAAACTGCTTTTCTCGCCACACTCTCTCATGAGATCAGAACACCGATGAATGGTGTGCTAGGCACCGCGCAAATCTTGTTAAAGACGCCACTTACTGATGAGCAAAGAAAGCACCTCAATACCTTGTATGATTCTGGCGATCATATGATGACGTTGCTTAACGAGATCCTCGATTACTCCAAAATAGAGCAAGGTCATATCGAACTTGATAACACCCCATTTCCTATCGAGTCCATTCTCGGCAGTATTAACAGTGTTTACCACACACTTTGTGCTGAAAAGGGCTTACAGTTCCGAGTGGTCTCAAATGTTCCACAAGGGCGATGGTACAACAACGATAAAGCACGCCTTCGCCAAGTACTGTTTAACCTTCTTAATAATGCCGTGAAATTTACGGATCGCGGTTTTGTTGAAGTTGAGTTGGAAGAACAGATACAGAGCGATCACGCTAAGCTTATTATCACCGTCAAAGACTCTGGAATTGGCATTCATCCCGATGCGCAAAAACGAATTTTCCGACCGTTTGAGCAAGCCGAATCTTCAACGATGCGTCGATTTGGTGGAACGGGTTTAGGGCTAGCGATTGTTAAGCAGATCTCTGAACACATGAAAGGTGGCATTAGCGTTCAAAGCCAAGAATGTATTGGCACCAAGTTTGTGGTGGAACTGGAGCTCAATCCGTGTGAAGCGGGTATTTCGGAATCGACCAACACACATAAGCTTGATTGCCAAGGTTTACACGCTCTGATCGTCGAAGACAATCGAACCAATACCATCATTATGGAAACCTTTTTACGAGCCAAAGGCTTTACGTGCGTGTGTGTGGAGAATGGGCAGCAAGCGGTCGAGCAGGTCGCCAAGCAAGAGTTCGATTTGGTCTTAATGGACAACCATATGCCAGTACTCGATGGGGTAGGGGCAATCGCTGTGATTCGTTCTATGGACTCGCCTGCAAAATCTGTGTTGATCTTCGGTTGTACAGCCGATGTATTTAAAGAGACACAAGAGCGGATGCTCGATGTTGGTGCCAACCACATTATTGCTAAACCTGTTGTTGAGTCTGAGTTGGATGATGCCTTGTATCGCCATTCCTCAATCCTCTACCAATATCAAAATAAGCAGGGAGACGAGTCAGCGAAGCCGCGTAATGTAGAGGCATTGCTTTTGAATTTTTACATGGCGTTAGATGATGGCAACTTAGAACAAGCGATGACAACGCTCGCTCATATTTTTGACAGTGTTCAACCGAGCGTCACGCAGGAGTTAAGAGGCGTGATCGAACGTATTGAAAGTCACTTGATCAACGCATTATCTCCTGAACAAGAAGACATCGATCAGCTCACCATTTTATTGGCAGATCAATAACCTCATTCATAAAGAGGAAGCCGCTTGAACAGAGGTTCAAGTTGCTTCCTCTTTCCTTGTCCATTCATCAAATCTCACAAACTTCGCATTTACTCTGAAAATCCTTCTCCAAGTAGCATAAGCCGATCTTTTTGAAATTCGCTTACCAGATATTCGTCTGGTTTTTTGTGTTTTAGCGCGAGCTAAGTCATTTATTGGTAAGTAAATTACGTTTTTTAACTTCATTTTAGGTCCTTTAACGGTACTTTTTACTGGTTTTGGTGAAAGCTGCTACTTTTGGGCTTAAAGTTGGTTATTAATTTACAACTGAGATTTTAAAACGGAATCATAAACTAAAAGTATTGTGGTCTAATAGCGTCATTAACTGCTAAGTGGTTTTAAATGTAGTAAATCATTTTATATATGTCGTTTTTAACAGTATTTGATTTTAGAGGTTGTAAATGAAGTCTCGTGGACCATTTTGTATTCGTAACGCCGCAGCGGATACTTTTGCTATGGTGGTTTTTTGTTTTATCACAGGGATGATCATTGAGATTTTGATCTCGGGTATGACGTTCGAGCAGTCTTTGGCATCGCGTACGTTGTCTATTCCGGTCAACATCGCAATTGCATGGCCTTATGGCATGTTCCGTGACTGGGTATTGCGCCAAGGCAACAAGCTTTCACCTTCATCTTTCATGAAGAACGTATCTGACTTGATGGCCTACGTGCTATTCCAATCTCCGGTTTATGCGGGCATTCTGCTGGCTGTAGGCGCTTCTACTGACCAAATTATCACAGCAGTAGCGAGTAACGCAGTTGTGTCTTGTGGTATGGGTGTGCTTTACGGTTTCTTCCTCGATCAATGCCGCCGTTGGTTCCGAGTACCTGGCTACTATCAAGAAGCATAATTGCCCCTGTTTTATGCAATTTAGCTAGATAGTGAGCAAACAAACGCAAAAGGGCGCTTTTTTTCGTGTTTAGCCTTGACCATCAGGCACATAATCATTAAATTAGCGCCTCGTTAGCCAATGATGCTAACCACAATTTGATTCGGTGAGTTGTCCGAGTGGCTGAAGGAGCACGCCTGGAAAGTGTGTATACGGCAACGTATCGAGAGTTCGAATCTCTCACTCACCGCCACATTCTAAAAGCCCCAGCAGAAATGCTGGGGCTTTTTCGTTTTAGTGCAACAAGAAACTAATTTGCAATGCACATTAGCTCGTAGCTTCATAACGACGCCAACTCACTGGATATCGAACTCAAACTTCTTCTTCAGTTTTCTTGCATATTATAACTTAGCTTCAAACTTACTCGCCCTTTAGCAGAGCTAATTGTTACTCATCAGACAGCTTAGTCGTCTTGTTGCTTTAAGCTGAGTATAGCTAGCTTTCACCGTCTAACTAAATTCATCTGAACTTCTAGGTCAATCTAAATATTAGAAAATCCCTAGCCCCTTCAGTGTGCAATAAGTATTATATTGGTTGGGCTAATATACTGATTATAAGCAATATTCTTTTGTTTCTTTTCTGTGAGTGGCTTTTCGCAATTGTTGTGCAAGATAAAATATAATTTCATAGAGACGTTAGATGACTGTTACACATATAAAGGTTGAAGGGTTTAGGCTGCTTGAAAATACTGGGTTATCTGTAGAAAAGGGTACTACGGTTATTGTTGGCAGAAACAATAGTGGGAAAACCTCTATAACCACTATTTTTGAGCGCCTACTGAAGGATTTCGGTAAAAATATCCGGCTAGAAGATTTTTCGACAAATAGCCAAGAAATGTTTTTTACTGCAAAGGCCGCTTTTGAGAAAGGCCAAGGAGTATCTGAACTGTGGGAACTATTACCTAAAATATCGTTAATCTGCACTTTTGAATACAATCCACAAGCAAACGATATTGGGACGCTTTCTCCTTTTGTTATTGATGTAAACGATGATTCTACAGAAGCTAAGGTTCATATAGAGTACATTCCTAGACACGATGCTATTAGAGATCTGCTGTCTCCACCAGAGTTGATTGGGAAGCAAAAACCGCACTCTCAATTTATCAAGCATCTAAAAGAATCAATAACTGACAGTTATAAACTGAGGGTGACAGCCGTTGATCCAACTGACCCTCTCAATACAAAGTTTTTCGCCAACAATAGCGAGCTAAAAGCGCTATTAAAATGTGACGTCATACGAGCGCAGCGCACTTTAGAACAAGCTAAAGATGGTGATACCAACGTTATTGGACGTATGTTAAATGATATGTTTCAAACAGCATCTTCTCCAAATGCAAGTTCTAATGACAAGTATTTAGCAGCGCAACTCAAAGCCTCTGTTGAGGATGTTGAGAGCGAAATTCAAGGTAGTTTCAATGTAATGCTGCAAGCATTGATGCCTGCTATGGGGCTTTTGGGCTTTCCAGGTTTAGATAAGACCGAGATTGAACCGTTAACTTTGCTTGATGTTGAGTCTTTGTTATCTGACCACACTAAAATCTGTTATAAGGGGGATAGTAAGGTTAACTTGCCGGAGGGCTATTACGGTCTGGGCACTAGACATTTGATCTACATGCTTCTTCATCTGGATACATATCACAGAGAGTATCGAGGAATGGAGGTTCGCCCTTCAACTCACCTTATCTTTATTGAAGAGCCAGAAGCTCACTTGCATCCGCAAATGCAAGAGGTATTCATTAGTCAACTGCATGAGATAGCTAAAAAGTTGTCAGCGAAGTATCCACAAGAGCCAGAATGGAATGTGCAGTTTGTTATTACTACACACTCTTCTCATATCGCGAACGCTGCTGATTTCGATGCAATTCGTTATTTTTTAAAACACTCTCAAGCACCTGCATACACCGAAATAAAAGATCTCAAAAGAGGACTAAAAGAGATCGACCCTGTGGACAAAAAGTTTCTTCATAAATACATGACTCTCACCAAGTGTGATCTGTACTTTGCTGACAAGGCAATCTTCGTGGAAGGAACGACAGAGCGTATTTTAATGCCGAAACTCATTCAACTCACAGAAGGTTTCGTATGTGAGCAAAATAAGCTCTCTTCTCAGTATTTATCTACGGTCGAAGTCGGAGGGGCGTATGCTCATCTGTTTTATCCACTTATTGATTTCCTGGAGTTAAAGGCCTTAGTTATCACAGATATTGATTCTGTGAAGATTATGATTAAGAAGAAAGGGAAGAAGAGAGTTGCCTGCCCAGTTTCTGAAGGAGAATTTACATCCAACGCGTCAATAAAAAACTGGTTCCCCCTTCAAGAAAATGAAATTACTTTATCTGAATTGGTTAATAAGAAGCACGAGGACAAAGTCACTCTTCAGAGAAGAATCGCTTACCAGATCCCAGAAGTTGGGCTTGGTAGCGCTTGTGGACGCAGCTACGAGGACGCTTTGATATTAGCTAATCCCAAGTTATTTGGCTTGCGAAAAGGATCTAATATTGAAAAAAGGGCTTGGGAAAAGGCGAAATCTTTTGGTAAATCAGACACTGCTTTTCGCTTTGCTGTGAATGAACCTAAATGGAATGTTCCTGCATATATTTTGGAGGGGTTAATTTGGTTATCTCTGCCGAATTTTGAAGGGAAAGCTGAAGTGTCAGAAGAAAAGGTAGCCTTTGAAGATGAGTAATGACGCATTGACCGCTGCGGAAAAAGCGCAAAATAGTGTAGAGCAGTGTATTGATAATAGTCAAAGTTTTCGGTTAGAGGCTGGCGCAGGAGCAGGAAAAACTTACTCCCTCGTTCAGTGTTTAAAGAAGATAATCTTTGATAGAGGACAAGCTCTCGTTCGTGCCAATCAGAGAATCGCTTGCATTACTTATACTGAGGTTGCGAAGCAGGAAATTCTGCAGGAGATTGAAAGTCATGAAGCTATAGTCGTTGAGACAATTCACTCGTTTTGTTGGTCATTTATGAGGCACTTCCAAGTAACTCTTCGAGAGTTAGTCAAGGAGTTACCTGATTATAAGAGAAAAGCTGATGAGAACTATTCTATTGATGGCAAGCAAATAGAGTACAAAAGAGGTTATTTTAAGCTCCATGATGAACGAGTTGAATTACAACACGGTCATATCCCATTGTTAATGTCGAAGCTATTGGGGTTGGTGAAAGTACAACGCCTATTTACTCAGCAATATCCTGTCGTGTTCATTGATGAATATCAGGATACTGATAAGTTTTTTATGGAGGCTTTAAATACGGCATTTATTGCTCCAAAAACTGGTCCACTATTGGGCTTTTTTGGAGATCATTGGCAAACGATTTATTCAAGCGATTATGACTTGAAAGACTATAGTTTGGCCTCTATTGATAAGGAAGCTAATTTTCGTTCGACCACTAAAGTTGTAGACGTATTGAATAAACTAAGACCGGGTTTAAATCAAAAAGTGCGTCCACAAAGCTATAAAGGAGAAGCTCGTTTTTTTCATACTAACTCGTATGATGGAGTACGCCGAGATGAAAATCATTTCAAAGCTGACTTACCTGAAAATTGCGTTGTAGCTCTCAAAGACACTTTGCTTGAAAAACTCAGAGACGAGGGGTGGAGTGAGGAGAATACTAAGGTACTCATGTTGACTCACAAGGTGATTGCTACGCAGCAAGGATATTTCAATCTGGCCTCTTTGTGTGAAAAAAATGAATTGTTTACGAAAAAAGAAGACCCAATAATCAGCTTTTTCGTAGATACAATTGAGCCAATGTGTAAGGCTTACGCTGAAAAACGATATGGTTTTATGTTCAAAATTCTTGGGGAGAGACCCACTATCACTTGCCATGAGGATAAAAGTATATGGCGCAGTGAAGTTGAACAGTTAAATAAGTTGCGAATAGATGGGAGCGTAGGGGAAGTATTGGAGTTTATATCAAAGTCTCGGATACTGCCTAAAAGTAAGCGAATAGACAAGCTCCAGAAGGAGTACGCTGAATTGACTCACCCCGAAAAAGAGGATAAAGGGGAGAAAGAGTTTCCACCGAAGTTTATTCGTTTTAAAGAGATACAAAAGCTATCCTACTCTGAAATCATAAACCTCTCTTTTTTCTTGGATGGTGGTACATCCTTGGCTACCCAACACAGTGTGAAAGGAGCCGAATATGATAATGTGTTAGTTGTGTTGAGTGGCGGATGGAATCAGTACAATTGGCCGAATTTTTTTGAAGTCAACCGTTCAGGCGCGCTCACGCCAAAAAATAGTAAAGCGTACTTCAGAGCTAGAAACTTATTTTATGTATCAGTTTCTCGGCCCAAAAAACGACTGGCAGTTTTAAATACTCAATATTTACACCCTGAAGCTTTAGCTGGAGTTACTAGTCTGTTCGGGGCGGAGAATGTTATCGGCTTGAATGTCCCAAATGTATGTTAGCTTTATAATGTAGAGGTACCGAAAGAGCTTCGCTTGCGTTTTGCTCAGATAAAAAATGTATGGTCCGCCCCGTTATTGCAACTACAATTTAGTAATAACGGAGTTGGTTTACGCTAATGTATTCGGAGTCCACGTTGGGAACATTAACTTCCCCGCTCCACGATGATATCCGCGCCAGATTATCCTTAAAAGCCCCAAAGCAACTAGGTGCTATTGTTTGTATCAGGTTACTAATCTGGCCGTTCGACCGTTTTTGTCATCACGTTCATTGGCGTTGCAAACTTGGTTATGGCTATACAGCCTTAAAAGCTTGGCGGTGGTACAACACCGCCCAAGCTATTCTTGCTAGCTTATTGGCAAGTGCGACTACCA
>NZ_LNRD01000059.1:0-378 GCF_001557775.1 Vibrio sp. MOR3 | reverse complement strand
GTGCCAAGTCCGAAGACTTGATTGGTCACTCAGTTCATTGAAACCTAATTTGAAACCGAAGTTTCTAATTGGATTATCATCAACGAGTGCCCACACAGATTGATAGGTCTATATTGTTAAAGAGCTTGGCTTTCAGTGCCTTAGCACTTAAGCGAGGTGCGTATAATACGCTTTTCACTTTGAAAGTCAACATAAAACTCTAAAATAATTCAGAACTTTATGGTGACTTGCTTATTAAATAAGCAAGTGCGAAATAAAGCCTGGCGATGTCCTACTCTCACATGGGGAAACCCCACACTACCATCGGCGCTAATTCGTTTCACTTCTGAGTTCGGAATGGAAGTCAGGTGGGTCCAAATCGCTATGGTCGCCAAGCAA
>NZ_LNRD01000058.1:0-380 GCF_001557775.1 Vibrio sp. MOR3 | reverse complement strand
AAAGGGTTGGTAAGTCGGGATGACCCCCTAGCCTTAACAGTGCTCTACCCCCAGTAGTATTCGTCCGAGGCGCTACCTAAATAGCTTTCGGGGAGAACCAGCTATCTCCAGGTTTGATTGGCCTTTCACCCCTAGCCACAAGTCATCCGCTAATTTTTCAACATTAGTCGGTTCGGTCCTCCAATTGATGTTACTCAATCTTCAACCTGCCCATGGCTAGATCACCTGGTTTCGGGTCTATATCCAGCGACTAAGTCGCGCAGTTAACACTCGCTTTCGCTACGGCTCCCCTAGATGGTTAACCTTGCCACTGAATATAAGTCGCTGACCCATTATACAAAAGGTACGCAGTCACACCACGAAGGTGCTCCTACTGCTTG
>NZ_LNRD01000006.1:0-281553 GCF_001557775.1 Vibrio sp. MOR3 | reverse complement strand
AATACATCGAGTACTACAATACCAAACGTATAAAGGTGAAGCTAAAAGGCCTGACTCCGATAGAGTATCGAACTCAGGCCTTGAAAGCCGCTTAACAGAAATGTCCAACTTTACGGGGTCACTTCATCGTTGGCGGCTTTTTCGTTCGTTCATTCAATCTATTCGTGAATCGGCACAACCAGAATATCTACCGGCGACTTGTTGATCAGATGTCTTGAGTAAGAAATGATCTTGCTCCAGAAGTCTTGATGGTGGCCACAAATAAGCAGATCAACCTCTTGTTCTTTGATGGTTACTTCCAGTTTGTCCGCCAAGTCACCCGTGCCAACGAAGAAGTGCTTCAATGGCTGCTCCATGTAATCGCTAAAGGACTTCAAGCACTCCATTGAATGTTCATTCAACGGTCTTTGGTCTGGGTTTGCTTTAATATCGACAAGCTCACGATAAATTTCGCCATGAGTACCATCGATATGAATAAAAGAAATCTCGGCACCGAGATAACTCGCCATAGATACCGCTCGGTCAATCAACACAGTACTCTCATCAGACAGTTCCAGTGCGACTAGGATATGTTTGTATTTCATAACCACGCCCTCTTGTGGAATACACTACCAATAGCATAGTACGCCTTTAATAAAAAATGTGTTGATAAGATCCCGAAATCGCTCAAAGTTTTGGCAAATTATCACCAGCCTAAGAGCGAGAGGATATTGAGGGGAGGGCGAAAAAAGAGCCGATACTAATACCAGCTCAATTCAATCTCTAGTGGCATGTCACAGCGTATTCTCTCTCCACACATTTCATCGGATGCGTTGAGGTGAACCAGTTTTGCAGAGGAGTATCCTTCTCCTCGAAAGTGGTCTCTTGCCTCACAGAGGCTGGCGAATGTGAGTGGGCTTTTGTGCTCGTTCAAGATCAAAGATCTTGTTTGGTTTTCTACGTTATAAGCGAGGTAGATACCACCCTCGACCGATTCAATCAAAAGATTCATAGCCGTTTCCCATTGGTGTTTTCACTCTTTGGCTATTACGGCGAGCGATGGATTTTAGTTCACTTCTGATGCTCGATTGCTGCCAACAAAAACTCAGTCACTTCTTGCACGTGCTCCTTTATTTCGGCTTGCGTTGGCTTTTCCATTCCCATTAGAACGCCAGAGCGAATCGACAGCAGCATGCCTGTCCAAAGGCGAATCTGTGTTTCCGGTTCCTTGATATCGAAACGATCTTGGAAGAACTGAGTGAGCTTGGCATCGGTATCGTCCGGACCGACTTCGCGGAAGATCGTCGTGATCTCAGGCGCTTTGGCACTTTCTGCAATTAACAAGCGGAAGGTTGCCAAGTGTTCATCAGAAAGATGGAAAGAAACAAAGTGTTCACCAAATGAGTTCAACGCATCTCGCAGATCGTCCTTTTGTAGGTGAGTAATGAAACCACCATCCATGTTTTCACCTATCTGGCGTAATGTTGCTTCAAATAGCGCTGCTTTAGATGGGAAGTAGCGATACACGGTTTGCTTTGTCATGCCTGCTTGGGCGGAAATTTTATCCATGTTCGCTAACACATACCCCTCGGACAAAAAGTTCTCTTTCGCGGCTTCCAAAATAGCTCGGCGTTTCTTCTCTCGGTTTTGCTCGATCTTGCTCATGCTCAGATTCTCTTGATTTGTTAATCATACTATACGGTATGATTTTTGTTGACACAACTCCGAAATTATAAAATCATACTTAAGAGTATGATTTATTTTTTGAGGAGAAAGACGATGACGACGGCATTAATGAATAACCTAAACGCCAAAGGCGCTCGCTTTGCCGGGGTGATGATCACCTTGGTTGGTGCACTGCTGATGAGCCTCGACCCAATTTTTATTCGCTTTTCGGGCGTGAGTGGTGTGGATACCGCATTTCTATTTGGCTTGTTTACCGCCATTTCGATGCCAATATTTATCCAGCTTCGCGATGAGCGCGGTCTGGTTCGAGCGGTGAAAGAGAGCGGCTGGCATGTCTTGTTGTCCGGCTTATTGATGCTCGGCAGTGCCGCTGGTTTGGTGATGAGCATTAAGCTCACTACGGTTGCGAATACCTTTGTAATTCTAAGTGCAGCACCGGCTTTGGCTGCATTGTTTAGCTGGTGGTTTTTGGGTGAAGTGACCCAGCGTTCGACGTGGATTGCGATTGTTGCTGTGATGGTGGGTATTGCGATTGTGGTCTCTGGTTCTTTTAAATCGGGTAACTGGATTGGCGATGGCTTAGCAGTGTTTGCCGTGGTGTGTTTGTCTCTCAACCAGGTGCAACTGCGTAAGCATCAGCACGTAAGCCGCATGGCAAGTGTTGGTTTTGGTGGACTGTTTTTAGCGATGGCAATGCTGTTTTGGGCAACGCCTTCAACTTACAGCGCGAACACTTGGCTGATTATGGGCTTGATGGGGCTATTTACTGCGCCGTTTGGGCGTGTGCTTTCACAAGTTGCGACTCGTTACATCACGGCACCTGAAGTTGGCATGATTCTGATGATTGAAACCGTGCTAGCACCACTTTGGGCATTACTCTTCTTTGATGAAATCCCTGCAATGGCAAGCATTCTTGGTGGCTCAATCATCTTGGTCACCATTTCCATTTACGCTTTTTCAGCGATGAAGTCAGAACAAAAATAGAGGTTGATATGAACACAATTCAAACCCCACAACTTGAGTTTATTGGGCAAATTCGCACGCCATATACTGATGTTTCTCAGTGCCCAAATAACATTCAGCCACAAAATGGACCTGTGTGTGAAATTCAACTTAAATCTCGGTATTACCAAGGGCTCGTAGGGCTTGAAGTCGGGCAGAAAATACTGGTTCTGTATTGGCTTGCTGGTGCGAACCGCCAACCTGAAATGCTGCAAGGGAAGAAGGGCACATTTGCGTTACGTTCTCCGCACAGACCAAACCCTATTGGCGCGGCGGTAATACCGATTGAGTCTATCGACGAGGGAGTAATTAAAGTGCGTGGGTTGGACTGCTTAGATGGCACGCCTTTGGTTGATATCAAACCTGCAATTTACTTTGAAGCATAGTCCTAGGTTTGTGCCCTTGTAAGCTAGGGCACCCAAACGAGCTCTCGGTCTGAAAGCGGCTTGTGACAGAAGTCGCTTGCTTTTTATACAACAAAACCTTTAGACTTTGCTCATCACTTCTCTAGGAGATTACGCCAACATGAACAACTAAACCTGTCATCCAACTCTCATTTTATTTTTTGGATTTACAGGGTTAGTAGGCGTAGCTCACTTTCCGATATTTCTTTGCAATTACCATTTTTCTGTTTGAAGCGCTTCTATGGGCGCGTGTATTTGCATCGATCTCATCTCTAGATTTATCTCAAGCTACGGCTGTTGTCCCTGTCATACAGGAGGCAAATTATGCCAGTCTTACAGGCTTACAATATCAGTTATCAATTTGGTAATGGCGAAACGCTGTTTCAGCAAATCTCATGTTCTATGACCAAACGTCGTGTTGGGTTAGTCGGACGCAACGGTGTCGGAAAATCGGTGTTTGCATCGATACTCAGCGGTGAGCAAACCTCAACCAGCGGTACAGTAACCTTACCAAGGTCCTTTGCGGTGTATCGCCAGCAACCATCTCACTTGTTGGGGGGAGAGCTGTCGATTGCCCAGTTTTTAGCAAAGGACAACGTGTTAAGCGCGCTCAAACAGATCGAGATGGGCGATTGCTCGGAGTATCTGTTTGAGGTGGTGGGTGAACAATGGGATTTGCCGTTCCAACTTGCCAAGCAGTTAGAAACCATGGGTTTGCCGCCACAGCCAGACTTTCCTTGTTCACAATTGAGTGGCGGGCAGTTAGCGCGTTTGCAACTGTGGCAATTGTTCAAAAGCGAAGTTGAATTACTGATCCTTGATGAGCCGTCGAACCATCTTGATAGACATGCCAAGCAGTGGTTGATTCATTCGATGCGCAATTTCTCAGGAGCGATTTTGCTCATCAGTCATGACAGAGAGTTACTGCGCGAAATGGAGGAAATCTGGGAGCTATCCGGTTTAGGCTTGCAAGTGTTTGGCGGTAATTACGATGTGTATGCCGAGCAAAAGCGCACCGAACTGCAAGCGGTGGAACGGCAGTTAGCTGCTGTCGATAAACAAAAAAAACAATTGGAAGAGCAAGCTCAGCGCAATCGGGAGAAAGCAGAACAACGAGCGGCTCAAGGTAACAAGCTGAGAAAGGATGGCAGTCAGCCGAAAATCTTACTGGATGGTATGAAAGACAAAGCCACAGCCCGAGCCGCCAGCCGTAATAAAAACGAGCAACTTCGCCAAGCGCACTTGCAAGAGAAAGAGCAAAGTTTGCGAGTGCGTAAAGAACAAATCAAAGGGCAAAAACTGTATTTGGCAGCCAGTCAAAGTCGCTCACGAAAAGTCGTGTCGCTTTTAGAAGGCGTGTTGCCATTTGGTTCGGCTCAACCCATCACTGCGCAAGTTCATGCGGATGATAAATTGCATTTGTTGGGCAAAAACGGATGCGGTAAATCGACTTTACTGAAAACACTCTTGGGGGAGTTCTCATTGCAAAGTGGTGAGCTACAAATCAATACGCCACTTTATTATCTCGACCAGCACTTTGGTGCGATACAGTCTGAAATCTCCATGTTGGAAAACCTGATGCAACATTGTGAGGGGATGAAAGAGAGCGATGCCAGAACATTACTCGCAGGCATTGGCTTTCGACGAGACAGTGTCTTTCGTTTGGGCAGCGAATTGAGTGGCGGCGAGAAAATGAAGCTCGCTATGCTGATTGTCAGTCATCAACCAACTCAGCCTTTGTTACTCTTGGATGAACCGGATAATCACCTCGACTTGGATTCGAAAATCATGCTTGCTCAGGCATTAAGCGCGTATCAAGGCGGCTTTATTCTTATCAGTCACGACCAAGATTTTGCCGCGGAGTCGGGTGTGTCTCGAAGCATTGAACTGAGCTAACAAGCTCTTGTCTATAACTCCACATTGCGGGGGATCACCGAAGCCAAGCAGCTAGTTTGGCTTTGGTGACTTTAAAACCTTCACCAAGCAATTTTCTCAAAGCCATTAGAATCCTTACTTCGATATGGGTAAGATGCTTGATGCATTACACAAAACAAAAACAGAAAAGGAAGTCTATGAAAAAGAAAACGTTAGCACTGGTGACCGCGTTTGCGATGACGGGCATATTACCAGGAGCTTATGCCGAAGACTCAACGAAGGAATTGGTTGAACACGTACACAAAATGGCGGTGAAGTACCCAACGACAAAGAAAGTTGATGTGGTGGATGAGTATTTTGGTACCAAAGTTAGTGACCCATACCGCTGGTTAGAAGACGACCGCAGTAAAGAAACCGCAGATTGGGTGAAAGCGCAGAACCAAGTCACGTTCGATTACTTGGCGCAAATTCCTTATCGTCACCAGATTGAAGAACGCTTAACTCAGCTGATGGATTACGAGAAGTTAGGGCGTCCATTCAAAGAAGGTAAATACACCTATTTCTATAAGAACGACGGTTTACAAAACCAAGATGTGCTTTACCGCCAACTTGACGGTGGCAAGCCTGAAGTCTTCCTCGACCCAAATACCTTTAGCGAAGATGGCACGACCTCGTTGGCGAATGTTAGCTTCACCAAAGATGGTTCTTTAGTCGCTTACAGCATTTCAGAAGGCGGTAGCGACTGGCGCAAAGTGATTGTGCTTGATGTCGAAACCAAAAAGCCCGTAGGTGAGACGCTAGTGGATATTAAGTTCAGTAGCGTAAACTGGCTGGGGAACAAAGGTTTCTACTACTCAAGTTACAACAAGCCAGAAGGCAGCGAGCTTTCGGCAAAAACCGACCAACACAAGCTTTACTACCATGAGCTAGGCACTAAGCAGAGTGAAGATAAGCTTATCTTCGGCGGTACGGAGGCTGAGAAGCACCGATACGTTCGTGGTTACACTTCGGACGACCAACGTTACCTGTTTATCTCAGCAAGCACTTCAACGTCGGGCAACAAACTGTTCTTGAAAGATTTGACCAAGCCAGATAGTCCGCTGCAAACCATTTTGGATGACACCAATTCTGATACTTGGGTGATTGATAGCAAAGGCACCAAGCTGTATTTGGTCACCAACTTAGATGCACCAAACAAACGAGTGGTGACGGTGGATGTGAGCAACCCTGAGCCGAAGAATTGGAAAGATTTAATACCTGAAACTGACAACGTGCTTAGTCCATCAACCGCGGGCGGTTACCTGTTTTCCAGCTACATTGTTGACGCGCTTTCGATGGTCAAACAATACGATATGGACGGTAAGTTCATTCGTGAAATCAAGCTACCAGACATCGGCAGTGCTTACGGCTTTTGGGGTAAGAAAGAAGATGCTGAAGTCTACTACTCTTTCACCAACTACAAGACGCCAAGCACGACCTATCGCTTAGACATCAAAGACGGTGACAGCGAGGTTTACCACAAATCGAACGCACCATTCGACCCGGCACAATTTGAATCTCGTCAGGTGTTCTACAAATCGAAAGACGGCACCAAGATTCCTATGATCATTACCTACAAAAAAGGCACGCCGATGGACGGCAGTGCGCCAACGATCTTGTATGGTTATGGTGGTTTCAATATCAGCCTGACGCCTTACTTCAGCCCAAGCCGAGCGGCATGGTTGGAAATGGGCGGTATCTACGCTGTCGCGAACATTCGTGGTGGTGGCGAGTACGGTAAAGAGTGGCACAATGCCGGCACCAAATTAGAGAAGCAAAACTCGTTTGATGACTTTATTGCCGGAGCGGAGTTCCTTATCGATAAAGACTATACCTCGTCAGACAAGCTCGCGATTAACGGTGGCTCGAACGGCGGCTTGCTTGTTGGTGCAGTGATGACGCAGCGCCCAGAGCTGTTCAAAGTGGCACTGCCAGCAGTGGGTGTATTGGATATGCTTCGCTACCACACCTTCACGGCAGGGGCGGGCTGGGCTTATGACTACGGTACAGCAGAACAAAGTAAAGAGATGTTCAATTACCTCAAAGGTTACTCGCCAGTACACAACGTTAAAGCCGGCGTTAAGTACCCAGCAACTATGGTAACAACGGGTGACCACGATGACCGTGTGGTGCCAGCGCACTCGTACAAATTTGCGGCTGAACTGCAGTCGAAACAAGCGGGTACAAACCCAACTTTGATTCGAATCGAAACCAACGCAGGTCACGGTGCAGGCACACCGACCAGTAAGGTTATCGAGAAAACTGCCGATGTCTACAGCTTTACTTTGTTCAATATGGGCGTTGAAAAGCTGTAAGCGAGAGGGCGGATTAACCGAAGAGCTTAAGCTCACTCACATTGGAATTAAAACGCAGTCTTCGGGCTGCGTTTTTTTGTTTAAGGTAGAACAGAAAAATATGCGATGCCAACGTAGTTCACATAAATGATATTGAAGAATTACCAAGAAGTGGAAGTATCGAACGCCAAGGTGAAATAACATTTTATTAATGAAAATACTTTACAGTTGTAGAATATATGTTTAATCCAACATGACTTATTTATTGGTGAAATTGCTGTGAAAGTATATAGCTAAACGCCTAGGTTGTTTCATTTCCCAATTGGTCGTTTATTTTCTCTTTGATTTGATTTCACATGTTCAATCTATATTAACTAATTATTCATTGTTTGTTGTGATATCTACTATTTAGATAATTGTTAATCTAAATTTCATTTCAAATCTAAACCAAAATTTAGGTTATAACTCATATAACCATAGGTGATTGAACTTACCGTTATCCTCTATTTAATTTAAATGCAGCGTTAAACAACCTGTTATTTGTAAATTCGCGTTGGAAATCGAACTTTCCGAGGCTCGATTCAGTTCGTCCGCGATTTATGCAGGTTTGTTGACGCGTGCGTTTAATTGAATAAAAGATGGATAAAATCCTATGAATATCGTGAAACCGTCTGTTGTCGTGATGGCAGCAGCAATCCAGTTTGCGTCCCCCGTTTTTGCTGAGACAGATACAGATAAAGAACTACAAGATATGTCCGATCCTCTTGCGGTTTATACCCAAGCTGGCTTTGGCATTACGGACAAAGGGGCAAACATCAAGATAGGCCAAACTTATAAAGCGTCTCAACCGGGCACGATGGCGATGAACGTTATCGAAGTCAAAGGTATTGGTGGCGAACTGTTTGGCATTCGAGATGAAGATGACCCGTTGTACAGCAAATTGGATGACAGTATTGATTCCTTCCGCCTGCGTAATTTCCAAGTTGAAGTTGCGAAAGGATTGGGACGTCAGCTTGATGTGAACTACGACGTGGATGCTGACAAGTTGGATGCGTCGTACAGCTTCATCAAGGCCTTACCGAAGCTTGGTGTTGTCCAGCTATACCCATTAGCTGGTGCAGGTGTGACGATTGCCAATGACTTCAGTGGTGAAGACAACGGCTACGAGATTCCAGGTACATTTACTGTGGTTGGTATGTACTCGAAAATCGATATTACCGACAAAATTTGGATCAACTACAACCCGATGTATATGCACACCTTGTCGGGCTCAAGTGATTATAAAGACACGTATTATGCGGGTGAGGATAATATCTTAACGCATGAATTTGCGATTTCTTACCAAATAACACCGCGTTCAAATATTCGTTACTTCGCTAACTGGAATGAGCAAGTCGACTTTGGCGATGGTGACCACCGTATCGAATACAACTACCAATTCTAATACGACTCATAAGAGAAAAATAATTTACGCATTTTTGCTGTGTGATGTTTGGTCGCACATTAAGTGGAAATAACAAGGCGCATCAAATTTTAAGCGCGTTCGTCGTTGGTTTTATTTCAGGCGACAAGATGAAAACAAAAATAGAAGAAAGACTAATCGCTTAGTCGGTTTTATTTCTCATTAAATCCACAAATTGCCTGTGCTGTGTGTGATGGTCAGTCCTTTCTCTGATATACAACCAACGCCGCAGTACGGGTTTTCTCCTAACATACTTATAGGTTTTAGTATGAAAAATCTTACCAAAATCGTTGCTGTGGGGTCCCTCATCTCGTGTGCAGCAGCGCAAGCAGGAGGTCTATATTTGTATGAGACTTCCACCACAGACATTGGTTTAGCGTCTGCGGGTATGGCGGCAAGAGCGCAGGATGCCTCGGTCATGGCGGCGAACCCCGCAGGTCTGTCTAACGTGGCGGGTCAGTCATTTTCGGGCCATTTGATCAGCTTGTATGGCGACACAACACTGGACACATTTGGTGGCGGTGACGCAGGTAACATCATTGGTTACGTGCCACTTGGTTCTGCGTTTTATAGCCAACAAGTGAACGATAAGTGGACGCTTGGTATTGGTATGTACGGCAACTACGGCTTGGGTCTGGAATACGATAAGCTGTTCAGCCGTGTTGATATTCCTAATGCAATTACTCAGGCCGTGACGGTTCAACCTTCTGCTTCATACCGTATTAACGATCAATGGTCTGTAGGTGCTGCATTGGGCATCCATTACGGCATCTTAGATATGGATGTCAAAGTTGATGGTACGACTCTCGCTGGTGGCATTGAAGATACAGACACTCAAGTCAATGGCCGCGTTGGTGTGCTGTATGAGTTGAATTCAGGTACTCGCTTAGGTCTGTCTTACTCGAATGAAACTGAGTTCGAATTCGATGATAAAGACTTCTCGACCAGTGCCGTTGCGCCTCAGCAGTTGGTATTCAGTGCTTACAATGAGCTCAATGACAAACTGGCGGTGATGGGTAACTTGAACTGGCAAGATTGGAGTGCCTACCAAACACTGATGGATGTAGAAACACAAGACACCTACCAGATTGCTTTGGGTACACAGTACAAGGTTAATAGCAAAGTGATGTGGAATGCAGGTTTCGCATTTGACTCAAGCATGTACACAGACCAATCCAACGGTGATCTGACTATCCCAACTGGCAACGCTTACCGTCTAGGTACGGGCATTGATTACAAGATTGATGAAGCAAGCACGGTGTCAGTTGCTTTTGAAGCGACCTTGATTGAATCGTCAGAAGTGAAAGGTCGAGCGGGTAACACGATTGCAAGCTTTGATGACCCAGCGTTGTACTTCCTGAGCATCGGCTACAGCTGGAAAAATCAATAATCCGGCGTTAACGCAATCACTAGATTAGCGATACGACGAAAAGCAGCGGTAAGCACGTCCTAGGCTTACCGCCGTTTTTGTTTGTAACGGGGCCGCATCAATTCAACTGAATAAAAAGCACAAAGTAAAAAGACGATAGCGAATTCGTCGAGGAAATTTAAAATGAACAACACGTTTTGGCTGGCATGTGCAGCGTTAGTTTTAAGCTCGTCGGCTCTGGCTAGTGAACGCGTTCCCAAAGAGAACAAAAACAAATTAGCCGATGACCCTACTAAGGTTATCACTAAGTTTGGTGCATCTTATTCCAACAACTATGATTTTGATGACCAGAACATCTCATTTTCTGGCTCGCTGGCATTAGATGAAGCGCGTAAAATTAACGTTCGCTTCAATGATGATGCAAGTGAGTGGCGCGTGGGCGGCTCTTGGCTGTTTCCGGTGGGTATCGTGAACTTCAACTTTGGTAAGAATGAATACACCAACGGTGCCGATCAAACCAACTACAGCGTTGGAACCTTTGTACCTTTGAGCTATTTTGGCATCGAGCCAGCAGGCTTTCAGATCTTCCCTATGGCTGGCTACACCTATAACGATGGCGATGTGCCTGTTTGTGACGGTGCAGGGGAAAGTGCATGTTCGGATCCTGGTTTTACTGGCACACCTAGCCCCGAGAATGGGTTCAACATGATGAATTCTTCTGGTAGTAGCGGCTATTTAGGCGCATTTGCGTTAAAACCTTTGACAGAGCAATTAACCTTGATGGGGTTTGCTGGTGGATCTTACGGTTCGGAAAACAGTGAAGGGGATAATTACCAAGGCGTTTTTGGTGGAGTAGGCATGAGTTATCTGGTGCAGAAACGTCACTCCTTTAATGTGATGACGTTTGCCATGGACAACAACACTTATCTCGATGACCCTGACAAGCGTGTCATCTTCTCATACCAATATCAGTTTGAATAATCGAGCATGTGTCATACCACTCGCTACTTCACGAGTGGCATGTCCAATCTCGTTCACCCAACCGTGTGAAAGGGATTTTCGCTTATTGGTCAATTTCAAATTTTGTACGAAATTGATTTTGCAAAATGTACATACGTTTCACATCTCTATAGCTGCCATTAATGAAGAACTCTTGCACTAAATGACCTTCCTCAATAAAGCCACATTTCTCATAGAGATGAATCGCCTTTTCGTTGTCGAGCGCCACCAACAGATAAATTTTGTGCAAGTTTAAGATTGAAAACGAATAATCAAGTGCACGATTAATGACCTCTTCCGCGTAACCTCTACCTTGATGATCAGGGGCGATAATAATTTGGAACTCGGCGCTACGGTGAATATAGTTAATTTCAATTAGCTCTACTAGGCCAATAAGTACGCCTTGCTCATCCTCTACTACAAAGCGACGTTCTGCATCATCATGAATGTGCTTTCTGTACAATTCTTCTAATTCATCATGCGACTCATACGGTTCCTCAAACCAATACGTCATGATGTTGCGGTTATTGTTGAGATCGTGAATAAAACGCAAATCAGAACGTTCTAAAGCGCGAATTGTGAGTCCATTTTTCATTGTCTTTCTCCCAATAGGATTCGATATCCAAGTTGCCTCAAGAAACTAAGTTTTAGCGAGAATGACTTGGTTTGGTTAACCTCATCATAGCGTAATAGGGGGAAATCTCCCCTTTACTTATGCGAAGCTGAATGCGTAAAAGCGATCTCTATCAAACCTTCACAAAGCCTTGAAAAACAAGCCTTATAACAATAAGAAATGTTAATCATAACGACAAAAAACCTGATTAGGCTAAGGGGACGATTTCAGCTTAAATACCGCCAACGACTTAAGGTCATAATCTACATAAACAGGGTATTAAATATGTTTTCAATCGGTGACGTAGTAGTAGCTACTAAAGGTATCGATCTTGGTGAAATGGTTGTTACAGGTCTAAGCAGCGGCGGTTTTTACGTACGCGTTAAAGCTGGCGAAGCAACGCTAACTTACCCAGCTAAAGACGTTAAGAAAGCATAATTTAATTTGCTGACTTGCAAAAAAGGTAGCTTACGAGCTGCCTTTTTTTGTGCCCATATTATTTTCCTTTACCCCTTCCACCATTCTTACTTTATTTCGTTCTGAATTATTTTTAATCGAATTTAATATGTTTGGTTAATATATTGGAGCTCCCGTCATTTTTGACTCATATCAATAAAAGTTCTAGTTTTAAGTTGTTGTTTTTATGTTATATTTTTTACGTTCGTCGGCAAGTGTCTGTTTTAAAAACTATTAGATGTTAAATCCGCTTCTCATCTAAATATTCGATTAATATCTATTCCTTTTTCCCATTTTTAAAAATATCGGTATTTCAATAACTTTCGCCGCAACGGATTAGGGGAAAGTTATGAATAAAAAGAAAATTACGCTAGGGATCGTTGGAGCAGGCTTAGTGGCTTACTTAGGTACTGTCTACATGGTGAAGCAAGACGATCAAAAAGTGGCTCAACAACAGTTAGTGCAGTTCAGTTCTCTGGATAAATCGACGCTAGATTATCAAGCAATGAAGGTGCTCTCAGACAAAGGCTGTGGTTATTGTCATACGCCAAACAGCGAAATGCCTTTCTACTCAGAAATGCCAGTAGCAAAACAAATCATGGAAGCTGATGTGAAGGTGGCCATGCGTCACTTTGATATGACCAACCTGTTTGATGATGTCAAACAAGATGATTTGGTCTCTGAAGTCGCATTAGCTCGTTTAGAAAAGGTGCTGTACGACGATTCAATGCCGCCAGCGATTTACCTCACGATGCACTGGTCAGCGAGCATGTCCAAAGACGAAAAGCACACCTTGTTGAAGTGGATTCGTGAGAAGCGTGCAGAGCGTCATGCACAGTCTCCGGTATCGGAAGAACGTAAAACCAAAGTTCTACAACCAATTTACACCACGTTCGAAACCGATGCAGACAAGGCTGAACTGGGTAAGGTGCTTTATCACGACACGCGACTATCAGGAGACAATAGTGTCTCATGTGCGTCATGCCATAGCCTTGATACAGGCGGCGTGGACCGACTCGTAACATCTGTTGGTATTCATGGCCAGGTGGGTGGCATCAACGCTCCAACCGTGTTTAATGCTGTGTACAACAAACTGCAATTCTGGGATGGCCGTGCTGCGGATCTGCAAGACCAAGCGGGTGGTCCTCCGTTTAACCCTATTGAAATGGGTTCTGTGGATTGGGATGAAATCGTCGACAAGTTAAGCCAAGACCCAGAAATGGTTGCGATGTTCAAAAAGGTTTACTCAGGTGAGATTAATGGCAACAACATTACGGATGCGATTGCCGAATTTGAGAAAACCCTAACCACACCAAATAGCCGCTTCGACCAATACATGATGGGTGATACTCAAGCGCTGGACTCGCACGAGAAATACGGTTTAATGTTGTTCAAGAAGTACGATTGTCAAACCTGTCACGCAGGTGAAGCGATGGGTGGTGAAACGTTTGAAACCATGGGCATGAAAGCGGACTACTTTGCTGAGCGTGGTACTGATATGACGGACGCAGACCTTGGTCGTTACAACTTCACTGGCAACAAAGAAGACAAACACAAGTTTAAAGTGCCAACCTTGCGCAACATTGAACTGACACCACCATACTTCCACGATGGTCATGCTGATACGCTAGAAAAAGCCATCTACGACATGGGTAAATACCAAGTCGGAGTGGAAATGTCGGATGAAGAAGTAGATGCCATCAAAGCGTTCTTGAAAACACTGACGGGTGATTATGAAGGCCGTCCTTTAAGTTAAGCTGAGGCATTACCGACAAGTTTGTCACCGATAAAACGATAGACTTCGCAATCGAGACCACCTTTGATTAAGGTGGTCTTTTTTATGGAACAAATTCAATCAAGTAGGGATAGATATGATTGATCATTTTGAAATTAAGGTTGTGGATTTTGATGCCTGTGTCGCTTTTTATTCCAAGGTTCTTATCACTTTGGGCATAGAACTAAAATGGTCGGACGAGGCTGCGGCAGGCTTTGGATTAGTTGGTGAACCCAATACGCGCTTCCTGATAGAAAAGGGTGGCCAAAGTGCCCCTTGCCACATTGCGTTTAAAGCGAATGACAAGGCTTCCGTCGAGGCCTTTCATAAAGCGGGTATTGAGGCTGGGTTTACTTGTCATGGTGAGCCAGGTTTGCGTGAAAACTATGCGCCAAATTACTACGCAGCGTTTTTTTATGATCCCGATGGTAACAACATCGAAGCGGTGGTTTATTTATAGGGCGTTAGTTATGGGATGCTCCAATGGATATTTACTGATCGAACGAGCGCTAGGTCATTGGTTTTACGATCAAGATAGAAGATAATCGAGCTCCTATTTCATCCCTATAAAAAGAACGAAAAATACTATGAAAGTTGTCGTCACAAAGGCACAAAAACAGCACGCTCAAGGCATTACCGAAGTTCTCAATCCCATCATAGAAGAGGGCTTACACACAATCCTTGATACCACCTTCACCCCAGAAGAGGAAGAAGGCTTCATTGAAAGCTTTCCTGAAACGGGTGTGTTCAATGTGGCATTGAATGTAAAAGAAGGGGACGAGGAAGACAGTGCCGTGCTAGGTTTCCAAAACGTAGAGCCTTTCGCCAGTTATACCAAGGCATTCGCTCACGTTGGCATTATTGGTACGTTCGTCGATGCCAAATGTCGTCGACAAGGTGTCGCTTCAGCGTTGTTTACCGCTACTTTTGCCGATGCGAAGTCCAAAGGCTATGAAAAGTTGTTTGCTTATGTCCGAGAGGACAACCCTAACGCGCTCGCTACGTATCTAAAACATGGCTTTGAAGTGGTCGGCACCGCAAAGAAGCATGCCAAAATTAACGGCCAGTACATCAATGAAGTCATGATCGAGAAGTTTCTCTAACGCCTAGAAGGAAAGCAAGATGCAGAAGTCTGCAGGTATCATCATTCAAGACGGCGCGTTGTTAGTGCTGCGCTCAAAAGGCAAAGACACCTTCTATGCGCCGGGCGGAAAACTGGATAGTGGCGAAACGTCAGAGCAAGCGTTGTGCCGTGAACTGCAAGAAGAAGTAAGCATTGTCGTGGCGGAAGATGCCTTAACGCTGTTTGGTCGTTTTGAAGCGCCCGCACACGATAAAGATGGCATTATTTTGGTTATGGATGTGTTCTTCGTTAATGATTATTCGGGCGAGGTGGTTGCCAGTAACGAAATCGCAGAGTGCCAATGGGTAGATTCTTCAAACGTGGATGACATCGCGATAAGCACGATTTTCCGCAATGAGGTCTTCCCGCGCTTGGTTGAGCAAGGACGAGTAAAATAACGCTAAATCTCGGCCAGAATAAAAACGCCCACAATGCGAACGTATTGTGGGCGTTTTACTTCTTGAATCTTTTCTACAATTCATGTTGACCTGTCTATAACTCTACAGTTTAAGATGCTTTCATCAGCGCTGAGGAAAATTACATGTATCGGATATCGGAACTGGCTGAGATGCTGGGTTCGTCTCGCACCACATTGCTCTATTACGAGAAGATTGAGCTCATCAAAGGGCAACGGTTAAGCAACGGCTATCGCGCTTACAGCGATGCGGATCTACAACGCTTGCGTTTGATCCAGCAATTGCAGAGTGGCGGACTGACGCTCAAGGAATGTAAAGCCTGTTTGGAAGCCAAAGTAGATCGCCAGTTGATGTTGGAAAGACTCAAACAGCTCGATGAAGAGATTGAGCAAAAGCAGAAATCGCGACAGCTCTTGGCAGCGCTGCTTGGTGAAACTCCGTTAACCGATTGGCATGAATCGTTGGATGAAGTCGCGCCGGATGCGCACTTGAAATGGCTGATGACGCAAGGTTTTAGCGAGAAAGAAGCCCTTCACTTACGTTGGTTATCAAAAGATATGAATACTCACGACGACTACATGGCGGACTTCTTCCGCGTATTTGAAGCCTTGGAGTTTTGGGGGCCAGGTTCAGAGCAAGATACGTTGAAAGCATTGAGCCTATTACCAACTCAACCTGATGAAATATTGGAAATCGGGTGCGGGCAGGGCATTGCGACTCGTACTTTGGCAAAACATGCACACATCACTGCGGTCGATAACGAGGAGCCGTCTTTGCTACGCCTACAAGGCAAAGCTGAGGCTCTTGGCTTAAGTGACAATATCACCACGGTGTGTGCGAGCATGACAGAACTGCCATTTGCAGAAGGCTCGGCCGATGTCATTTGGGCGGAAGGCAGTGCTTACATCATGGGTGTGGCGAACGCATTCAAAGCATGGCACCCATTGCTTAAGGACGGCGGTATCTTAGTGGTGAGTGATTTGGTTTGGAACACGGATACACCAAGCGAAGATACGGTGGCGTTCTGGCAAAAAGAATATCCAGATGTGGGCAGTGTCGAGAAGCGTATTGCGCAGGCAAAAGCAGCAGGCTACCAAGTGTTAGAGACATTCCCAATTAGCCAACAGGCATGGGATAACTACTACGTTCCTTTAGGTGAGCGTGTGCAAAGTTTGAAAGCTGAGATGCCAGCGTCACAAGCATTAAAAGACATACAAGTTGAATTAGATATCGTTAAACGCCGTGGAAATGAAGTGGCGTATCAGATGTATATCTTACAAAAAGATTGATAGAAAAATGAACGAAACAACAAATCAAAATACTCAAAAATCTAACTACACACTTTCTCAATATGAGAGAGGCATGAGCAGCGAGATGATCGCTTTGTTTACTCAAACCTTTTCTGATTCTGAAGGCGAAGCAGAAGGCAAAACCATTGGCGCATTAGTCGGCGATTTGTTAACTACAACGTCAGAGCAAGAATTGAAAGGCTTTGTTGCGAAACAAGGTGAACGCTTGATCGCAGGCGTGTTGTTTACACCGCTACGCTTTGAGAATGGTGAAGTGGGTTACTTATTGTCGCCAATGGCAACACTAACAGAGTGCCAAGGCAAAGGCGTAGGACAAGCCCTTATCAACTTTGGCCTTGAACACTTGAAACAGCAAGGTATCGAGTTGGTGTTTACCTACGGCGATCCTAACTTCTATTCGCGCGTTGGTTTCCAACAAGTGACGGAAGCGCAATTCAAAGCGCCTCATACTTTGAGCTTTCCGCATGGTTGGTTGGCACAATCACTTGTAAGTGAATTGACGCCAATCCAAGGCACATCCTCTTGCGTGCAAGGTTTGGATAGTCCTGCTTACTGGTAACCCATTAAGCTAAGGCAATTGTTTATCTAACCTGAACGAAAAGCCCCTCTGCGATGAACTTGCAGAGGGGCTTTTAATACGTTCTATAAAGGTCAACAGACCTTAATGTAGAGATAGGTATTACTTCACGGTAAGAACCATCTTGCCTACGTGTCCCTTCTCTTGGAATGCCGCTTGCGCTTGGTTGATGTCTTCCAGTGGGAATGTCTGTGCGACTAATGGTTTGATATTGCCTTGTTCAATATGATGAACCAAGTTTCCAAACACTTCAGGCTCAAGGACGGTACAACCAAAGAAGCTGAGATCTTTGAGATACAGAGTGCGAACGTCTAGCTCAACCATCGCACCGCCAATGGCACCTGATACCGCGTAACGACCTTTCGGGCGCAAGACTTCAAGAAACTGTGGCCACTGGTCGCCAGCAACCAAATCAATCACCACATCGACGCTGTTATTGCCAAGCGCTTCAACAAGATTTGCATTACGTGGCACGACTTCACCTGCGCCCAGTTCCAGCACTTGTTCATTTTTGCTTGGGCTTGTGATGGCAATAACAGTAGCACCGCGCGCTTTGGCGAGTTGAATCGCTGCAGAGCCCACACCGCCGGAAGCACCAGAAATCAGGACTCGATCTCCTTTGGCAACACGAGAGCGAGTGAGCATGTTTTCTGCCGTTGAATACGAACATGGGAAAGACGCAAGTTCAACGTCAGTCAAATCCGTCTTTAGCTGGTAGGCGTGCTTAGCTGAGATCACGGTGTATTCTGCAAAACCACCATCGCATTCTGAGCCAAAGTACCAAGGTGGATTAATGGTTTCGCCATTTACATCGCTTAAGCAAGGCTCAATCAGAACGCGTTCACCGATGCGACGTTCATCTACCATACCGCCAACGGCAACAATCTCGCCACAGACGTCAGCGCCTTGAATGCGTGGGAGAACCAATGCATTGCCGCTCCAACTTGCATCCTCGCTATCGCTGTCGCCTTTTGAATACCAGCCGATACGCGTATTGATATCGGTATTGTTCACGCCTGCAGCGGATACACGAATCAGCACTTCATTCTCTTTTGGTGTTGGGACAGGAATATCTTGGCGGTATTCCAACATTTCTGGTCCGCCGTGACCGGTCAATAGAACACCTTTCATTGTGGTTGGTAGCGTTGTCATGATTAATCTTCCTTTAGCAATCTTAAAACAGCTTGTTGCGCAGAGTTCAGAGCCTCGTTACCCAGTACTGGCCAAGCGCTGGACACGCCTTCGTGCAATAAGAACAGCTGCGTGGCGAGGTCTTGGCGAAGGCTCTGTTTACCCAAAAATTGTCGAACGTCTTCTTTGTGCGCTTTCACGGTTTGGTTGATGATGTCGTGCTCGGGAAATGCCGCAATCGCGTTCATCGACATGCAACCATGCGGTGCGTAGTCTTCCATCCATTGCTTGAGCTTGTTGAATACGTGTTGAGTCGCTTCTAGCCCGGCTTGTGGCGAGTTATCCAGCAGGAAGTTTAAGTAGCGCTGGTGGCGGTGTTCTAACGCGGCCACGATCATGTCTTCCTTAGATGGGTAATGCTTGTACAAGGTGCGTAGGCTAACGCCACAGGCAGTCTTGAGCTGTGCCACACTAGGCTCGGCAAATCCAAGCTCGCTAAAAGCTTGCTCTAAACTGGCAGCGATCTGTTCTTTCAACATAGCGTCTTCTCATGAGTAGAATGATTGTTCTACTTTTAGGGTAGAGCGATCGTTCTACTTGTGTCAATGTAAATCGAGAAATAAAAAAACGGAGCGCAAAGGCTCCGTTTAAAATCATTGAGTTAGATCTAATAAGTTTGGTATTGGTCGACAATCAATTGACTGATCTGAGCAATCACTTGGTTTCTTGCTTGCAATGACAAGTCTGTCTCTGTGATATAGATGCTGACATAAATCGGCTTATGATTCTCTTTCCAAATCATCGCTGTCACGCCCCTAGAGCCAAAACCGCCAGCGCCAGAGCGGTCGGCAATCGACCAACCTTTCGGTAGGACTGAACGAATAAGTGGATCCGAAACCTTATTATCCTGCATCCAAATTTTAAGTTGGATGCGAGATTCGTAAGATAGCGCATCGCCTTCTAGCAGAGTGTGCAGAGTGTTTACCATGGCGTTAGGTGTTGTGGTGTCTTGCTTATCGCCTGGTTTGGCTTCATTCAGTCTTGGCTCAAAACGGTCCAACCTCGTCGCTTTGTCGCCAAGAGAGCGTAAAAAGAGCGTGACCCCTCGTGGACCACCAATGCTGCGTAATACGATATTTGCTGCGGTGTTGTCACTCATGAGCATCGCTGCTTCACACGCGTGTTCGATGCGGGTGGTTTGACCTGCCATACGATCCATGACAGGTGACCATACCACCATGTTACGTTCTTCGACTTTCGCAGTGGCGTTTTTATCTAGCTTTCCGGTGTCCATTTGATTCAGCATTGTGGCACAGGCAAGAGTTTTGAAGGTACTCATCATCGGGAAGCGTTCATCGCCTCGGTAATCCCAATGCTCGTTACTTTGTGTATCCCAAATCGCCACACCGATTCGACCCGCGATGTGTTGTTCGATGGCAGAGATGTCTTCGTTCAGTTTGGCGGCGTATGTTGCACTCGAACAGACTAACAATCCGAGTAGCAGAAATAGCTTTTTCATTATTGATTTTCTTAGTGTTATTTATTCCAGTTCGCATCTTGGCGAATTTAGCCGGAACTATAACGAGTGAATACTCTAATGACTGTTAGATTATTGTCTTTTTTCTGTAGGAATCCTTGCATATGTCGAGCTTTACCCGCTTTTACTCTTATTGACGTTGCTTTACATGTGAAGCGCTAAAGTAAAGTTGTCGATTAACCGAGTAACCAATCATGAAAACATTCCGCAATCTCATCTGGGCAATGATCGCCGCGATGTCCGTATTATGGTTTGCGATGGAACCGCAGCTTTTCTCTTCTACCAATGTCTTTGAATGGCGATCTGCCATGATCCAATATTCAGGCATTCTGTCTTTGATGCTGATGTCGATCACCATGGTGTTGGCAATGCGTCTTCCTGTGGTTGAAAACTGGCTGCACGGCATGGACAAAGCGTATCGAGTGCATAAATGGCTCGGCATTGGTGGCGTTGCATTAGGTCTTGCGCACTGGCTTTGGTATCAAGTGCCGAAATGGTTAGTCATGTCTGGTGTATTAGCAAGACCAGAGAAACACACAGGTACAGGGCCGGAGGGTAACCTCTCTGGAATCGAAGCTTGGGTTCATGGTCTGCGCGACCTTGCTCAAGGCATGGGTGAGTGGGGCTTTTACATGCTGTTGGTTTTGCTGGTGATTTCTCTATGGGGCGCAGTGAAATACAAACCCTTTAAACTATCGCACCGCTTTATGTCGGTGGCGTATCTACTGATTGCGATTCACTCCGTACTGCTGCTCAAACGCGCGTATTGGGGCGAGCCTATTTACTATCTTACTGTTGGTTTTGCAGTCGTCGGTTCGGTTGCCGCACTTTCCAGTTTGTTTGGCTTTGTTGGTCGCCGTAATAAACATTCTGCGGTTGTGGCGTCGACACGTTATTTCCCTCTAGCTGAAGTGATGGAATTGGTCGTGAAACCAAATGGGTCTTGGCAAGGGCACAAAGCGGGGCAATTTGCTTACTTACGTTTTGGTGATGAAGATGCGCATCCGTTCACCATCGTCTCTAGCAGTGAAAGTGATGAATTACGTTTCCTAATCAAAGAGCTAGGCGATTTTACTACCGGCTTGTATGAGCGCGTAAAAGCGGATGATGCTGTAATGGTAGAAGGGCCCTACGGACGTTTGGAATTTGATTTAGAGAAACCTCAAATCTGGATTGCTGGTGGGGTAGGGATTGCTTCTTTCTTTGCTGCTTTGGAAGCATTGAAAGTGCAAGCGCAAACTAGCGACGTTCATTTGTTTTACTGCAGTCGCGGTATCGACGGTCAGTTGGTCGATGAACTGTGGCACTTAGCGCACCAAGCAAGCGTCAAACTGCATGTGATAGATACCATGAAATCGCCACGTTTGAATGCTGAGCGTATTGCGGCTCAGTGTGGTGATTTGAACCAGTATGAAATGTACTTCTGTGGACCAGAAGCGTTCTCAAAAACACTGAAAAAAGAGCTGGATGCGCATCAATTTAATATTGAGCAGAGTTATCACGAAGAGCTATTTATTATGCGCTGAGTGTCAAGATTGTTAGTCATGAGTTAGCTCAGCGGTGAGCTTTTTAAGCCTCAATTTCGAAATTCAGAAATGGGTAGGGTAATAAGCAAATCCAAACCGAGAGAGTAAAGATGACTATCACATCAAAACGCATTCTAGCGCTAACAACATTGGCAACAGTGACCGCTTCTGGCCACGCATTGGCAGAAGGACGTAATAATTCGATTGAAGCGGGTGCGACCTTCGTTGGCGACCACGAAATGTACACCTTGGGTTACAGCCGCGATGTGGGCAACAACATTGTCACCGGCGGTGGTATTTTTGTTGGTTCTGACGCAATTGATATGCCAGTAAAGAACGATCAAGACGCTTGGGGCATGTACGCGAACATTGGCTACCGCTTTGAAATTGCTGAGTTCGATATCATTCCTAAGCTTGGTATCAACTACTTTAATGCGGACGTTGATATCAATAGCGGCACCCACTCAGGCCAGAGCATGAACATTGATAGCGTGTACGCTTCTGTTGGCGGTACGGTTAACTGGCGCATGGTTGGTCTAACAGTTGATTACGGTAAGATCAACGACTCAGCGGTTAACCCGATCAATGGTAAAGAATTTGAAGAAGATGTGGTTCGCGCTACGTTGAGCTTCAACTTCTAACGTTTTTCATCGACCTTTATATTTTTGTCGTTTTATTTTTACTGCACACACTGCTTGTTTGCCGCCTGTACCGGGCGGCTTTTTTGTATGTCCAGTATGCCAGTAATGACCATTGAAGTTACAAATCGTTGAGAATATCGGATAGGTGCTTTTCTAATTTCACTATCGTTGGGTGTTGATAATAGCCACGGTGAAATTGCAAACCAATATCGAAATACATCTGTTGATTGTTTTGAATCAACGGAATCTTTTTGATGTTTTGTGGTAACACTGAGTCAGGCAAAGTAAAGCAAATCATCACGTAATCGGTTTTAGTTAGCCAGTCCAACGCTGCATGAACAGAGGGGACGGTGAGGCGTTTGGTTAGCGCGAAACCCAACTGACGTTTCACTCTCTCATAGTAAATTGCATCATCGAGCGCGCCCATGGATACTCGTACTAACTTTTCACTTTGTAAGCGCAGAATATCAACTTGTTCTGCTTGCCAGAGTGGATTGCTCTTTGAGGTATAGAGATACAGGCCAAGTTCGCCAATTTTTCTTTCTACCACACGCTCATTCATCACCGAAGGGTAACCTGAAATCCCAACTGCAAGTGACCCTGCTTTGGGAAACTCAATACCGTCTAAATTCCAGTCAACCATAGAAAAATCGTCAACATTTTCATGTTGCTCAAGCAACTCTAGTAAAGGAGTGGTTAGAAGAGCACTAAGAGGATTAGGGACGAAGAAACGAAATTGCGTTGGTTGAGAGGCGGCTTCAAGTACATTGATTTGAGTCTGTGCTGACTCTAGCTGTTCAAGCGGTTCTTCAATAAGACTCATAAGTTGGCTGCAAAACAACGTAGGTTGGTAAAGCCCCTTATTGGCGATAAACAACTCATTTCCAAACAACACTCGGCAATCGGCTAATTGGCGATTAAATGTTGCTCGACTGATATCGAGTGTATGACACACTTTCGGCATCGATTTTTGTTCAAAGATCAAATGCAAAAAGCGGTATAGATTGAGGTCGATAGAGTGTTTCACAAGAGCCCTTTAAATAAAAAAAACACATCGATTAATACGACATTGTGTGTTGATTTAAGGTTCAAATTTGAGTCTCTTAACCGTCAAAAATGCGCACGTAATCGACGTATTCTGAGAGTGGTAAATCGACGTATTCATTGCTCGGAGGTGTCATGCTTAAAGATCTGGTTGGCTTATTCATTTTGGTGCTTTTGCTTAGCGCTCCAGTGCTTGCAGAAGAGAGAGAACCCTTTATCGCCGGTGGCGTGACGTTTTTGGATAAGCATGAGGTCTTAAGTGTAGAGATGGGTGCAGAAGTGTTACCCAATATCAATTGGTCACTCGGCTTCAATGCACCGATAGACAGCGGTGAACAAGAGCACTTTGGTACGCATTGGGCAGAGAAGCAAGTTTGGGGATTACATACTGCGTTGGGCTACGAAATTCGCGTAAACGATGTGTTGGCGATAACGCCGCGTATCGGGTTGAATTACAACAATGTCGAGATCGAGTATTTTGAAGAAGAGACGGGTGAGTATGTCGACACAGACAGCCAAAACAACGTTGAACCAACCTTAGGTGTCAAAGTCGATATTGCCAGTGTTGGACTTATTGTTGAAGGCTACAAAATTGACGAGGACATCAGCTTATCGGAGGAAGATGAGATGGCGGTTCGAGTTATGGCAGCCTATAACTTCTGAGCTGACGCCACTGCGTAAGCATGGATTCAGAGAAAAAAAGGAGCTGAAATATCAGCTCCTTTTTGGTGTGCAAGTACGATTTACAGCGTAATGTTCTTCGTCATGCCTGCTTCTGCATGGCCCGGAATGTTGCACGCGAACTCAACGTTGTGGTCACCGTGGAAATGCCACAACAACTGCTTCGCTTTACCCGGTTCTACCGTCACAGAGTTGCCCGAGTCGTGCATATGATCACCGCTCATTGTCTTCATCATTTCGCGATGTTCTAGCTGCTCTTTAGCCGAACCGATTGTGAACTCGTGGTTGATCTTACCGGTGTTCATCACAACAAATTGCACCACATCGTTTGGCTCAATTTTAACGTCTTTCTTGAACTTGATGGTCATGTCATCACCCAAGATAACGTGTACCACCTTGTCTGGCTTAGCCCCTTTTGCTGGCATACCAACGGCTGACATACCCGGCATGTCCATCATGTTTGAATGGTCCATTTTACTGTGGTCCATCTTCATGCTGCTGTGGTCCATATTTTCATGCTTCATGTTGCTATGATCCATGTTCGCGTGGTCCATGTTTGAATGATCCATTTGGGCAAACGCAGTCGTTGTTGTTAGGGCTAGAGCAAGAGTAATTAGTGTCTTTTTCATTTTTATATCCTTGTTTTAATTCATTAATAACTTGGTTGCTTCCCCTCAAACGTATTGATTGAGGGGAAGGTATGGATTAAGCCTTGTTGCCAGTGCGATCTGTGCTGTCGGCGTTTTCGATTTGGTTGCCAGTTTGCATGCTTGCTTGACTCGGAGTTGAGTTACTTGAGCGCAACTCACGTTGTTTCCACAGCTTGAAGATGGCTGGAAGCACTAACAGCGTCAGTAGTAGTGCCGATGCCATACCACCAATCATTGGTGCGGCGATACGTTGCATTACTTCTGATCCTGTCCCTTCGCCGTACATGATCGGAATAAGGCCAATAATTACTGTCAGTACCGTCATCATTACTGGGCGAACACGCAGGCCTGCACCTTCACGAATGGCATCAGTTAGGTCTTTCGCTTCAAGCTTCTGTTGGCTCTCTTCCGCATCGAGTTTTTTGTAGTGCCATGCTTGGTTTAGGTAGACGAGCATGATGACCCCAATTTCAACCGCGACGCCTGCGAGGGCAATAAAGCCGACCCCAACAGCAATCGAGAAGTTGTAGTTGAGGATATGCATGAGCCACAAACCACCAACCATAGCGAGTGGTAGAGTAAGCATGATGATCATCACTTCGCCAACGCGACGGAAGCTGAAGTAAAGCAGCAACATAATGATGGCGATGGTGATTGGTACCACGACACTCAAGCGGTCTTTTGCACGCTCCATGTATTCGTATTGACCAGACCAAGCCAGCGAGTAACCCGCAGGAAGTTCCAATTGATCAGCAACAACCTGTTGCGCTTCTACGACGTAAGAGCCAAGGTCACGACCATCGATGTCGACAAATACCCAGCCGTTTGGACGCGCGTTTTCTGTCTTGATCATCGGAGGGCCGTCTTCGTAACGAATGTCCGCTACGTCAGCCAGCGCAATACGAGCGCCATTTGGTGTCACCAATGGTAGGTTTTGCAGTTTAACCACGGAGTCACGGTAGTCTTGTGGGTAACGAACGTTGATTGGGTAACGCTCCAAGCCTTCAATGGTTTCACCCACATTCATACCGCCCACCGCAGTAGAGATCACCTGCTGAACGTCTTTTATGCTCAAGCCATAACGTGCTGCGGCACGACGTTTAATGTCGATCGTGACATAACGACCACCTGCTACACGCTCTGCATAAACCGATGCGGTGCCCTGTACGCCATTAAGAATTGGCTCTAACTGAGAACCGATCTTCTCAATCACTTTCAGGTCAGGGCCCGCGATCTTAATGCCGATAGGGGTTTTGATGCCCGTTGCCAGCATGTCGATACGCGTTTTGATAGGCATTACCCAAGCGTTCGTAAGACCAGGGAACTGAACCAGCTTGTCGAACTCTTTGCGTAGTGACTCGGTTGTTACCCCTTCACGCCATTGAACGCGTGGCTTCAACTGAATCACGGTTTCAATCATGGTGAGTGGCGCAGGATCGGTTGCAGTTTCAGCTCGGCCAATCTTGCCCCATACGGTTTTCACTTCTGGAACGGTTTTGATCAGCTTGTTGGTTTGTTGTAGAAGCTCACGCGCCTTACCAATCGAGATACCCGGATAGGTCGTTGGCATGTACATCAAGTCGCCCTCATCCAGCGGCGGGATGAACTCGCTACCCAGTTTACTGGTAGGGTAGTAAGCCGAAGCCATCAGACCTAATGCGATAACAATCATGGTCTTAGGGTATTTTAAGCTGGTGTTCAACAGCGGACGGTACAATGCGACCAAGCCACGGTTAACCGGGTTTTTGTGCTCCGGTAACACCTTACCGCGAATGAAGTAGCCCATAAGAACAGGGACGAGTGTGATTGCCAAACCTGCTGCCGCTGCCATGGCGTAAGTCTTAGTGAACGCAAGCGGCGAGAACATCTTGCCTTCTTGGCCTTCTAAGGCGAACACCGGTACGAAGCTAAGAGTAATGATAAGCAACGAGAAGAACAGCGGTGCGCCAACCTCTTCTGCGGCTTTGCCAATTACTTGCCAGCGGTTCTTGTCGGTTAGTGGCGTTCGTTCAATGTGCTTGTGAACGTTTTCAATCATTACGATTGCACCATCCACCATAGCACCGATGGCAATCGCAATACCACCCAAGGACATGATGTTGGCGTTGATGCCTTGCCAATGCATTACGATAAACGCAGTGAGAATGCCAACCGGTAGACTCAGAGCGATAACCAATGAAGAACGAATGTGGAACAAGAACAGCGCACACACAATCGCAACGACGATGAACTCTTCTGCAAGCTTCTTCCATAGGTTTTCTACCGCTGAATCGATAAGGGTAGAGCGGTCGTAGGTTGCCACAATTTCCACGCCTTCTGGCAGGCTGCGTTGTAGGTCTGCTAGCTTGTTTTTGACTTTCGCAATCACTTCACTGGCGTTTTCACCAAAGCGCATCACGATAACGCCACCGACCGCTTCACCCTCGCCATTCAGCTCTGAGATACCACGGCGCATTTGTGGACCAAGGTTAATGTCTGCGATGTCTCCTAATAGCAACGGCGTGCCTTTCTCAGTGACTTTGAGAGGCAGTGATTTGATGTCTTCAATGCTGGTTAGGTAACCCGTGGTACGAACCATGTGCTCGGCTTCGGCCACTTCGATAACGGACGCGCCGGTTTCTTGGTTACCGTTTTGGATTGCCATGTTCACTTGTTGCAGAGTGAGGTTGTAAGCACGAAGCTTGGCAGGGTCAATCTGCACTTGATACTGCTTCACCATACCGCCCACGGTCGCAACTTCAGAAACGCCATCAACGGTTTGCAATTCGTACTTCAAGAACCAGTCTTGCAGGCTGCGAAGATCGGCCAAATCATGCTTGCCGGTTTTGTCTTGTAATACGTAGCTGTAAACCCAGCCCACACCCGTTGCATCAGGACCTAGCGTTGGTTTTGCGTTCGGTGGCAGCTTTGGTGCTACTTGGCTTAAGTACTCCAACACGCGTGAACGTGCCCAGTACATGTCGGTATCATCGTTGAAAATGATATAAACGTAAGAGTCACCAAAGAAGGAGTAGCCACGAACTGTCTCAGCACCCGGCACGGCAAGCATGGCGGTGGTGAGTGGGTAAGTAACTTGATCCTCGACGACTTGAGGAGCCTGACCCGGATAGCTTGTCTTGATGATCACTTGCACATCAGAAAGATCCGGAATCGCATCAACAGGCGTATTCTTTACACTGTAAAGTCCGCCTAATACAAGGGCTAAGGTCGCGACCAACACTAGGAATCGGTTGCTCAGTGACCAACGAATAATAGCATTGATCATAATTAACCCTCGACGGCTGTTGTTGCAGGAACTAGCTGTTTAAGAACGTAGTCAGATCCTTGTTTTTCAACTAGAAACCGAACTTTCTGTCCTTCTTCAAAACCCGATAGATCAACGTCTTCACCCACAGAGAAGTTCATCTCGCCCGCATCCCAGTTCCATTCTGCAACCGGTAGGTGGTTTAAGGTGATCATGCCAAAATCAGCCATCAGCATCGTGATGTCACCAGTTAGCCAAACTTCTGCTGCAATGACGCTGTTGTCTGCCCTATAGTCAACGATTTGGTACTGACCGGACTCCGTCTTTTGCATTTCAAATTCGATAGCCTGACCTTTTTTCAAGTCACCCATCTCAACGCCATCTGCGAAAGTGAAGTTCATTACCATGCCCGGCCAATCCCATTCTGGTACAGGCTGGTGGTCGATGGTCAGCATGCGGTGATCTTTCATTACGTCTGTGATCTCACCTTTGGCCCATGCTGTTTCCGCCGCTGCTTCTACACCATTGATGCGAGACAGATCCGCCGACTGGCTTGATTCAGAGTCGAGCATGAAGTGAGATGAAGTAACGATCTTATCGCCTTGTTTAAGTCCTTGTAATACTTCGATTTGTTCGCCAGCTTCACGGCCAACTTCAATTCGAGCAGAACGGTATTTGCCATCACCTTCCGCCAGAACAACGCGAGTCATACCGCCAGAGCGGATAACAGATGATTTAGGAATCGTTAATACTGCGTCGTCAGTGACAGGCTGCAGGGCAATATTGGCGAACATGTTTGGCTTCAATGCGCCATCTGGGTTAGGGAATTTAAGACGCACGCGCAACGTACGTGTTTTCGGATCTAGGATTGGGTACACGTAATCTACGACACCTTGCCATTCATTGCCCGGAATCGCGTCAAGGGTCATCGTGGCTTGAGAACCGGCTTTCATCCAGTGTGCTTGACGCTCAAATACTTCCGCATCAACCCAAACATTGTCCAAAGGACCCGCACTGATAACCGCTTGAGCAGGGGACAAATAGCCACCTTCACGCACGTTTAAGCTCGCGATAACGCCATCAGCAGGCGCTTTGATTTCAATGGTTTGCGATGCTTTACCACTACGAGTAATGGATTTGATTTGAGCACGGTCAACACCAAGCGTTACCAAGCGTTCGGTCGCGCCTTTTACAAGACCTTTGCGGCCAGTGCGGTACGCATTCAGCAATTCTTCTTGTGCTTTAACCAGTTCTGGAGAGTAGAGCGTGAAAAGCACATCGCCTTTCTTCACTTTCTCACCCACGGCATTGATGTAGAGTTTTTCTACCCAACCTGCCACACGAACGTTGGTTTGCCATAACAGACTTTCATCAAAGGCAATATAACCAACTGTTTCGATGCGTGGTGACAACTGTTGCAGTGTCGCGTTTGCAGTTTTAACCCCGAGGTTATTTTCTACTGAAGGGTCAATAGTCACTGTACCCGGTGCATCTTGTTCACCGGATAGGTCTTCTGCGTAAACCGGAATCAAATCCATGCCCATTGGGGACTTACCCGGCTTGTCGCGTTTGTAATTCGGATCCATTGGGGCAACCCAGTAAAGTGGATCATTGGAGCTTGCAGCAGATTTGCCACCCATCGCACTCATGTCGTGAGCCGAGCCCGTAAGAAAATGATTAGCACCAAACCCCAAAGCACCACCAACAATCAGCGCGATGGTTGCAATCTTAAATGTTTTCATTGTTTTACCTTATTTTCCCCTTCACATTTGACGCTACAGCGTTGTTGCCTGCTCTCGTTCACCCAAATCACATAGAGGCTCCCTTAGTTTGTTAGGGAAAGTGCTCATGGGATTCTCTCGTTTGCCGCCTAGCTGTAGCCCCAACTGTCTTGGGGAATCACAAATTAATATGTCGAAATAGAGCGAGCTTCCGGTGAAGCCACTTGGTAGTCGAAACCACCGAGTAGGGTGGCTAAATTGCTGTTTGCGATGTTGAGATCGGTCAGCAGACGTTGTTGCTCCAATTGCAGAGCCAACTCGTCTGTGGTGGCAGAAATTACATCGTTAAACTGCGCTGTGTTGTTTTGATAACCCCGCTCAACGGCTTGAATGCGCGCTTTCGCTTGAGGCAATAAGGTGGATTGATAACGTTCTAAGCGTTGGGTTAAGTTGCCGCGATCAACCAGCAAAGTGTTCACCTTGGCATTCATCTGCGTTAGTAAGGTGTCTTTTTGCGATTGTGCCGCGCCAACTTGGTATTGAGCGGCAGCAAGATTGCGATCTTGGCGGTCACCAGTGAACAGTGGAATGTCCATGGTGAGGTAAGCGCTAACCAAATCAGAGGCGGGCTCACCCATCATGTTGTCGGCTTGGCGGTAGGCGTACATTACTTCGACGCCAAATTGCGGGTTGTAGGCTTGCTCAGCAATTTCCACCTGAGTTTTATTGGCAGAGATGCTGACGTCGGCCATCTTAACCATCGGGTGTTGGCTGAGTTGCTGATAATGCTTGGTGGACCCCTGACTGGCAGCAAGTTTGCTGTTCAGTGTGTCCCAGTTCAATTGATTGCTCGCGTGCAGAGCCTGTTCGTTTGCCAACCAGTCTGATCCCAACCATTCGGAGAGTTGAGAGATAAGACGACGTTGCATTTGTGCATTGGCTTGCAGTTTCTCATCCAACTTGCTGACTTGAAGTTGGGCGTTGAGCAGATCTTGCGCTTCACTCTTACCAATCGAATAGTTGGTTTGAATAAAGCTTTCCATCTCCTTCATCAACTTGCGGTTCTCAAGCATGATTTGCTCCGCGCGTTGCTGGTAACCAAGCTCTAACCAAAGTTGGGTCATGCTGTTGGCCACCTCAAGCTCACGAGCATGAACTTGAAGCCCAAGGCCGTCAGCTTGTTGATTGGCTTTCTTCTGCTGTAAATCAAGCGTAGAACCACGCTCAAACTGTTGCATTAAACCAACGGAGATGTTGGTCATTGGGTCTTCATCGAATTTGAAGCTGTCGACAGGCAAGCCACCAAAACCCACTTTCAGTTTTGGGTCCATCAAGGTCGCACTCGCGACGCCCGTTTCACGCATGGCAGCAGATTGCGCTGAGTATTGCTTACGATTGCCATCGTTACTCAAAGCGACGTTGATCAGTTGGGCAAGCTTGGTCGTTGAAGCTCGCTCACTTGATGCGGAACTTTGCGCTGTGTGCGTCTCTTTACCTGCGGCGTTAACCAAGGTTGGTGCAGCGACCAGAGCCACCATAAAAATAGGTGCAGCTAAGCGGTATGGTTTGATATCCATAATCTAAATCCAGTGTTCGCCGGATCGATGGAGGTGCGGATTTTATTGCGGGAACAGTAAAGCCTTGTTACCTCATCGTTCAGGCGCATTAAAACAACCTGCGATACACGTGCAGGGTCGAATGCTAGGACGGATTTAGGCTATAGGAGGTCGGTACAGGTCGCGGCTGACGTGTACGACTGGGGAAGCAACTTCAGGAGTAATGGTTGCGCGATAGACGACGGGCATTGGGCTATTGTTAGAATTCGGTAGGGGGACGAAAACTATCGTACACGCGGCAGTACAACAGGTATGAACCATGCCGGAGCCTCCACCACAGTTCATGCTGCTTTCTCTTGCATCGCCATCTTCGGACATAGAAGCGTCAGTCATGGAGACGTCCATCATGCCAGGCATACCGCAGTGTTCGCTGTCACTCATCATAGAAGGATGGTGAGCCATGCCAGTAGACATCATTTGAATATTCATCAACGGCTCACTGTTCGCCACACTAGATACCAATAGCACTAGCGTCGTGAAGAGAGTTAACCAGATTGTATGCAGCGATTTTAAGTGCATACCCTTTCCCATGTGTTTGATGAAAATGATGAAAACCCTTCGATTCTAAAGGTTAACCTAAGGGTAAGGTCAATCATTTATTACTCTTATTATCAAAATAGTCCAACCCTTCAGTTTTCGCACTTTCGAGGGAGTAAAACGTTTGTTAAACACCGAGTGTTGAAAGTTAGCGAAAGAAGCCCTCGCTTTTTATGACACGTGAAAAATGTGGTTTATAAGTTTTACATCACACTAACTTGTCTTACAAATGATTATCCTTATAGAATGCATGGTTTTACTTGTGCAGATTTGGATTTGCTTTGCTGCGGGGGTTGCATGATAGAAATTGTCATCGATGGAAAATATAGAATTGTAGAAGAGGGTCTAACCCTTTTAGAAGCAGCAAAAGTGTGTGGGGTCGAGATTCCATCGCTGTGCGGAATGAACAAAAGTAATGAAAAAGTACCCTGTGACTTGTGTGTGGTTGAAGTCGAAAGCGGCGGTACTAAGCGTGCGTGTGAACTCGAAGTTTACCGCGGCCTTAATGTGGTCACGCAATCAGAACAATTAAGCGAGCACCGCAGAAAAGCACTTAACCGCATCATGACGGACCATTACGCCGATTGTGAAGCGCCATGTAAAACCGCGTGTCCTGCGGGCGTGGATATCCAATCGTACCTTTATCACATCGCACAGAACGATCATCAAAAAGCGATTGAAGTGATTAAGCGTACGCTTCCTATGCCACTATCGATTGGTCGTGTGTGCCCTGCATTCTGTGAGAGCGAATGTCGCCGCTCGTTAGTCGATGAGCCTATTGCAATTCGTCAGCTAAAACGTCATGCCGCGGATGCGGATTTGTCTGCGCATGAAGCCTACGTACCAGAAAAGAAACCAAGCAAAGGTTTGAACATTGCCGTCGTCGGCAGTGGCCCTGGTGGTCTAACGGCTGGCTACTACTTATCGAACGAAGGCTACGACGTTACGGTCTTTGAATCCATGCCAAAAGCGGGCGGTTGGTTGCGTTATGGCATCCCAGAATACCGTTTGCCAAAAGACATTCTAGATAAAGAAATCGAACTGATGTGCCGCAATGGCATGCAAGTTCACACCAATCAAAAGCTGGGTGTGGATTTCACGCTTTCTCAATTGAGCGAAGAATACGACGCAGTGTGTTTGGCTGTCGGCGCGTCTCAAGCGGTCGAAATGCATTACACAGGCAGTGACCTTGAAGGTTGCTACTTAGGCGTTGATTACCTAAAAGATTACGTTACCGAGCAAAACTATGTAACGGGTCAGAAAGTCGCGGTGATCGGTGGTGGTAACACGGCAATTGACTGTGCTCGTACTGCGCGTCGTGCTGGTGCAGACACCACGTTGATTTATCGTCGTACTCGTGACGAAATGCCGGCAGAAGACTACGAGATTGTCGAAGCGGAACATGAAGGGGTGAAATTCCACTTCTTGACCAACCCAGCAGAAAACCTTGCCGATGAAACCGGACGCGTGAATGCGATTCGTCTAGAGCGCATGGCGTTGGGTGAGCCGGATGCATCTGGTCGTCGAAGCCCTAAACCAACTGGCGAGTTCTTTACCGAAGAATTCGACACCGTGATTGCGGCAGTATCGCAAAAGCCAGATCTGAGCTTCCTCGAAGGCGAAGATTTGTCGATTCCACTTACGCGCTGGAACACCTCTGATGCAGATGAAAAGACCATGCACACAGGCACGGGTAACATCTTCAGTATTGGTGATTTCCGCCGTGGTCCAGCAACGGCAGTTGAAGCCGTGGGTGATGGTCGCGTTGCGGCAAAAGCCATTGATCTGTTTTTGAATGGCGATATGGCGGATATGCCAAAGGCGGCGTTCAACTCACGAAAAGAGAAGAAACTCTCTCAAGTCGATCCGCTTCACTTCGAGAACATCCAAAAAGTCGCTCGTTCTATCATGCCTGAACTGACTCCAGCACAACGCGAGCAAAGCTTCGCTGAAGTGGAGTTGGGCTTTGATAACGAAGAAGCAATGAAGGAAGCTGCGCGCTGTCTAGAATGTGGTTGTCAGGCAAATACCGATTGTGCGCTGCGTGATTACTCCACCGAATATGAAGCTGAGCAAAGCTTTGACTTCTCTTTGCAGATCAAATCGCATCAAGATTGGTTAGATCTTCGTGCGAAAGACTTGCGTCATAAGTACGAAGTTGATCGCAGTTCTGAGTTTATTGAGTTTGATGCCAACCGCTGTATTAGCTGTGGTCAGTGTATCCAAGCGTGTCGCGACAAAGCCGTGCACGGTGTACTGAACTTTGTGTGCGACAAACAAGGTCGTCCGGCATTACGTCCTGACGATCGTCCACACTTTGGAAGTAATAAGAATGGCTTAACCCTAATGGGCGATTCGAACTGCGTGCAATGTGGCGCGTGTGTTCAAGTGTGTCCAACAGGTGCGATGGTCGATAGTCGTGACCGTTCGCAAGGTCGTACTGAAGATCTGAAAGCGGTCGACACCATTTGTACATACTGTGGTGTGGGTTGTAAGTTGACTATGTTCGTGGACGAAGCAACCAATACGATTCGTTACGTTAAAGGCGGTGACTCGCCGGTTAACCAAGGCATGCTGTGTGTGAAAGGGCGCTTTGGTTTTGATTTCATTGGCAGTGAAGAGCGTCTTACCACGCCATTGATTCGTAAAGACGGTTGGTTGCAGCCTGCAAGTTGGGAAGAGGCGATTCAACTGATTGCGAGCAAGTTCTCTGGCATCAAGCAAGATTTTGGCAGCAACGCATTGGCGGGTTTCTCTTCAGCGAAAACCACCAACGAAGACAACTATGCGTTCCAAAAATTTGTCCGTCGTGAACTAGGCACTAACAACGTCGACCACTGTGCGCGCTTGTGTCACGCATCGAGTGTAACCGGTCTTGAGGCGTCACTGGGTAGTGGTGCAATGACCAATGACATTCCAAGCATTAAGCACTCGGATGTGATCTTTATTATCGGTTCGGATACTACATCGGCACACCCGATCATCGCTTCACACATCAAACAAGCAATTCGTCACCACGGCGCTCGCTTGATTGTGGCTGATCCGAAACGTGTCGATATGGCAGAGCATGCTGAGTTGTACATGGCGCACCGTCCGGGTACGGATGTGATGCTCCTAAATGGTGTCATGCAGCAGATCATTAAGAACGGTTGGTACGATCAAGAGTACATCGAAGATCGTGTCGACGGCTTTGATACCTTACTGCAAGAAGTGATGTCGCCAGCTTACAACCTCGATAAAGTGGAGTTGGTTACGGGCGTTAAAGCTGAAGACATTCAAGCAATGGCGCGCATGATCGGTACAGCAGATCGTACGGCTGTGTACTACTCGATGGGGATTACTCAGCACACGACAGGTCATGACAACGTGCGTTCTATCGCCAACCTGCAATTGCTGTGTGGCAACATCGGTATTGAAGGTGGTGGTATCAACCCGCTGCGTGGTCAATCAAACGTGCAAGGCGCGTGTGATATGGGCGCTTTGCCAAACAGCTTCCCAGGCTACCAAAAGGTATACAACCCAATTGTGCGTCAGAAGTTTGCGATTGAATGGAACGCGCCAAATCTGCCTTCTGAGCAAGGTCTAACCTTGACAGAAATCATTGATGCGGCTTGCCATCGTGACGTTCGTGGTATGTACATCATGGGTGAGAACCCAGTGTTGAGTGACCCGAACCAAGCGCATGTGATTGAAGGTTTAGAAGCACTCGATTTCTTGGTGGTTCAAGACATCTTCCTAACGGAGACTGCACAATACGCGGATGTGGTTCTGCCTTCTTGCTCGTTTGCAGAGAAAGCGGGTCACTTCACCAATACGGAGCGTCGTGTACAGCGCGTGAATCCGGTTGTCACGGCGCCGGGTGAAGCGAAAGAAGATTGGTGGATTATTCAAGAAATCGCCAATGCCATGGGCAGTGATTGGGACTACCACTGCGTGTCTGATATCACTAATGAAATCGCACGCGTGACACCTCAATACGCGGGTCTTCGTTGGGATGCAATTACGCCAAACGGTGTGCAATGGCCGAGCAATAAGAACAACCCTGCGGGTACTCGCATCATGCACCAAACCCAGTTTACTCGTGGTAAAGGGCAAATGGTGGGCGTACCGTTCCGTTATGCGGCTGAGCTGCCAGATGAAGAGTATCCACTGGTGCTTACTACAGGTCGTGTACTTGAGCAGTTCCATACCGGTACTATGACGCGCAAAACCAAAGGGTTGGATAACCTTGCTGGCCCTCGCGCAATGGTGAGTGTGGAAGACGCAGAAGCGCTTGGCATCAGTAATGGTCAGCGTTTGACGGTGTCGACACGTCGCGGCAGCATTGAGATTGATGCCTTTGTGACTAAGCGGATTCAAAAAGGTGTGGTGTTCATTCCTTTCCACTTTGTTGAGTCGCCGGTTAACCGTTTAACGACAACGGCGACTGATCCGCATGCGAAGATCCCTGAGTTCAAGGTCGCTGCGGTTAAAGTGGAAGTGAGCGAAAAAGTTCTGCTCACAGAGCCTGCAACGGAAGCGGTTCATTCCATTTAAGCCAATCTGTTTAGATACAGGTCAGCAGCGCACTGGCGAGTTGGGCGATTACATATAAGCTTATGATATGTAATCGCTAAATGAGCCGTGCGTGTGCTGAGAGTCATTCAATGGATTGTATTGTTTCTACCCGCTTCAATTTGGCTGGTGACAAGGCAATATAATGATATTTGGTGGGCGGAGAATCTAACCTCGATTCCCGCTCTTCTTTTATTCGTCTATCTAGGTTTTACTCTGGTACTTTTGGTTTGTCGTCACTGGGCGAAAGCCATTTTCTCTACTTTAATCGGCTTCGCTTCTATTGCGTATCTCTTACCCACTCAAATCACAAACAACCAAACCTGCGAAAATCCGCTGACGATAGTCCAATTCAACCTGTTCTACGAAAATCCGGACATCAATCAGTTCATCAATTACTTGCTTAAACACCCTGCGGATTTGGTGGTGATGCAAGAGCTCTCGCCTCAAGTGGGGGAGAAACTTCATCTTCTCGACGATATTTATCCTTTCTATTATGGCGGCCAGCGCGGCGTTGGTTACCCTTCAAATCAGATGATTTTGAGCCGTTATCCTTTGGAGCCAGTTTCGATTTATCACACCCCAGATGGTCAAGAGGTGATTCGAGCTACATGGCAAGTGGACAACCCTATTACCCTGATGACGGCGCATCCTCCTTCGCCAAGAACTGAGCCGTTATGGCAACGCCGCAATGCACTGATTCGAACCATAGAAACTCTTACTGATTTGTACCCAACACCAGAAATGATCGTGATAGGGGATTTCAATCTTTCTGCTGCAAGCCCTAGGTTTAATGAGCTGTTTTCTCGTTTCCAAACTCAACCTGTTGCCAGTTGGCCAACATCAGTGAAAGGCTTGCCGGTTCCTGCTTTCGCCATGATAGGGATTGATCACCTCTGGCTTAAATCGGAAAGCGTAGAGAGGACCATTTGTTCTCGCAAGTCGGCAAGCCATCCAAATGGTTCTGATCATCGCTTGGTAACGACGGTGATAGGTAACGTTCTGAATTAATTCCTGTTTCATTCTCAAGATTGTGACCTAAATCCGTTCACCCCTGACAAAAGCGGTCTTTACTTTATACACCATGCTCCTCTTTCTTATTTGGAACGGGATTCCATAACTAAAGCAGTAAATAAACTGGTGATATAAGGGTTAGAAATGAAACCATTGAAACGAACGTTAGTGGCAGGTGTCATCCTAGGGTTAATTGGTACCGTGGCAGGATGCAGCCCAGCAGAAGAAGCGAAACAACCACAACAAGAGCCAAAACCTGAGGTTCAGGCAGAAGAGCAAGCTCAAGCAACTGCGCCTGTGGAAAGCGGTGAAACGATCTATCTGGCTGAAACCATCATCACAATGGATGAAGACCAACCTCGTGTAGAGGCAGTTGTAGCGGACGATGACGGCAAGATTGTCTTTGTTGGACAAGAAGCGCAGGCGCTGAAGCAGTTCCCAAATGCGGATAAAGTCGACTTAGAGGACAAGGTGATCATGCCTGGCTTTATTGAGCAGCACCTTCATCCGTTCCTTGGTGCACTTACGCTGAGCATGCCGGTCATTGCTCCTGAAGAGTGGCAGTTACCAAGCCGTACTTGGCCAGCGGTGAATGGACATGAAGAGTATCTGGCCGCGCTGACTGCCGTTGAAAAAGAGATGAAGGCTCCAAATGAAGTATTGTGGACGTGGGGCTACAACAACTTCTTCCATGGTGAATTGACGCGTGCTGATCTTGATAAGATCTCGAAAACACGTCCAATCGGTGTATGGCATCGTTCGGCACATGAGTTCTACGTCAACTCTGCCTTTATTGAAAAGTTTGGTCTTAACCAAACAGATATTGATAAGCAAGGTAAAGAGGTAGCAGCTCAGTCAGACCTGGAAAATGGGCATTTCTGGGAAGGTGGTGCACTGATTTACTTGTTACCGCGTATCTACAAAGACCTTGGTAGTGAAGCAAGATTCCGTGCCGGACTAGAGCAAATGGTAGAAATGCTGCACGAGAAAGGGGTAACAGCTTACAACGAACCTGGCGCGTTCATACCAGAGGATATGGTGGGTCTGTATAAAGAGATCTTGGGGGCTGATGAAACGCCAATGTACTCCTTCTTTACACCAGAGAGTAAGTCACCGTACTTCTTGAAGGGCAAAGAGGGTGTGGTTCAAGCGGTTGAAGAAATCACCAAAACCTTCCCTGATGAAGGCAAAGTTCGCTTCTTTAAAAACCAAGTTAAGCTACTGTTCGATGGCGCGATCATCTCTCAGTTAATGATGATGAAAGACGGTTATCTGGATGGCCACCATGGCGAGTGGATTCAAAGTCCTCAAGAAGTTGAAGACATCACCAAGCTGTTCTGGGAGAAGGATTACCAAATACTCGTTCATGTAAACGGTGATGAAGGCGTTGAAAAGCTGATTGAAATTTTGAAACGTCGTCAAGCTGAATACCCACGTGATAACCACCGTTTTACGATTGTTCATTTTGCCAATTCGACCGACGAGCAAGTCAAGGAACTGAAAGAACTCGGAGCTATCATCAGTGTGAATCCATATTACGTCACTGGCTTTGGTGACCGTTTTGGTGAAGTCGGTTTAGGTGAAGAGCGTGCTCATGCCATGGTGCGTCTGGCGACCATAGAGAAAGAGCAGATCCCAGTCTCATTGCATTCAGATATGCCAATGGCTCCGGCTGATCCTCTATTACTTGCTTGGAGCGCCGCTACCCGTCAAACCAACAATGGCAATGTATTACGCAAAGACTTGGCCCTATCTCGTGAAGCCGCATTAAAAGGCATCACTATAGAAGCCGCGTACTCTTGGGGAATGGAAGACACCCTCGGCAGTATCGAGGTAGGTAAGGTTGCCAACTTTACGGTACTCGAAGAGGACCCTTATAAAATCGACATCAACAAGCTAAAAGACGTACCAATTTATGCCACTGTCTTTGAGAACAAGCTATTCCCTATTGATAAGTAAAAGTAACTTTTAGCACTAAAGAGCTGCAAGGTGTCTAGTTATTTAGAATTAGGTTAAATCAGGCGACGGCTTGTCATGGAATTGACCGACTCTGACCGTCGCCTGTTATTTGGGTGAATTCTTTAACCTAAACTTCATCCGCTTCCTATACTGAAATTATAGAGAAAAGCAGAAATTCATAACGATAAGAGGCAACTTGCATGACAAGAACTACCTCAGCAGTGTTAATTATTATTTTGATGAGCGCCTATTTTGCCTATAACCGTTTCTACGTTTATCCGCAAAAGCTGGAAACACAGGCGGAATCAATGCTGATCCAAATGGCCAATCGAGAAGAATGGCTTGATGTTCCACAGATGATGGAACGTGTCGATGCGCACAAAGCACACTTAGAGCTGGATGCCGACATCACTTCAACCAGTGGCAAGCGTGCTTATGGTGAAGGCTATATTACTTACAGTGACCGCAGTAGGAACGTATGCAAACAAGTGGTTTTTAATTTTAAAATCAACTCGTTGAGAAACTACATTATCTCCGATTTGCACGATTGTTCACTCGGTGAGTATTATTGATGCTCTACTCGCTTTGATCAATAACGTCTCCGAATATGGAGGCGTTATTGTTTCTTGTATCACAAGTGTTAATCGAGAGATTTCTTAAAGCGCAATGAGGCGATGACCAATCCGACGACAGTAAAGCCCAGTAGCCAAACCGTATCTCGCCATAGCTCCATTAAATCTGCACCACGCAACACCACACCACGAATAATGCGCATAAAGTGAGTCGCTGGGAGCGCTTCGGATATCCATTGTGCAGCAACGGGCATCCCCTCATAGGGGAACATAAATCCGGACAGAAGAATCGATGGCAAAAGAATAAACACCGTCATCTGCATGGCCTGAAGCTGTGTCGTCGCAATGGTGGATATCACCAAACCTAAAGTTAAACTCGCGGCGATAAACAACAGCGTGCCAAACAGTATCTGACTAATGGCGCCGTTTATCGGCACACCAAATATCCAGTGCCCCAAGCCTAAAATGATAAACACCTGTATCAGACCAACAAAGATGTAGGGAATGATCTTCGCCACCATGAGCTCGATGGAGTGGATTGGCGTAGTAATCAGTAACTCTAAATTGCCACGTTCCCGTTCTCGAACAATGGCTGCACTGGTGAACAAGATCATCGTCATGGTCAGAATTACGCCCAATAAACCAGGGACAATGTTTACCGCCGAGCGTCGACTCGGATTGTAATACAGCGCAACTTCAAAGGTTTTGGTTGGGGCAGGGCGTATCTCAAAATCAAAATCCGTTAACGGCATGGTTTGTAGTGAGAGAATCGCTGAGCTGATCATGGTGTCTGAACCATCTACAATCCACTGGCCAAGCTCTCGACCTTGCACCATACGTTGGGTTAAGTCGCTAGGTAGAATTAAAGCCGCTCGTACCAAGCCGTCTTGAATGGCTTGCTCGGCTTCTGATGCGGTAGCGAAGGTTTCGACCACATCGACCACTTGCGTGACTTTGACGGACTCGGTAATCACGCGTCCGGCAGTACTGCCACTTTGATCGACGACGCCAACGGGAATGTTGCGAATATCGGTATTAATGGCAAAGCCGAACAGCAGAAGCTGAATCAGGGGGATCATTACGACCATGCCAAAGGTGATTCGGTCACGTGAAAGCTGACGGATCTCTTTGATCATCACCGCTTTCATACGGGCAATAGATTTCATCATTGGCGACCTTCTCCCGTAACACTGACAAACACATCTTCCAAGCTCGGGCGAGCAATGTTCATCTCGCAGCCCTCAAGCTCAGGAAAGGTTTGAGTTAACCATTCGATCGGTTGTTCGATGTGCTGGTGGATCAAAATGCGTAAGCGAATGCCGAGCTGTGCGGCTGAGCGTACCTCTTCGCGCTGAATGACTTTCTCTTTTAGCTCGCGTAAATTATCCGCTTTGACTTCGACGATGTTAACGCCCATTTGCGCCATGAGTTCTTCTGGCTCACCATCGGCGCGGATTTCGCCTGATTCCATAATCGCTAGACGATGGCAGCGCTCTGCTTCATCCATGTAATGCGTAGTGACCAAAATCGTCGTGCCTTGGTCAGAGAGATCAAACAATTGCTCCCAGAAATCGCGTCGGTTCTCTGGGTCAACCGCAGATGTGGGTTCATCGAGAAACAATAGTTCTGGTTTGTGCATGGTGGCTGCGGCGAGAGACAAGCGTTGTTTCTGGCCGCCACTCATTCCGCCGACGCGCTGTTTACGCAACTGGTCGAGACCGTAGGTGGCTAGTTGTTCTTCGATGCGAACTTTTAGGGCCTTGGTTTCCATACCAAAGATTTGTCCAATAAACTCAAGATTCTCTTGAACCGTCAGGTCATCATAGAGGGAGAACTTTTGCGTCATGTAGCCAATCTTGAGGCGCAGAAGCTCAGATTGTTTTGGGATCTCTAGCCCGAGTACATCGACATTGCCCTCACTTGGGCTAAGCAAGCCAGTCAACACTCTAATGGTTGTCGATTTACCGCAGCCGTTGGGGCCAAGAAAACCATAAATACTGCCTTTGGGCACATTAAGCGTGATGTTGTTGATGGCGGTGAAGTCACCAAACTTTTTCACCACATTTTCAGCTTGAATCGCGTATTCGGTCATTGGCTTACTCCACCAAATCCACTTGCGCAGGTATGCCTGAAGGCAAGGATTGTGCTGAGTCTTGAAGGTCGACTTCTGCTAGGTACATCAAACGTGAACGTTCTTCCTCGGTAAGCGCAAAATAAGGTGTGAATGAAGGCTCAGTTGCAACCCAACGAACGGTGCCGCTATATGGTTGCTCAACGCCATCTATATGCACGTTAACCGTTTTACCCGGAACAAAGTCGACTCGATAGTTAGCAGGAACATAAACGCGAGCGTATGGGACGCGGCTAGCTTGTATTACAGCAACAACACCATTCACAGGAACGCGTTCGCCAAGGTTAAACGGTAGGTTATCTAACAAGCCATCTCGCGTGGCGGTGATGGTGAGTTCTGCCAGTTTTTGTTCTTGCAGTGCCACATCGGCTTTTGCTGCCATGAGTGCGGCTTTCGCTTGTTCAATATCTTCAGGGCGAGAGCCAGCGGTCAGTTTGCTGAACTCTTCTTGTGAGGAGTCTAGCTCCGCACGAGCAGAATCTCTGGCTGCTAAAGCGGTGTCTTTTTCTGATTGGCTGATGAGTTTCTTACGAACTAACTCTGCTTTACGTTGGTAGTTCTTTTGCGCTTCAACCAATTGAGCTTCCGCTCTGGCAACGCGTGCTTGCGCTGCGGCAATGTCTTCTGGTCGCTCACCATTGGTCAATTTCAAAAGATAAGCGTCAGTCTTGGCTTGTTCGGCTACGGCGTGAGCTAAAACGGCTTCTTGGTTCTTTGTATCGAGCTGAACCAGCACTTCTCCTTCGGTGACTTGGCTGCCTTCCTTGATGGGTAGGGCACGAATTATCTCGCTAGAGGTTGCAGTAAAAGTTACACGGTCACGTTCTAGTGTGCCAAGGGCTTGTTGTCCGTCATCTTTGGAACAAGCAGTTAAAAGAGTCAGGGCTAGGGTGCCAAGAATGATTCGCTTCATCATGCGACGCTTCCTCTAAGAAGGTGAGCTCGAACTCGTATCAAGCTATAGAAGAGTGTGGGACTGCATTCAGTGTAACGTGAGTCAGTTTTGTCCGGCTAGGAAGTTAATTCCTTCAATATTCATCAATTGATTAATTATTGAAACTGGCCTCACCTTTGAATGCGTCTCTAAGAATATTCTCATTCAAATATAGTGGGTTACCGTGATGTTGGTGGGATTAGGAAAGATAAATTGAAGAATCGAGACAAGGATCAGGTTTACTGTGCACACGTAAAGAAGCGGCGAGATAAAGCAAAGCCCGATGGTTGAGCATCGGGCTTTACAGAGCGCGCTAGGACAAAGTTAACGCAACCTTTAATGGCTGTTTAAGCCGTTTTAAACTGACTGACGATTTCTTGTAGACCAACCGCCAGTTCACTTAAGTCTCGGCACGCTATCGCGGTTTGACGAGAGCCTGTTGCGACTTCGCTAGAGAACTGGTTGATGTGTTCGACATTGCGGTGCAGCTCTTCAGTCACGGAGCTTTGCTCACTGCAGGCACTTGCGATTTGGATACTCTTCTCAGCAATGTTGTCAGCGCTTTGTTCGATGTGACCAATCGTCGTGCCCGCTCGCTGAGCCTGCTCAACACACACTTGAATTAAATCGCTGCTGTTGTTTGTTGCCGATACGGCGGTTTTCGAGCAGTTCTGAAGCTTACTGATGATGGCAATGATCTCTTCTGTCGATGCTTGTGTGCGACTCGCTAGCGTACGAACTTCATCAGCGACAACTGCAAATCCGCGGCCTTGTTCACCCGCACGGGCTGCCTCAATTGCGGCATTGAGAGCAAGTAGGTTAGTTTGCTCTGCGATGTCTTGAATCACGTCAACCACCACGCTGATGTTCGATGCGTCTTGCTCTAGCTCGCTTACCATGGTGCCAACAGATTGAATCGCGACCGAGGCTTCGTTGATCTGTTCAATACACTCTTGAACCACTTCTAAGCCTTCTTTGGCTTCTTGAGAGGCGCTGTTTGCAGTTTCTGAAGCGGCTTCCGTGTTGCTTGCTACATCATGCACCGTTGCTTGCATTTCGTTCATGGCAGTCGCAATCAGGTTAAGTTGTTGCTGTTGCTCATCCATGCCTGAAGAGGTTTGTTCTGAAATGGCGCTTACTTCCTCGGTAGCGGTGCTCACCTGAGCGGTAGTAGAAGAGATGTTGTCGATCAGACTCAGTAGTTTGGCTTGCATATCTTCACAGGCGTCTGCCAATAAACCGAGCTCGTCGTTACCAATTTTATTGCGCGGAAGTTTGTAGGTAAGGTCGCCGGAAGCAATCTTAGAAGCCATTTCAACCACGTATTGCAGTGGAGAGCAGATTTGTTTTGTGAGGAATAGGCCGAGTACAAAGCTCAATGCCAATAAAGCAACAATCGCGATAATGCTATAAGTGATGGCGTCTGCTACCACATCGTGAGTGCTGTTGATGTCTTCTTTGATGAAGGTTTGGTTTAACTCAACCAGATCTTTAATCGAGTTAGAAAGTGCTTGGAACGTTGAAAAACCATCCAGCAGCATGGCGTTGGCTTCGTCAATACGTTTCGTGGTTAATAGCTCTGAATATTTGTCGTTGAAGCTACGGTATTTTGACCATGCATTCGATACTTCATTATAAGCATCACGGTCGCGCTGATCCCAAAGTGATTTACCGTATTGTTCAATATAGTTGTCGATTTTATTTTCTGATTCATCCAAACCTTTAAGCCAAGTGTTAAATTCAGCATGGTTTACATTAGTCAACAAAGAGAATTCGTCTTTTCTTAAGGTGCCAATTTCGATTTCAATATTTTTTACCAATAAAATACTTGGCACTGTAGTGTCAGAAAATTCTGTCATCTTGCTATCAATAAGTTTTATTTGAGAGGTAAAGAAGAAAGATAACGCAATGACGGCAGCGGAGATAACAAGTATCAACGCACTGATTTTACTTTTAATACTCAGGTTAGAAAGTTTCATAGACTCACTGCAAATTGGGGGCTTGAAAGGCTCGGAGTCTATTCCTGAGATTTGAAATTTAGTGTGATGAAAGTCTCAAATAGTTTTATCGGAAACGAAAATAAAATGGAAACTTAATGTTCATATTTCGTTTGAAAATAAGTTAATAGTTAATCAATATTGATGGGGAAAATAATTAATTAACTTATAAATTATTTCGAGTACGAATTGGTATTAATCTTGATAACCTTACATTCAATCAGAATTTTCTTATTGATGAATTTCGTTATTTATGTGTTAGCAATTTTTTCCTAAATATTAAAACAAGACATCGTACCGAATTGAAGTGTTATCTCGGTAAAATAAAAGCCCGATGCTGAACATCGGGCTTCATTGTTTGAGTTTTATGAGCGAGTTTTTAGTTATCTAGACTACGTTGGCTTAGTCACCAAGAGGCTGTCTTTCCAAACCGCCACGATAAGAGTCGAGGGCAACTTTGAGTCGGCGAAGTTTATCGCGCGAGCGTCGCTTATGATTAACGGCTAATGCCATCGAAAGTACATCAACCAAAGCCAACATTGCGTAGCGAGAAGCGGATGGCTTGTAGATGAAGTCCGTCTCTTGGTGCTCAATAGGCAGAACCAAATCGGCTTGCTCAGTCAAAGGTGTGTCTTTCGGAGTAATCACAATAACTTTCACGCCGTACTGCTTGGCTAATTGCGCGGTTTCTATGATGGCAGGGGTATAGCCAGTGGCTGAGATCATCACCAACACATCGTTCGCGTCTGCAGTCGCCGCAATCATGCGCGATAACAAGCCATCGTTGTACGCCACAACAGGGTAGCCCAGACGGAATAAACGATGCTGCATCTCCTGTGCTGCAATAGTTGAGCCGCCACCCATACCAATACAGATCACTTGTCTTGCGTTGTGCAACCAGTTCACAGCAGTGTCGATATCTTCTTCAACAATCAAACTGCGGTTTACATCAAGGGATTGCTTGATCGACTCATAAATACCTTGGTAGCCACTTTGATCAGGCGGTTCAAGGATGAATCGTTGTCCAACCGTTAAGGTTTGTGCCAGTTTGATCTTCATATCACGTACGTTTTTGCAGCCAACAGCTTTAGCAAAACGGGTGATGGTGGCTTCACTCACTTCTGCGCTTTCTGCCAGTTCAGTAATGCTGGCGTTGGCGGCAGTTTGAATGTCGTCCATGATCAACTTCGCGACCTTCTTTTCGGCATCGCGCAGCGCACTGAAACGTTCAGTGATTTGAGAGATAATATCGACTTCTAAACTCAAGCTGTGTTCCTATCTATTGCATGGAGACGATTGTGCCGCCTCCACTGGTTTGGCATGAAGTATAACGAAAAGCCTCACTAAGCTCATCATCAGAAACGGGTTTTCACCCAATGAGTGACTTGATACTCATCATCACAAACCGCCACGGCACGCCACTTATCAAACGTTAAACATGGATGAGAGGTTGAGAAGGCAATCATATCACCCACTTGAAGGTCGCTGTTTGCGTCTACTTCGATGAACGCATGCTGATCCATCACCGCGGTCGTTACCGCACTTTCAATAGAGATTGATTCACCATCGCGGTATGCGCGCTCGGGGATTGGTAATCCGGCATCAAACGCCACGTCACGTTTACCAAAGCCGGCAACTAACTTGGTTGGTTCAGGGCGAGAAATGATATAAGCCCAAAGCTCTAGTGCCGATTCCAAGTCACCACCTAAATCACACGCTGCACCTTGGTTATTTTCAGCGCGCTGCATGACTTTGTTTTGTGCGTCTAGGTAAATGCCTGTGTCATGAATCGCGTAGCAACCTGGGCGAATGACGGCATCAAAATCCTCTAGGTTGGCAAAGCATTCAGAAACCACGTCATACCAAGCAGAGCCTGCGCCTGTGACCAGAGGCTTGGACTCAATCAACTTGTCGTTTTGTAGTTGGGCTGCGATTTCTAATGTGGTGTTGAGGAAGTCACGGATGTCCTGCTCAGCATTGTCACCATGAATGACACCTTCGTAAACCTCGATACCTTTTAGCGTGAGGTGAGGTTGCTGGTGGATGAATGTGGCGAGCTCAACCACATCTTGTTGGTTTCGGCATCCACAGCGACCGCCTTCGACACCAAACTCAATCAGTACATTAAGCGGCAATTGATGTTCAGCGAAGGCACGTTCAAGCGCTTTGACGTTTCGGCTTGAATCTACACAGCAATAGAAGTTGATTCCATGGGTTTCAATCAAGTTGGCAATGATGGTCATGTTCGCGCGCCCGACTAGTTGGTTCGCCATGATGATGTTTTTCGCTCCGCCTAGCGCCGCAATCTCTGCCTGAGCCGGCGTTGCGACGGTAATGCCCCAAGCGCCGTTTTCTAATTGCTGCTGGAAGAAAGCGGGAGTCATGGTGGTTTTACCGTGCGGTGACAGTTTCACTTTGTGCTGATTGGCAAAACGCTGCATCCAATCGAGGTTGTTCTTCAATGAAGAAGATTTGATCACCGCTGCAGGCAGGGTGATCTCTTCATGGATCAAACTGTGTAACCCATCGGAATTGCACGCAACAGGTTGAGCCTTTTCTCCGTAACCTGGCGTGGTAACACACTCATTATGATAGTTTTTATCACACTTTTGGCGATTGTCTTTCATGGCGCACCTACTTCTAACATGGTCTAAGTGATTGATATTAAGTGTTTGTTGCTAACTACCATAAATAATATGTTAGAAAGTATCAAACAAATCTGAGTTTTTTGTGTGTTTCTTCACTGTTTAAATTTCAAGAATTATTAAGATGGAATCATGTTAACGACGGACGAAGAGAGTGAAGTATGTTGTTCGATACCATTATCAAAAGCGTAGAGGTATTTGACGGTACGGGTGCAGCACCATTCATTGCTGATGTTGCGATTCGTCAAGATCGTATTGAGCAAGTAGGGCAGCTAGACGAGCTTTCTGCAAAGAAGGTTATCAACGGTCAGGGTCTTGCGTTGGCTCCGGGATTTATTGATGTGCACACGCACGATGACACCAATGTGATTCGTTACCCTGACTGCTTGCCAAAAATCAGCCAAGGCGTGACGACGGTAATCGTAGGTAATTGCGGAATTAGCGCGAGCCCTGCGGTACTGAGTGATACTCCACCGGACCCAATGAACCTATTGGGCAAGCAGGAAGATTTCAAATACCCAACTTTTGCGGAGTATGCGAAGGCGGTGCAAGCGGCGAACCCTGCGGTCAACGTCGCTGCGTTGGTCGGTCACACAACTTTACGTAACAACGTGATGGACGACTTACTGCGCACGGCTACCGATGAAGAAATCGAGCAAATGCGCCAAACACTGGCACAAGCGATGGAAGAGGGCGCATTGGGTTTGAGCTCGGGTCTTGCTTATGCGAGTGCCAAGCAAGCGAACGCGGATGAAGTCATGCGCCTAGCGGAAATTCTTGGCCATCACGGTGGTATCTACACCACACACATGCGTACCGAGTTTGAAGAAATCATCAGCGCAATGGAAGAAGCCTTTGAAACTGGGCAGTACGCCAAAGTGCCAGTGGTGATTTCTCATCTGAAATGCGCAGGTGCAGGCAACTGGGGACGCACCGTAGAAGTGCTGGATTTGATGGACAAGGTTTCTGAGCATCAAGACGTGTCTTGCGATTGCTACCCATATTCTGCCAGTTCTTCAACGCTGGATTTAAAACAGGTGACGGATGAAATCGACATCTTCATCACTTGGTCTGAAAGCAAACCCGAACACGCTGGCAAGATGCTGAAAGACATTGCTGACGAGATGCAACTGCCTCTTATGGAAGCAGCAAAAGCGTTGCAACCTGCGGGCGCGGTTTATCACTGCATGGATGAAAACGACGTCAAACGTGTCCTTAAGTATAAGTTGACCATGGTGGGCTCGGATGGATTACCAAATGACCCGCATCCACATCCACGTTTGTGGGGCACATTCCCGAAAGTCTTGGGGCATTACTGCCGTGAAGAACAGCTTTTCCCATTGGCAGAAGCGATTCACAAGATGACGGGGATGTCGGCAACACGCTACCAATTGAAAGATCGTGGGGAAATAAAAACAGGCGCTTACGCAGACTTGGTTTTATTTAACCCAAATACAATTAAAGATACTGCAACGTTCGAAAATCCAATTTCCGTCGCGCAAGGTATTGAATCTGTATTTGTAAATGGCGAACTATCTTATTTAAAAGATAAAGTCACCGAAAATAGAAATGGCGTATTTATTTATAGAAATAATACCCATCAATAACTTATTAAATAAATTAATTTTATAGATTAAGCATTATCACTGGAGAATATTATGTCAATTAAACGTTATGGTGTAGAAGGCGGCGTAGGTACTGGCGGTCAACATTTACCATTTGCACGTGCAACAGAAGCGGGCGGCTTCTTATACGTCTCGGGTCAAACACCAATGACTGACGGCGAAGTGGTAGAAGGCGGTATCATTGACCAGTCTCGCCTAGCGATTCAAAACTGTGTCGATATCATGGAAGAAGCTGGCTACACGCTTGCTGACGTGGTACACGTAAAAGTGGTACTAACGGATTCTCGTTACTTCCAATCGTTCAATAAAGTGTTCAGAGAGTTCTTTGGCGATCACCCACCTGCACGTATTTGCATGGTGTGTGATCTGGTGGTGGACGTGAAAGTCGAAGTCGATGTGACTTGCTACCGCGAAGATCGCCGATAGAAATCACACTTTACCTAATTAAATAAAATAGAGTGCCGGAAATAATTACTTTCCTGTTATTATCTTTTTGGCACTCTCACTCCCTACATAAATATAATTTCATAAAGCAGTAGTGCCTAATATATTTAGCAAAAGCTATAAAAATAAAATTAGATAATTTCTAGAATAAAATCTAATACTTGCTGCTGGAATTATATCAATCTGAAAGATGGATTTTGATATGAGAGGTGTTCAATGAACAGTACACTTTTTCTTACCGGCTTCGGTGCGTATGTCTTATTTTTAATTTGGTTGGGATGGTTTGTCTCTCGCAACCAAAAATCAGGTGAAGACTTTCTACTCGGTGGTCGAGGCTTACCTCTGTTCCTCGTATTAGGTACCACGGTAGCAACCATGGTTGGCACGGGCTCTAGTATGGGCGCGGTGGGCTTTGGTTACTCAAACGGTTGGGCTGGTGCGCTTTATGGCATTGGCGGCGCAATTGGTATCTTGTTATTGGCACTGTGGTTTGCGCCAGTCCGTAAACTCAACTTTATGACCATGAGTGAAGAGCTCGCATACTACGTAGGTGCAAACCGCATCGTGAAGAACGTGGTTGGTCTGCTTATCTTTATCGCTTCTATCGGCTGGTTGGGCGCACACATCCTTGGTGGTGGTATGTACCTAGCGTGGATTGCCGATATTGAGCTGAGCACTGCGAAGATGATCATCGCAGCAGCGTTTACCATTTACGTGGTTATTGGCGGCTACACTGCGGTGGTTTGGACGGACACCATTCAAGCTATCATCTTGTTTGTTGGCTTCATCCTAATGGCGGTACTGTCAGTGCAGCACATTGGCGGCTTGGATAACCTGTACTCTGCCATGGACCCAGAAGCGGTGAGTTTCCTTGCGATTGATAAGCTTGGTTTAATCCCAGCGGTTTCTCTTGCTGTTGTGATTGGTGTGGGTGTACTTGCAACGCCTTCATTCCGCCAACGTATCTATTCAGGCAAGGATGTATCAACCATCCGCCGTTCATTCGTAGCGTCTGGTGTGTTGTACTTGTTCTTCTCCATCATCCCTGCAGTCATTGGTATGGCGGCGCATGCGATTGACCCTGAACTGAACAACGCAAACTTTGCTTTCCCATACATCGCGGCAACGGTATTGCCAGTAGGCGTTGGTCTTATCGTTCTTATTGCAGGTCTATCTGCAACCATGTCGAGTGCGAGTTCGGATGCGATTGCGGGCGTGTCTATCTTACTGCGTGATGTGTACGTTATGTTCACCGGTCGCGTGCCAAACAAAGAATCCATGTTGAATTACTCTCGCTTGGCTTTGGTTGTGGTGATCGGTTGTGCATTGCTATTCGCGCTAACTTCTAACGACATCATCGGCTACATCACTAAGATGATCTCGACAGTCATGTCTGGCATGTTCGTGTGCGGTATGTTGGGTCGCTTCTGGAAGCGTTACAACTGGCAAGGTGCATTGGCAACATTGGCAGGTGCGTCTATTGCTTCATTTGCAGTAATGCTGAGTCCTGACCTAACCGCTTTCTGGGGCAACCCAGTGATTCCATCTTGCTTATTTGCCCTAACTGCTGGTGTGGCAGTGAGCCTAGTGACTCCAGCTAACCAAGTTTCACCAGAAATGGCACGAGCAATCCTAGATGATGAGCGTGCACTGATGGAAATGGAACTGTCTGACGATGGTGTTCTGGAAGAAGATGCTTCATTAAAAAACCGCACAACAGCAAATCAAAACGCTTAACAGCAAAGAGTTTCGGCTCGAACAGAGACTCGCTCATAAGCTCCTGACAAACTGGTGGCTCCCCCGAGCCACCATTCTAAATTTATCCAAAGTAGGTGAACGATGACCGATTCATCCCAGACTAAAATTGCTTTCTTTGGCGAATGCATGATTGAACTAAGCGGCGACCCAATTCGCAAAGGCTTTGGTGGCGACACGCTCAATACCGCACTTTACCTCTCTCGACTAACGGCTAAACAACCTGTCCAAGTGTCTTACGCGACCGGTCTTGGGGAGGACGTACTTTCTCAAGAGCTTCTGGAAAACTGGCAACAAGAGGGCATTGCGACTGATCTTGTCGAGATCTTCCCAGCTCAACTGCCGGGTTTGTACATGGTGCAGACCGACCAAGAAGGCGAACGCAGCTTTCTATACTGGCGTGACAGCGCAGCCGTTAAAAGTTACTTCTCTACTTCTTCGCTCAACAAATTAGAAGCCGCGATTGCGAACCGAGCGCTGGATTATCTTTATCTGAGTGGCATCAGTATTGCGATTCTAAATGACGATAGCAAAGTAAGGCTTAAAAAGGCATTAAGTCAGTTCTCACAAGATGGAGGCAAGGTTGTCTTCGATAATAACTTCCGTCCTCAACTTTGGTCTGTACAAGAGGCGAAACATTGGTACAGCCAAATTCTGCCTTTAGTCGACATTGCGCTTATCACTGAAGGCGATGATGTCTTGGTGTGGGGTGAAGAGGAAAGTGTCGAGCAACGCTGCCTTCGCTTTGGTTGCCAAGAAATCGTGATTAAACGTGGTTGCGAGCCTTGCAAACTGGTTTGGTCGCATGGTGATGACAAGCAAAGCGCTTACGTAGGCGCCGAGAATGTCGTCAAAGTGATCGACACCTGTGCTGCTGGCGATTCATTCGCTGCAGGTTACCTTGCAGGACGATTGACCGGACAAAGCTGCGAGCAGTCTGCCCAACTCGGTCACGCACTAGCGGCAACCGTTATTCAATATCCTGGCGCAGTCATTCCAAACGACGCCATGACTCATCTAATTCGATAATTTCCGAGAACGTATTATGTCCCAAGCAATGATTGAGCAACTTCAGCAATTCAAAGTTATTCCTGTTATTCAAATCAATAAGGTTGAGCACGCGATTCCATTGGCAAAAGTGCTAGTAGAAAACGGTCTGCCAGTTGCGGAAGTGACCTTTCGAACAGAAGCCGCTGCCGATGCGATTAAAGCCATGCGCGATGCCTACCCGCAAATGTGCATCGGTGCTGGCACGGTACTGACGCCAGAGCAGATTACCCAAGCGAAAGACGCGGGTGCAGAGTTTATTGTCGCGCCGGGTTTGAACCCCAATACCGTGCGTCGCTGTCAAGAAATCAACATGCCAATCGTACCGGGCGTGAATAACCCAAGTCAGGTTGAACAAGCACTTGAGCTGGGTTTGAACTTCCTCAAATTCTTCCCGGCAGAAGCGAGCGGTGGTATCGCGATGGTGAAGTCACTACTTGCACCTTATGTTGATGTGAGTCTGATGCCGACAGGCGGTATCGGTAAAAGCAACGTCAATGATTACCTAGCCATCGACCGTGTGGTTTGTTGCGGTGGTACTTGGATGGTGGCACCGAGCTTAATTGAAAACGAACAGTGGGACGAAATTGGTAAGCTGGTTCGTGAAGCAGTAGAGCTGGTTGCGTAACTCAAACAGAGCTCTTTTACCCAAGTCACCAGACCCCATGAAATAGCGTGACTTGGGTTGAATAATAATAACGACGACAGGATGGCGCGGATGAACAAAGGTACATTAGCACTACTCATTTCAGGCTTAATCACAATTCCAACGGCAGCGATGGCGATGACTCCCAACACCGATCTTAACCTAATGCCTTACCCACAAAATGTAGAGTTGGGGCAGGGTAAAATCACACTGGATAAATCCTTCAGCATTTACATCAAAGGCTACGATTCCCCGCGCGTGCAGTTCAATGCTAAGCGCACCATGGATCGTCTATATCGCCAAACCGGCTTACCAATGTTGAACTGGCATGCTGAGTCGGAAAAAGACGCGACCTTGGTGATTGATATTCGTAATGCGCCCAAGTCAGAGGTGCAAGACATTAACAGCGATGAATCGTACCAACTTGAATCGCGTAATGGTCAGATCATCATTCGCTCCGAACGCCCTTACGGTGCTTTCCATGGTTTAGAAACCTTCTTGCAGTTAGTGACTACGGACGCGACTGGCTACTTTGTGCCTGCGGTGTCGATTCAAGATGAGCCGCGTTTTCCTTGGCGTGGTGTTTCTTACGACACTTCTCGTCACTTCATTGAACTTGATGTGATCCTTCGTCAACTTGATGCGATGGCATCAGCAAAAATGAACGTTTTCCATTGGCATATTTGGGATGACCAAGCGATTCGTATCCAGCTGGATAATTATCAAAAGCTGTGGCAAGACACCGCTGATGGAGATTACTACACCAAAGATGAAATTCGCTATGTGGTGAATTACGCGCGTAACCTTGGCATTCGAGTTATCCCTGAAATTTCTTTGCCGGGACATGCTTCGGCCGTAGCGCACGCTTACCCTGAATTGATGTCTGGTATGGGTGAGCAATCTTATCCGCATCAACGTGGCTGGGGTGTGTTTGAGCCGTTAATGGACCCGACCAATCCCGAACTTTACAAGATGCTGGCGAGCGTGTTTGACGAAGTGGTTGAGCTCTTCCCAGATGAGTACTTCCATATCGGCGGCGATGAACCAAATTACCAACAGTGGAAAGATAACCCGAAGATTCAGCAATTCATCAAAGACAACAATCTGGATGGAGAGCGTGGTCTGCAATCGTATCTGAACACCAAGGTCGAACAGATGCTGGAACAGCGCGGTAAGAAGATGACTGGCTGGGATGAAATCTGGCACAAAGACCTTCCAACCTCGATTGTGATTCAAAGCTGGCAAGGGCACGACAGTATCGGTAGAGCAGCAAAAGAGGGCTACCAAGGTATTCTCTCAACAGGCTATTACCTAGACCAGCCACAACCAACCAGTTACCACTATCGAAATGACCCAATGCCGAAAGGAATCACGGTTGATGATCAACTTCATCAAGGTGAGAAATTCGCGACTTATGATTGGGTGAAACTACGGAATAAAGGTGGTCCACGTACAGGTAATCTGACCATTATTGAAGCGACAGATGGCAGCTACCGTGCGTTTACCGATTACAACGGCAAGTCCCGCGAAGAGGTGTTCATCATTGAGTATGTGCCGGGTGTGAAGTTTAAAGGGCACTTCGATAACTTTATGTCTTACACCGAATTCAACTATGACTTTGCGGATGGCAAGTTGAAAGACACCAGTTACCAGTTGATTGGTAATGTGCGTTGGCCTGCTACTGGAGAATTGGTCGCGAGCAGTGACATGCAGGGGAGTGTTATTCCAGAGCCGAATGGCGGCTATCCGGCTGAGCTGACCGAGAAAGAACAGCAGTTAATTTTAGGTGGAGAAATCACCATTTGGGGTGAGAACCTCGATTCAATGACCATCGAGCAACGCTTATGGCCGAGAAGCTACGCAATTGCTGAGCGCCTATGGTCGAGCCAAGACCTGACCGATGAGCGCAGCATGTACAAGCGCATGAAGGTGATGGATACATGGTCTGAGATTTCGCTTGGTCTACGTCATCATGCCGATGCCAATATGATGTTGAAACGTCTTGCCAATGGTGCGGACGAAACGCCGCTACTAACATTAGCGAAGTACATCGAACCTGCTCAATACTACGCTCGTCATTGGGAGAAATGGATCTCTACGCCAAACGAAGGTGATTTATACAATCAGTATGAGCGATTAAACCGATTTGCGGATGCACTGCCAGTAGAAAGCTTAACAGTGTATGAGATGCAAGATTTGGTCGCGGCTTATGCTCAAGGTGATACAGCAGCATTGGATGCGTTGGCGATGCATTATCAGAGCGTTAAGTTAGCGGCGCAGCAAGCCAAACCTACTTTCGCTGCAAACATGGCATCGGTAGAAACCGTGCCAGTTGCAGAAGCCGCAATCAAAGTTGCCGATTTAGGTTTAACATTGATTGAGCTTGCTAAGCAGGGTAGTGGTATTGGCCAACCTGACGCTGAAGCGTATCAACGCGCCATCGATGAAAATGCGATTATTTTTGATGAAACGATTGTCGCTATCGTAGTACCAACCGAGCAGTTGCTTCACACTTTAACCGATTGATAACTAAAAGGGATTGCCGTCTGGTAACGCAGGCGGCATCTTATCGGTTAAGCACTCTTTTATCTCCTAAAGGTTTCCCATGATAGTAAATGGTCACTTACATTTTTATGTAGGCACCTATACCGATTCACCAAGCCAAAGTCAGGGCATTGCGTGTGTTTCTCTCGATACTGCTACTGGCGCATTAACGCTCACCAATGAACATGTTCCAGAAGCGGTGAAAACGGTTCGTAACCCTTCTTACCTTGCGCTCAAAGGAGAGGGTTTATATACCTTTAATGAAGTCAATCGCTTAGAAGGTGCAGAGCTGATATTTGCTGAAAAAACAGACAGCTATGGATTGCCAATTGAAGGTGACTACCCTTGCCATATCGACATTAAAGAACCGTTACTCGCTGTTGCAAACTACGGTTCCGGCAATGTAAGTGTTTACCAACTTGATGAGCAAGGCAAGCCTTTGAAATCCATTGCAGAATTGTATGTAGAAGGCAATGGGCCGAATATTGATCGTCAAACTTCACCTCATGCGCATCAAGTCACTTTTCTAAAACACTCCGCTCAATTGGCTGTGGTCGATTTAGGCACAGACTGTGTTCATTTCTATGACTACGACAATGATGGTGAAACAGTTAAGTTTTCACTTTCTCAAAGCGTCGCTATGCCTGCTGGCTCTGGGCCTCGTCATTTGGTCTTCAATCGTGATGAATCTGTCGCGTACGTTGTTTGCGAATTGTCTGAAACGCTGGTGGTACTTCGCAAGCAAAGTGGGCAGTGGAATCTGACTGAGCAAGTTAAGCTGCTAGCCGATGAAGAGAACAAAGAAGCGGCGTCTGCTATTCGTCTCTCTGCGGATGAGCGCTTTGTCTATGTCTCATGCCGTGCGCAAAATCTGATCAGTACATTTGATGTAACGAGCAATACTCCGGTTCAAATTGCGGCGTCCGATTGTGGTGGCGCGTTCCCAAGAGATTTTGTTTTATCCCGTGACGGGCAGTGGATGCTCGTTGCTAATCAACATTCACATAATGTCGCTAGCTTTCATAGGAATCAGAAAACTGGCGTTATCACTCCAACCGGATACTCATGCGACATCGGTGCGCCTGTGTGTTTGGTTGAGAAGTCGTAATTAAGAGAAATAACATGACAATTCATCGTATTAATCCATGCAAACGTTGGTCTGATGTAACGGTGTTCAACGGTATTGCCAACTTTGTTGAGGTGGCAGAAGCTGACACTACTGCGGATATGAAAGGGCAAGTACAACAGATTTTCGACCAAGCCGAGCAAATGCTAGCCAGTGTTGATAGCGACAAGTCGCGCATTCTATCTGTGACGATTTACGTGACGGATTTTGCTAACTTCGATGCCCTTAACGAAGTATGGGATGCGTGGTTCCCTGAAGGCTGTGCACCAAGCCGTGCTTGCGTCAAAGTTGAATTGGCGAACCCTGAACTGTTAGTAGAAATGGCGTTCGTTGCTGCTGCGGGTGAGAAGTTCCAGTAGCTCGACATCACTCTACTTAAACCATTAAGCCCAGCGTTATCCTCAGCCCAGCGTTATGTTGTTCAATAACGCTGGGCTTTGTTTTATTGGGCTAATGCTAAAGACAAACTAAAGGTCTACACAAAGATCTTGCCTTTCATGTAGAGCACGCCGTCGCCCGATACTCTTACTTGTTCGCCGTTTACTTCACAGTGCAAAATGCCTCCACGCTGAGAAGCTTGATAAGCAACCAGTGATGTTTTGCCTAATTCTTCTGCCCAGAATGGTGCTAATCCAGCGTGAATCGAGCCGGTTACCGGGTCTTCGTCGCCACCATTTGCAGGCCAAAAGTAACGTGATACAAAGTCTTGTTGATTGCCTTTCGCAGTAACGACCACATCGTGAGGAGCGAGTGTCTTGAGGTGCTCAGAACGGTACTGAACCTCAATTACCTCCTGCTGGCTGTCGACCACCACGAAGTAAGCTTGGGGGCTAAGCAGTACGCGTTCCACATCGCAACTTAAGCCTTCAATTAATGCCGAGGGAATATCAGAAACGGCTTTTGGAGGACGAGTGGGGAACGTCATCTCGATCTTACTTTGCGCATTCTTCTCCACGGTGAGGGTTCCTACTTCCAGAGTATGAAACTCAATCGTGCCACTAATGCCAAGCTCATCAAACAGCACTAACGACGAGGCCAGTGTGGCGTGTCCACAAAAGTCGATTTCAGTTATAGGAGAGAACCAACGAATCTCATATTGGTTTGCGCCAATGGATTTTAGAAAGGCCGTTTCCGATAAGTTGTTTTCTGTCGCGATACTTTGCATCAACTCTGGAGCAAGCCATTCCTCTAACGGCACCACCGCTGCAGAGTTGCCTTTGAATTGCGTATCGGTGAAGGCGTCCACCACGTAGATATCCAGTTTCATTTACGCTTCCTTGTTTGCTTTGGGCTAATGAGCATATACCCAAGTAACCTCGAGATGCTAGGTTCAGCGAGAATGACTTGGTTTGTAGACGCGGCGGCGATTTAAAGGTCTAGTGGATCTAAATCAAGAATCGACAACAAAGTATACAAGCCAAATCCCTTACTATTTACAAAGAGGTCCCTTTGGGAGCGTGTCATTGCCCCGATTGCTGCGTCAAACAACTTTGAAAGAGCTGGCTATTACGCTGCGTTGTTTTCCTTGAACTCGAGTCAATGACAGCGCTCTGAATCCTGCATCTTGAAGTCACTTGGGCAGACACCAAATAGGTCGCCAGTAAGCACGAATTTGAAAATATTACGAAAAGTATCACTGATTAGCTTAAAATGAATGCTATTGATACTTAATGATGGGTTGCTGTTTCTTTTGGGGCTTACACTTATGCCGAACTTAAGAAATAGGAACATCATCATGAAAGTAATCACGACATCAGTACTAGCAATGAGCTTATTGGCGGTTGGTTCAGCACAAGCATTTGAGTTAACCAGTAAAGATATCCAAGAAGGTCATCCTATGGCGAAGACCTTCGAATACAACAGCTGGGGCTGTAATGGTGGCAACCAATCTCCACAATTGATGTGGAAGGATGCGCCAACAGGAACAAAGAGCTTTGCAATCACGGCTTATGACCCTGATGCGCCTACTGGCAGTGGTTTCTGGCACTGGGTTGCGTTTAACATTCCAGTTTCAGTAAGCGAACTGCCACGCGCAGTGAACATTGAAAAATTGGGCGGTAAAGAGTCGCGTATTGACTACGGAACAGTTGGTTTTGGTGGCGTTTGCCCACCAGAAGCAGACGGCATGCACCGCTACCAATTTACGGTTTGGGCATTGCCAACAGAGAAACTAAACCTAGATGAAAACACACCAGCTGCTGTGGTTGGTTTTACGCTTAACAGCATGGCACTAGACAAAGCAAAACTGACGGCGACGTACACACGTTAAGCCGTAATAGATAGATGATAAAAAACGAGGGGAATAGATGATCCATCAATATCGAGTCACGTTGTTTCGTGCCGAGCAGTTACAGAAGCTGCGTAATGTGAAGATCCATTCCCCAAGTATTATTCAGATCATTACAGGCAGTAAGCGTTTTTTCTGGAAAGAATCGGCGCTGGATCTTTCCAATTCTGAGCTGCTGCTTTGTGAGGCTTCTGCATCGCTGAGTTTTGAGAACTTACCGCAAAAAGGTAAGTTTCTCTCTAGAATGTTTAGCTTCCATTGTTTGCCGTCAGAATCAATGCTTGAACTTAGCGCGAGCATTGATAGTGGTGAGGAAAAGCCAACATTAGAATCCGATAAAGCCTTGGAAGACACGCTCAATGCTCTGTTCTCGTTTGACCAACAAACCCTGAGTAAAGAGACCCAAACCTTCTGGGTAATGGGGTTGTATCAGCAACTTGCTGAGCGTGGTGTGTTGCATCGTTTGTTTGCGAGTGCGAATACAACATTCAGCCAGAAGCTGAGCCGTTATTTGTCGCATTCTCCGGGAGAGGAACACACTTTAGAGCTGGTGGCTGAGCGTTTTGCCATGAGCCGTGCGACCGTGATTCGCAAGCTCAAGCAAGAGGGTACTCAGTATCGGGAAGTGCTTGCAGAAGTTCGCTTAAATCATGCGCTGCACTTAATGCAAAACGGTCACTACAGCGTGGCGATGCTGGCGCAATTATGTGGATATCAATCTGAAGGGCGTTTTAGCCAGCGTTTTAAAGGTAAATTCGGCCTAACACCGAGTGATTACATCAAAACGGTGGTCGTCAATTAATGTGTCCTGAATAAAACTAAGCGCGTTTTACTGAGCTTAATGTGCTCGAAGACTTAGAATCCGCAATCGCAAGATCGGACAAGAGTTGTTGCAGTAGTTCCGCTGCATGAACGTTCGCGCGCACTTTGTCGACATCGGTCAAAGTTGTGCTGTCTTCCTCTTCTAGACACTTAATCGTCTGTTGTGAAAGCTTGAGAACAGCATGCCACTTCAGTTTTTTATATTCTAAATTCATTACTCAAACTCCTATATGAATTTCTAATTTAAAACATTGTTCAAAACTTTGAGTTAGCAAATTGGATTTTGTTGATCTCATCATGCCTAGCATGGAAAACAAAAAGCGCCCGTCGCTTTAACGACGGGCGCTTTCAAGTCACTATAACCTTTGGTTATTTGTAGTATTTCTTTTTCATTTTGAGCGCGACGTTCACCAAAGCAATCAATACAGGCACTTCGATCAGTGGACCAATGACACCAGCAAACGCTTGGTCTGAATTTAGGCCAAACACCGCGATAGAAACCGCAATTGCCAATTCAAAGTTGTTGCCTGTTGCCGTGAAAGCAATCGATGCGTTTTTGTCGTAGTCGATGCCCATTTTCTTACCGACGAAGAAGCTGACAAAGAACATCAACACAAAGTAGATAGCCAGTGGAATTGCCACACGGAATACATCCATTGGCAGTTCAAGAATCATTTCACCTTTCAAGCTGAACATCAGTACGATGGTCGCAAGCAGGGCGATAAGCGTAATTGGTGAAATGCGTGGGATGAACACGTCGTTGTACCATTGCTCACCTTTCGCAGCGACCAGCCATTTGCGGCTTAGGAAGCCCGCTAGGAATGGGATACCAAGGTAAATCAGAACACTTTCCGCGATGTCCATCATCGAGATATCAACCACGAAACCTTCGTAACCAAAGACTGGTGGCAACACCGTGATGAACAACCATGCCATCACACTGTAAGTCACAATTTGGAAAGCGCTGTTTAATGCAACTAGAGCTGCGCCGTATTCTTTGTTACCACCACCGATATCGTTCCATACCAGTACCATTGCAATGCAACGAGCAAGACCGATCAGAATGATACCGACCATGTAACCCGGATGATCACCTAGGAAAGTCAATGCAAGGATAAACATCAAAATAGGGCCGACAATCCAGTTCATGACCAAAGACAGCGTGATCGCTTTTTTGTCTTTCGTCACTGTACCTAGCAGGTTGTAGTTCACCTTTGCGAGTGGCGGGTACATCATCAAAATCAAACCAATCGCTAGCGGTACGTTTGTGCTACCAACTGACATTGACTCGTTCCACTCAGCTACTTGAGGGAATGCTGCGCCAATACCTACACCGATTGCCATTGCAACAAAAATCCACACCGTTAGGTAACGGTCCAAGAAGCTCATTTTGTCGCTGGCACTATTTAAAACTTGAGTAGTCATAGTGTTCTCTTATTCGTTTATCGTCGAAAGGCGATAGTTAAAGGTATAGTTTATCTCTGCACGCCTGACCAGCGTGCAAAGGGAATTAATCAAATAACTTGGAAAATCCTAGATTGAACTGATCAAACGCGTCGCGTTGAATGCGGTAACACACCTTAGGTGGGTTTGGCTCGGCGCTGATAAAGCCAGCTTGCTTTAGAATACGCAAGTGCTCGGAAACAGTAGATTGCGCAAGACCCAGTTCAGAAACCAAATCACTGTTCAAACAACCGCCCATGGTATCGAGCGTGTGCAGGATATGCAGAATGCGCAAACGTGCTGGATGTGACAAAGCTTTTGCTTGTGCTGCTAGAGTTTGTTCTTTCTCGAGCTGTTGTTGTGTTGTCTGAAAAACAACTTCGCACGTGTCGTTGCACTTATCACTCATTCGCTGGCCTTAATAGTTAATCGTCGAATTGCGATAGAGTGTACGCCTGCTCTGTGGAAGATGCAACAACTCGATGAAAAAATTAATCGGGAAATAACGATGAATAAAAAGCTGAAAGAATATATCTTTTAAAAACAGTGACATAGTAAAAAATCAAATAGGTTACTAAAAGTTAACTAATTGCACTATATTTCTAGGTTACCATAATAAACCACATCCGACGCACAATGGTTATTGCGTCATCTTGTGAACTTATTTAAAGGTAATCCCATGAGCAACGTACTGATCATCAACGCACACGAACCATCACCATACTCAGAAGGTCGTTTAAACGCTTCTCTTGTCGACAAAGCACAGACGCTTCTGCAAGCAAAAGGCCATGAGGTTCGCGTTGTGACAATGCAAGATGAGATCAACGTAGATGAGCAACTTGCACATTTTGAATGGGCTGATCGTGTGATCATCCAAAGCCCAATCAACTGGATGTCTGTGCCTTGGTCATTCAAAAAATACATGGACGACGTGTTTACTGCGGGTATGGGCGGCGCACTGTGTGCATTCGATGGCCGTAGCGCAGAAGAACCAAAGAAAAATTATGGTACAGGCGGTACTCAAACCAACAGCAAATACATGCTGTCACTGACATTCAACGCGCCAGAAGAATCGTTTGATGATGAGAACGAATACCTATTCCAAGGTAAAGGCGTGGACGATTTGATGTTCCACATGCACGCTAACTTCCGCTTCTTTGGTATGTCAGCACTGCCTACATTCGCTTGTTACGACGTGATGAAGAATGCAGATATCGAAAACGATTTTGTTCGTTTCGAAGCGCACATTAACGAAAACTTCTAATCCTTTTAGAAACATAGTGCGAACTGAATGATGGATTGAGATGGACTGCTGCATGCGGTCCATTTTTATTTGTTTGCGGCGAGGTGACGTTTTTATTACTCTAAAGCACTAAATGTATCTAGCTTACTTTTCGTTACCTAGATTAGGTGCGTATCTTGAGGTGTATTGTGGAAAGCAGAATCAGTGTAGATAGCAAAGGTCGTAAGTCAGTGGCGAACGTATGTGCAGAGCCATGTGCTATCGAGAAAGGGATGCGTCTAATTGGTGGTAAATGGAAAGGCTCTTTGATTTTTCATTTGAAAGACGGCCCAGTTCGCTTCAATGACTTAGCACGCATGCTAGGCGGCGCAAGCAAAAAGATGATTGACCAACGCCTTAAAGAGCTGGAAGCGGAAGGTATGGTGGTGCGCAAAGTGATCAGCGATCGCCCAATTGCAGTCAGCTATGAGCTAACAGAGTTCGGCCGTACCGCACTTAAGATTCTTGATGATTTGCGAATCTGGTCTGAGACTCACCAGATTGAGTTGCGTAAATAACGCGGTCTCTTGTATCTCATCATCGCTTAACGGTTTAAGCCAATAAAAATGCCAGCACATCGCTGGCATTTTTTATGTTTGATTGTTGTTTGGGACTGATTGGGCGTAATCCGCTTAGTAGTCCAACGTACCACGAATAGGGTAGTTGTTGTCTGGATTACGAATCCAAGCCAAACCACGTGATAGCGCGCCAAGCTCCGGTCGAACAAACGGGTTGTTTGAAATATCCACCACGTGCAAGTTGCCGTGTTCATTCACCACAAACAGACCTGGTTCTGCGAAGTTATGGTCAGTTTCTTGCTCTGAACGAGGCAGTGAAATGTACAGACCCAATGTTTTCATTTGTTCTTCAGTTAGGCCGTAAGCAATCGGGAAGCTGATTTCGAGTTTCTCTAGATGTCCCTCAAGCTGTTCTTTTGAATCGCCAGAAACCGCAAGAATATCAACGCCTGCTTCTGCAAAAGCTTGCTTGTAGCCCTCTAACTCATTGAGGTATTTGGTACAAAGAGGACAGTGTTTACCACGATAAACGAATACGGCTTGCCAAGTCGCATCACCTTGCGGCTGACCTAACGTCACGCTTGAACCATCTAGCAAGGTTGCTTGAAGAGAAGGGAAGCTGTCGCCCGCTTTAAGTTTCACTGAAGTTGCCATAATGACTCCCGAATTGGTGGTATATATCCATGGATGCCCCTTCTCAATAAAAGCGATTGTGTAGGGGGTGAGACTTCAATGTAGACCCAGTTTTACGGCATTTCAACTAGTTAACTTTTGGTAACCTAGATAATGAATGGCAAGAAAAAGAAACAGTTAGAAGAGGAAAGCAGAACTTAAAGATACAACGAAGTGGGGGTGTAGTATCAGGAGCTAAGTTCTGCTTAAGGTTCGTTTACCAGTTGAAGAAATCGTTCATTGTTACCAGAGCCATTACTTCAAGCTTGTTGTCCGAATGCGCAACGCGCTCTCGGAAATAGGTTGCCATCGTAGGCATGTCTTTCGCTGATCGAAATCGGAATCGCATAGTGTTTCCTCCTTGTTGCTGACAGGGTCAGTATGCGAAGAAAAGAGGAGCTGAAAAAGAGAGTAGATTTCTGTGGTTTATTCCTAGTTAGCCCCAGAAGGTGCGCTAACTCACCGATTTTTGTGTTAGTGGGGGAAAAAAGGGGAACAAAGTGTTTGGAAGTTTTCTTATTTTCTCTCGGATAAGTTGAGTAAAATAAACCTATATCCACTTTTTGAGGGCGCGCGGTGTCTGATCTCAACTTGTTCCGCTACTACCAACGACTCACTCCCTTTGGCGTGGGGAGTGAAGCCAAAACCACATTGCAGGAAGTCGCTGACTTGTTGTTCACTTCTCCTCGCCATGCACGCAGCTTACTGTCGCAAATGCAGGAGCAAGCATGGTTGAGTTGGCTGCCAAAAGCGGGACGAAATCAGCGTTCAACGTTATTGCTGAACATCGAGTTGAGTGCGTTAAAAGAAAGCCTCGCACTGGAGCGAATCAAACTGGGTAAATACGAAAAAGCGTTGGCGATTCTCGATGAAGATGAAGCGGCGTTTGGACGTTTGCTCAAAACGACTTCAGGAGCGTCTGTTCAAGAAGGTCGACTCAACATTCAGCTCACCTACAAACGTATGTTTGAGCGTATTGTTCCTCATCAACTGCATCGAAGCAGTGAGCGCTTCTTCTTGCGTCAAATCTACTGTTGTTTGGTATCCAGTGACTACAACGGAGTGGTGAAGCCAGAACTTGCTCATCATTGGCGTTATGACGAGAAAAGTTTCGAATGGACCTTTTACCTGCGCCCAGGCTTAACTTTTCACAATGGCGCACCGATTGATGCCGATACCGTTGTTAGCCTGTTTGCCAAACTCAGTTCTCTTGAGTTGTATGAGAAAGAGCTAGCTCATGTCGATAACATTACCGCGCCAAACCCACTTAAGGTCGTGTTTACCCTCAGTAAGCCAGATTTGGGTTTTGCTGGGCTTATTTCTGGCGTGAAGTACGGCATCCAACCCGTTAGCCAAGTGAACGTTGCCAATAACAATTTGGTCGTTGGCAGTGGTCCTTTCTCTGTGATTGAACACAGTGCTCATCGATTGAAACTGCAAGCTTTTGACGGCTATTACGCGTGTCGAGTACTGACCGACATGGTGACGATCTGGATCGTTAATGATGAGAAAATGGAGAACCCATCTCTAGCCGCGAATACACCGCCTAAGCAGGTAGAAAAAGCAGACGACGAGCTTGCCGACAGCATGTGCGGGCATTACATGTCGACACAAGATGCAGAAACGGCTCCGGCTAGTCAGCACAGTCGCACCGAGGACGGTTGCTTGTTTGCCTTATTTAATCAACATGCCAAGTATCCTCTGTCTCAAGCGCAGCGTCGTTATATCGCCGAGTTGATTCAACCGGAGCGACTTGCTGATGTGATGCGCAAAGAAAAGATCGTGTTTGGAAGTGTGCCTGCTTACAACATGTTGCCAACGTGGAAGCCCGTACTAAGACCGTTTGGTGAAGAAAGCAAACTGCCTAAACATATCACCATCGCAGGATACAACTACACAGCATTGAGACGGTGTGCGCGTGCAATTGCTAACCTACTTGAAGGGACGGGAAGCAAAGTCGGCATTGTGATGTATTCCTACCGAGAGCTAAGCGAAAAAGCCAAAAACGGCACGCTAGATGAAACCTTGGTGGTGACGAACATCAACTTAGATGACAACCGTCATGCATCGGCGTTTACCAACTTCTTTAGCAATACCGTGTTGCACCACACTTTGGGTGAAGAGAATGCGACTTGGTTGGATGAGCAATTAGAGAAAGTGCGCGCGTATACCTCGCTAGAAGGTTACCTCAAAGCGCTTGAACCTATTGCTTCCACACTCGTCAGCGAATACTGGATTGCACCTATGTTCCACCATACGCAAACTTTGCGCTTCCATGGTGTATTGGAAGATGTTGCTTTAACCAACTGGGGTTGGCCAGATATTCGCTCGGTGTGGTCAGCGGATTAACTGTCTTACTTATTTAGCAAAGTGCTGTTTCACGAATTCAATGAAGGCTTTGGTTTTCGCCGATTGATAGATGAGTTGCGGATACACCAAGTAAACCGCGTTGTGCTGGTGGTCAGTTTCTTCCGACAGAACCTGCACTAGACGGCCGTGTTCAACGTCTTGCTCGACAAAGTAACTTGCTAATCGTGCAACGCCATTGCCAGACAGGGCTGATTCTTTAAGTAAGCGGTTTTCATTGGTAGAAAGCCAACCTTGGGTTTGAACTGTTCCCGTTTTTAAAGGCCATTCTTTTTGATGCAGTGTGGTTAAGCATTGATGCTGTTTTAAATCCACTAACGTCTCCGGTGAGCCTTTTTCTTGCAGATACTGAGGAGAAGCAACCAGCCAGTGATAGTAGTCCAAAAGGTGATGCGCAATCATATTCTCGGGTGGCGTTCATGTCGCTCGAAACGCAAAGTCGACGCTGGTTTCTGTCAGATTAAACGCTTGATAGCTAGAAAGGATCTCGAACTCTACGTTTGGATGTAGAGCGCGAAACGCTACGCATAAATCATGCAGCACCGCTTCAGCAAACATCTTGGGAGCGGTAAGTCGAATCAGACCGTCTATTTGCTCAGATTGCTGACTTAAACTCTTTTCCATTTCCATTACGCGGCGTTTGAGATCTTCCGCTTGTGCAAAGATCGATTCACCTTCTGCCGTTAGTCTCACGCTGCGTGTGGTTCGAACAATCAAAGGCGTAGCGAGTTCCGATTCCAATCGCTTGATTTGTTCTGACAGGTAACTTTTAGAAATGCCAAGTTGCTCCGCTGCCCTAGAAAAGTTGAGTGTTTGAGCCACTTCGGCAAACAGCATCAGTTTTTCAATTCTTTTGTAATCTGCCATCTCGATTGTTCGTCTTTATTGTTCGCTTTAATTGTTCGGTAGCGAGGATAATGAATTCAATTTTACGGTATTAAACTAATTTTTACGAACGGTAAGATGGTTCGAGTTAACTTAAGAAATTGAAAATGCAGAAATCGGAAAAGTGAGAACAACGATGAACAATCCAACACTACCGCTCGCCAAAACCTTACCTAACGTTAGCCGCTTGGTCTTCGGCTGCATGGGGCTAGGAGGGGAGTGGAATCGCAACCCATTAACCGCCCAAGATGAAAACCAAGCTTATGCCGCTGTAGAGGCAGCATTAGAGGTTGGCATCAATCTCTTTGATCATGCTGATATCTACAAATTCGGTAAGGCAGAAGAAGTATTTGGGCGCATCTTAGCCAATGACTCAATGTTACGAGAACGAATTTATCTGCAATCCAAGTGCGGCATCCGTCTAGGAGATGAGCAAGGTGTTAAGCAGTATGACTTCTCTGCTAAATGGGTGACGGCTTCTGTTGAGGGCATTCTTGAGCGCCTTGGCGTGGAGAATCTTGATGTTTTGATGCTGCATCGTCCTGATCTTTTGGTTGAATTTGAAGAACTAGGCACAGCGCTACAAGCCCTGAAACAAGCTGGCAAAGTTAACCACTTCGGTGTTTCTAACATGAACAGTGCTCAAATTGATCTTCTCCAACAAGCAACGGGCGAAGTTGTTGTGGCGAACCAGTTGGAAATGAGTCTGGCTAAGTCTGACTTCATCAAGCAGGGCATGGGCCTTCCTTCGTCTGCATCTGACTACGTTGCGGGAACACTGGAACATGCCCGTAGGCACAATATCCAACTGCAAGCGTGGGGCAGTATGGCGCAGGGAAGATTCTCAGAGCGTGGCTTACATTCTGATTATCACAATACTAGACAGGCAGCGGAGATGGTGATGGCGCTAGCAGCTGAATATGGCGTGTCGTCTGAGGCGATTGTTTTAGCCTTCTTGACGCGTCATCCAAACCAAATTCAGCCTGTTATTGGTACTGCAAACCCACAGCGTATTCGCGCTTGTGCTCAAGTAGAGAACGCCACGCTATCACGCAGTCATTGGTATGGATTGTTCGAGAAAACCCTTGGTCATGAGATCCCGTAGGAGAGAAAAATGAAATACGTACAAGTTCAAACTCTGATTCAAACGGCATTGGAAATTGCTGCTGCTCGTAAGCAAAACATTGCGGTTGCTGTGGTTGATACACATGGTGAGTTGCTCGGTTTTGCCCGAATGGATGATGTGAGCGTGCAAGCAGGTTTGTTGGCACAAAATAAAGCCTACACCTCGGCTAGAGACCGTCAGCCTAGTGGCAATCTGGGCGCTTGGGCTCGTGAGACGGGTAAGCAGTTGAGTTATTGGACTGACCCAAAGATCACAGGCTTTATGGGCGGTGTACCTGTAGAACAAGAGGGGAAAGTCGTCGGTGCAATTGGCATCAGTGGGTTGGCAGAGCAAGACGATGAAGCGCTTGCGATGGAAGTATTAAAAGCGCTGTAAACAAAAAATCCCACCAATGCTCTTCGCTAGACATTGGTGGGGATGGTCAAAATGATGGAGTTGACCACGAATATCAACGGTAAATGCCTGCTCGTCTTCGAAAAGCGTCATCGAAGTGGAGCGTGACAAGGTGGTTATTGCTGACCACTGACAAAATCAGCGCAAACCTAGGTTAGGAGCGTGCTTACTGGATAACAGAAAGCCACTATCCAATAAGCTGTCAGTTCATTTTGCCAATCAGTTAAAGGCGCGAGCTAAGGTTCCGTGACCTTGGCAAGCGTACTTTACTGAGTTGCTGCAGACGAATACCGATTCACCCGCTTTCAAAGTGATGTGATCGTCTTGGCTAGAAACCGAGATTTCCCCTTCGATACAAAACAAAATCTCTGCGCTACGTACGAATTGAGTCGTTGCTGTACCTTCAACTGCCATCACTTCAAAACCGAAATCATCCACCGGAATTGGGTAACTAAGCTTGCCTTGTTTATGTACGGGCGCGAGCTTGATTTGTTCTGGGTCAATCGCATTGAAGATGGTGTTGTCGATAAGCTCAGGAACATCGATGTACTTAGGTGTTAAGCCAGCGCGCAGCACGTTGTCTGAGTTCGCCATGATCTCCAAACCTGTCCCTTGAACATATGCGTGCGGCGTTTCTGCATGGAGGAACATCGCTTCGCCCGGAGCGAGTTCAATCGTGTTCAACATCAATGGTGAAAACAGACCAATATCGTCCGCGTAATGCTGACGGAAGTCTTGAATATAACCGTAAGCTTCTCGTGCCATAGCGGTTTTCGTAGGGCGCTCTAGGCTTGCGTATAGCTCATTCAAAGCCTGCTGTTTGCGCTCGCCTTCTAACGACATAATTGCTGAGAAGAACACTTTAAGACCTTCACTGTTTGGTGTGGCTTTCAGTGCGTTGATTTCTGTCTCTAGAGTAGAGATGTTCGCTTGCTCAAACAGAGATAAGATCTGTTCAATTGGGCGGAAGCCGTTCATCGCTTTGTAAAACGTCAGCGCGTAAACCAACTCTGGTTTGTGGTTTGGATCTTTGTAGTTACGGTTTGCAGCATTCAGCGGGATGCCTTGTTCGTTTTCACGAGCGAAGCCCATTTCCGCTTTGTGCTTACTAGGGTGTACTTGGATAGACAGCGGTGTTTCAGCCGCCAATACTTTGAATAGGAATGGCAGTTCACCAAAACGTGCCGCGGTGTAATCACCCAGCGATTGCGTTTTGTTTTGGTTGATGACTTCTGACAGCAGTTGTTTGGTGTCGGCAAGCTTTGAACAACCGTTTGGATGAGCACCCATCCAGATTTCTGCTTGTGGCTCGTTCGCTGGATTGTCGATGCCGAATAAATCATGGATCGAGGTGTGGCTGCCCCAGGCGTAGTTTTGAATTACATTGTCCAGTTTGAATAGAGCGTGTTGCATGGCGATATTCTCTTGATTGGAACGAAAGAAGAGGAGAGGCTTGCTCCACGATGAGAGCAAGCCTGAGTCGGTTTGGACGGGCTATCTAGTCGATGGCCTTATCCCGAGAATCGGATTAGAACTTCACTTGGAAAGACTTAACCTGACACGGTTTCAGCGTGCCGAACGATGCTGTGTCTACCTCGTTTGGTAGCACTTTCTCGTCTAGCTGTGTTTCTTTCCATGACGTTACTGCAGAAGTAAATGCCACGGTGTCGTTAATCACTTCGCTCTCTGATGGGTTGTAGACGCGCAGGATGAGTGCATCCTCGTCTTCCGCCTTCTTCAGTACGCTCAGTACTGCGCCTTCTAGCGATTTGTTTAGCAAGCTGTGCGTTAGCGGTAAATTTTGCTCGCCTACGTTCAGTTTCATCGCGTTGTAAGGGATCTTGTTGTAGCACTGGATTGGAGTCACGTTGTCACGCGCTGCCGCCATTACGTTTGCGTCGATGTGGTTGCCCGTGAAACCAAATAGTGCGAACTCACAAACGATCTTGCCGCGTACTTGTGAATCTGGCGTCGGGATCTTGATACCAGATGGACGACCCGGACGAAGCAACAACTCTTCTTTACCCAATACGCCGATACCACGCAGAAGGGTTAGGGCGAATGTGTCACGCTCTTCATTGCCTTGGCTTGAAATCACTTCAAACTCACGCAGACCGTTGCTCATTAGCGCCATACCACCTTGTGCGTTCTCAACCGCAGCAAAGTTCATTAGCTGGTAAACCGGCACTGGTGCTTCTTTCCAGCCGTCTGCTTCCCAGTTCGCCATTTCTGGATCGTTCGTTGGGCGAGTGATCAAACCGAACTGGTTGTCTGCTACTACGGTTTCAGACACAAACGGCGTTGGTACTAATACGCGAACGCGGTGGTCGTCAGCTTGGTTATCCAGCTCCATACGAACTTCAATACGGCGTGTACCTTGTTTTAGAACCACTTGGCAGTTCACGTCTAGGTAACCGTTTTGACCTGTGCGCTCTTCACGTTGTTGTAGATCCTCAGGCAAGTTCATGCGCAGCTTGATGGTTGCCACAGATTGGAAACCTTCGTGCTTCACATTCACTTCTGCGTCGAATTCGTCTGAGTACAGTAGCCACTCTTTACGAGAAGGTGAGTAGTCGTATTCGTCGCCATCGTCAGAGCCATCTTCAATGCGCAGCGCTTGTTCGTAAAGGTGCTCTGTCTCTTTGTCGAAGATGTTCAGAGTGCCATTCGCGTTTACGTTGATGCGGTAGAATTCATTCTCCAGCAGGCTATTTTCATATGAGAAAGCTTTCTGCTCAGCCACTTTTTGCGTGCCTTTCTCATTCGCTTGAATGTGTAAGGTAGTGAAGCCCATCGCTGGCACAGTGTGCTTGATTTGAATATCGTATTCGATGAACGGGTCGTAGTTACCGTAGTGAACGATTTGACGGTCAATCTTACCTGGGTCGATCACGCGTTGATCTTGGATGAAGTACTCAACTGGCGTGTCGTTTTCATCAAACAGGTTGAACTGTTCTGCACGGATAGTTATGGTGGTGTTTACCACTTCTTCACGAGCGTATGGCGATAGGTTGAATAGTGCTAGCTTGTCGCAACCTTCGCGTGCTGGCATGTGGTCAACAATCTTACGTTTGTAGAAGTTGATCAGGTTAGTCGCCATATCGTCCGCAAGGATGTAACGGTTCAAGATCTCTGCGTGTACCTTGTCTGAACAGCAGCAGCCAATCGAGTCGTGAGCGTGGTTCTTCATGCTCTCTTTCCACATCTTCTCGATTAGACCGTGGTGGTATTCAAAGCCCAGTGTCCATGCGATAGACGCTAATGGCTCAAGAATGTTTACGATCTTGTTCTCTACTTCTGCGTGGATCAGTTTGATGTCCATACGTGTTGAAGAAATAGTACGGTGAACACGCATGTATTTCCCGTCGTTGAACTCGCCTTTGATGGTATCAAGCTGATCGCGCTCGGCTTCAATACGCTCGAACACTTCTTCAAAGCGGCTCATTTTGAATTCTTTGTCTGGGTAGATTTCACGTAGCTTATCCATCACCTCGAAGATGTCTTTTTGGATAGGCATTTGGTCGTGACCGTTTGGTAGTAAGATGTCTTTGGTTACCGACGGCTTTTCTAGCACTGGGAAGTATTTATCTAGACGTGCGCGCAGACCTTCTTCGTCTTGCGGTAGGTATTTACCAATCGCGTAGCCCAGTGGCAGTACTTGCGCAGAGACTTCGCTGCCATCGTTTGATTGCCACAAGAATTCGGTTTTATCTGTGCCGTGACGCTCTGAACAACCACGCCAGAACATAGCGCGATTGATGCCAAAACCTTTGTAGATAGCTGGCAGCTGAGCGCTCATAGAGAATGAATCTGGTAGGTAACCAATCTTCATTGGCTCACCTAGAGCTAGACAGTCGCGCAATCCGTAAAGCATGTTACGTACGATAGATTCACCAGATACTTGCATTGTATCCGTTTGAGAGTACCAAGGGCCAACAATCAGTTTGCCAGCTTGTGCTAGCTCACGTACGCGCTCTTTGTTTTCTGGCTTGATTGCGAAGTAATCTTCCAGAACTGCGGTTTGACCGTCTAGAACGTAGTATTTGTAGTCTGGATCGTTTTCCAGACGAGTCATGATTTCTTCCATGTTGTTCACTAGTAGAATGCGAGACTCTTCTGTAGTGAAGTACCATTCACGATCCCAGTGCATGTGAGGAGTAATATGAACGCGAGATGTAGTCATAACTTTTACCGTCTTAGGCAATAATTGCCGTTAATTTGTTTTAAATTTGATTGTTTTCTATTCGTTTTTGCGGCGTTTATGCTTGCCGACGAATATTTAGGGCGCAGAAATCCCACGCCCAAAGTTTGTGTTGAGCGAATCTATGAATGATTCGGGTTATGGCTGAGCAGCAGCCTCAGTGACAAATTTGCCCTTTTTTACTGCGTGTGCTCGCCACATGATGAGAGTGATGGTCGAGATAGTTGCACCAATCAGCGCAGCGCCAAACCAGATTGCCGCAGCAGTGAATGCGCCTAGACCTGCATCGTGTAGTAGGAAGATTGAGAAGATACCTGCACCTGGAGTCGATAGACCTACGCCAGCAGCACCTACCATTGCACCTGTTACGACAGAACCAAGTAAGAACGAGCCAATAACGCGGATTGGGTCTTCGATAGCCATCGGAATCGCACCTTCAGTGATGCCCGCTAGACCAAGCAACCAAGTTGATTTACCCGTCTCGATTTCGAAATCTTTAAACAGGCGAGGTGCAAGCATGGTTGAAGCCGTTACCGTGAACGCAGAGACCATTTTCACTGAGCCGAAGATAGCGTATGGGCCGTAAACACCGTTTGCCATTGCACCCAGACAGAATGCGTAAGCGGCTTTGTTGACTGGACCGCCAAGGTCGAACGATACGAATAAACCAATTACTGCGCCTAGAAGTAGGGCGTTGGTGCCAGACATGCCGTTTAGCCAGTCCGTCAAACCTTGGTTTAGCCAAGCAACAGGTTTACCGATAACGAACAGCATCAATGAGCCAGCAACCAAAGTACCGATAACCGGGTATAGGTAGAAGGTTAGGAAGCCGTTGAACGCAGGGTTTAAACGTACGTTTTCTTTTACCCAGCGCATGACGTAACCAGCAATCAAACCACCGACAACACCGCCAAGGAAGCCTGAGCCGATAAGGTTCGCAGCGATACCTGCGGCAAAGCCTGGACCAAGCGCTGGTTTATCTGCCAATGAGTAAGCGGTGTATGCTGCTAGTACAGGAACCATCAATGTACCCAGTAGACCACCACCTAGCTTGCGGTACATCCACAGCCAAGAGCCTTCTTCTGCATACAAATCTTGTAGGTTGAACATTTGTGCCAATAGCACGGCAACAGCAAGTACGGTACCGCCAGCAACGATAAGAGGAACTGCGTAAGAGATACCTGATAGCAGTGCTTGTTTTAGTTCAGTTTTAAGTGGTAGCTTTTTCGGTTTGTCGTTGGTTGCAACTGCAGCGTCTGCGCTTCGACCTGCTTTACCTGCTTCAACCGCTTCGTTAAGAATGCGCTCAGAGTGTTTGATTGGCTCTGCTACTGGCACTTCTACACGAGGAATACCGTCAAAACGCTCTAACTCTTTGATTGCCACTTCAGCCGCGAAGACGACCGCAGTTGCACTGTTGAGCTGTTCAGCAGTCAGACGATCTTCAATCCCGTTTGCGCCTTGCTTTTCAACATGCACGTTGTAACCCAGCTTCTTACCTGTCTTCTCTAGGTATTCTGCTGCCATGTAAGTGTGCGCAATACCCGCAGGGCAAGCCGTCACACAAACGATGGTTGGTGCATTTGTATCTAATTGGTCTTGTTTTTCTTCTTGCTCTGCTTGACCATCAAGCAAAGCGAAAATTTGTTCTACATTTGTAGCATTTAACACTGCTTCACGAACATCGTCATCCACTAGCGTTGTGGTCAGTTCGGTCAGCAGGTGCATGTGTGTTGAACCTGCTTCCGCGTTTGGAATTGCGATTAGGAAGATCAGGTTTACGTCTTCGTCTTCATCCAGACCTTGCCACTTTAAGTCTTGTTTTAGTGTGGCTACGGCAAATGCCGCCTCTTTTACTGCATCTGTCTTACCGTGCGGTACTGCCAAGCCTTCGCCTAGCGCCGTCGGGCCTTGCTCTTCACGAGCAAACACTGCTTGTAGGTATTCTTCCTTGTTATGCAGTTTGCCTTGCTGGTCTAGCTGGTCGGCAAGTGCACGAATCGCTGCGTCACGACTTTCGAACGTCGTTTGTAGGTTTATCAGCGATGGGTTTGTAAGAGAGGTTAATTTCATAACTTTTGTCCCATTGTCACATTCGACATTGTTGTGCATTCAACAATGATGTGAATAATACCTTTTAAATACAAATGATCCGTGACCAGGATCGCAGTTGAATTAAAATATGTATTATTGTTGTATTGTTTTGGCTTGTTTTTGTATGCCGATATGCGAACAAGTGCTTGTCATGTTGACCTGAATTCGTATTATAGAGCCCATAAACCAAGTCTTTCTTGCAATGATAGTTCACTCCAGTGTGCTCGGTTCTTGAGTTGTCTCAAACAAGTTCACTTGAATGGTCATTTGTATTGTTTTTATAGAGGTAAACATGGCAAGACTGCCAATGTATCGCCAGATTGCGGATGCGATTCGCGAGAAGATCAGCGATGGCGAATACAAAGTAGGAACCGCTCTTCCTACCGAAGCTCAGTTACGCGAAGAATTTTCTTGTAGCCGAGTCACGGTTCGCCAAGCGTTAAAATTGCTGATTGAAAATGGTGAACTGGAGAGTGTGCAAGGTAGTGGTACCTATGTGAAAGAGAACAAGGTTAACTACGATATTTACCAGCAGACCAGCTTTGCAGAGAAGTGGGCGCACCTAAATGCAGTGACGCACAGTGATGTGGTCGCGTTCGAGATTACCAAAGCATCGCTCACGATGGCTGATGCGCTGAACATTAATGAAGATGACAAAGTCTTTTACGTGAAACGTGTTCGTTACCTTGATGACAACCCAATCACGGTAGAAGAAACTTGGCTGCCGACAGACATGTTCCCAGACCTCACCTACCAAGTGATGCAAGGTTCTAAGTACCACTTTATCGAGAAAGAGAAGGGCATGGTGATTGATCGCAGTGAGCAAGAAATCATCCCGGTATTGCCACCGCAAGACATTGCAGAGTTGCTAGATATTGATCCGGCCGAGCCGATCATTGAAAAGCGCACGCGTGGTTTCTTACAAGGAGATGTGGTGTTTGAATATAGCCGCAACTACTTTAAATCGACTGACTACAAGTTTACGCTGGTGGCAAAACGTCATAAGTCGTAAGCGCGATACTACGCATTTCATTTTAAACCCGCCACTCGGCGGGTTTTTTGTGTCTTTTCTCTTCCGACCTTCTGCTTGCTATATGTTGAAACTAAGCAACGTTTCGATTTCTTTTAACAAACAAGTGTGATGATTATCCCTGTTTGAAACTCACTAGTGCCGAATTAGTGGAAAATGAAGTTTGAATTTAATCACGATAAATAGCGAGTCAAGAGTCGTAATGTGATCGAGATAAATTATTGCGAATTTCTAGAAATGTTTGGATAGGTGCGGAGGTTCAAATTATGCCTATTGACATGTTGCTTAAAGAAAATTTGTTGCTAACTTTCTTTGTCTATTTTTGAGCTACGTCCATTAAAACAAATTGACAGCCATTTAATTGTGATTTGTTGCACAAAAGAAGCGTGCTTGCGCGGTTCTACTACTCTTATTGATAATTAACCCATCGATACCGAACTGTTGATAGGGTTTAAAAATGCTGTATGAATTAATCGACCACGAACTAGTAGATGTTATTAATGACCGCGCTTACCAATGGCAAGATGCAGTTAAAAAGACAACGCAATACCTAGAAGACAAAGGTTACGTTTCTCAGCAATACGCGGATGCCATCATCCAATCGACCGAAGAAAATGGTCCTTACTATGTGTTGTGCCCTGGACTGGCGATGCCACATGCTCGCCCAGAAACCGGTGTCCTAAAAACGGGCTTGGGCATTCATATTTTCCCTTCACCAGTTGATTTTGGTTCGGACCTTGGTCCTGCCAACATTCTAATTACCCTAGCTGCAAAAGACTCTGATACCCACATTGAGGTGATTCAAGCGCTGAGCGAGATGTTTGTGGACGAAGAGAACATTGCAAAACTGGCACAAGCTTCATCTAAGGAACAAGTGCTAGACATAATAAAAGCATACTAAAAGGAACATAACGTGAAAGCAAACATGCGAGCCAATGTGCAAGCCTTCGGGGGTCATTTGACCGCCATGGTGCTGCCAAATATCGGAGCCTTCATCGCTTGGGGCTTTATTACTGCACTCTTTATCCCAACAGGTTGGATGCCAAACGAAGCGTTTGGGGAACTCGTTGGTCCAATGATTACTTACTTATTACCACTGTTGATTGGTTATACCGGCGGTCAGATTGTTGGTGATAAACGCGGCGCGGTAGCCGGCGCCATCGGTACCATGGGTGTTATCGTTGGTGCGGACATCCCAATGTTCGTTGGCGCGATGATCATGGGCCCACTCAGTGCTTGGGTTGTGGTACAAATGGATAAGCGAATCCAACACCTTATTCCTTCTGGCTTTGAGATGGTGGTGAACAACTTTTCACTAGGTATTGTGGGCATGATCCTGTGTCTGTTCGCCTACGAGATTGTTGGTCCTGCAGTAACAGCGGCAAACTTGTTTGTGAAATCAGGCATCGAAGCCTTGGTGGCAACGGGATTCCTTCCTCTGCTCGCTATCATTAACGAGCCTGCGAAAGTGCTGTTCCTCAACAACGCTATCGACCAAGGTATTTATTACCCACTAGGTCTGCAGGCGGCAGCTGAAACAGGTAAATCTATCTTCTTTATGGTGGCATCTAACCCAGGTCCGGGTCTTGGTATGCTGCTGGCTTATGCGAAGTTTGGTCAAGGTCTGTCTAAACGCTCTGCGCCAAGTGCCATCATCATTCACTTCTTCGGTGGTATTCATGAGCTGTACTTCCCGTACGTGTTAATGAAGCCAATCATGATCTTGGCGATGATTGCGGGTGCAGCGACAGGTATCGCAACCTTCAACCTACTTGATGCAGGTTTGGTAGCAGGTCCAAGTCCAGGTTCAATCTTCTCTTACCTAGCACTGACTCCGAAAGGCAGCTTCCTAGCGACCATCGCAGGCGTCACAACTGCAACGATTGTTTCCTTCCTTGTCGCAAGTGCGATTCTGAAGATGAGCAAAGCAGAAGACAAAGAAGACGAGTTTGAACAGTCTGTCTCTGATATGAAAGACATGAAAGCAGAAGGCACAATCAAACCAGTTGCTGCTGCAACACAAGAAGTAAACAAACTAATTTCATTTGTCGCATTCGCTTGTGATGCGGGTATGGGCTCAAGCGCGATGGGGGCTTCAACCTTCAAACGCAAGTTAGTTCAAGCTGGGATTGATATTGAAGTGAAGAACTTCGCCATCGAAAAAGTCCCAAGTGAAGCCGACATCGTCGTGACACACGAAAGCTTAGAAAGTCGAGCCATCAAAGCAACAGGCTTGCCAGTGGTAACGATTAAGAACTTCCTCAATGACCCAGCGCTCAATGAGCTGATGGATACGATTAAGCAACAAGCGGTCGCGACTGAGCAACCAGCCTAACAATGCAATATGGGGTGGCACCTACCACCCCATTTAGGAGAGAGATCATGGTACAAACAACGGCAGCGGTTATCTGTGGCGAGAAAGACGTTCAACTAAGAACCTTTGATTTGCCAAGCATTTCAGCCGATGAACTTCTGGTTAAAAACATTTCAAACAGCATTTGCCTGTCCACTTACAAAGCAGCATTGTTGGGTAGCAAACACAAACGCGTACCTGAGAACATTGATGAAGTGCCAGTGATGACGGGTCATGAATACGCAGGTGTGATTGTTGAAGTCGGTGAGAACCTAAAAGACCAATACAAAGCAGGCGATTACTTTGTACTGCAACCAGCAATGGGTTTGCCTAGTGGTTACTCGGCGGGTTACAGCTACGAAACCTTTGGTGGCAACGCAACGTATTCCATCATTCCTAAAATCGCTATCGATTTAGGCTGTGTGCTGCCTTACCACGGTGACTACTTTGCAGATGCGTCTTTGGCTGAGCCAATGTCATGCATCATCGGTGCTTACCATGCGAGTTACCACACTACGCAATACGTGTACGAGCACGATATGGGCATCAAAGAGGGCGGAGCATTAGCGCTACTTGCATGTGCTGGCCCAATGGGCATTGGCGCGATTGACTACGCGATTAACGGACCTGTGAAGCCAAAACTGATTGTGGTGACAGACATCGACGCTGCGCGCTTAGACCGAGCAGAGTGCTTAATCCCGGTTGAAAAAGCAAAAGAACAAGGCGTTGAACTGCATTACGTGAACACCGCTCAAGTTGATGATCCTGTGACTTATCTGAAAGCGCTGAACGATGGCAAAGGCTACGACGATGTGATGGTGTATGCAGCGGTATCGCAAGTGCTAGAGCAAGCTGATGAGCTGTTGGGTAACGATGGCTGCTTAAACTTCTTCGCAGGCCCTACCGATAAAAAATTCAAAGTACCGTTTAACTTCTACAACGTGCATTACGAATCAACGCACATTGTTGGCACATCTGGTGGCTCGACTGGCGACATGGTTGAATCTATCGACTTGTCTTCACAAGGTAAGATCAATCCATCGTTCATGATCACCCACGTTGGTGGTCTGCAAGCTGCGCCACATACGATTCTGAATCAACTGGATATTCCGGGTGGTAAGAAGTTGATTTACCCACACATCGACCTGCCATTGACCGCGATTGATGATTTCTTATCGTTGGCAGACCAAGACCCGTTCTTCGCCGAATTAGACGCAATTTTGAACGCGAATAACTATGTGTGGAACGCACATGCAGAAAAAGCGTTACTTGAGTTTTATGACGTGAGCTTAACGGTTTAGTTGCAACGAATTTGTGTGGTAGCCTTTGCGCTGCCACATAATGGAGAGGTCATAATACGTTGTCACGTGAAGACGAATTACTGGAGAAACTGGACGAGTGCGAAAATGCCACGGCGTTTCTTCAGGTTTCTAACAAAATAATTAACCTCAAGTTAAAAGCATTACTTCCGAGCGTGTTCGTCCAAGACGATCTAGTGAAGGAGTATGCTGTGGATCCTTTATTGAAAGAAGATGGTCCGTTGGTGACGACCGATGTGGTATCGAAGCTGATGTTTGCGATGGGCAAAATCTCTTTGGAAACTTACGCCGATATCGGATTGTACGATCAGGTCTTGGAGTACGTGGTTAGCCAACCGGAGAAAGTCGAATTTGCGGATGACGTAATTTACGACTTCATCAAAAACCAAGCGGTACTCTCTTCTCAGCAAGACAGCTTTTATCTTGAGTCGATCAATCAGCTTAAGTTCTCTTCGTTTGAGTCCTTTTCGCAAATGAGATATGAATCTCTCATCAAAACAGTGTTGAAGCTGTCATGTGAAATGTTGATAGAAAGAATCGAAGGGGAGATCAATCAATAAGGGTTCACCATGAAAGTGAATTTAAACGTCAGTGGTTTTGAAACCGAAGCTACCTTTCCCGATGCCGACGTAAAGCGAATCCATCAACCTCTTATCGAAAAATTTACCCGTCTTTATCATGAGAAGCAGGAACGCATTGTTGTGTTCTTGTGTGCCCCTCCGGGCAGCGGTAAGTCGACCCTAGCTGCGTTCTGGGAACACCTCTCTGAACAAGATGAAAACCAAGAGCCACTTCAGGTTCTGCCTTTTGATGGTTTTCATTACCCGAACGAAATCCTCGACAGCAACACCATTGAACGTAATGGTGAAATTGTTCCTCTGCGCAGCATTAAAGGCTCTTACGAGACGTTCAATCTCACCGAGCTTATCGACAAGCTGAAACAGCTTAAAGTGAAAGACAGCAAATGGCCTTACTACGATCGCAACCTGCATGATCCAGTTGATGATGCCATTCAAGTTAACCGCAATATTGTCGTCGTCGAGGGCAACTGGTTGTTGCTAGATGAACCGGTATGGAAAGAACTGCATCGCTTGGCTGATTTTACGGTGTTTATTGATACCCAAGCGGAGTTTCTACAAGAGCGTTTAGTCAATCGTAAGATCCGTGGTGGTACAGATCCAGAAGCCGCCTTGGAGTTCTACTTGCGTTCGGATGCGGTCAACGTTGATAAAGTGTTGAATCATTCGATTCCTGCTGACTTATCGTTGTTCCTCAATCAAAACGGTTCGTTCGAAATTCGATAGTTCGTCCACAATCTCAGGAGGTCACCATGGATATCGTGATTGATAGCCACACCCATACTATTGCCAGTGGACACGCTTACAGCACCATTTTAGAGAACGCATTGTCTGCTAAGAATAAGGGGCTAAAACTTCTTTGTACCACCGATCATGCTCCCGAGATGCCAGGAGCCCCTCACTACTGGTATTTCAACAATCAAAGAATTTTGCCCCGCTTTTTACACGATGTAGGTATTCTCCGTGGCGTAGAAGCCAACACGCTGAATGTGAAAGGGGAGATAGACTTGCCACCGTCCTCTGACCAACATCTTGACTGGGTGATTACGAGTTTCCATGAACCCGTATTCAAGCCCGCGACCGAAGCTGAACATACCGCTGCCCTGATCAATGCGATTAAAAGCGGCAGAGTGGATGTTCTGGGCCACTTGGGTAATCCGAACTATCCATTCGATATGGAGCAAGTGTTGCGCTGTGCCAAAGAACACAATGTTGCAATTGAAGTGAACAATACATCTTTGACAGGCAAAAGCCGCAAGGGCAGTGATTCCCGTTGTGATCGCATTGTCGAGCTTGGCAATGAGATTGGCGTTTACTTCAGCACAGGATCGGATGCTCACTTCTGCGAAGAGATCTCCAAGTTAGACTTGGCGATTGCTTTACTGGAGAAACACAATGTGGATGAAGAGAAGATACTCACTACGTCGACAAGCAGATTCTTGAACTTCTTATTACTGAGAGGTAAGGCGAGGATTCCAGAGTTCGAAGCGCTCTATTGAGAAGCTAGTGACTCAAACGACAATCTACAAACAAACATAAACCCGCAGCGTGCGGGTTTAGTTCGTTTTGGATGAGACATAAAGCACTACAACGGGGATTCCACCACAACAAACTTACGTTCGGCTCTAAGTGGCGCAAACCAAGTATTTTTGTATTTGAAATAGCTCTGTCCGTCGACGACGACCGTTTCTTTCGTGTGAGGCAGTGAATCTACGATCTCTCCAAGCTTGTAAGGGCTAGGCTCAGGTTTTGTCGCCGGAACCACATGGGTGACTCGCGGCGTATTCGAACTTGGCGAAGAAGATAGCACTTGCCCTGACGACGATGGCGCATAGTTTGACGACGTTGAAGAAGACGTCGTGATGGTGTTTCCATTCACAATCGTGTAGTTACCGCTTGGTGGGTAACGGACGTAATCATAGCGGTCTCCATTCCTACGGTAATACGAGTCTTGAACGATGGCATAGGTGATGCCTGCAAAAATGGCGAAAGTCGCTATGCCAACGAGATCGCTATGATAATAGTAATAACGTCCACGATAGGGTGGATACCAATAACCCGGTCTCACATAGATAAACGAGGAATGGTAACGCGGTGGCCTAACGACATATGGAGGTCGATGGTAATAGGGTGGTCTGTAGTAGGGCGGGCGGTAATAAGGTGGCCGATTATAGTGGGGCGGCTTGATTGGCCTATGAGGGCGATTCACAGGGCGCAAATCGTGTTTGTTACCCGGTTGCGTGATCGGTTTTACCGCGGGTTTAGCTTGCGGCTGTGCAGACAGACTTGTCGCGCCCAGCAAGCAGAGAATGGAGGTAATCATGACCCAGATGCTTCTCATAATGCTTTCCCCCATGGTTGGAGTACCGAAGCTCTAATCTTTAAGTTTAGCTCACCATAGCTTTGTTTGACCGAGGAGTCTAGGGCACGACTTTATGCTCTCGTTGAGCTTTTGCTTTCGTTGGCTTTCTGTTCTAACACCAAGAAGATCAGCTTGGTCAGCATGGATTGTGCTTCTGGTGACAGTAATCTCGCTGCTGAAGCAACATCGCTTGCAGAAATGTTACCGACCCCTCTAGCATCGAGGGCGACATCCAAATCTGTTAGGTTGAGAGCCCGCAGAATGGAGCGATATTGTGAGAGTTTTAAATCCGATTCGCCTCTCTCAATTCTTTGATAAGTCTTTTCGCTCATCCCTGCGACTTTTGCCATTTGCTCACGCGACATACCTCTCTCTTTGCGTCGAGCGATCAGTACTTCAATCAGTGGGTCTACATGCATAGGCGCTCCTTAAAGGACAGTTTTGTCCTGAAGCACGCAATATCCGGACCAGTTTAACCACCTCGTATTTACCCAAGTTGATATAGCGATAAGAATGACGTTCCACAAAAAAATTACTAAATTTCAGTCAGTTTCAGAAAATGGAAAAATATCAGCTTTATAAATCAATCTCTGGTGAAGTAAGCGTTCGCAAAATGCAACGCGTTTTAGAACAATTGCTTGATGAAATTCGCAATCGCAGCCGTGATAGTCGCTTGGATATGACATGGTTAACCAGAGAATCACAGAAAAGGTTGATGAAGTATAAAGAGCTGTTTTTGCATCGATGCGATCTTGACCAGACTGAGCTGAATCAAACCTATGAGAATTTGAGCCTGATAGAGCGCTCAGTGGCCGACATGGGGGTTGCAGCACTCACTTACATCATTGACGCACTAGACAAGGAAATGTGATCGGTTGAAAGCGTTGCTCGTTGTAAAGCATGGATAACTGTAAAGTATGGAGAGCTGTAACAACATGAACGTGAGCAGTAAAAGCATGAACGAGCGAAATCCCACAAAGCCAATTGTGTGAAATAAAAGCACTGAAGGAATTTAAAGAAAGGATGCAAATGCTGGGGAACCAAACCCAGCATTCGGAACACTCATTTACCTATATTTTCGAACCGTAAATCAGTGTTTAGAGGTATGTGAACCGAAACGTGTCGGTACGGAGCGAATAATAACGATATTGCTGAATCTAAGCTATGTTCCGGGTTTCTAACACCTCTCAACAAAGTGTACATTTTCATGTACACCTCAAAAATTGAGCGTCAAAGCTCACTTCTTAAGCTTTATAACAACAAAAGACTAAATAATCGGCGGTTTTACAACATATCTGTTGCATCAACTGATAGTTGTTAAAATATATGGCTATAAGATGGAGCTTTTGCTTTTCAATCGTCCTATTTATGCCTTACAATCCTTTCGAACCAAATCCATTCAGCAGAGAATGGGATTGACGAAAAAGGATGCGCTGATTTTGCTTCGAACCCAAAGTGAGACATTCCGTTAGTCGAACTCTGCCCGGAAATGATTCCCTACATCCCCAATATACTCAGACAGGATAGATCCGTCTTGAGTCTAGGCTTCTTGCATCCTGAATTGCTGTTTAGCATCGAATTCATTGGCTGCAAAGTAGGGAGTTTCCGTAGATCGTGCTTCGAACCAAAAGCACGATAAGTCAAAACAAAACGGATTAAATTTAGAGGTATTAACCGTGAACCTAAAACTTGTCGGCAGCTCCCTGATCGTTGCAGGTACTGCTCTTGGCGCTGGTATGCTTGCTATACCAATGGTGCTTGCTCAATTCGGCCTCCTTTGGGGCACTCTTCTTATGCTGTTCATCTGGGCGGGTACAACTTACGCTGCACTTCTTCTATTGGAAGCAAGCTGTAAAGTAGGTGGTGGCGTTAGCATGAACGCGATTGCTCGTGAAACCCTTGGTAAAGGCGGTCAGTTTGTTACTAACGGTCTTTTGTACGCGCTGCTTGTTTGTCTTTTGATGGCGTACATCATCGGTGCTGGTGACTTGGTACAAAAAGTGACTGCGTCAATGGGCCTACCACTTTCTACTATCTCTAGCCAAGTTGGCTTTACCGTTTTGGTTGGTCTAATCGTATCTGCAGGTACAGGTGTGGTTGATAAGCTAAACCGTGGCTTATTCATCGGTATGATTGTCGCGCTTGTTCTTACGCTATTCTCTCTTGCGCCAAACGTATCGTTTGAAGGTCTAAGTGAAGTCGTAAACGCAGACAAAATGGCGCTGATCAAACAAAGCTCAGTTCTGTTCACAAGCTTTGGCTTCATGGTCGTGATTCCTTCTTTGGTGACTTACAACAAAGAAGCGAGCAAGACCCAACTGCGCAACATGATCATTGTTGGCTCGACGATCCCTCTTGTGTGTTACCTACTGTGGTTGTTTGCAGTAGTGGGTAACTTGCCACCACACGAACTTATCCAGTTCTCAAACGTGTCTGAGTTGATCTCTGTTCTTGGTCAACAGTACACAGGTCTTGAGTTCATTCTGTCTATGTTTACTGGTTTGGCACTGCTGACGTCTTTCTTGGGTGTGGCAATGGCGCTTTACGACCAAAATGCCGACCTTCTAAAAGCAAGTAAGCCAGTGGTATTCGTGACGACGTTTATTCTGCCGTTGCTTGGCGCGGTATTTGCTCCAGAGCACTTCTTAGCGATCCTTAGCTACGCAGGCATCATCCTTGTATTCCTAGCGGTGTTTGTTCCACTATCGATGACCATGAAAGTGCGTCGTGTTCCTGTAGAAGACAACAGTGTGTACGAAGCTGGTGGCGGTGCGATGGGTATGAGCATGATCTTCCTATTCGGTTGTTTCTTGCTGTTCGCTCAAGCGGTCTAAATCGACTCTACGAACACACAAATTGAATCTAGAAAGCCGCTTGTCCATAATTGGTCAAGCGGCTTTTTTGTGCAGAATTGTGAGGACTGCATCAACGGCGTGTATGGCCTGACCGTTGCCTGATAAATCGTGATGATATTTGACCTTGAGGTGAAACTGTCTCGCCACAGGCTGACATGGCTTGCGACCACTCTCTTTATGATGACTAACAAGTTATAAAGTAAAGGGGAACCGAGTGTCTAAGCGATTTTCTTTCACAGTCGTTGGAATGATGCTTTCTTTGGGGATGTTCAGTGCTGAAGCGAGCGCGCACCCTAAACATCACCACAAGCACGGACATCATCATGGGCATCACCACCATCATCATAAGCACAGACATAAGCATAAACACAAAAAGGTTGTGGTGGTGAAGCACAAGCGACCAAAGCATCACTATTACCATTACAAACACATTCCACCACGCAGCACCTACATTCAGATTGGCAATTTTACCTACCTGAAAGTGGATGATTTTTATTACAAGCGTTCGAAAGATCGCTATATACATGTGGCTTTGTAAGAAAACAAAAAAACAGCGAGCAGTTTGGCTCGCTGTTTTGCTATTGCTTGGTGAAGATTGTGGTTCGTTAAGAGGAGAGGCTATACCGTGAATCGGTTTAAAATCTCATCTTGCTTACGAACGTCGTCATGCTGTGCTTGCATGGCTTCATTAGTGCGGTTTGCTGAGTCAGCAACTTGAGTCGATAAATCTTTTATGTTGACTGTGTTGTTGTTGATTTCTTCGGCAACCAAGCTTTGTTCTTCGGCAGCGGAGGCGATTTGCAGGTTCATGTCTGAGATGCGTTGGATTGCATCACGAATACGTTGTAATGCGCCATTCGCAAATTCAGCTTTCTCGACGGCCTCTACGGCACTAGATTTGCTTTGATGCATTGCGCTTGCAACAGAAGATGCACCCGATTGAAGCTGTTCAATCATGCTGCGAATTTCTGTAGTAGATTCTTGCGTGCGCTGTGCCAGTGTTCGAACTTCATCCGCAACAACGGCAAAGCCACGACCAGACTCTCCCGCACGTGCAGCTTCAATCGCTGCGTTTAGTGCCAGTAGGTTAGTTTGGTCTGCGATGTCGTTAATCACTTTAAGAATCGTCTCGATGTTTGCTGTCGCCGACTCAAGACCTTGCACCTCTTCGACCGCTTGGTCGATGCTGTCTGAAAGCAGGTTGATCGTCTCAGTCGATTCATTTACAACGGAAGATCCTTGCACGGTCGCATCGTCCGCTTCTTTAGCCGCACTTGCTGCACCCTGCGCATTGTTAGCGACTTCTGTCGCCGTCACTGACATCTCGTGCATTGCTGTTGCGAGTTGCTCAAGTTCTTGCAGCTGAGTCTGAATCGCTACGGCGGAATCTTTCGCTCCTTCTGCGGTGATTTGCGTACCACTTAAGATCTGATCAGAAATGCTTTTCGATTCGATGATTTGATGCTGCAAGTTCTCCATAAAGGTATTGAAGCCTTTTGCGAGCTCAGAGAATTCTTGGTCAGTATTGGTGTCCAAACGTTGAGTCAAATCGCCTTTGCCTGAGGCAACCGCTTGGATGGCACTGTTCAGCTCATCAAGAGGGCGCATTAAGGTGCGGATAAGAAGAGTAAGCGCGATAATTGATGCAATTACGGCAATCAAAGAGTAAATAATGGCGCTGTTACGTAGAGTATCGATTGCTGAGTAAGCAATGCTTTCATCAACAACCGCGCCCACATACCAGTTCTCACTCGGAATGTGAGTTAGGCTGACCATATACTTGTCGCCGTTCATCTCGATATGTTGAGCACCTGACGTTAGCTCGACTTGTGGTAGGTAGCTAGATAGCTTTTCACCGTTGTACTTTGCTTCTGGGTGCGCAATGGTTGTGCCGTCAGCGGTCACAAGGAATAAGTAACCCGCATCGAATAGGTTTACTTGGTTGACTAAGTCAGAAAGGGTTGTTAGCTCCAAATCATAGAACATGGCTGCTAAAAACTGGCCAGCTTCGCGAACTGGGGTACCGATAGAGATGATCACTTTCTTAGAAGAAACATCCACGTAGGGATCGGTGACGACAAGCTTACCTTGTGCTTTTGCTGAGACAAACCAAGGACGAACTCGAGGATCGTAATCAGGCGTAGCATCCCAGTTGTCATCGTTCTCAATCACGAAACCGTTATTGTCGTACGCGTAACCGATTGCCAAGAAGCTTGATTTTGGCATTGGTTTTTCAAGCACTTCTTTCACGTAGTCGTGATCAGTTGGATTAATTTCTAGAATCTCGGTCATGGATTGAGCGAGTTCTTTCTTTGCACTTATTTCAGATTCTACCGTGTTCCCCACACTAGATAGGATCTCACTAACGCTCGTGTCGATGTTTTCTTCGATCTGCGAACGAATGGTCATAACTTGTTGTGTCGACAGCAATGCCACAGTCACAAGCAATAAAATTGAGGAGGCGGTGACAACTTTATGTCTGAATTTCATACTTTCCCTCTCGAGTCTCCCGGCTGGTTTACTCTGCTTGTACCTCTTATTTATTGGGTACATTCGGCAGAAGTGAACACATTATTGTGTTTGTAATCTTGTTATCGACAGATATGTCAGAAACCTGAAGGCGATTTGTTTAATTTCTTAACAATTGTCAGGTCGTGTTCAAAAGTTGTGAGATTGATCTTCTTTGTAAGACTTTGTCATTAAACTGTTAAAAACATAAGAATAGTATCATTGAGCCTTATATAAACAAGTCTGACGAGATTGTTTTTCTCATTTAAATTAATGAATTTAAAGTGATATTTATAACTTTGTGTTGAAAGTTAGATGTCTTTATATTGATTCTTGTCAGGAAGGGGGAGCGAAGTTGGAACGGAAATAACAAAGGTGAACGACAAATACAAAAAAGGCCCCGACAATGCGGAGCCTTTGTTAAAAAATGCGATTTTAGAAAATCAGATGAGCAACACCGGCAATAACAGGAAGCGTAATCAACGTACGTAGAATGAAGATAACGAACAGCTCCACGATGTTTACCGGAATCTTACTGCCTAGAAGCAGTGCACCTACTTCTGACATGTAGATAAGCTGAGTTACTGACATCGCTGCAATCACGAAGCGCGTCATTTCATTATCAATTGAAGCCGCTAGGATCGCTGGGATAAACATGTCTGCAAAACCCACTACAATCGTTTGAGACGCAGCCGCTGCTTCCGGAATGTGCAGTAGTTCTAGGTAAGGGATAAATGGCTGGCCTAGGATTTCGAATACCGATGTGTATTCAGCAATAATCAATGCCATTGTACCTAGACCCATAACGACAGGAAGTACGCCAAAGACCATGTCGATTGCGTTATGTACGCCTTCTTTAAATACCGACTGTACAGAAGTCACTTGGCCAGCGCGTTTTAGCGCAAGGTCCATACCCCAAGAGAAAGTTGTGTGACCTGCAGGTACTGCGTCTGCGTCTTTCTTAGGCTCGCTGCCATCCATGTAGCGGTCTTTCTTTAGACTCAATGGCGGTAGGCGAGGAATGATGATAGCCGCGATAACACCTGCTAAACAGATTGCGCCGTAGAAAGGCAGGAATAGATGTTCTAATTGAACCTGAGCAAGAACAACCAAACTGAACGTGATAGATACTGCAGAGAAAGTTGTACCTACAACTGCGGCTTCACGCTGGGTGTAGAAGTTGTTTTCGTACTGTTTGCTTGTCAGTAGGATACCCACACTGCCGTCGCCTAACCAAGAAGCCATACAGTCGATTGCACTGCGACCTGGAAGGTTAAATACCGGACGCATCACTTTACTTAGTAGCGCACCGAATAGCTCAAGCAGACCAAAGTTGAGCAGTAGAGGAAGCAGTAGGCCTGCAAAAATGAATACTGCAAACAGTGTTGGTAGAAGACCAGTCAGAACTAAACCGCCAGTATTCTCTTCCCAGATCGCTTCAGGACCCACTTGGAAGAACGTCATCAGAACCGCTGCACCACCAAATAGTCGAACGATTAACCAAAGTGGGGAAGGGTTAAATAGACCGTTTAAGAAACCATTACGTAGGATTGCTGCTGGCTTAAAAATTTTGCAAAGAACAGAAGCTAGAGCCATGAAAGCGACAATTGCCGTTACGATAGCAATTAAGGTATCGCCAAGAACTGCAGGAATGACTTTTGCCATTACCGCGACAGGAATTGTCAGGCTACCATCGTAAGAAATTGGTGCCATGAAAAGTAGAAGACCGATTAGGGATGGGATGAAGAACATCCAAAAGTTGCCCTTAGGTGCTTCAGCAGCATTGGTGTTGTTATGCATGTTTTGTCTCGTGTTACTACTAGTCAATACTCGCCATATTCCATGACATAAATATTCACTAAACATCCGTATTTAATCACAGTGTGCGGAGGTTACCCGCAAACTGCATCCATTGCAATACTATTCATTAAATACATCTAGTTATTCAGCCGTTTTTATGGTCAAACTGCACTTAACTAGAATCTTGTATATGAATTTGTTGCCTGTGTTAGAAAATTGTAGCACGTGAGCCGCTGTTAACAGACTATGATGAAGCACAGTGTGACTCGAGCAATAAAAAGCCTAGCAAATGTGATTAGGATCTCAAGGCGATCACGATGTTTTCTGTTAGTAGTACTACTTAATTTATGGATTTGAAGGATAAAACACTGGTTAAGATTAACCAGTGGCGTCTTTCAAGTAAAAGACAAATATGAAGAAAAGAATAAGAGGAGACGGTTTAAGGCAAATGCTTAAACCGCCACAATCGCATTAAGCAGTTTGTTTACGACTAATAAGGAAAAGATAACTCCAGTAAGCGATAGCAATGATGAAAGCCAAAATCGCTGGGAACGCTAATGCATAAAGCTCAAACGAATTAAACAGCATTGCGCCGGCAGTACCACCTAACAAGAAGCCGAAGAAGATAAAGATAAACAGCTTGGCTTTACGACGGTCAAATTGGCGACCACGCAAGCTTTCACCAATCATAATGCCGAGATCGGTAATAATTCCGGTCATGTGTGTTGTTCGAACCACTGCTCCACTGAAGGTGGTGATCATAGCGTTCTGCAAGCCGCACGCAGCAGAAGCAAGATACTGACCATAAACATTGCCTTGAACTAGGAAGCCTAAGCTGAGAAGTAACAGGCTGCCTTCAATACAGAGTGCAACGCCGTAGCGACGACCGAGTTTAAGTGCACTGCTTTCGATAAAGAACCCACTAAACGCTGAACCAATCAAAAAGCTAAATACGATGAAGAGCAGGTGAATAGTGCTGTCTGCATCGGTTAATAAGCTGTTCCCTAGCTGAGTTACGGTTCCGGAAAGATGTGTTATCGCTTGATGTTGAAAGCCTAGGAGACCCACGGCATTGACGCAGCCTGCGAGAAGAGCAAGCAAAAACGCGCCATATTCCACCCAACGAGGAAGTCTGGAAATCACAATAAAACCTCACTAAATGTTAGGGGCAGATTATAGCGCTCATAGCGCGGAACGAAAGTACTTCTGCGAAAACTCGGTTGATCATTCTCAATAAAATCTCAACTTTTGTTGAATGCTTTTCTTGAATTTAGATTGTTTAGTGCCATGTTTGTTGAAAGAGATGCTTAGCTAATGTGTTCCATAGTGCAATCAAAGCTCACCCAGCCGTGCTTTCGTTGCTCATAAATAGAGACAGTAGGCTCTGGAAACTCCTTATCGTTAAATAACCCCATAGGAATCACGGCGTACTCGGGAGCATCTGATAGCTTCAAACGCATTGTCGTGCCGCATGCTGGACAGAATTCGTATTGAACTTGATGACCTGAGTCAGCAACACGAGTATAGCTAGTGACATCACCATCGAGGATGACTTGGTCTTTGTTGAAGCGGGCTTGAACGCCGAATACACTTCCCGTGCGTTTTTGGCACTCAAAGCAATGACAGACGGAAGTACGAATAGGTTCTGCGGTGCAGCGTAGTTGAACTAGACCGCAGGCGCATTCACAAGAGTGGGTGATTTTTGTCATCGTTGTCCCCAATTGGTTGCTCATCAAACAGTTTAGTTTAATTTTGAAACACTTGAGTCAAATCGAACGAGTAGGCGTTGAGGTCTTCATGGGTGAATTGGTATATACTTCGAGCATAATTAAGAGAACAAGAACACAAGGAAGTCTTCATGGCTCGTAAAAGAATCTTACCCATTCCTCTCATTCTTCTTATCCCGATTGTTTTGCTTGCTGTTGTGATCATCGCTGGTATATATCGCTTCAGTCTCTCAGATGATGAGATCATGGCGAAATTCCCCCAAGTGCAGACTCAATCCAACCCAATCGTTGAAGAGGTATTGGGCATTCAGTCACGAAACCCATGGACTGTCCAAGTCCCAGAGCAAGGGGCGGTCACTTTCTTGCAAGAGTGGGACAAAGAGCATGGCAACTTAAAAGGGGATTATGATGCTGGTGCGACGAAAGGGTCTGTGCTTGTACCGACTGATTTTATTGCTAAGCGAGAGATTGGTAAGACTACATGGGTTGCCGCACCAGTGATCGTGACGACACAAGGTTCAGGGGCATTTTATTACCTGGGCTTGTTTAAGTTCGACCCCGTACCAAGTCGTGTTGTACTGATCAATAGTGTGTTTGTTGGTGATCGAATTCAAATGTCGAAACTCGAATGGAAAGACGACAAACACATATCATTGTCTTACTTAGAACACGGTGAAGATCAAGCGATGGCAGAACAACCAGAACAATTGATATCGAAGACACTCAAGCGTGTAGGTAATGACCTACATATGCAACAGTAATGAATTTTTTTGTCTTCTGTAAAAAATAAGTGTTTTCTGCGCTAGATCTCGTAATTACCTAGTGATTTCTTATGCGGGAATGCATAAGCTATGAGCCTTGTTATAAAGGAGGAAGTAATTCCCGTGTCTACAAATGAAATTACAACAAGACGGTTGCCGAATCTGACAAGTCGTAAAGCGCTACTGTTGTACTCCTTGCCAGTATTAGTTGCGATTGGTGTTTCCAACTCTCTCAAAGAGTCTTCCCTTACCAAAACCATCGCTTTAAACCTGCCAGAGTCGCAGGTTGTTGAAAAAATTCTTGATGCGAAGACAGCTGTTGTTGTCACGCCACCCAATTTTGAATATCAAATCCAAGCAGGTGATAACCTGAGTACCATCTTCAGTCAATTAGGCCTCGGCTACAGTTCGCTGATGAAAGTGATGGAAACGGATTTAAACTTCCTTGCCCTTGATACGTTAAAACCTGGTAACACACTGCGTTTTTGGCGTGATGAATCGACGGGTGAACTCGATAAAATGGAGCTGCAATTCTCTATTGCAGACAAAGTGGTTTATCAACGCAATAGCGATGGTAGCTACGACTTCTCTGATATTTCCATTCCAGGTGTATGGCACCAAGAGCCTCTTGTTGGTGTGATTCAAGGTAGCTTCTCTTCTTCTGCAAATCGTTTGGGTTTAAGCTCAGCTGAAATCAGCCAAGTGGTTAATCTGCTAAAAGAGCAAGTGAACTTCGGTAAAGATTTGCGTGCTGGCGATCGTTTTGAAGTTGTGCGTCGCTCTCAAAGTATTGATGGCGTATCGACGGGTAAAAACGAAATTGAAGCGATTAAGATCTACAACCGTGGCCGTGAAGTGACGGCTTACCTTCATACTGATGGACAGTTCTACAATGCGAAAGGTGAAAGCCTACAGCGTGCCTTCCAACGATACCCTGTTAGCCGCAGCTGGCGTATTAGTTCTGGCTTTAACCCGAACCGCCTACACCCAGTAACCGGCCGCGTTGCTCCTCACAATGGTACCGACTGGGCTGTGCCTATTGGTACTCCTGTAGAAGCGACAGGTGATGGTACGGTGATCATGACACGTAAACACCCTTATGCGGGTAACTATGTGGTGATTGAGCATGGCAGTAAATATAAAACGCGCTATCTGCACTTGAGTAAAATACTGGTTAAGAAAGGCCAGAAAGTTTCACGTGGACAGCGTATCGGTCTATCCGGTAAAACGGGTCGTGTGACTGGTCCGCACCTTCATTACGAATTGATTGAATATGGTCGTCCGGTGAACGCAATGCGCGCTAATATCCCGATGGCAAGTTCGGTTCCGAAGAAAGAGATGGCAACGTTTGTAGCGAACCGGAATGAAATGGATAAGCTGCTTAAAGACAAAGAGAAAGCCGTTCTCTAATTGAATAAAAAAGACCAAACATTGTTTGGTCTTTTTTATGCGCTTTTTACTTGTTTGTCATTGATGATCGAAACCAGTTCTTCGACGCTGTGTGGTCGGGAATAGAAGTATCCTTGAATATGATGACAGCCCATCTCAATCAGCTTCTGCAATGCTCGATCGTCTTCGACCCCTTCTGCAATCAAGTCGACGTCGAGTAATTGTGCCAATTGTGCAATCAGTAAAACCACTTGCTCTGATGTGGTATTAGCGAGCATGTTGCGAACAAACGTTGCATCGATTTTAATGCTATCAATCGGGTAGTTATGGATGTAGTTTAAACTCGAATAACCCGTGCCAAAATCGTCGAGTGCGACTTTGAATCCAAGGTATCTAAGTGAGTTTAAAACCATCTGTTCTCTGCCACTTTGTGATAACAGAACCGTCTCCGTGAGCTCTATAACAAAGTCTGAAGCTTGATGATTGTATTTCTCCAATACTCTAGTTAAGTAGTTTATATAGCGATTGGAATCGACCAGCTCATAAGCAGAACAATTAACCGACAGCTTTACGGTGTAACCCAACTCTCTTTCGAGCTTTTGTTTTGCTCGGCAGGCTAGCTCAACGATGCGTTCGCCTAGTTCAATGATCAAACCGGATTGTTCAGCAGCCTCGATAAATTCGACTGGGGAGACGCTGCCATAAGTACTGCTTTTCCAACGCGCCAATATTTCAAAGTAGTCCCAACGGTCACTGGTGATATCGACAATAGGTTGAACCACAACATAGAGTTCTTCGTTTTCATCGATGCTTAAGCGTAATTGGTCTCGCAATGCTTCTATCAATTGTGTTTGACGGTGGTACAACGCGCTTAAATGCGTGTCATAGTGCTGAATTCGCGTATCACGATGCTTTTTACAGTCTTTTAGCGCCAAACTCGCGTTAAGTATCAAGTCATCGCTATTGAGCATGTGGACAGGGGCACGAGCTATACCAATGCTAACTGTGAAAGATATGCGATTGGATTTGTCGACATAGCCTGATTCTATCTTGTCCAAAATTTCCTGACATACCGCAACGGGATCTTCATCGTAAGTAATGAAGGCAAACTCATCACCTGCAACACGAAAAGCATTATTCGGAGAGGTGAGACTTTGTTGTATGGCATTGGCTGTAAACTTGATGATCTGGTCACCGATGTAATTGCCGTTAATGTCATTGATGGATTTAAAGTTATCGATGTCTAGGTAGGCAAGACTAAAAGGACGGCTAGCGAGTTGCGTTAAGGTTTCAAGTGTATCCGCTAGGCAACTTCGGTTGAGTAGGCCGGTTAAGTTGTCGTGTGAAACCTCATAACTCAGCTGGTTTAGAAGTTTGTCTGACCGTTCACTTATCCATTTTTCACGTAGGCTATGGATAATGACGTTAGAAAAAAAGCGGTGATGCTCAATGATGTTTTTTGCTTCTGATTCTCCAACCGCTCGGGTAAAGGTTGAGAGCAAAATCCCTAGCACCTCTCCAGCATGGGTTTTTAAAGGCAGTCCAATATAAGCTTGGATACCAGCATCTTGAAACATTTGGTCTTCAGGAAAGAGGCGGTAGACCTCTTCTTGATAGAAGATGATTTCACCAATGTCTTGTGCCACTTTTTCACAAGGTGTACCGGCGAGCCCGTAACTGATGTTATCAGTAATGGTTCCGTCACTCGAATGAGAAAGCGTAACCGCGCAATGCTGGAGATGCGCTATCTCAACCACACATGTACAGTGGCTTTGAAATTGCTGATGAAGATCCAGTGTTACTCTATTGAGCAGAGCGCTTCCGTTCAAATTCAGAATTTCATCAATTACTTGGATACTAATTTGTTCATGATCCATTGAAGGCTTCACCCGACGTTGTCATTAACCGTATCGTGTTTCTTTTGGTTTTGTTACACGATCATTTCTCATTTAATCGATATGCATCACGTTAACTATTGTTTACTTCGTGTGATTTTTCAAATTCTGATGGCTCAAGAAAGGTATTTTTCAACTATTAGGTTAGGGGGAATTGAATCAAGCTCTCACAAAAGTGGTAGTCTTTTTGGTTGTGATGGCGTTTCTGCATTATATGACGAGTCTGAATGCAGAGTGATTTTTGAAGGAACACTCATCTCGAATGAATACAGAGATTCAATATCGAGATTAGCCTGCAGAGTTAGATCGAGTGCGTTTGTCTACAGGCATTTTGATTTTTCAGTAGATTAGCTCAATAAACTGAGCTATTCGCAGACGACCGCTACCTTCTCACTTGCGGCAGTGTTGGCTGGAACCGGGTGGTCGATCAGTCGAATCGGGGACTCATACAGTGCAGACAGTGCTTGTTCATCGAGTAACTTATCGGCGCTGCCTTCGAATGCTATCTGACCTTTCTTCAGAGCAACGATGTATGTCGCGTAACGCAGAGCAAGGTTTAAGTCGTGCAGAATCACGACCACGCCAACGTTTTCTTTTTTATTCAGCTCTGACAGTAAACCCATCAGTTGGAATTGGTGATGAACATCCAGTGCTGATGTTGGCTCATCGAGGATCAATACGGGAGACTGCTGCGCAAGCAACATCGATACCCAAGCACGCTGGCGTTCACCGCCGGATAAATCGTCTGCTAATGCCAGTGAAAACTCGGCGACGCCCGTTCTCTCCATTGCTTGTTGGATGATGGATTTGTCTTCAGAGTTCCAACGACCTAACGCTCCCCGCCAAGGAAAGCGCCCTAAACGAACCAGCTCGGCTACCGTTAAGCCTGCAGAAGCAGGGAGCTTTTGCGGCAAATAAGCAATCTTCTTGGCTAGGTCTTTGCTTTTGAAGGCAGAAAGAGAGGTATCGTCTAACTTCACTGTGCCGTGGTCTGGGGCCATTTGCCCTGAGAGCAAGTTAACCAGCGTAGATTTACCAGAACCATTGTGACCAAGAACTACGGTGAGCTCATTCGTCGGAATAGAAAGTTCGTCGATTGCGAGAATGGTTCGCTCATCACGAACGATTTTGATATTTGAAAGCTGAAACATGTCAGTCCTGTCTCCGACCAATAAAGCCGCTGATAAAAGCAAATGCTCTCTGCTGCTCTTTAATAATAGATGGTGATATTAAGCGATTTTTTTGTTTTCTGGGAGCCTTGGGCAATCGTCGCAATACTTTCCAGAGTCGCATTTGTAGACTAGACAACAGCTGACTCTTATCAGCCTAAGCATCCCTGAATTAGCATCGACCTTGAGGCTGTCTAAATGACTGTCCGGTAATTGGCATGCTTCTAACCAAAGCTTGGCTTGCTCGGTGATGTAATCATTGGTTAGGCTTGGCTCATGCTGCTGCAATTTGATCAAACTGCTTAGCAGTAGATCCGCTAACAAATGGTTGGTGAACCCTGGTCGGATACGTGTCCATTCAGTTATCTGACTGCGGTAAAACTCGGTGAGTGCAAGTATGGCTGCACCAGCCTGAGGTATCAGTTCCTCGGGTGAACCGTGTTGATGGTCACCGTTAAAGAAGCGATAACCTGTGACGAACTCTTTGTACCTAAATTGACCAATATTCTTGATATCAGGTAGAGAGTGGAGGCCGTAAATAGAAACGAAAGTGACATAGATGGGCTGCCAACACACTAGATCCCAAGTTCGAGTTAACCAATAAGCTTTACCAGCTTCAGAGTGATTTGCCGCTAGACCATCGTAAACGCGTTTGATTTCGATATGACTCTTATCATTGGTCATCGCGATACTTTTGCTGCTCAGAGAACCATAGCTTCCACTTAGATAAGGTGTGACCTGCTTAGAGTAAGCGAAGATTTTCTGGTGTAGAGAAGGGGCTCTCCGACGAGTAATAATATTGTGCAACTGGGAAAGCATCTTAAACCAATGAATGAGAATTAGTTGCGTTATCATAGCTAACCTTATCGAGGATAACCATACAATATGGAGCATCTCCTCGGAGTTCTTGCACGTTGAGGGAGCTATCAATTGATTATGCATTAGTCATTTTTAAGTGATAAAAGGCTCTTTAAATGATAAAAAGTATTTCTGTATCTACTATATTGTTGCCACTACAGAGATTATTAACGCGTGACTATGAACACACCTGCATTTGATCGTATCAGCCGTGTCTTGGCTTATATCCATGCGAACCTAAGCTCGACACTATCGCTAGAAGATATTGCGAAACAGAGCTGTTGGTCTCGCTGGCAGCTGCAAAGAGTGTTTCAAGCCGAGACTGGGCTTACCGTCGCAAACTACGTCAGAGAACTTAAGTTAAGCCAAGCGGCAGAAGAACTGTTGGATAGCAAGAAGCGAGTCATTGATATCGCTCTTGCTCTCGGGTTTAATTCAGAAATTAGCTTTAGCCGCTCGTTCAAGCAGATGTTTGGCTTAAGTCCTAGTCAATATAGAAAAGCGGGCAAAAGAACTGAGCTTCGTAAACCAATACAAGTATCGGATATGATGAGCGCAGCTGATAATGGCCCACTCAGTTTTGTCGAGGTACGCATTGATGAAAGAGAGTCATTCCTTGTTAAAGGCATCACTTCTGAAATCAGTGGTTTGTTTTCGTTGACCCAAGATTTCGCACAGAAAGTTCCTCAATTGTGGTCACGTTTAGAAGGGGAAGTAACGCTTCCAGACGCGGGTGCCTTTCAATTTATTGGCGTTGTCGATCTCACCCAGTCTTGCTTTGATGGTACCAACATTTACTACTGGGCTGGCATTGAGCTCCACGACGAGATTTCGATTCCGCAATTGCCGAGCATTATCTCTGATAAATTAGAGGTATTAACTATTCCAAAGCAAACCTACGCTGTAGTGAAACATTGCGGTCCTATTGAGAATCTTCGACATACTCTAAGCTGGTTTGTTCTTAACTGGTTGCCGAGTTCTGGTTATCGAGCCATCGATGGCTATGAGCTTGAAGTGTATCCCCTGGGTTATCGAGCTCATTCGACTGATGCGGTAATGGAATACTGGGTTCCTATTATTAAATCGTAGTCATATCCCACCTAACGCACTCTCTACAGAGCCTCTCGTTTAATAGGGCTAATTGTGCTTTTAATGAGCAACTGTCTTAGTTTTACTCAAAATAGGCCAAGTTCTTTTTGAACTTGCACCAAATTGTTAATTATCCCATTTATAGATACATACAATGCAAATGAGATTTATTATTGTTTATGTTAAGCATTGGTACCGAGGGAATCATGACCACTCACACTCGTTTTAAGTATTCATCATTGGCAGTCGCTTTGTTGACTGCATTTTCAGCGCAAGCTTTGGCGGAAGAAGCCGTTTCAGCGACAGATTCGAATATCGAAACTATCACTGTTTTAGGAAAAGCTTACCGTAATACCGCAACTAAGTCGGCTCTTGAGCCAGAGGAAACGCCTCAAGGTATTACCGTTATTGATGAAGAACAGTTAGAGCAACGAGGTGTGAAGTCCCTCAACCAAGCACTCAGATATGCACCGGGTGTTGTAACCGAACAGAAGGGCGCATCAGTAACCATGTACGATACGTTCTCTATTCGTGGTTTTAGTAACAACCAAAGCTATTATGATGGTTTGGTGCTTCCATTCCTAACCGGTTGGAATCTACAACCTCAGATAGATCCTATTGCGATTCAGCAAGTTGAAGTATTTAAGGGTCCTACATCTGTGTTGTATGGAGCGATGCCACCAGGTGGTATGGTCAACATGATTGCGAAGACACCGCAAGAAGATGGGTCGACGAAAGTTGGTGTATCTACAGGTTCAAGGAACCTTATGGAAGCGTCAATTGATACTACAGGTCAATTAGGTGACAGTGACTTTTCTTATCGCTTGTTAGCACTTGCCCGTAAACAAGACAGCCAAGTAGATCACGCAGAAGAAGAGCGCTATGTGATTGCTCCTTCACTAGATTGGCAGTTGTCTGATAGAACACTTATCAACTTCAACCTTTACTATCAGAACGATCCATCGATGGGTACTAACTCTGCTATGCCATTAGAAGTGCTGAAGGCGAGTGATCCATCTGTGTCCATGGGTGACAAGAATTGGAGTACCTTTGAACGTGAAGTCTTGATGCTAGGCTATAAGATCAATCACCAAATTAACGATGATTGGACTTTCCTTCAGAATGCTCGCTATACCGATGCGTCTCTGTACCAAGAGAATACTTACCACACCGCTACTAACTTCAATCCTGCGACGGGCAGTTTAATCCGAAATGTTTACAGTACAGATGAGGATTCACAGAGCTTTGTTATCGATAACCAAGTTTCAGGTCGTGTCGAAATTGGTGGTTTAGAACACAATTTATTATTCGGTGTCGACTACCTAAAGCTAACAGGTGATTCTCTGTACAAAGAATTTACTGCGAATGCGAGTTTCTATGGGTTTGATGCTTATAATCCGAACAATGACCTTTTGGATAGAAGTCAGCTTCAAGAAAACTACCGTGAATCTCATGATATTACGACCGAACAGTTAGGTTTGTACTTCCAAGATCAAGTTCGTTATGACGCGTTGGTTTTATTAGCTGGTGGACGTTATGACATGTTTAAGGCAAGCGATGACAAAAATAGTTCTTACCCAACTTATGATGGAAAAGATGAAGCTGATCACAACCAGTTCTCGTACCGTGTAGGTGCTTTGTATGAGCTAGATAATGGTATTTCTCCTTTTGTAAGTTACGCGACGAGCTTTGAGCCAGCTGCTGGTACTGATATTAACGGCAACTCTTTAAAACCTCAGCTAGGTGAACAGATCGAGTTGGGTATTAAATACTTGTCTCCAGATATGTCACAGCAGGTTACTGCTTCTTACTTCCATATCACTAAGAAAGACTCAATTGCCGCTGATCCATCAGATCCTACATACCGTTCTAAGATTCAGCTAGGTGAGGTGCGCTCGCAAGGTATGGAGCTTGAAGGCAGATGGTTTGTTACTGAAGATTGGGATGTTAATGCGAGCTACACGTATATCGACATGGAAGTTACGGAAGATGCGAATCCAGATCTAGAAGGCACTACACCAATCTATGTACCGACACATGCCGCTAACCTATGGAGCAATTACTATGTCTATGGTGGTGCTTTATCAGGAACCCGCTTCAGTGTAGGTGCTCGTTACATGGGTGAAATGGAGATGGATGCAACGAATACTCAAGGCAAAGTGCCTTCTTACACGGTCGTCGATCTTTCAGTAGGCTATGACTTAGGTGAGGCAAGCGACACACTATCTGGTGCAACAGCTAACTTGCTAGTGAACAACTTATTCAATGAAGAGTACTACACCTGTTATGACCAATCGAACTGCTGGTTTGGTGCAGAGCAATCTATCGAGCTTAGTGTAAACTATGAATTCTAACTAAGTTAGCGTTCCCAATTTTAAAGCAGCCTTTTCTGGGCTGCTTTTGTCGTTTGTAGAAATCTCGAATTTAGATGAAGTAGGCAAATATATGAGCTTAAAATCAATCGCTTCCCATTTTTCTAAAGTAAAAAAGTTGAATACAAAACTCGTTCTAACGATGTTAGCGAGTGCTTTGTCGTTTAATGCGATGGCGGATTTCCAAGTAGAAGACAGCGAGGGGATCAAAACCCTTAAAGCTCAGCCTGTTAGAGTGGCAGCGCTTAACTGGGACATTGCAGAACAAGTGATCGAACTCGGCGTAACGCCAATCGCGGTGCCAGATATTGCAGGATATACCGAGTGGGTTGTTCAACCTGCGATTCCAGAAGGTGTGGCGGATATTGGCACTCGAACTGAGCCTAACTTTTCTGCTTTGAAGAAGCTACACCCTGATGTGATTCTTATCGCCTCACCTCAGAAAGATCTTCAGGAGCGACTTTCAGAAATCGCGCCGGTACTTTACTACCAAACGTACAGTGAAGAGCACAGTAATGCGGCGGCGGCTATCGATAACTTCAAGAAGATAGGCCAATTGCTTGGTAAAGAAGAGCAAGCGAACAAGAAACTGGCTGCGATGGATCAGCGTCTTGAGGTTCTTAAGGCTGAATTAGATAAAGCGTACCCGGGAGACAAGCCAAAAGTCACTTCTTTCCGTTTTGCGAGCACCACGTCGGTTTACATTTACGGCGATAACTCGATTCCGCAATACGCGCTTGAGCAGCTAGGTTTTGAAAATGCGTTGGATCTTCCGGCGAGTCAGTGGGGGATCAGTCAAAAGCGTATGACTGAACTTAAGAAGGTGAAGAACGGCATTGCACTTTACTTTGAACCTTTCCCATATCAAGACAAGTTAGAGCGTTCTCCGGTTTGGAAGAGCATGCCTTTCGTTCGCAATGGTCAATTTAGCCCAGTAGCAGCGAGTTGGAGCTACGGCGGTGTTATGTCTATTTTGTATAACGCTGAAGCCATGGCGCAATCGTTGTTGATGCTAGCGGAGCAGTAATGAGATCCAGTGGTTTCATGATGGGGGCGGTGCTATTGCTCACCGCTCTTGTTCATTTATGGTTAGGCCAGTCAGAATTTGGTCCTGTTGGAGAGTTGTTCCAACAAGTCTCACAGATCAGTGACATCGCTACATTCAATAAAATGGTCGATGATTCATTTGAGTTGATGGCGTTAGTCTATGTTAACTTGCCTCGTTTGGTGATGGCGATTTTGGTTGGTGGAACACTCGGTACCATAGGTAGCTTGTTTCAACAATTAACGCAAAATCGCATGATGTCTCCGCTTACACTCGGTACATCATCAGGCGCTTGGCTTGGCCTAGTCATTCTGAATGTAGTTGCGCCGATGCTGGTCGCGCAATATTCCGTTTGGTTTGCGCTGATAGGCGCGCTGCTTGCAATGGGTCTGATTGTCTCCATTGTTGGCATCAAAAACATGAGCGGCTTGCCAATTGTTTTGGCAGGTATGGCGGTTAACTTACTGCTCGGCGCATTTGCAACTGCAATTATTTTGCTCAACGACCAATATGCTCAGAACTTGTTCGTATGGGGCGCGGGTGATCTCGGGCAAAATGGTTGGGAGCAAGTGCTTTGGTTGATGCCTAAGTTACTGCCAATCTTTGCTATTTTCCTGTTGGCTCCACGAGTTTTGACTCTGCTTTCGATTGGTACTGAAGGGGCTGCTGCGCGTGGTCTCAACATCGGTACGACTTTCTTTGTCCTAATGGTGATTGGCGTTTGGCTGGTTTCCGTGTCGATTACCTCGGTGGGTGTAATCAGCTTTATTGGTTTGATTGCGCCAAACATCGCGAGACATTTGGGCTTTTTAAAGGCGAAATCTGAGCTCATCGTTAGCTGCGTATTAGGTGCGCTATTGCTTTGTGTGACCGACAGCTTGGCGATCTTTTTGGCGCAATGGTCTTTGGATATGATTCCTACAGGAACAGCAACCGCGGTGATTGGCGCTCCAGCTTTGATCATTATTGCTCGCAAGCAGATGTCGGCCCAAGATCAGCTATTTTTCTCAATGTCTAAAGGACCAAAGTTTATTTCACCTTTGGCTTATTTCTTGTTGGGTGCGATGATCTCCGGTTTACTGGCGTTAAGTGCATTGTCACAACCTTCTTCAGATATGAGTTATTTCATTATCCCAGATGCGTTTGAGTGGTCTATTCGCTGGCCTAGAATGTTAACCGCAATATTTGCTGGTGGCGGTTTGGCAGTGGCAGGTGTGATTTTACAAAGGCTCGTTTACAACCCGCTTGCGAGCCCAGACATTCTTGGCGTATCGGCAGGTGCGGTGTTAGCGCTGATTTTCAGTAGCCTGTTTATGGGATACTCGATTCACTCGCTAAGCCCTTGGGTTGCGTTTTTGGGCAGTGCGATTGCACTTTGTTTGTTGCTTTTGCTTGGTAAGAAGCATCAGTTCGCTCCGTCTATCCTAATTCTGACCGGTATCTCGCTGACCGCGGTGTTAGAGGCTCTAGTGCAATTTTCTTTAACAAGAGTGGGTGAGGGGAAATACACCTTATTGGCTTGGTTGGCAGGCTCTACGTATCGTGTTGAACCTGATGCAGCAATGATCATGGCTATCGTGATCACCGTTTGTATTGGCGTAGCTTTATTGTTGAGTCGTTGGGTGACATTAATTGCTACTGGTCGTCAGTTTGCAAGTGCAAGAGGGCTGAACATCAACATCGCCTATGTGGCTCTATTGTGTATCGTCGCGATTTTATGTTCGATGGTCACAACCACCATGGGGCCGGTCGCTTTTGTTGGTTTACTGGCTCCACATATTGCAGCTATGGTTGGTGCTCGCTTGGTTCGAGAGCAGATCTTATTGTCTTTCTTAATCGGTGCAGCCCTAATGTTGTTTGCTGATTGGCTAGGGCAAGTCGTGGTGTTCCCCGCTCAACTTGCTGCAGGTACGTTAGTTTCGATTATCGGAGGCAGCTACTTTATCTTTCTTTTGTTGAAATCTCGGAGTGCTTAGGATTGTATATTAGCAGATGGTTTTTGCATGATTAGACGTTGTGATTTGTTTTTAATAAGCAACGTTATAACGTCTTATCATATCACTCAAAACATTCACGACAGACCAACGCGCCTCTTGTGACTCTCCAATATCTTTGTTATCAAAGAGTGAGTAGATTAGGCGCGCTTTTCTTCATCTAAGCGTGATTTAAGGTAGTCGAGAAACAGCTGAGTTCGGGTGTGTTGATAATCCAGTTTTGGATAGTAAGCGTAGACCGTCGCCTCATCAGCAGTGACATCAGGAAGTATCGGTATTAATGCTCCGGACTTAAGCTCTTCTTTGATCATCACATTATTGGACAGTAAAATTCCCATTCCGCGTTTAGCGCCATGGAAAAGAGCTTCAGGGTTCGTGGTCGCGAAATTTCCTGAAAGGCTAATACGCTTTCCACGGTTGGTTTTGAGCTCTCTTGTTGGCTTTTCACCCCAAATCAACATGTTATGTTGTGATAGTTCTTCAACCGTTTGTGGGGTTCCGTGTTTTTCAAGGTAACTAGGCGCGGCATAAAACTGGGCTTTGTGTTCGAACAATGGCGTTGCTTTAAAACTTAAAGAATTGAGATGTTCCAACTCCCTGCTGATGAATAAATCTAAGCTCAGTTCGGGGATTTGACCTGGTAGCGTTGTGATAAGTTGAAGTTTAATGTCGGGGTATTTTTCAAGAAAATCGTCCAGATAATGAACAAGGAACTTAGAGCCAACGGCCAGCGTTGCTCCAATCTTAAGTAAGCCTGCTGGAGATTGATTCACTGAGCGTGTTTCGTCTAGCACAGATTGCCAAGAGTCTAGCTGTACTTTGGCTCGTTCGTAGAATAGGGCGCCAGCTTCTGTTTGGCTGATGGAGCGTGTTGTTCGCTTGAGTAGTTGTACACCGATCTTATCTTCTAGCCACTGGATACGCTTACTAATGGCTGAGCTGGTGGTATTGAGCTTTCTGGCTGCCGCATTGAAGCTTCCTTCTTCTACTACACGAATATAGCTATTGACACTTTGAATCCAATCCATTTTATTCTATCCCCATAGGAAATAATTCTTTTCCATTTTGGTTTATTATCATCTTAGAGTAACAAATATACACTGTCTGTCGTGAAACTGTCATGATGTAAGGAGGGTATATTGCGTAAAACACCATTATTATTGGCGATGATGATCATCGCGACCGGTCAAGTTGGCGTCAGCATTTATCTTCCATCTTTGCCAATGATCGGACATGACCTTGAGCTTCCGCAGCATGCGATTCAAAACCTTGTCACGTTATTCCTTGTTGGCTTTGGTGTCTCTCAGCTTTTTTATGGCCCGCTATCCGACTCAATAGGGCGTCGGCCAGTATTCATTCTTGGTCAAAGCGTTTATCTCGTAGGTACGGTCATATGTATTGCGTTTGCAGACCATATTATCGCTTTGGAAGCTGGAAGGCTATTACAAGGTTTAGGTGCGGGAAGCGCCTCTGTTCTTGGGCGCTCAGTATTACGAGACAGTTACGATGGCTCACAACTGACCAAGGCCCTTTCCTATATTTCGGTCACAGCATCAGTGATGCCGATAGTTGCGCCTTTGTTTGGTGGTTGGATCGCTTATCATTTAAGTTGGCATGCGGTGTTTGTCTTCGTATTGTTTTACTTAATCGCGATTTTTACGCTGGGCTTAATCGTTCTTCCAGAAACATTGCCTTATCCCAAGCGCCGTTTTGAACCTAAACGAGTCATATTGAATTACTTAACGCTGTTGACTAATAAACAAGTGATTGGCAGTGCGAGCTACAACTGGCTCAGTTATCTTTCTGCTCTGGTGACGTTGTCCTTATATCCATTTTTGATGCAGCAAGAGCTTGGATTAACTGCTGCAGACTATGGCTCGTTGATGATTGTCCCTTCAGCAGGGTTGTTAATGGGTAGTTTGGTGCTTAACTTAGTCAATTCGCGCTACAAAGAGCAGCAGATCCTATTGATGAGTTTTGTTGTCGTTGCTGCATCAGGAGTGATGCTACTGATTTTACCATTTACGGTTACGTCACTATTAGTTGCCTTCACTTGCTTGAGTTTTGCGCAAGGAATGTCGTTCCCGGTTTCAATCAGTTTGTTGTTATCCCCACACAAACAACAAGCAGGCGCGGTTTCTGCATTATCTGGGTCTATACAAATGTGTCTCGCAGGTTTGTTTGGCGGATATTTGGTGGAGTATTGGGTAACGAGCCAATATCAATTAGGTGTCTTCTATGTGTTGATTGCAGGGTTAAGCTGTGTTGTTTTGGCACTGAGTCAAATTCAGACGCCTACCAGTGGTTTGGCTCAACCAGAAAGCTCGCGTTGAATCTGCTTGCAAGCTTACGTGCTCCTTTCTAAAATGCGCAGCAAATTAGGCTCGCAGATGCTGACTCAAAAGCGTTGTGCGAGGAAAACGCCCGTTAATCGTTAGGTGAACCCATGCAACAAAACGAATTTGAAGCGCTATTAAAAGAAATTGGCGAAAAAGAGAGCTTGCCTCAGGCTCTTGAACTACTAAAAGCATCTGAAGAAGAAGAGGTCGCTCAAGCAGCGGAATCACTAAGTGGTCAATTTGGCCTTGCGGAGGTCGATGGTGAAAAACGTATTTACCACATTACCTTCCAAGCTGACGAGTCTGGTGAAGAGAAAGAATTTGTTGAGCATGTCATGAATGAAGGCGATCACCTGATCAAATTTGCAGCTTGGTTCTTTGAAACTTTCTTTGAAATTAAACAAAAAGATACTTACAAAGCAGCAGGCAAAACGTACCAACAGCCCAAGCGTTAATCACTTTTTTGATTCGCTAGGATTAAATTTATTGTAATTAAATTACACTTATTTTGTGATCTTTATCTTGTTTTTGGTGGTTTGTGGTGTAAAATTACAACATAAACCAGTCAATTACTTCTTAGGAGAAGGTCATGGGTTACGAACTTGGTGGCGTTTACATTGGTCAAATGATCGCAAAAGACGCGATGCACAAAGCGCTTTACGGTAAAACAAAGAAGAAGAAACCTTCAATGTTTGCTCGAGTAATGAAAAAGCTAGCGAATTAATAGGAAAAGCCCTGATTTGATATCAGGGCTTTTTGCTTTGTTAGAGATGTCGTGTTTCTGCTAGGTGATAATTATGCGCTTTGACTTGGGATCTCAACAACGTTGTTAGGCACTTTATCTAATCCCTTTTCCGCTAACCACTTTTCCAAGTTGTCTGCGCCTCCTATGTACTCTCCATCTAACCAAATTTGCGGCACCGTTACAGGTGTTTTCTCGCCAATGATGGCTTTCACTTCAGGTATCATTCGGTAAAGGGCTGCACTGTCTTTGACGACGTCATAGTATGTGTATTCTATACCCGTCTCATCCAGCAACTTTTTGGCTTTAACGCAGTAAGGACACGTCGCTTTGCCGTAGACAATATTGCCTTTAAGTTGATCGCGTTTAGTCCACTCAGCAATAACTGATTGAACAAGCACGCCTCGGTTTAGCGCTTCCCCTTGGCTGACGACTTTTCCTTCAACAACTAGGATAGGGGCGTGCCAAGCACCAAGTTTTAGTGGTTCCCACCAATGGGACAGCCAATCTTTAACTTCTAGCTCTACGGGGACACCCGCTAATTCGTTTTCAAAAGTATCGGCAAGAATGTCTTTAGTTAGGGTGCATTCGCCACATGGAATATTAACCTTGAATGGTCCCCAGCTGCCTGCCCAACGATAAAGTGTCATTTTGATTGGCTGTGTCATACGATAATCCTCATTTCCTTTCCTGAAAATATAGAACTCAAAACCAAAGAAATTCTTTCAATTTACTTTCTTTTTTTTGCTTCCCAATGAGTGATGAAAGCAATTGAGCCAACGATAATCGCGGCACCCAACCATAATCGACCTGGTGGAACCCAGCTGAACACTAACCAACCGGCAAAGACATTAAGTGGTAATTTTGCGTGGTCAAAAGGTTGAACGAAAGACGCATCTGCTACGGCATAAGCTTTTACGACCGCCCATTGCGCTAAGGCGGTTAACACGCCAGCCGCAATGAGAATACCCCAAACATCCCACCCTTCTGGCATCACGAATGTTGGCACCGCCAGCATGATATTAAATGGTGTGATCAATAACAGTAGATAAACCACCATTGTTGACGGTGGATCATTGACTGATAATTTTTTCACCATCAGAGAGTAAGAAGCCCAGAAAAAAGCAGCGCCAACTGGCAACAGTGTCGCCCAGGTAAAAGAGTCAGACCAAGGCTCAAGGATGATCATCGCGCCAATAAAGCCAGTTAAGGTAGCGATCCAACGCGCCACCCCAACTTTCTCTTTAAGTATCAGACCTGAGCCTATAGTAGCAAACAGAGGCGAGGTCATTAACAACGCAATACCTTGCCAAATTGGCACTGGGTACGCGAGTGCCCACAGCCATAGTTGGATCCCGATAACGGCAAGGAAAATACGTAGAGCGTGCCAACCAAAGTGGTTTGTGCGCAGTGATTGACGAATGCCTAGGGTGCGTAAATAAGGCAAGATCGCAAAAAAGGCAATCGCGTATTGGAATAACGCAAAGGTCGTGGACGACACTCCAAAGTGTATACTCGCAACTTGAGCAAAACTATTAACGACGGCGAATGCTAAACCCGCGGTGAGCATCCAAGATGCACCTTGGACAGGATGATGATTCAATTGGATATTTCCGTTTTTAAAGAATGGCCAGAATCATACGTTCTATTCATAGGGTAGCCAATAAAAAAATGCCTCCCAGAGGGAGGCGACATTACCAATTTAAAGGACGTGCCTACCGAAGTAGGTACAAAGAACGAGAAGCACAAACGCTGCCATGCATTTGCTCGATTTAGTTATTGCAGCTAGTGTGCCAACTTTTAATTGGTTGATTTTAAAGGCCTAGATGAACATAGCTTGAGAAAGCCCTAGAGGGAATGCACTAACTTCGGGATTAGGTGCATTAAAAGAGGGCAGGTTAGTGAGTACGATCAAAAAAGCCGACACAAGAGTGCCGGCCAAAAGACTCGCTATTAGGACAAGTTTTTATTAGAAGTCGTAACGTACGCCTAGACGTAGTGTGTCTTCACCTTCAGTTACCTTGCCTTCTCCATTCTTTTCTTCATCCAGCTGGTTCATGTAGTAAGAAAGGTAAGTACGGAAGTTGCTGTTAAGTTTGTAGTAACCAACCAGCTCAAAACCATCAACCGCGTCATATTTTGCTGCGCCATTTGGATCGTTCTCTTGGAAAGTGTATAGGCCAGCAACAGTAAACTTACTTGCTAATTTGTAGCTTGCTACAAGCTCGTAAGCGGTAAAGTCTTCAGAGTCATCAATGGCACCTTGAGAGTAAGTTCCTGCAAGGTATAAGTTTTCAAGAGAGTAGGCGATACCACCAAGAATTTGGTCTTCTGAGTTATCTTTATCTACATCGCCACCAGAGTAAGCAAGACCTAGGTCTAGGCCCACTGGTAGAGAATAAAGGCCAGAGATGCCGTATTTGTCTTGGCTGTCACCAGAGTTGGCTTGGTAAGTTGCTTGAACTTGTAGAGCATCAAATTCGCCACGGTAAGCGAATACGCTGTCTTGCTTATCAGAGGATGAATCAATAACTTGTTGAACACCTGAGAACTCAGTGATATCCGTCATATCAGAGATGATAACAGCAGCCATGTCTTGGCGACCTACCGAAAAATCACCTGCATCAGCACTTACACCAGCGTACATGTAACGGTTTTTAAACTCGCTTTTACCTGTTTTTTGTTCAGCTTCGTAAACACCAAAAGCAGATAGGCCATTACCGATATCTGTTTTACCTTTTAGATTTAGACGTGCACGAGATGCATCTTCCATAGTACCGTCAACTTCTGCACCGTCAGAACCGATGAAGTCGCCACGAAACTCCACACGACCGCCAACTTTCAATTCAGTCCCGTCGTCTTTATACACGGTTGCTGCAAATGATGGTGCTGATACCAATGCTGTTAGAATCGCGGTAGTTAGTGCTGCCTTTTTCATTTTCTTATTACCCTAGTTGTAATCGATGAGCTTTCTTGCTCGATTTGTGTCGATGACGCTTAAGGTAAACCGCGAAAATGAAAGATAGATTTCTGTTACGTGATGATTCTATTGCATTTTTATTTCAAATGAGTGACAGGGGAGATATTGATGAAACCTTATAGAAAACAGGTTTTAGGTTTTTTTATGTTTCTGCTCCTTTAAGTGGACAGCCTAATTTTAAAAAAGTTCCTAATCATAATTTTCTTTTTGAAATGTAACAAAAATCCTCGTTAAACTCTGCGTTAATCACACAATTACAATAGCTTAGATAGTGATTTAGGCTTAAATGTAACAAAGTGTTTCTGTTTTTGGGTGTTGTTTTCTTAAATTGTTGTCTGCTTATGGGTAAACGTTTGCCATTTTTCTTTTTTATTACATCTTTTCACTCTGCTCTTGGGAACTTCTGAAATACAGTGAGCAACAGTTGTTAAGCAAAAGTGACGCGACATTGGTGGAAGAGATGCCCCAATCCACTTTTGTATAAGACTGACTTATAAACTAATGAATAAATACATGGATTTTATAATGAACAAAAAATTCCTAGCAGCAGCGATTGTTGCAGCAACATTCGGTACACAAGCAGTAGCAGTGGAACTTTACAACAACGACGGCACTACTTTCGCTATCGGTGGTCACGTATCTGTTAACCTAAACGGTTCAGAGCAAGGCGACACAGATGTAGGTACTAACTCTCCACGTATCAACTTCACAGCAACTCAAGACCTAGGCAACGGCTTCACAGCTGACGCTCGCGGTGAGTGGGCTCTTAACTACCTAGATGGCGGTGAAGAGTCATTCACTACTCGTCTTGGCTACCTAGGTCTAACTCACGACGTATACGGCCGTGCAGTTGGTGGTACTCAATGGGCACCTTACTACGACGTAGCTGGTGTTGCTGATATGCCAATCGCGTTTGCGAACGACTTTATCTACGATGACCACGGTGCTCTAGGTACTGGTCGTGCGGACAAGATGCTTTCTTACCGCAACGCAATCGAGCTAGGTGAAGCTGGTGCAATCAACTTCGGTCTAGGTTGGCAAGGTGCTAAGACTGACGGTGCAGAATACGATGACCGTATGCAAGTTGCACTTTCTTACGCAATCATGGGCGCGAAAATTGGTTACACTTACAACGGTGGTGATATCCAACAAGCTAACTTTGTAGGCAAGCAATCTGCTGAATCTCACCTAGTATCTGCATCTTACGGTTCATACGGTCAAGGCCTATACGTAGCAGCAGTATACGGTTCAAACGAGAACATGAACTTCGGCACAAACGGCGCTCGCCTTGTAGACAGTGATGCGTACGAAGCGCTACTAGCATACGCTCTACCAAGCAGCCTAAACCTAAGCATCAACTACGAAATGGTTGAAGGTAAAGAGTTTAACCGCAGCAAAACTGAAACTGCACGTGAAGAGATGGCTGTTCAAGCAGAATACAACTTCACTTCTAAGTTTGTTGGTTACGCTGGTTACCAGTTCGACCTAAACGATGCTAACGATCGTAAAACAGACGACAAATGGGCACTTGGTGCTCGTTACTACCTATAATAGTAACCTGTCCTAGTTACTATAAAAGCCAGCCTCGTGCTGGCTTTTTTCATCTCTAATGTTTGATAAATGAGAGAGTTTCGCCTTGAAGAGTGCAAGAGCAAAACGGGCTGAATGTCTTGTTTTTAACAATCCAGAGCGGGAACTAGTGTGGGCAACTCAAGTTGTTAGATTATCATGTGCGTTTTGTTTTGCAGGGAAGAGCAATGAGCGTCATTCAGGTTGAAGAGAAGAAAGTCAAAGTTGGTAAAGTTCTGTGTGTTGGGCGTAACTACGTTGAGCATATTCAAGAACTCAACAATGCCATGCCAGAGCAAATGGTCGTGTTTAATAAACCGGCGACTTCCGTTTCAACCAAACTCACCTCATTTCATCAAGAGCCTTTGCATTACGAAGCAGAAATCTGTTTTCTGATCAAAAATGGTCAATACAGTGCGGTTGGGCTCGGTCTGGATCTGACCAAACGCGGCTTACAATCGACCCTCAAAGAAAAAGGGTTACCTTGGGAACGTGCTAAAGCGTTTGACGGCTCAGCGGTATTCAGTCGATTCCACTCTGTTCAAGGTGTCGATATAGACGATCTCAACTTAGAGCTTTTGATTAACTGTGTTCATGTTCAAAAAGGGCACGTTAAACAGATGCTTTACCCACCAATAAATATTCTCGATGAGCTGAAGAGCTATACAACACTAGAAGATGGCGATGTCGTGATGACAGGCACACCAAAGGGCGTGGGAGAAGTGCATCAAGGCGATGTCTTCCTTGGGCGTTTGAAGTGTGGAGACATCACCTTGTTAGAGATTGAGTGGGTAGCTACTTAGTCGTGAGCTTACAACCAAATTCGAAGCAATAAGAACGCGACCATACTTACTATGGTGGTGAGCAAGACATTCTTGGTGAGGTACGCAATCGCAGCGGCTAATAGAGCAGCCAATAGAAATGGGTTTTGCCATGTGACGCTAAGTTCACCCTCTGGCATAAATACAATTGGAGCCCAAATTGCGGTGAGTACTGCAGGGCTTGCGTAGCTTAATACCTTTTGAGTTCTTACCCCTAATTTAAGCGGCAATTTTGGTTCGAGAAATAGATAACGGCTAGTGAATACCAAGGCTGTCATGGCTAAGATAGACAAAAAGATCATTGGCGCTCCTCCGGTGTACTCTCAATGTTTGGTGCTTTCGTCGTAAACTGTTCAACCAAATAGCCCGTCAACATGGCGAGAATACTCGTGAACATCAAGCTTCCTTCCACTTGGTAGTAGTTCAGCGCCACTGAGCTAACTAATGCCACCAACACACTGCATAGCACGGGAATGCTTTTTATCGTTGGCACTACAATCGCGATAAAGGTGGCAGCAACGGCAAATTCCAGTCCGAGCTCATTCAATTCAGGTATCAAACTGCCAGCAACGATGCCAGCAAGCGTCGCGAAGTTCCAGAAGAGATAAAAGCTTAACCCAGCGCCAAGGGCGTACCATCGATCAAATGGTTTATCGGATTGGTGCCCAACGATGGCAAATAGCTCGTCAGTGAGTAAGAAGCCAAGTGAAAGACGCCACTTTAGTGGCAAAGGCGAAATCTTACTGCGCATTGAAACGCTATAAAGAAAATGGCGAGAGGTAATAAAAAAGGTCGTCAGCAACATAGTCGTCAAGCCTGCGCCTGCTTTAATCATCCCCATGGCCACAAGCTGTGCGGAACCTGCAAACAGAATGGCTGAAAGCGCCTGACCTTCCAAAGGGTGTAATCCTGTATCAATAGCAAATGAGCCGGCTAGTAATCCCCAAGGCAACACAGCGATGCTCAATGGCATCATTGCGATGGTGCCTTGTAAAAAGAGTGAGGATTTTGAGTCTTGATGAGTTGGCAAAGTAGTATCCATAACTTCAACTTAAATAGAAAAACATGCTGTTAAGGTAGGCTGACCTCAACACGCTGCCTTGTACAAAATTGCTAACAATGCTTGATGTACTGCCCAGGCGTTACGCCCATGGCTTTTTTAAAGTGACGATGCAAATGGCTTTGATCGTGAAAGCCACACTCTTGAGCAACATCAGAAATCTTTTGTCCTAACTTGAGCAGTTTTTTCGCCATTCGGAGTCTCTGCTGAATTTGAAACGCGTGCGGCGGAAAGCCGAATTGTTTTTGAAACTCGCGCAACAAATGAAAAGGGCTTAATCCCGCCAATTTCGCAAGTTCTTCTAAAGAGACATCGGCTTGAGGGAAGTCTTCAAGAAACTCTTTGACCAGATGTACTTGCTTTTGCGCTTTGGTCGCATCTTGAAGAGGGGCTCGATGTGTACTGTGCTTGCTGGCAAGTTTGACCAACGTACCGTAGACAAGTGTCTCTCTTAGCAAGCGGTTATCGGATTTCTCTAGCGTATCGAATATCAGCCGCAGTTGATTAGCGAGTTCTGGATCATAAACAACGGGTTGGGGGAAGTAGGGCTGAGCTACATTGGGTGCGCCGAGTTCTTCCCCGAGCGTTTGAAACTGCTCAGGTACGGGATACATGGCTTTGTATTCCCAACCGCCTTCTGACGCTGAGTGACCGTTATGCACCTCGTCGGCGTTGACAAGAATGATGCTGTCTTGCGGTGCAATATGATTTCCGCCAGTACGAAAGAACTGTTGCGCACCTTTTTCAATCACGCCAATGGTGTAGCCTTCATGGCTATGGCGAGAGAAATTTTGTTTTTCGTACTTTGCGTCGAGCAGCTCCAAGCCGCCCAGCTCTTGAGCAATCTTAAAAGTCGCGATTTCCTTATTCTTTTCTTTCATTTTCGTTCTGAATTGCTCAAGCGTAAATGGAGGGACAATGTCAACAGGAGTCTACCGGAACCATCCTGAGTATTTTTGTACAAAATTGCTATCAGTATTAAAAATAAATTCCAAAAAGGTTAATTGTTTTTAAAGTGAGCATTAAACCTTCTTTATTTTCTGATTTTAATATTCAATGGAGTTATTTGGTCTGGTCGTTGTTCAATCATTGGTATAAGATTCGCCGCCTGTTTTAAAAATCCAGTCCCAATCATGATCGATTTATCTGTACTCCCTGTTTATCTCACTGCTGTTGTTGCACTTCTTTTGTTACCTGGACCTGACATGTTGCTGATTGCCAGTTCTAGCATGAGCTATGGCAAAAAAGTTGGTCTGTTTGCTAGCTTAGGCAACGCGACGTCCGGCGTGATCTTAACGCTGTTAGCGGCAATGGGCGTGTCGACCTTGATTGCAATGAGTCCAATCGCATTAAAAGTGCTTCATCTACTGGGGGGCGCGTACTTGCTCAAAATGGGCTGGGATTGTCTACGAGCGGACGTATCTACTGCACCAGAGCTTGACCAGAAAAACAAAATGGCATCGACTTACTATCAGCGTGCCTTAATGAGCAATTTACTGAACCCCAAGGCGTTGGTGTTTTTCGTGATGTTTTTGCCACAGTTTGTATCTAGTAATATCACGGCATCTTCTGGTGAACAGATGTTGGCGCTAGGCTTAGTGCTGAATGTATTAGGCCTATTATTCAACATTTTGCTGGTTGCTCTTGCTGGAACATTGGGGAAAGGTTTGGTTGAAAACGCTAAGTTCCGTATGTACCAAGGCAAGCTGATGGGATTAGTGTTTATTATTTTGGCAGTTTGGATGCTTAGTAGCTTCGCGATGTAAGAACAATCAGATTTTTATACAAAAGCCAGCACTCGCTGGCTTTTTGTTTTAGTATCACACTGATTTCCAAGGAGTGGCAGTATGAAACTTGAATTTAAACTCAACCCAGAACAAAACGATCTTGACTTTATCCGTGATGGCATCCGAGCGTATAACCGCATGCATCTACCGGATGGTGATGTTAACGCCATTGGTTGTTTTGCTCGCAATGACGAGGGTAGGGTTATTGGTGGGCTCACGGGCGAAATGTTCAATAACACTGTGTTCGTTGAATATCTTTGGGTCGATGCAGAGGCTCGCACTTCTGGATTGGGAAGTAAGCTGATTGCTTTGCTGGAAGAGCAAGTGAAGCGTCATGGGGTAACGCATTTGTATCTCGATACTTATAGCTTTCAAGCGCTCGATTTTTACTTGAAATTGGGCTTTGAAAAAGTAGGGCAGTATTCAGGCTACCCAGCAGCAGGCATTGATAAATATTTCCTGCAAAAACAGATTGCTTGATTTGGTTTGAATTGAACAAAAAAAAAGAGGCGCTCGATGCGCCTCTTTTACTATTTACTATTTGCTATTTGCTGTTGTCACAGAGTCAATGTTTCAAACCTGAATTACAAGCTTTGTTGATGTGCTTCGATCAATGCGTTCATCTTCGCTTCTGCTACTTGGTTGGCTTGCGCGTAATCCATCTCTGCTGGGAAGTCGCTGATCACTTCGTAGTAACACTTTAACTTCGGTTCAGTACCAGAAGGACGAACAATCACGCGTGATTTGTCTTCTAGGTGGTAAACCAATACGTCACTTGCAGGCAAGTCAATCGCTTCTGTTGGACCATCGGTCACAAAGCGAAGTGATGACTTCAGATCTTCGATCACTTCAATGCGTTTACCCGCGATCTCTGTCGGTGGGTTTGCGCGAAGCTTGTCACCGATTGGTGGTGATTTAGGGTCAAGTGCAATACTGCGTTGAGCGTTGAAGTAGAAACCATGTTGGCGGTATAGCTCTTCTAACTTATCCCACAGCGTTTTGCCTTGTGCTTGCAATTTACCCGTCAATTGGGAGAAAGCGACCAGTGCTGACAAACCATCTTTATCCCATACTTTATTTCCTACGGTGTAGCCTAATGCTTCTTCGTAAGCGAATAGGAACGGATTTGCATCTGTCTCTTGTGTCATTGCTACGTTGGTTAGCCATTTAAAGCCAGTTAACGTTTGGTAGTATTCTGCGCCATGTGCTTTCGCAATACTGCTCAATAGACGAGAAGACACAATGGTATTCCCAACAAGCGCGTTTGGTTGACCTTGCAGTAAGTAGTCACCAAACAATGAACCCACTTGGTCACCCGTTAGCATTTGGTATTCGCCATCTGGGCGTTTTACTGCCACGGCAAAGCGGTCTGCGTCAGGATCGTTCGCGCAAGCTATGTCGGCATTAACAGATTTACCCAGTGCCATCACCATATCCATTGCGCCCGCTTCTTCCGGGTTCGGGAAGTTTACAGTAGGGAACGTGCCGTCCGGTTCGCGCTGCTCTGGAACACTTGCCACTTTTTCAAAGCCAGCATCTGCGAGCAACGTTTCTGCCATTTCCGCACCGACACCGTGCATCGCGGTGTAAACAATCGAGATGTCTGTGTTGCTGTTTGGTGTAAGCAGCGCGTTGTCGTTCATTGTCTTACGGTACGTTTGGTAGTACTCGTCTTCAAGCCAAACTAACAGACCTTTTTGCTTCGCGTCGTCGAGTGACATTAGAGGAAGCGGTTTTGTTGTCGCATCATCAATCTTGACTGCAATACCAGAATCGTGTGGTGGAATGATTTGCGCGCCATTTTCCCAGTAGACTTTAAATCCATTGTACTCAGGTGGGTTATGGCTTGCGGTAACGACGACAGCCGCTGCCGCATTCAATTCACGCACACCAAAAGCAACAATTGGCGTTGCCGCTACTTTATAGGTTAGGTAAACCTTGATACCTAAAGCAGTAAGAACGGAGGCTGTATCGTGTGCGAACTGCTTGGAATCTGGACGACCATCATAGCCAATCACGACTCCGCGAGAAGCGGCGTCTTTTACTTGTTCAATCAGGTAGTGACCGAGACCAGTTGCCGTTTCTTGAATCACTAAGCGGTTCATGCGGTTTGGACCAGCACCAACTTTACCGCGCAGACCTGCCGTACCAAATGCTAAGCGTGAGCCAAATCGATCTGTCAGTTCTTGTTCATTATTTGTATCGACTAGGTGCTGGAGCTCTTCGCGGGTTTTAGGGTCAGGGTCTCGTGCTAGCCACTGAGTAATTTGTGTTGTCATATTCATCTTTCCTTAGCAGGGGGAACCTACTTGTTTAGACACTTTAATTCGGAAAGTGTCCCAATGTTTTCTTTTTACTAATGTAAATGGTTCTCAATTACATTTCAAAGAAGGCAATCGATAAACCGAATTTATTTTTCTCTCTACACGAAATTTATTCACGGTTAATTTCTTGAAGAACTATTGAACTATAACTAGCCTTTTAACATAAATATAACAAAGAGTGCTGAAATCGTAGTTTTTATGATTTTTTGTAAATTTGTTCGATATTTGCATCGGGAAGCAAGGAAGCTCGCGCAAGCGCAGCGGCTGAGCAGAGGAGAGATCTTTTGAAAAGATTAGCAACTACTCTAGCCTTATTAGCGAATGTGATTTTTATCACATTTTCTTCGTCCAGTTGGTCAGAGCAAAATGATTACAACATGACACGGGGTGTTACGGGGATCAGTGAGCAAGTGTATGAATTACATATGCTGATCTTCTACATTTGCTGTGCCATCGCCTTCGTTGTGTTTGGCGTAATGTTCTACTCCATCTTCCGGCACCGAAAGTCAAAAGGAGCAGTTGCGGCAAATTTCCATGAAAGCACCAAAGTGGAGATTATCTGGACCATCATCCCCGTCATCATACTCATTGCGATGGCAATTCCGGCGACCAAAACGCTGGTGGCCATGGAAGACACCAGCCAATCTGACCTCACGATTAAGATCACCGGCTCACAATGGAAATGGCACTACAGCTACTTCGGCGAGGACGTCGAATTCTTCAGCCTTCTTGCTACCAGTCAGAAAGAAATTGATGGCATCGAAGCGAAAAGGGCACACTACTTACTCGAAGTGGATAACCCGCTCGTTTTACCAATCAACCGTAAAGTTCGTTTCTTAATGACGTCTGATGACGTAATCCACTCTTGGTGGGTGCCTGATTTCGCAGTTAAGAAAGATACGATTCCAGGCTTTATCAATGAAGCGTGGACCAAGATTGATGAGCCGGGTGTTTATCGTGGTCAGTGCGCAGAACTTTGTGGCCGAGCACATGGGTTTATGCCAGTTGTCGTACACGCGATGGCGGAAGATGATTTCGAACAGTGGATGACAGACAAGAAACAAGAAATTGCTCTGCAGAAAGCTGTTGCACAAGAGGCATTGACGCAAGACCTTTCAATAGAAGATTTGATGGGACAAGGTGAGTCGATTTACACCGCGCGCTGTGCCGTATGTCATCAAGCTAACGGTGAAGGTATTCCGGGGGCGTTCCCTGCGATTAAAGGCAGCGAGATCGCCAAAGGTCCGGTCATTGCTCACATCGACGTACTGGTAAATGGTCGCGCAGGGACAGCGATGCAAGCTTTTGCTAACCAACTTAGCGACCAAGAAATTGCTGCTGTTATTACCTATCAACGAAATGCTTGGGGAAATGACACCGGCGATACCGTTCAAGCATCCGATGTTAACGCCTTTAAGGTACAAGAAAGTGCCAAGGAGGAAATATGAGTAAGCCAATTGAAAAAGCGGTGAAGTCTGCTCCTGCAGAAGCGCAAACTACTGCAAACACCACCATTGCGATTGAAGACGACCACGATCATCATCACGCACCAAAAGGGCTAGCGCGTTGGCTTTATTCAACCAGTCATAAAGACATCGGTACGCTTTATTTATGGTTTAGTTTTGCCATGTTCCTCACTGGCGGTGCGATGGCGATGGTCATTCGCGCTGAGTTGTTCCAACCGGGTTTGCAATTGGTTGACCCTCAGTTCTTTAACCAAATGACGACGGTGCATGGTTTGGTGATGGTATTTGGTGCCGTCATGCCTGCGTTTACCGGCTTAGCTAACTGGATGATCCCAATGATGATTGGCGCTCCAGATATGGCGTTACCGCGAATGAACAACTTGAGTTTTTGGATCTTACCTTTTGCTTTCCTCATTTTGATCGGCTCTTTGTTCTTACCGGGTGGTGGTCCTGATTTCGGGTGGACTTTCTACGCGCCACTTTCTACAACCTACGGCCCTGACAGTACGGCGTTGTTTGTTTTCTCAGTCCATATCATGGGTATCAGTTCCATCATGGGTGCCATCAACGTCATCGTGACGATCGTAAACATGCGTGCACCAGGTATGACATGGTTCAAGTTGCCAATGTTCGTCTGGACTTGGCTAATCACGGCGTTCTTGCTGATAGCTGTGATGCCCGTATTAGCCGGTGCGGTGACCATGGTTTTGACCGACAAATACTTCGGTACCAGCTTCTTTGATGCCGCTGGTGGCGGTGACCCGGTGATGTTCCAACACATCTTTTGGTTCTTCGGTCACCCAGAGGTGTACATCATGATCTTGCCTTCGTTTGGTATTGTTTCGGCAATCATCCCTGCATTTAGTGGCAAGAAGTTGTTCGGTTACCATTCGATGGTTTACGCAACTTGTAGTATCGCGCTGCTTTCATTCCTAGTGTGGGCGCATCATATGTTTACCACAGGGATGCCAGTATTCGCCGAACTTTTCTTCATGTACTGCACCATGTTAATAGCCGTGCCAACCGGGGTGAAAGTGTTTAACTGGGTAGCGACCATGTGGAGAGGTGCCATGACGTTCGAGACACCGATGTTATTTGCCATCGCCTTTATTGTTCTTTTCACAATAGGTGGTTTCTCAGGCTTGATGCTGGCAATTGTGCCTGCGGACTTCCAATACCACGATACGTACTTTGTCGTAGCACACTTCCACTATGTATTGGTGTCAGGTGCGGTGTTCTCGATTATGGCGGCAGCGTATTACTGGCTACCGAAGTGGACGGGCAATATGTATGACCACAAGCTGAGTCTGTGGCATTTCTGGTGCTCAATTATCTCGGTTAACGTACTGTTCTTCCCAATGCATTTCTTGGGCTTAGCTGGGATGCCACGACGTATTCCCGATTACGCCATCCAGTTTGCAGACATAAACCAAATTGTATCGATAGGTGGCTTTGCCTTTGGTCTGTCTCAATTGATCTTCTTGTGGCTGGTGATCAAGTGCATTCGCGGCGGTGAAAAAGCGCCAGCAAAACCATGGGAGAGAGCAGAAGGTTTAGAGTGGACGGTGCCGAGTCCTGCTCCACATCATACGTTTACAACACCGCCAAAAGTCGATTAAGAAAAGCGTGAGGTGAGCGAGATGCAAGCTAATTCATCCAATAAGAAACTCACTATCAAGTTGCTGTTAGCGACAGCAATGATGTTTGGCTTCGGTTTTGCTCTTGTCCCACTCTACGACATCATGTGCGATGCATTGGGCATTAACGGAAAAACCAGTGAAGTAGCAGCGATTCAACCAATAGGCATGCAAGCGGACATCAGTAGAACGATTCGTGTGGAATTTATGGCGCACGTCAGTCGAGACATGCCTTGGGAATTCAAACCAAAAGTTGTATCCATGGATGTTCATCCTGGCGAAGTGATTCAAACGGAATACCTTGCTTTTAATCAAAGCGGTGAAGATTTAGTAGGACAAGCTGTGCCCTCCGTATCGCCGGGTACTGGTGCGGCTTACTTCAATAAGATCGAATGTTTTTGCTTTAATCAACAATCATTGGAAGGTAAGCAACAAGCGAGTATGCCTTTGATTTTCTACATTGAGCCGGACTTGCCGGATTCAATTCATACGTTGACCTTGTCTTACACACTCTACAAATTTCCTCCTCAATCGGGCGAGTCTTCGACAGCTAGCCTCTCAGGGAGTGAGAAACAGACCTTAACGCCTCAAACCAAAGCGCGTCTTTAAGGAGAGAACTCATGAGTAACAAGCCTGACACCTATTATGTTCCCGCGCAAAGCAGTTGGCCTATTGTAGGGGCATTTGCGTTATTCCTTGTCGCTGTCGGTGCTGGAATGACCGTTCAAGGCACTCAAAGTGACGGTGCGGTTGGGACGCTAGGAGGCATTATTCTTGCGGTTGGTATGCTGTTTTTGCTTTACATGTTGGCCGGGTGGTTCAGTAACGTCATCACCGAATCCCTTACCGGAAAGTACAGCGCGCAAATTACTCGTTCATTTCGACAAGGGATGAGCTGGTTCATCTTTTCGGAAATCATGTTCTTTGGTGCGTTCTTTGGTGCTCTGTTCTACGCAAGAATGATTTCCGTGCCTTGGTTAGGTGGCGCAGATAACAATGCCATGACTCATGAAGTGTTGTGGCCAGCTTTCGAGGCGATATGGCCACTCACTACCACACCGGGTGGTGATACGACCCAAGCAATGCCGTGGCAGGGCATTCCATTAACTAATACGATTTTGTTGCTATTGTCTTCGATTACGTTACATATGGCACACATCAGCTTAGAACAAGATAAGCGAACGGCGCTCATTGTCTGGTTGGAGATCACCATCGTCTTGGCGGGTTTCTTCCTTTATTACCAAGCGGTTGAGTATGCTCATGCCTATCAAGATATTGGGCTGACACTGCAATCGGGCGTTTATGGTAATACCTTCTTTATGCTCACGGGCTTCCATGGTTTGCACGTGTGCCTCGGTACCATTTTCCTCATCGTATTGCTGTTTCGCATCGCCAAGGACCACTTTTCACCTAAAAACCATTTTGCGTTCCAAGCGGGCAGCTGGTATTGGCACTTTGTAGATGTGGTTTGGCTGTGTTTATTTGTTTTTGTTTATGTCCTGTAAAACTAGTAAGGACGAGGGTTAGGGGCGATCCAGCCTGCCCCTAGAGCAATCAGAAGGAGTATCACGACTAACGCAGAAAACATGACACGACGACCGAGATAATAGCTCATTGGTTTGCCTTTTTTCGATGAATCCTCTGGGTCTTCGCGAACCATTTCGATAAGCGCTTTTGCGAGGTTAAAGATGATGAAAAGCAGCAAAAGGACAAGCGTTAATTTGAACAGAAATACGGTGGACATGGCACCTCCGGTTTCGTTTTTGATGTTATCGAAATGGGTTTGGATTGCTGTTTGTTTAACTGTGGTCGTGTTTTCTCTATTGGTCAAACTGGGCTTCTGGCAGCTCGAACGTGGTAACGAAAAGCAGCTTTTAGAGCAAGCTATTTTGGCAAGAGCGAATGCACCTTATCAGGATATGCGCACTGTACTGGAGAACAATGATTGGCGTGAGGAGAGTGTGATTGGCATTAAGGTGAAAGCCAATGTGACTCCGGAGGCACTTCCGGTCATCCTTTTAGATAACCAGACGTATGAAGGGGCAGTGGGGTATTTAGCGTTTCAAGTCGTTTCCTTGACCCAAGACCCAACCACATTGACCCTCCTAGAGTTAGGGTTTGTCAAAGGGGAAGCTTCACGCTCTGTGCTACCTAAAGTGGAAACTTTACAAGCCCCTTACGAGGTTACTGGACGTTTATATCGCAAATCGATGAACCCTTTGAGTTCCGACTTAATGGCAGAAGTTGGCGATACGATACGCGTCCAAAATCTCAACATCAATCAACTGAGCCAGTTGCTCAATGTCGAATTAATGCCAACCGTCGTACAGCCAAACAATTTAGTCCGATGGTCGTATTCTTTCCCATGGAATCCTTTGCCATTAACCAGTGCTAAGCATTTTGGTTACTCCTTTCAATGGTTTGTTATGGCGGGTGTATTTCTGCTTATCACTGTAATGATCTTCATTCGATGGTTCAAAAGTTCACGCTCACAAGGAGGTGAGGTATGACATCAGCGGTCACGAGAGGAAGAATTGTACTGTTGTCGCTAATTGTCCTTTTTGCTCTCCCGGCAATTATTGCCAAAGTAGTGCTTAGTCAAGGTTGGTATGAAACGGGTGTGACTAATAGAGGTGAGCTGGTGGAGCCCTATACCACATTTGAACAATTGGGGCAGACATCGCCTCTGAGTGAAAAAGGGTGGCAATTGGCTTATGTGTTGCCTTCTGATTGCCAAGAACAGTGTCAGCAACAACTTCACCTCATGCAGCAGAGTCATATTGCGTTGGGCAAGTACCAAGAGCGAGTCGTCCCAGTTATCTGGACATCAAAGCAGTCAGCAAGTGCGAGCGAAACGATGATAGTGATGCAAATGAATGATTCGTTGTCGGAAAAAGTCCACGCAGGGCAAATGCTTATCGTTGATCCATTAGGGCAACTTGTGATGGCCTATACACCGGAAGCCAACGAGGATTTGGTTCAGTTAAGTAAAGACGTTTTGGCGGATCTACGAAAACTATTGAAGCTATCACGTGTAGGTTAGGGAGAGAGTGATATGGCGTTAGAACGTTTAGTGAAGTTCAGTCTTTGTCTTACCCTCGTTGTCATTATGCTGGGCGCATACACACGCCTTGCTGATGCAGGTTTAGGGTGCCCAGATTGGCCGGGATGTTACGGTCAACTACTCGTTCCTCAAACCGATGCTGAAGTTTCTCGAGCGAATGCGTTATTTCCAGAACGTGCAGTGGAGCACGGAAAGGCTTGGCTGGAGATGATTCATCGTTATTTTGCGGGCACCTTAGGGCTCGTAATTTTGATGATGGCGATTGCAGCAGTGAGAACAGACAGAGTGAATGCAACCATTCCTTTGTTACTCTGTTTATTAGTGATAGGGCAGGCGGCACTCGGAATGTGGACGGTGACATTAAAGCTTATGCCAGTGATCGTGATGCTTCACTTGCTCGGCGGTTTCATTCTGTTGGCACTGCAAGCTCTGTTTTACTGCCAGCTGCAGTCTCGTAGGAGTCTGTATTTTTCCCCTTCTTCTAAAACCGTCCGAACGTTTTCTCTTATTGCGTTCGGTGTCGTACTCGTACAGGTAGTACTCGGGGGGTGGACATCATCTAATTATGCCGCTCTGATGTGTACTGCCTTACCAATTTGTGAAGGGGAATGGACGCGCTATCTCTCATGGAAAGAGGCGTTTTCTTTCTGGCAAACAGGGTTTGATAACTATGAGTTTGGTGTTCTAGATTACCCAGCTCGAATGACAATTCATGTCAGCCATCGTATTGGTGCCATCATTACTGCATGTGTTGTGCTGATTTACTGCGTATTACTATTAAAACAAGACTCACACCGTTCTCAGCGCTTGGGTGTATGGATTGGCTTAGCTTTGGTTTGCCAAATCCTATTGGGCGTAAGCAATGTTGTGTTCCAACTTCCTATCTATGTGGCAGTTGCGCACAATTTAGGCGCAGCGGTCATGCTTTCACTTATCTGTGTTAGTCAGTTCTACCTATGGCAGGGTAAAGCTCGTTGGAGTCATCAAGCGAAAGGAGTTCGCTATGAGTAAAGAAATCGCGTTACCGCTAGAAAGTGGTAAGAAGAAGCTCGGTTCAACTTATTTAAAACTAACAAAGCCCAAAGTCGTTGCGCTTATGTTGATTACCGCCATTGTCGGAATGAGTTTAGCGCCGGTGGCCAGTTTTCCTTGGCTACAAGCGGCGATTGGCCTTATCGGAATTGGCTTAATGGCTGGCTCCGCGGCAGCGTTTAATCACCTCATTGATCGCCGAATTGATGCGCGAATGGCTCGAACTCATAAGCGTCCTCTGCCTTCTGGTGACACGAATCCGTTATCAGTCGCGTTGTTTGCTGTTACGTTAGGTGTTGTTGGCTTCGTACTTCTGTATGCACTGGTTAATCCGTTAACAGCTTGGATGACGTTTTTAAGCTTGCTCGGTTACGCGGTGGTTTACACCATGTATCTTAAACGAGCGACTCCACAAAACATTGTAATTGCCGGAATTGCGGGCGCAATGCCGCCTTTGTTAGGGTGGACAGCGGTTACTGGCGAATTACATGCCAACGCGTGGCTGCTTGTGATGATCATTTTTATATGGACTCCACCCCATTTTTGGGCATTGGCAATACATCGGGTAGAAGATTATCGAAAAGTGGATATACCGATGTTGCCTGTCACTCATGGTATTGAATACACCAAAACTTCGATCCTTCTGTATACTGTGTTGTTGACGTTAGTTTGTATATTACCGGTCCTAGTCGGCATGGTCGGCTTTGTCTATCTATTCTCCTCTTTATTACTCAATGCGGGCTTTGTGTACCACGCGTGGAAGCTGAAGTTTTCTCCACAGCCTAATAGTGCGATGGAAACGTTCAAATTCTCTATCTACCATTTGCTTGCTCTGTTCGTTGCACTATTAGCTGACCATTACTTAGGTTCATTGTTCTCTGTGTAAAACTCTTCTTCTAACGACTGACTGACCGCACCAATCTTCGGTGCGGCGGTACTTCTACTACGTTGTTGACTTCTTATGTAGGGCAGCTACATAAGAAGTCTCTGTCTTGTATAAACAGCAAACCATTCTCTGCAAAAAATTAGCTCGAAAGGTCAATAGAACCTAAAAAAAGAATATCGAAAAGAGAGCTCTAGGCCATCTTGACAGTATAAGTTCGTTTGGAATCGAGGTGAGAGATAAAGAGTGTTGAGGGTTGTTTAAGTCTTGAGTTGTTCAGACGACAAAGCTGTTCAAGAAGAGGGTTTTAAAATGGTTAAGGCTAGAGAGCTATGTGGTGCCTGATTAGCGTCGTTAACATGAGACGCATAAAGCGAGGAATTGAAGCAAGTAAAAAGGGATGCCGAAGCATCCCTTAGACTAAATCAGAGTATGAACTCTTATTCAGGTTGAGACAGTTCTTCGTATTGGAACTCAGGTACATGTACCACAACACGACGGTTCTGTTCGCGACCTTCATGAGTACTGTTGTCAGCTACTGGATCTTCTTCACCCATACCAGTTACTGTGAAGCGATCTGCATCGATACCTGCTGCGATTAGGTAATCAGCAACCGCTTGAGCACGACGCTCAGACAGTTTTTGGTTGTAAGCTGCTGGACCAGAGCTATCTGTGTAACCAGTAATTTCAACTTGAGCTTGTGGGTATTCGTTCAAGAAATTAACGAAGTTATCTAGACGCTCAGACACTGAATCAGTCAGTGTTGCACTGTCGAATTCAAACGTACCTGTACCGTACTCTTCTTGGTGCGTCTTCGTCATCATTACTGGTTCTTCTTCCATCACCTCTTCTGTTACTACTGCCGCTACAACTGGTGCTGCTGCGAATTTGTAGTTAACACCGATGCCGAAGAAGTTAGCATCCATATCATCTAGAACGTCGTCTGAGATGTCTTGGTAGCGTTGGTATTCCGCACGAACGCTCCAGTTACGGTCAATGGTGTATTCCGCACCAAGTGAACCTGTAGGCACGATGTCTTTTTCGTCACCAGAAATCATGTAAGCACCACCAACTTTCGCGAATAGGTTCCACGTGTCGTTTAGATGCCAGTTGAATTTAGGTGCAAGTGTTAGTGCCCATAGATCGCCGTCGATAGTATCTACAGCATTAGCCCCTGACTTGAAGTTAGCTTTGTAGTCACCCAAGTAATCAACGCCATACTCAAGTGCAATGATATCGGTGAAATCGTAACCGATGTGCATTCCGGCACCGAAAGCATCATCATCACAAGGGCTGTTTAGATAACAAGCATCATCTAAAGTAGTCATGCCTACTTTGCCCCCGATATACATCTCAGCATGAGCAGAGCTCATTAAACCACCAGCTACCACTGCTGCTACTGCAATTGCTACTTTGTTCATAATGTTTCCTTGTATTGATTGCATATTAACTTCTACTTTGTTTTAACAATTTGAGTAAAACTAGGTAGTTATAAGAAATTAGTTTAATAGTCATTTAATTTAACATCAAGCAACAATATCTTAGATCTTGCTACACTTTTAGTCGCGAACTCCCTCACAAACTTCTGATATTTCTTACATTGTAGACAAGATTTTTAAATTTTTAAGAAAATAACTAATTTTATTGAACTTTTTTCGTAAACTTAAATGTACGCTGTGTTTTGAAATGAACGTTAGGTGTTAATTTGCATTTTTTTAGAAAAAGTGATTGCAAGTCTACTGTGAAGTCGATAAGTTACTTCCATCGACACAATTAAATGAGCCTACAGCCCTTGTTATTGCTTGCTTTGTGAACAATGTTGCACTGAGTAAAGTTGGGTCAAAATAGTGGGTCAGGGATAGTAACTAGGAAGTAGAAGTAATGTTTCAAACTGATGATGTAAGAATTAATAAAGTAAAAGAGCTATTGCCACCCGTTGCAGTATTAGAAAAATTTCCGGCAACTGAAACTGCTTCTTCGACTACTTTTGAATGCCGAAATGCCGTTCACAACATTCTGGAAGGCAAAGACGACCGTTTACTTGTCATTGTTGGCCCTTGTTCAATTCATGACCCAGAAGCGGCGGTAGAGTACGGTAAAAGGTTAAAAGTGTTGCGTGATGAACTCGGCGACCAACTAGAAATCGTGATGCGTGTTTACTTTGAGAAACCACGTACAACGGTAGGTTGGAAAGGACTTATTAACGACCCGTACTTAGACGACACATTTAAGTTAAATGACGGATTACGCATTGGCCGTAAGCTTCTTCTTGATCTGACCGATATGGGCTTACCGACCGCGAGCGAATTCCTTGATATGATCACGCCACAATACGTTGCGGATCTTATCAGCTGGGGTGCGATTGGTGCGCGAACGACAGAGTCTCAGGTTCACCGCGAACTTGCTTCTGGCCTGTCTTGCCCTGTTGGCTTTAAGAATGGTACAGATGGCAACATTAAGATCGCGAGCGATGCGATTCGCTCAGCAAGCGCTTCTCACCACTTCTTATCTGTTACTAAATACGGCCATTCTGCAATCGTAGAAACAGCAGGTAACCCAGACTGTCATATCATTCTCCGTGGTGGTAAAGAGCCGAATTATAGCGCGGCGCACGTTGCTCAAATTAAGGATGAACTGGATGCTGCGGGTCTACCTAAGAAAGTGATGATTGATTTTAGCCACGCCAACAGTTCTAAGCAGTTCAAACGTCAGATGTTGGTTTCTGATGATGTATCAGAACAGATCGCTGGTGGTGAAGACGCGATCTTCGGTGTGATGATTGAATCGCATCTTGTTGAAGGTCGTCAGGATCTTGTGGATGGTAAGGTCGCAAATTATGGCCAATCGATTACCGATGCTTGTATTGGTTGGGAAGATACTGAGACGGTTCTACGCCAGCTATCAGACTCTATTAAAGCTCGTCGAGCAAAATAAGCCAATAAGCTTGAAATGAATGAAAGCCAGCACAGCGCTGGCTTTTTTCATTTCTGAGCGCTTTGGAGTTATTGGTTGTGATAATTGCGCGTTCATTGTACTTAACCGTATGCAACTATCTCATGTATTTATGGACCAAATCCGCTACTGTATTTGCATAGATTAGAATTACTCAAGGAATGAGATGAACAGAAACGTCTGGTTACTGTCACTTTGCCAAGCTTTGCTCATGACAGGAAACATCTTACTGATTTCAGTTATTGCCCTGATCGGTAAACAAATTGCCCCGTCATCAAGCATGATTACTCTACCTGTCGCGTTGCAATTTTTAGGGTTAATGTCAGCAACGATTCCCGCTTCTTTAATTATGGGGAAACTGGGACGACGACTGGGTTTTAGCCTCGGTAACGTCATTGGTATTCTTGGTGCTTCGTTGGCGACTTACGCATTGTCACAACAAAACTTCACTCTTTTTTGTACTGCTACCTTTTTGTTGGGTATTGGCATCGGTTTTGGCACTTTATATCGGTTCGCTGCCATTGAAGTATGTAATGAATCTGCAAGGCATAGAGCAATTTCTATATCGATGGCTGGTGGCGTATTGGCGGCTGTATTAGGACCAAACTTAGCGGTTTATTCACAACAATGGTCGGATGGCGGGCTCTATATCAGTGCTTTTGCTGTTTTGATTGTGCTCTATGTTACGGCCTTAATATTGCTACAAACTATTCAGTTCCCTCCGGCTCACGCACAGTCAATTGATACTAAGCCTGATTCAATTACTGCGATCATTAGAAAGCCAAACTTCATGATTGCCGTGATGGCAGCCATGGTGGCTTATGCAGTAATGAACATTCTTATGACCGCGACACCACTTGCGATGATTGGTTGTGGTTTCGATTTCACGAGAGCGGCAGGTGTTATTGAATGGCACGTATTAGGCATGTTTGTGCCGGCTTTCTTCACCGGAAGTTTGATTGAGAAGTTTGGGGCTAAGAAGTTGATATTAGCTGGTGGCGTTTTGTTTATTGCGTGTATTGTGATCAACATGCATGGCCTTTCAATCTGGCACTTCAGCACGGCGTTGATTTTACTTGGGGTTGGCTGGAATTTTATGTTTATCGCCGCAACAAGCTTATTTAGCCAAAGTTATGAGGCTAAGAACAAAAGCAAAGCTCAGGCATTCAATGAGTTCTTTGTATTCAGTTGCGTGACGATTACTGCATTACTCTCTGGTTGGTTGGAGTCGACGGTGGGATGGCAAAATCTAAACCTATATGTACTTCCGTTCGTTATTTTCGTGATGGTGGTGTTCGTGCTTAAAGCGAATAACGATACTCAGTCTCAAGCTGCGTAACCGTTAATAGAAATTTATAAGACCCGGTCATTATAACCGGGTCTTTTTTGTCTAGAAGTTCACATTGTTTAGATTTGCTGGTTAATTATTGTTATCTAAGTAAGTTTTTTAGGCTTGAAATGTCGCATCGGTAAGATTTTTTCTCTAGCATTTTGTAATAAAAACAACATTCGTGTATACAACCTGTCGCAATTAATAATAATTATAGAAGTCTATCTATGTCAGCCCAATCTTCTCTCAAAGCTCAAGAAACGCTCTTCTCAGAAACCGATGAATTGGTTTCTACCACAAACTTAAAAGGTGTGATCACTTATTGCAACGATGCGTTTTGCCGAATTGCTGAATACACCTCTGAAGAATTACTCGGTCAAAACCATAACATTGTACGCCATAGTGATATGCCTAAAGCGGCATTCGGCGATATGTGGACACGTTTGAAACAAGGAAAAGCTTGGCGAGGTATTGTGAAAAACAAAACTAAGTCAGGCGGTTATTATTGGGTGGATGCCTATGTAACGCCAATCTATGAAGGACACGAAGTTGTAGGTTACCAATCGGTTCGAGTGAAACCTAAGCGAGAATGGGTAGATATTGCGGCTAAAGCGTATCAGGGGCTGTTGAAAGCAGAGAAGTCTGGTAGAACTTGGTCGTTAAAGCTCAATGAAACACTGCGTTATGGCATCCTTTTAGGTGCACTTGTTGCGCCAATGACGAGCTTCGCTTTAGCTCTAGATGGTCCTCTAGCTTGGCTGGCGCCATTACTGCCTGCAGGGGTTCTGGCATTGCTTTTCCGTCAAGAACTCATTGATACGCCACAACAGTTTAAGAAACTTCAGTTGCAATACGACAGTGTAAGTCGTTTGGTGTATTCAGGTAATAAGCCGTTTTCTATCGCTGATTTTCATATCAAAATGCTGTCGGCTCGTATTCGTACGGTACTTGGTCGAATGACCGATTCAGCAATGCCATTACAAAATTGCGCAGAAGAGCTGAGTCATACTACGGCAGAAGTACTCACAGCATTGACACAGCAAAATAAAGACATTCATGAAGTTCGCGATGCGGCGGATTCGATGGAAGCGTCTGCCAATTCAGTGTCATCGAGCACCCATGATGCGCACCTATTGATTGATGACACACTGAAGTCTTGTCTAATGGCGAAAGAAACCATCGATCAAACTCATACCAATTTGTCACAGTTGAGCTTACAAGCAGAAAAAGCCACGGAGACCACTTATCAGTTGAGTGACCAAGCTCAGAAGGTAAGCCAATTGATGGAAGAGATTGGCGGGATTGCTGACCAAACTAACTTACTTGCGTTGAATGCAGCCATTGAAGCAGCAAGAGCGGGTGAGCAAGGACGTGGATTCGCCGTCGTTGCTGACGAGGTGAGAGCCCTTTCTGGACGGACTTCCAATGCGACGGATCAAATTCAAGCTTCCATTGAAGCGATGCTGGCAACGATTCAAAGCTGGCAAAAAGACATTATCGCTAATAAAGATCAAACGGACACGTGCTCACAGGTCGCTGAACAGAGCGCATTACGCCTGTCTGAAGTTGAGCAAATGATGCAGAGCATGAGCGGATTAATGGTCAACGTTGCTGATTCCGCGAATAAGCAGCTCCAGTTATCTAGCGATGTGAATCAGCACATTCATTCGATTGCTTCTACCGCAGAGCAGAACTTGGCAGCGACGCACTCCGTTGAGCAAAACAGCCAACAATTGAAAGAGCAAGTACAAGACTTCTATCGAATTGCGATTCAGTTTGAAGAGAAGTAATTTGGATTAGATGCTTTAGGATTCGTTATCGATAGATAATCGATAGATAAAATAAAGCCCCGCTGCAGAGAGCGGGGCTTTTCAGTTTTCACATTCGCAATAGAGAAAACTGATAATACTAAGCGATTAAGCTAGCAGTTCTTTTGCTGTGTTTACTGCGTTTTCTACAGTAAAGCCAAACATTTCGAACAGTTGGTCAGCTGGTGCAGATTCACCGAAGCTTGTCATACCGATGATACGACCATCGAAGCCAACGTACTTGTACCAGAAGTCAGCAATGCCCGCTTCAATAGCGATACGTGCTGTTACGTCTGATGGCAGTACTGATTCACGGTAAGCCGCGTCTTGCTTGTCGAAGGTGTCTGTCGCAGGCATTGATACAACACGTACTTTCTTACCTTCAGCCGTTAGTTGCTCAGCTGCTTTCACTGCTAGTTCAACTTCAGAACCAGTCGCAATAAGGATCAGCTCAGGTTTGCCATCGCTGTCTTTCAGGATGTAACCACCTTTCGCGATATCTGCAACTTGCTCAGCTGTACGTTCTTGTTGCGCTAGGTTTTGACGAGAGAAAATAAGAGCCGACGGACCATCTTTACGTTCAATCGCAAGTTTCCAAGCTACCGCAGACTCAACTTGGTCACATGGACGCCATGTGCTCATGTTTGGCGTTAGGCGTAGAGATGCAATTTGCTCAACTGGCTGGTGAGTTGGACCATCTTCGCCAAGACCGATAGAGTCGTGCGTGTAAACTTGGATGTTCTGAATTTTCATCAGAGCAGCCATACGCATTGCGTTACGAGCGTATTCCATAAACATTAGGAACGTTGCGCCGTAAGGAACAAAACCGCCGTGTAGTGCGATACCGTTCATGATCGCTGTCATACCGAATTCACGTACACCGTAGTGAATGTAGTTACCAGAGAAGTCGCTTGCTTCTAGAGATTTAGAACCTGACCACATGGTTAGGTTAGAAGGCGCTAGGTCAGCTGAGCCACCCATGAATTCTGGAAGCATTTGACCAAACGCTTCTAGTGCGTTTTGAGATGCTTTACGTGATGCGATGTTCGCTGGGTTAGCTTGAAGATCAGCAATGATTGCGTTTGCTTTCTCTTCCCATTCCGCTGGTAGGTCGCCGTTTACTCGTCTCTTAAACTCAGCCGCCAACTCGGGGTATGCTGCTTCATAAGCAGAAAGTTTCTCGTTCCACGCTGCTTCCTTAGCTGCGCCTGCTTCTTTCGCATCCCACTCTGCGTAGACTTCCGACGGAATTTCAAAAGGACCGTGCTCCCAACCAAGTTGTTTACGTGTCGCTGCAATTTCTTCAGCGCCTAGTGGTGCACCATGACAGTCGTGCGAACCAGATTTATTTGGTGAACCAAAACCGATGATGGTTTTAGTACAGATCAGCGTAGGGCGTGGGTCCGCTTTAGCAGCTTCAATTGCAGCATTGATTGCTTCAGCGTTGTGGCCATCTACTGCTGGGATTACGTGCCAGCCGTAAGATTCAAAACGCTTAGGCGTGTCGTCAGAGAACCAACCTTCTACGTGACCGTCGATAGAGATGCCGTTGTCATCCCAGAATGCGATCAGTTTACCTAGGCCTAGCGTACCAGCAAGAGAACATGCCTCATGCGAGATACCTTCCATTAGACAGCCGTCGCCCATGAACACGTAAGTGAAGTGATCAACGATGTCGTGGCCTTCTTTATTAAACTGTGCCGCTAGCGCTTTCTCAGCCATCGCCATACCAACTGCGTTAGTGATGCCTTGACCTAGAGGACCGGTCGTTGTTTCGATACCTGGTGCGTAGCCGTACTCTGGGTGACCAGGAGTTTTAGAGTGAAGCTGACGGAAGTTCTTCAGATCATCGATAGACAACTCGTAGCCTGCTAGGTGCAGTAGAGAGTAGATCAGCATAGAGCCGTGACCGTTGGATAGCACGAAACGGTCACGGTCAGCCCACTCTGGGTTCGATGGGTTGTGGTTTAGGTGAGAACGCCAAAGAACTTCAGCGATGTCAGCCATACCCATAGGTGCGCCTGGGTGGCCAGAGTTTGCTTGTTGTACACCATCCATGCTTAGTGCACGAATAGCATTAGCTAGATTTTTACGGTCCATAATAACTACCAGTCTTTCAATATTGGAATTGGAAATTGAAAGGGGAACGCAAACGTTCCCCTTTTTTAATTCTGTGTGATTACAGCTTAGCTGCGATCATGTCTTCTAGTTTGCCTTGGTCAACGGCGAAGTTGCGGATACCTTCTGCAACTTTCTCAACTGCCATAGCGTCTAGGTTGTGCTCCCATAGGAACTCAGCATGAGTCATTGGCGCTGGGCGCTCTTTCGAGCCCTTAGAGTCAACCAACTTCTCAACTACTTCACCTTCAGCCGCTTCTAGTTCAGCTAGAAGAGCAGGAGCGATAGTTAGACGGTCACAACCAGCAAGTTCTAGGATCTCGCCGATGTTACGGAAACTTGCGCCCATAACTACCGTGTTGTAGCCGTGCTCTTTGTAGTAGTTGTAGATGTCAGTTACTGAAATTACGCCTGGATCTTCAGATGCTTCGAAGTCACGACCTTCTTTCGCTTTGTACCAGTCCATGATACGACCAACGAATGGAGAGATTAGGAATACGCCAGCTTCAGCACATGCGCGAGCTTGTGCGAATGAGAATAGAAGTGTTAGGTTACAGTTGATGCCTTCTTTCTCTAGGGTTTCAGCAGCACGGATACCTTCCCAAGTAGAAGCTAGTTTGATTAGGATGCGATCGTTAGTGATACCTGCATCGTTGTACATTTTCACAAGCTGGCGAGCTTTAGCCACGCTGCCTTCTGTATCGTAAGAAAGACGAGCGTCTACTTCTGTTGAGATTCGACCTGGAATCGTTGTCAGAATTTCTTTACCGATGTTTACAGCAAGCATGTCACAAGTGTCTTGAACTTGTTGTGCTTTATCATTGCTTTGCGCTTTTGCGTACTCGATAGAAGCATCGATCAGAGGCGCGTACTCTTCGATTTGAGCCGCTTTTAGGATAAGAGATGGGTTAGTTGTTGCATCTTCTGGTTGGTACTTTTTGATTGCGTCAATTTCACCAGTGTCCGCTACTACAGTCGTTAGTTTACGAAGTTGCTCTAACTTGTTGCTCATAATCGATCATCCTATATAAATGGGCTTAAGTGTGGTTATCTGAACCACAGCTTGTGCATTTGCAAGCGAGTCGGCCAATCGTCTCATCATAATTAACGAGACATCTGCTCAACCAACTACGGAAAATTTCGGTACCGAACATTTGCTCTGAACATATGATCGGTAGCTGAGTAAATGATGTGTCCATATTTATCCTATCCATGCTGAAAGTCAATCGGGGAAGCTGACTTATAGTGAACTTCATCAACGTTTTTTTCTTGGATGTTTAGTCGTTGAACGAATTAAACGTTTGCCCTTATTGTTCAAGGCTTGAACAGCCATCTAAAAGTGATAAATCGCTACTGAGAAAATGTTATTGCAGTGAGCAAATGTAACGTTAGAATTGCTAGGTAACATATGCTAAGTCAATGAGCAGATGCTCACTACCGCATACAATGTCGATCCTCTAAAAGGGCGAGAAAACCATGAGCAGTTCTAACCAAGATATTTCTATTGAAAGCACAGACTTGTTGACGGAGATCTCCGTTGCTTATTATCAGGATGGTGCGACGCAAGAAGAAATATCAAAAAAATTCGCGATTTCACGTGCCAAAGTTGGCCGAATGCTAAAGCAGGCACGTGATGAAGGCATTGTCGAAATTACCGTAAAGTATCACCCAGTATTTAGCGCCAAAATTGAACAACGTCTAATTGAACGATTTGGTGTTAAGCGAGCATTGGTTGCGCTCGACCAGCCGAATGAAGAAGCACAACGATTGCAGGTTTCGGGCTTGGTTTCTAACTATTTAACCAGCACGCTCAAAAATGGCATGGTGGTGTCTGTAGGGCAGGGGCGAAACGTGTCTTCTGTCGCACATCACGTTGGTGTAATTACCCCGCGAGATTGTAAATTCGTGTGTGGCATCGGTGGTATTCACCCGCGTGGTGGTATGTTTAACGCCGACCATATTTGCCGACAGTTTGCGAAGAAATACGGTGGTACTTCTGAAACCTTGTACGCACCAGCTTATGCAGAAAACCGAGAGCAAAAAGTTGCGTTTATGCAAAACGCGACGGTCAAACAAACGCTAGATCTTGCACGTAAAGCTGATGTCGCTTTGGTCGGCATCGGCGATATGAGTGAAAACAGTTACATGGTTGACCTTGGTTGGTTTACTCCAGATGAAGTCGTGCAATCACGATTGATGCAAGGTGTTGTCGGAGACTTTGCTGGATATGATTTCTTTGATATTCATGGGAACGTAGCAAACACTGTCATGAGCGATCGAGTGATAGGTTTAGGGATTGATGAATTCCGCCCCATTGCTGAAGTCATCGCCATTGCCGCAGAAAACAGTAAACCTCTTGCGCTACTAGGAGCATTGAGAACTGGAGTTATTGATGTTATCGCGACGAGTGTGAGTAACGCACTTACCGTTTTGAACTTAGATGAGCAAATGCACGATAGCGAAGCATCAGAGGTTTAGCACAAATAATATGCAACTTATGTAATCAGGCTGCGAGGATTTATAGATCACTCGCAGCCTGATTTCGTTTGCAAGTTAAAAATATTCCTCAGGAGTAATTTGGAATTGATTACTCTGGAGGAAACCATGAAAAAAACACTTCTCGCAGCTGCACTATTTACGGGGTTAACTGGGGTTGCTCAAGCTGAGCAAAAGGTCGTTGCAGGCTACTTCGCTGATTGGCAATACGCGAATGCTGATAACCCATACACAGTGAAAGACATCCCAGCGGACAACCTTACCCATATTATTTACGCATTTTTAAGCATGTGTGGTCCTCATACTGGCGCGTCGGAAACGGTTCAAAAGCTCGTTGCCAAACAATGTGAAGGCAAAGAACCTTACACCGCGATTCTTGTTGATACCGAAGCCGCGCTTGAGAAAGATTTTGGCCCAGTTTCTGTCAAAGTGCCTTACAAGGGGCATTTTGCTCAACTCGCCGAGCTTAAGAAGCAATATCCTGATTTAACAATTCTGCCTTCTTTTGGTGGCTGGACCATGTCTGAACCGTTTCACGCAATGGCGAAGAACAAGCAAGCGATGGATCAGTTCTCAAAAACGGCCGTCGAGTTAATTGCTCAATACGATTTCTTCGATGGGATCGATCTTGACTGGGAATACCCAGGTGGCGGCGGTTTAACCACATCGCCTTGGAACCCTGATACCAAACTGACCGATGAGCAGAAAGCGTTAGAACGTGATGCATTCACTTATCTTGTAAAAACCATGCGTGGTGACTTAGATGCATTAGCGAAACAAACAAAACGCGAATATGAGCTTTCTACGGCAGTGGGCGTTGGTTCAAAAGCGGCAGGCATTGATTGGAAAGCGGCACAACCTTACCTAACGAATATGTTCGCAATGACTTACGACTTCCTAGGTGGTTGGGGTCAACAAACTGGACATACGACTAACTTGCACGCTACCGAACGCAGTTGGTGGGGCATGGGCGCAGATGTTTTCATTAACCAGATGATTGAACTGGGTATCCCTAGTGAGAAGTTGGTGATTGGCGCTGCTTTCTATGGACGCGGCTGGCAAGGGACTAAAGACTTCTCCGGTGATTTGCCGACACAGGATTTGGTTTCAGAACAAGGTGCGCAGTTTGGTACTGGTGAGAATGGCTATTTCATGTTCTGGGATTTGATGAAGAACTACAGTGCTAAGCAAGGTTACGAATACAAATATGACGAGCAATCACAAGCTCCTTATTTGTGGAATCCAGATAAGAAAGTTTTTATTTCGTTTGAAGATCAGCGTTCAATTAAAGCCAAAGCAGATTGGGCTAAACAAGCAAAACTCGGCGGTATTTTTACTTGGGAGCTGTCTGGCGATCCGAAAGGTGAGCTCGTCGAAGTGATGTATAAAGAAATGCAGAAGTAAGCATTCGAAGGCATCTTTTTCGCTGGTTTACGATGACACTAGCGGAATAATGAAAACAAGCCGTTGTTATTCTGCGACGGCTTTTTCATTGCTGCTTTGTTGTGCAAATTCTATCAACGCCTCAAAAAGCAGTGGTTTGGAATAGAAGTAGCCTTGGATTAGGTCGCAACCACAAACAGCAAGCTGATCACGTTGTTGCTTTGTTTCTACACCTTCCGCTAAGACCTTCATACCAAAATTCTTACCAATGGCGATGATGTTTTGCACCATGTTGAGGGCTTTTTCATCCTCTTCGATGTTATCGACAAAGCTTTTATCAATCTTTACCTCATCAATTGGAAGGGCTTTCAGCATACTCAAAGAAGAGTAACCTGTACCGAAGTCATCCAGTGAAATTTTAAAGCCTAATTGGTGTAAGCGTTCGCAAATCGGTGCGAACTTGTCTAAATCCTCAATGAATAAGTTTTCGGTTATCTCCAACGTAATTCGATTTTGGTCAACACCATGTTTTTCAATCGATGCAAGGAGATTGTCGACGAAGTTCACCTGAATAAATTGCTTGACCGATATGTTGATCGACATTTGAATCGGTTGGTGTGAAGTTGCCATCAACCTTGCCATATCAATAAGGCTTTTTTCTATTATCAACTCTCCCAGACGAACCATTAAACCAGAGCTTTCGGCCAAAGGAATAAATTCATTGGGTGGTACAAAACCAAGCTCTTCGTCTTGCCAGCGAATCAACGCTTCCACGCCATAAACCTGTCCATTTACGTTCAGTTGAGGCTGATAAACCATAAACAGGCTTTGTCTCTCGATGGCTAGCCTTAAACGCTGTTCGATGCGCATTTTGTGCAAGTGCTTTACATGCATATGTTGGTCAAACAAGCTGTAGGTGTTTCGCTCTTTTTTCGCTTGGTACATCGCAATATCGGCTGAGCGAAGCAGTGCATCTAGGTTGTTGCCATGGGATGGGTAAAGTGCAATACCAATGCTGCAACTGAGTAAGAATTGGTTGTCTTTAACAATGTAAGGTTCGGATAAATAAGCGATGAGATCGCTAGCAAGCGTATTGATGCTGGCTTTATCTACGAGATTGACAAGAAGGATGAACTCATCACTGGCTTCTCGGATAATCAATCGTCCTTCCGCTTCAAACGTTTTTAGGCGCTGAGCGATTTGTTTTAACACTTCGTCGCCAAATTCATGGCCGTGTGTGTCGTTGACCGATTTAAAGTTATCGACATCAATAAACATCAGAGTAAAAGGGTTGGAAGCCCCTCCTAGCCAGCGACCGATGTGGGTTCGCAAATATTCACGATTGGGCAGGAGAGTGAGGTGGTCATGGTGCGCTTGATATAAGAGTTTCTCTCGCGTCGCCAATTCGTTGTTCGCAATGGAGCGGACGAGCGCATAAAAACCAGCTTGAATGAAAATGAATACGATGGAATAAAGAGCGAATTGCTCAAAGAATCCACTTTGGATATATCTGAGATCAGTAGATGAAGAAGCCCAAAGTTTATAGTCAGGCAAATACTTTAACGTCACGAGTTGATTGATTCTAGGGTCATCTGCAACAATATTTACCGCGCTCGCTAGTGACTTGACAGTATCTCGGCTCCAGCCATATTTTTTGTCTACTTGCTCAAAAACGATTGATTTTTTATGGCCATCAGCAGGATGGTTATAACTGTAAACCGTCGCCTGCTCTGCGGATGTAAACGTTAAGTAGCCATCTTCACGTACTAGGGAAACGCGATTGTGCTCGTTGGCATGAATATCATTTCTAAAGACCAAGGAAGAATTCATTTTGAAGCCTGCCGTCATTACAGCAGTGACTCGTCCCTGTTTATCACGAATTGCTTTTCTAATTGGGATCACCAATGAATCGAGAGCAGGCATAAAATACGTGCGTCCAACGACCATATGATTAGATTCAAGTGCGGCAATGAATGTGTCTTTGGTTTGCGGATTTTGATTGAGGTTCTTTAGTTTTTGCAAATCTAAGTTGGAGCTTATTGCAAGATAATCTCCTTGAGGGTTTGTTAAACCAAATGCAGCGATTGCTGGGTGGATACTCATAAGATTGTCTAGCAGCGGACGCATCTGAAGAGAGGCGGTGCGCGTGAAGTCATTTTGCTCAACAAGCTGATGACCGACAACTTCAAGAAGGGTTTCTTGTGCTTTAAAGAGTGAATCGACCGATGAAGCAAACAGCTCCAATTGTAAGAGCTGCTTGTCTTTGTATTTATCGAGGGTGGATTCGTAGTGATAATGACCAAATAAAGAAAACAAACCGACGCTAATTGCGAAAAGCGTTATGTACAGCGTCCAAATGTTCTTCTTTAATCCGATCATATTATTTTGATAGCTCCTAAATTAGCACTCGATAGGTAGGGATTGGTCTGCGCCCCATTCTGTCCATGACCCGTCATAAACCGATAGTTTTTGCATGCCTAGTTGATACGCTGCTAGTAACAAAATGCACGCAGTGACACCAGAACCACAACTGAAAATGATTGATTTATCATTATTTATTGTTAGTTCGCTAAATATCTGTTGCAACTCTGAATTTGGCTTAATGTGACCGTCCGTTAATAGTTCTTGAAACGGCAAGCAAACCGCATGCGGAATGTGCCCACTGCGTAGACCTTCTCGAGGTTCTGGCACTTCACCTAAAAAACGAGCCTTGGAACGAGCATCAATAATATTTGCACTTTGGTGATTTGAGTGGCCAAGAACCGCTTGGGCATCCAAAAATGCCTTTTCATCCAATTTGCCAGAAAAATCACCTAGCTCTTTGGGTTGTACAAGTGTGTCTACGACGGGGAAACCCGCGTCAATCCAAGCGGGTAAACCGCCATTCAAAACACGAACATTGTTATGCCCCATTGCTTTTAACATCCACCATGCTCTTGGTGCTGCTAGCGTACCTGAGTTGTCATAGATCACGATGAGATCATCGTAATTCAGCCCCAACTGTTGTGCGCGGTTATTGAAGTCAGCTTCCGTTGGCATCATGTGGGGAAGGGGGGAATTCGGTAAACAAAAGTTATTGTCATAATCAAAACGCTGCGTACCAAAGATCCATTGGTTCTGAATTTTCTTTGTTTCGGATGGAATTTGAAAAGTAATGCTCGCATCTAAGAGCTTAAGGTTTGGTTTACCTAAGAGTGGTTGTAATTCATTGACAGTAATCAGTGCTTGCATGTTTTGTGCTTCCTTACCATGGCATGAAGCCGTTGTATAAATGAGCAGAATAGGCTTATTCGCATTTCAAAAATGTGAGCGGCTGCTCGAAGAGAGAACCTGTGGTTTGGTTGAATGTCACCGTTGAACCTACTGGGCAATTTACCGTTACAGGGACCGAGATAGGTGCTTGACCTTGTTCAGGTAAATCGATGGTTAAGTATCGGCGTTGTCCGTCAAGCGATTGAGTTAATGTATTACTTATCACCGTTGTAGTGACGGTTTGGTTTTTCTCTGATGATGTTAACCAAAGCACAAAAACTAACAGCAGTATGGTACCTGAAAAGACAAAAATGTAGGTTTTGGGGTTGTTCAACGTGTTTTCCCGCATCTTCAGTAATCCTTCTGTTTTACAATAAAAAAATCGCATGTTCAAAAGAACGATGCGATTTTTAAGTTAAAGTATGGACAATTATGCGGTAAAGCTTGTTGTTCGTACCGTTATTACCTTTCGGTTTGGTCAGAGACTACAACGTTAAGCTCGTATCACTGGTGGAAATAACTCGTCGAATTGGGTCAGTGCCATCGTAAAACCAAATCTCGACCAGTAAATCACCTTGGCTGTCAGAGATATTGAAATCAAAATCTGCTTGGCCATTGCTCAAGGGTATAGAAGCCACTTTGCTGGGGTAACTGGCTTTGTAGTTACCTGCGCCGTCTTCTTGAAAGTCCTTATACAAGCTTAAATGCGCACGTTGAGAAGAGAAACCACTGATATCGACACTAAGTGTGCCTTCTTTCACTGGATTGTAGTTAAAGCCTTCTGGTACCACTAAATCCTGCATGGTGGTCTCTTCTTCCGGAACCGTCACTGTTGTTGGAGGTGGTGCTGGTGGTGGTGTTGAACTATCATCGTCGCTGCTACCGCCACCACCACCACCGCCGCCACCGCCACATGCCGTTAGTGCTAATCCCATAATGATTGTGGTTAAGTATTTCATAATATTATCTCCCTATGGACGGTTGTAGCACTTGTCGGCTGTTGGTGATTGGTGCCAGGTTTCGCTCTCTGTACCTCCAGACTCAGCCCAAGTTTGGAATGCAGGGTAGGCTTCAACCATGTCAATTCGTTCTAAAGGCCACTCCCAGTCTTCTACAATAAGTAGAGCCCAAGGAAGGTAAGTAGCTGTTTTGAAGTAGTTGTTTGAGCCATTCAAACTTGCATCGACACCTCGACCATATAAGGATGTATCGAATTGCTCAGTTGGTGCTTGTCCAGGTAAGTGCACTTCCCATTTTCGACCTGGTTGGAAAGTGATGCCGTCGCCATGGTAAGTATTTGGTGTTGCAAAGATGAACGGGTCGTATGGCATATCGGTTATCGCAGAGCGATCAGAACCTTCTGTAAAGTAGATGTTGAGGGTAAAATCCAACAGTGCAGTATTGGTATCACAGTCAGATTCGGTTCTAAAGAAAGTACATCCACCGCTGCTGGCGGCGTGAACACTCATGTCTTCACCAATGATAAATATTGCTTCATCAGAGATGCTTTCCAGTCCGTTTGACGCTTGCTCAACACCATCAAATGTCAGTGTTGTCAATGCGGTTTCGATACTGCTTCGTGATACACCAGGTAATCGAATAGCAAAACCATTTTTATAGGTGGCGCCGTAAGCGACCAATTTGCCCGAGATTTTGATGTTTTCGACATGACCAGCCAACGTGGTTTCTGTGATTTGTAGGTCAACAACAACGTCATTCATGTCATAGTCCGCTGTATATGGCCAGTTGTCTTCATAAGCAACGGATGCGTAATCGTCTACTGCTGGGAAGTGCTCCACAGCGTAACCATTAGCCGTTATTGTGATTGGGTGATCTTCCACCTCGCCTGATGTTGAACCACCATCATAGTTAAGGTCAGTTTGTTGACTAAAACGGAAACGACTCCAGCTTGAACCGGCGGTCGCAGCGGTAGAAACAACAAATGGAAGGGAGTTGCTACCCGCAGCGAGAAGCTCATTGGTGAAGACTTGCTCGCCATCATCATCAAAGTCACCATCGCGGTTCCAGTCAAACCAAGCGGATAGATAGCCTGTTGTTGATGCGGTTACTTCGACAACGGAGCTCAAACCTGGATCGAGTGCAGCAACAAAACCAACGCCATCTTCATCGGCAGCACCAACTGCGTTGTCGTCTGCTTGCCCATCAGAATCACCGTCTGGACCAATAGACCCGAGCCAAGTAACGTCATCGACTTCGTGACGTGGACCATTTGAAGCAAGCGTTGTACTGTAAGTGTCCGGTGCGTCACCAAAGTCGATCGGATCGTCTTCGTCAATCACAGGCGCATTGGCACATCGAGCACCGTCATTTTGGCTTGAACTTGGGCCGTTAGAAACAAACTCGACCGCAGGAACAATGCCCGCTGCGATATTGGCTGCGTTGCCTTCCGAAAGGTCAACACGATAGATTTTGCCATCTTGGTTACGTGACACGTAGTAGTTGCCGTTTACATCGAAGTAGCCAGCACCAAATGTGCCTAACTCGCCTGTATCACCTATCGCAGTCGTATTACCATTCGATGGGTTGAACTGGTACAGCACTCCAGAATTATTGTCGATGCCGTAAAGGGAACCGTCGCCTGGATGGAATGCAAAGTCGGTTAGATTCACCGTCGCTGTTGAACTAATTTTCACGATGCTCAATGTCGCATTTGGATCAGAATCGAGTGGAGAAAGGTCAATGGAGAAAAGTCCTTTGCCTTTGCGGTACAAGTAGTAGACATGGTTGTAAACGTCACCTACGTAAAACGTGTGGTCGGTAGGAAGACCAGAAACATCAAGCGTCTCTGCTTGGAAGTCTTGACCAAGACGAACAATCTTTTTATTTGTGGTGTCGTAGCCGTAGATATAACGGTCAGTGAAGTTAAAGCCTACGCCGTTAATGCCCGAAGCCAAACCTGTGTCGTCCTCTAAAAGAGTCGTAGAACCTGTAACCAAATTGACGCCATAGATTTGAACCGGGGTTGATTGGAATAGGTACGCTTTGCTTGGGCATGTGTCAAATGGCGCCGCTTGTGCATAAGCGCTCGCTATTAGAGACCCAAGTAGTAGTGATGTCCTTTTCATAATTCGCCCTCTCATTGGTTCGTGATATATGCAATGAAAGGAATGTGCCAACTTTTAAGTTGTTGATATATAAGAATTAAGTTTTCATCTTTTTGCAATTTCTAATCTGAAAGTCAAAATGAAAATTTAATTGATGTCGATTTCTGAAAATTTAAAACCACTCTGGGGCAATCATTAAATGTAGCGATGCTTAAGTTTAGGTTTTAATGCGTGGCGGGGTAATTTTGAACAAACTTTCTACCTAAACCCCTTTTTTATGCATGGTCTTTGCGGTGTGTATGGTGTGATTTTGTGTATCTAATTTTATAGTTTATGCATTATTTTGCATATTTTGCATATGTGCTTTTGTTTAAGCGCCTGAGCTAACTTGGCCTAGGTTGCTTTACAAGAAAAGGTTCTAATTAAAGTATGTTGTATTTATGCATGAGTTAATGGTTATCGTTATCAAACATTTGATGAGTCTAACAATAGAAATAACTGAAATTTATAACCTATTTAAATGTTATGAATAACTATAATCAATATAAGCTATAATGCCATCAGTTTATATAAAACCTAATTAGTTTGATTGATGTAATATTATTTGTATTTTGACATGAAATTTCTTTCAATCTCAAATTCTAAGAACTAATGTTTTTCCAAATTAGAAGGAGAGCTTTTGATATGGAAAAACACTTGCCATTGATTATAAATGGTCAAATAGTTTCTACTGAAGGAAAAGGTTATGAGATCACTTTTGAAGAAAAAAAAGTAAAGATAGATTCTCTGAACCATGAAATTTTGTCACAAATACTTCATTATGACTTTTTGAGTGATCTAAATGTAAATAATATTATCAATTTTCTTTATACAGTAGGTCAACGTTGGAAGAATGAAGAATATTCAAGAAGAAGGGCATATATTAGGACTCTAATTACTTATTTAGGTTACTCACCACAAATGGCGAAGTTAGAGGCAAATTGGATCGCGATGATTCTCTGCTCTAAAAGTGCCTTGTACGACATTATTAATACAGAACTTGGGTCTGCTCATATTCAGGATGAATGGTTGCCTCAAGGAGAGTGCTATGTAAAAGCCTTTCCGAAAGGACGAGTCATGCATTTGCTTGCGGGTAATGTCCCTCTCTCTGGTGTGACATCGATATTGCGCGGCATCTTGACCAAGAATCAATGTATCGTTCGAATGTCGGCTTCTGATCCGTTTACTGCCCATGCGCTAGCAATGAGCTTCATTGATGTGAACCCAGAACACCCGATTTCCAAGTCACTCTCCGTCGTCTATTGGCCCCATAAGGCAGATACGACAATTGCGGAAGAGCTAATTAGTCATATGGATGCAGTTGTTGCTTGGGGCGGGCAGGATGCAATTGATTGGGCCGTTAAGCATTCGCCTTCACACATTGATGTTTTGAAGTTTGGTCCTAAAAAAAGTTTTACCATTTTAGATGAACCGACCAACTTAGATGAGGCCGCTTCCGGCGTCGCTCATGATATTTGCTTTTATGACCAAAATGCTTGCTTCTCTGCTCAAAATATATATTTTTGTGGGAATAACTACGAAGCTTTTAAAGATAAGTTAGTAGAAAAACTATGTCTTTATGAAAATATACTTCCTAAGTCCAAGCAAAGCTTTGATGAAGAGGCTTTATTTTCCTTTACTCGGCTAGAGTGTCAATTCTCAGGTCTCAATGTTATATCGGAACCAGATAATAAGTGGATGATTATAGAATCAGAAGCTGGTGTTGAATACAACCATCCTTTAAGTCGTTGTGTTTATATTCACAAAATAAACAAGGTTGAAGATGTTGTTGATTATATCGCTAAGCATAAAACTCAAACAATTTCGTTTTACCCTTGGGATGCATCAATTAAATACCGAGATATATTTGCTAAAAAAGGTGTTGAGCGAATAGTTGAATCCGGAATGAACAATATATTTAGAGCAGGCGGCGCACATGATGCGATGCGACCACTACAACGTTTAGTTCGATTTGTGTCTCATGAAAGGCCATATAGTTTCACCACCAAGGATGTATCTGTAGAAATAGAGCAAACCCGATTTCTTGAAGAAGATAAGTTCTTGGTTTTCGTCCCTTAAATAAGGAAATTTATAATGAAAAACCAATGCAAGACTATTTCTCACGTGCTGAGCGTGAATAATGGTCAGGAAATTCATGTCTGGGAAACACTACCGAATGAAAGTGTGCCCCAAAAAAATAATACCATTCTTATTGCTTCTGGGTTTGCCAGAAGAATGGATCATTTCGCAGGTCTCGCAGAATACTTGTCTGAAAATGGGTTCCATGTTTTCCGTTATGACTCACTTCACCATGTCGGTTTGAGTTCAGGTACCATCGATGAGTTTACGATGACCACCGGAAAAAACAGTTTATGCACGGTCTATCACTGGCTGCAACAAAAGGGCATGTCGAACATCGGCCTCATTGCGGCAAGTTTGTCAGCTCGTGTGGCGTATGAGGTCATTGCTGATCTTGAACTGTCTTTCCTCATTACTGCTGTTGGTGTCGTTAATCTGCGTGACACGCTGGAAAAAGCACTTGGGTTTGATTATCTCAGCTTACCTATCGATGAGCTGCCAAACGATCTTGATTTCGAAGGGCACAAACTTGGCTCTGAAGTGTTTGTTCGAGATTGTTTTGAACATCACTGGGATACATTGGAATCTACGCTTGCCAAGGTGGCCAATACGTCCGTTCCGTTAATTGCTTTTACTGCCAACAACGATGATTGGGTAGAGCAAGAGGAAGTGTACGGTATGCTCGGAAAGATCAGTAGTGGCAATTGCAAACTGTACTCCCTGCTTGGGAGCTCCCACGACTTAGGTGAGAACTTAGTCGTCCTCCGCAACTTTTATCAATCCGTGACGAAAGCCGCGATCGCGATGGATGGCGGTCGTTTAGAAATCGATGTTGATTTTGTCGAGCCTGACTTCGAGCAGCTCACCATCGCGACGGTCAATGAGCGCCGTCTAAAAGCAGAAATCGAAAGTCGCTCGCCAGAAATGGCTTAACGCTTACCCGTAACACCAATAAATAAGGAAACGTTATGAAATTTGGAAATTTCCTTCTCACTTACCAACCTCCTGAGTTAGATCAGACAGAAGTGATGAAGCGATTGGTTAATCTTGGCAAAGCCTCTGAAGGTTGTGGTTTCGATACCGTTTGGCTACTAGAGCATCATTTTACCGAGTTCGGGTTATTAGGTAACCCATATGTGGCTGCCGCGCACTTACTTGGTGCGACTCAAAACCTTAATGTTGGTACCGCTGCGATTGTATTACCAACGGCACATCCTGTTCGACAAGCTGAAGACGTGAACTTGCTTGATCAAATGTCGAAAGGGCGATTCCGCTTTGGTATTTGTCGCGGGTTGTACGATAAAGACTTTCGTGTATTTGGTACTGACATGGATAACAGCCGTGCGTTGATGGATTGTTGGTATGACTTGATGAAGGAAGGTTTTAACGAAGGCTACATGGCGGCAGATAACGAGCATATCAAGTTTCCCAGAGTCCAACTGAATCCAGCAGCACATACTAAAGGCGGAGCTCCAGTTTATGTGGTAGCAGAGTCAGCATCGACAACGGAATGGGCAGCACAACGCGGTCTACCGATGATTTTAAGTTGGATCATCAACACGCATGAAAAGAAAGCCCAGCTCGATCTTTACAATGAAATCGCGGCGGAGCATGGCTACGACGTTACCCAAATTGACCACTGCCTGTCTTACATTACTTCGGTTGATCATGACTCAGAGAAAGCCAAAGACATTTGCCGAAACTTCCTTGGCCATTGGTATGACTCTTACGTGAATGCCACCACCATTTTTGACGACTCCAATCAGACCAAAGGGTACGACTTTAACAAAGGCCAATGGCGCGATTTTGTTTTGAAAGGTCATAAAGACACGAATCGTCGTATTGATTACAGCTACGAAATCAATCCAGTAGGCACACCTGAAGAATGCATCGCAATTATCCAGCAGGATATTGATGCTACGGGCATCAACAACATTTGCTGCGGCTTTGAAGCTAACGGTTCAGAAGAAGAAATCATCGCATCTATGAAGCTCTTTCAATCTGATGTGATGCCATACCTCAAAGAGAAACAGTAATAATTATTTTCGATAAGGAAAGGGACATGAAATTTGGATTATTCTTCCTCAATTTTTTGAACTCAAAACGCTCTTCAGACCAAGTCATTGAAGAGATGTTAGATACCGCTCATTACGCCGACCAGCTTAGCTTTGATACTGTTGCTGTGTATGAAAATCATTTTTCGAACTATGGAGCCGTTGGGGCACCGTTGACGGTTGCGGGTTTTTTACTTGGTATGACTCAACATCTCAAAGTCGCTTCTTTGAATCATGTCATCACCACTCATCACCCTGTCCGCGTTGCCGAAGAAGCTTGCTTACTTGATCAAATGAGTGAAGGGCGCTTTGTTTTTGGATTTAGTGATTGCGAAAAAAGTACTGATATGCGTTTCTTCAATCGTCCGACCGATGCGCAATTTAAGGTGTTTGAAGCATGTTATGAAATCATCAATGATGCTTTTTCAACGGGTTATTGCCACCCAGACAACGATTTTTTCAGTTTCCCAAAAATTTCTGTAAATCCACATGCTTATACCGAAGGCGGTCCCGCTCAGTTTGTGAATGCCACAAGTAAAGAAGTGGTTGAATGGGCAGCGAGGCGAGGTCTCGCCCTTGTGTTTAAGTGGGATGACTCCAATGCACTACGCCAAGAATACGCGATGCTTTACAACGATATTGCAAACGAACACGGTGTGGATATTGCGAGCGTACGTCATAAGCTGACTCTTTTAGTCAACCAGAATCCTGATGGTGACAAAGCAAGAGCAGAAACGCATGAGTACTTAGCAGAGTATGTTCGCGAATCTTACCCAAATAGTGACTTCTCCACAAAAATGTCCGAATTGTTGTCTGAAAATGCAATTGGTACTTATGAAGAAAGTACACAAGCAGCACGTATCGCAATCGAATGCTGTGGTGCTTCTGATGTATTGATGTCATTTGAGTCAATCGTAGATAAGACGCAGCAAAGAGCGGTCATCGATGTAGTGAATGCCAATATAGTGAAATACCACGCTTAAGATCATACCAACGCATAAAGGGGCTACATTGACGCCCCTTTCTCCATCTCTATGCGCAATCGCGCTTATTTATATAGGCACTTATATGGACGCACTTTTAGCGGTCAAGCAGGAAAATATCGCGGCAAGCACAGAAATCGATGACTTGATTTTTATGGGTACACCGCAGCAGTGGTCTTTGCAGCAACAAAAGCAATTGACTTCTCGCCTCGTCACAGAGGCGTACCGACATCATTACCAGAATAACGAGGAATATCGCCATTTTTGTCAATCATTAGGCGTGACAAGCGATATCTCTGACCTTAATGATATTCCCGTTTTCCCAACTTCAATTTTTAAACTAAGAACGTTGCTTACGATTGATGACACTGACGTTGAAAATCGATTCACAAGCAGTGGTACCAGTGGAATAAAAAGTGTGGTTGCTAGAGACCGACTGAGCATAGAGCGCCTGCTTGGTTCGGTCAATTTCGGTATGAACTATGTCGGTGACTGGTTCGATCATCAAATGGAACTGGTCAACTTAGGCCCTGACCGTTTTAACGCCAATAATATTTGGTTTAAATACGTGATGAGCTTGGTGGAGCTGCTCTATCCGACGGCTTTTACGGTGAGCGAAGATGAAATCGATTTCGAAGCCACGTTAGCAAATATGGCGCGGATTAAAGAAAAGGGTAAGACAATCTGTCTTATTGGTCCTCCTTATTTTATCTACTTGCTTTGCCACTTCATGCGTGAACAAGGGCAGGATTTCAATGGTGGCAGTGAGCTCTATATTATTACCGGTGGGGGCTGGAAGAAGCACCAAGACCAATCACTCGACCGAGAGGCCTTTAATCAGCTTCTGCTAGACACTTTTGGCTTAGATAGCACGCAGCAGATCCGAGATACCTTCAACCAAGTGGAGCTAAATACCTGCTTTTTTGAAGACAACGAACATAAAAAGAGAGTGCCTCCTTGGGTGTTCGCTAGAGCGTTGAACCCTATTACGCTCCAACCCGTGCCTAATGGAGAGCCGGGCCTAATGAGTTATATGGATGCATCAGCGGTGAGCTACCCTTGTTTTTTGGTCACTGATGATATCGGAATTGTAAGAGAAGAGCAGGGTGACAGGCCTGGCACAACGGTTGAGATCGTCAGACGAGTTAATACGAGAGGGCTAAAGGGATGTGCACTTAGCCTGTCTCAAGCCATTACAGTGAAGGACGGGAAGGAATAAATGCCATGTTATGTACGATAGAAAAGATAGAACCACTGACTAGCTGTATCTTCCGTGTGGTTTTAAAACCGGACCAACCTTTTGATTTTAAAGCAGGCCAATACATTAACGTCAGCTTAAGCTTCGGCAGCCTGCCGTTTTCTATCGCCTCTTGCCCGTCTGAAGGTGGGTTTCTGGAACTTCATATTGGAGGCTCAGAACTGCGCAATAAGAATATTCTCGTAATGGAAGAGCTGACTAATGCTTGGTTCAGCGGTAAAAAGTTAGAAGTGAGTGAAGCAAGAGGCGAAGCTTGGCTGCGAAGCCAAAGTGTAAAACCACTGTTACTTGTGGCTGGTGGGACGGGCATGTCATACACGCTGAGCATTTTAAGAAACAGTCTGCAGCGCGGGTTTACCCAACCGATTTATGTCTATTGGGGAGCAAAGGACATGGACAATCTCTACGTGCATGATGAGCTCGTTGATATTGCGCTAGAAAACAAAAATGTCAGCTATGTCCCTATTACTGAAGTTTCAAATTCACCTCAATATGCAAAGCATGGACAAGTGCTCGATTGCGTGATGAATGATTTTCGCAATCTATCTGAGTTCGATATCTACTTATGTGGTCCTGGGAAGATGGTGGAAGTCGCTCGAAATTGGTTTTGTAAGGAAAGAGGCGCGGAACTCGACCAACTTTACGCTGACGCATTCGCTTACTTATAACAAGTTTCAAGGAGAAGAAATCATGAGTTCTACATCACTTTTAAAAGAGTTTGGTAATCCGCAGCAAAGAGTCGAAAGGGCGATTGAGGCATTGAAAAATGGAAACGGTGTTTTATTAATGGATGATGAGAACCGAGAAAACGAAGGTGACCTCATTTTTTCAGCGCAGCACCTTACTGATCAACAAATGGCGTTAATGATAAGAGAGTGCAGTGGTATTGTGTGTCTGTGTTTAACTCAAGAACGAGCGAACTGGCTGGAGTTGCCTCCTATGGTTGAAGATAACCGAAGTAAAAACCAAACAGCTTTTACGGTGTCTATTGAGGCGAAACAAGGTGTGACAACCGGTGTATCAGCAAAAGACCGTGTGACAACGGTAAAAACAGCGATCTACTTTGACGCTCAACCAGATGATCTTGCAAGGCCTGGGCACGTGTTTCCTTTGGTTGCCAAAACCAATGGTGTATTGACTCGTCGAGGGCATACTGAAGGGACGATTGACTTAATGTATCTTGCTAACCTTGTTCCATCCGGTGTGCTATGCGAACTGACCAACTCAGACGGCACTATGGCAAAGCTTCCTGAAACCATTGCTTTTGCAAAACGTCATGAGATGCCAGTTTTGACAATAGAAGACATTGTTGAATATCGGACGGGGATAGACCTACGAAATGAATATGAAAGCAGCCCAATGAATGAGGTGAGCCTAACGTAGTCAAATTTAATCCTTAACGCTCCTTTTGTTCAGTGCCTATGCTGACTTTTCCGCCCTTCCTCGGGCGGCTTTTTCGTTTTATGGCGATAAAAATTAACCCGCAATGAGCGGGCTAATCAATGTTGTATTGAATGGTTTAGCTACATACAGGGCAGCTCGGCATTTTCATCAGATTCATTTCTCGCCAAGACATGCTGAGCGCGTCCAAAATCAGAATTTTGCCTTTCTTTGGTTGGCCGTAATCAGCAATCACTTTGAGCGCCTCCATCGCTTGTACTGCGCCAACAATACCAACAACAGGAGCCATGACTCCGGCTTCGACACAACTTAACGCACCGCTGCCGAAGAGGGCACTTAAGCACTGGTAACATGGTTGTGCTGGATCATCGTAAGTAAACACACTCACTTGGCCTTCCATACGAATGGCCGCGCCTGAAATTAGCGGTGTTTTGGTAGCAAAACATAGGCGATTAAGTTGATTACGCGTCTCGACGTTATCTGATGCATCGACAACAATAGTGTGCTGCTTAATCCGGCTCTCTAACGCTTTATCATCAAGACGTTTTGCAATGGTATCTACGATAATGTGCGGGTTAAGCTCACGTAGTGCATCGGCCGCTGAGTCTACCTTCTTACGACCAATATCCGAATCGTGGTGCAGAACTTGGCGCTGAAGGTTAGACAGCTCGACGATGTCATCATCAATCAGCGTGATTTTACCGACACCAGCAGTCGCCAAATATTGGCTTGATGCGCAACCTAAACCCCCAGCACCAAGCATCAGTACCGATGCTTGTTTGAGTGCTTCTTGTCCATCAAAGTCAAACTGACGAAGAATGATTTGGCGGTTGTAACGTAGCATTTCCTGATCGGAAAGAATATCCACAACGACTTCCTAGTAAAGGGTTGAGTTGAATAGTTGAATCTGAACCGTTTCGCCCACTTCAACTCGGCCGCGTTCACGTTCCAACACAACAAAACAGTTGGCTAGGCTCATTGAGCGGAATGCGCCAGAGCTTTGGTTGCCCGTTGTTTCAACCACAAACTTGCCATCTTCCAGCGTGTAGATACCGCGTTGGTAATCGGTGCGACCAGGCGCTTTCTTAAAGGCGGTTTTGGTTGTTGCCGGAATAGACTCGGGTGCTTTCCATTCTGTATGGCCTGCAAGTTTTGCCAGCATTGGTTGAACAAGCACATACATGGTGAGTACGGCAGAAACCGGGTTGCCCGGCAGACCACAGAACCAAGCTGTACTTAGCTTACCAAATGCGAAAGGTTTACCCGGCTTGATTGCTAGCTTCCAGAAACCAATTTCCCCAAGTTCTTCAAGAATGTCTTTGGTGTAATCCGCTTCGCCCACACTTACACCGCCTGAGGTCACGACCACATCTGCCAATGTTTGCGCTTGTTCAAAGGTCGCTTTTAGAGTCTCTGGGCAGTCTGGAATGATACCAAGATCAACGGCTTCACAACCGAAGTTCTCGATAAGCGGTTTAATACCGTAGCGGTTGCTGTCGTAGATTTGACCTTCGTCTAGCGGTTCGCCCAGTGGTTTAAGTTCATCACCAGTAGAGAAGAAAGCAACTTTTGGCTTACGTACTACTGTTATATGGCTAACACCAAGAGACGCAATCATCGGAATATCGCGAGGTGTTAAACGTGCACCTTTTGCCAGTACGATGTCGCCTTGTTTGATGTCGTCACCTGTTGGGCGGATGTTGTTTTGCGGCTTCACGTCAGTTTGGTTGAATTGAATGCCAGCATCCGTTACTTCTGTGTTTTCTTGCATGATAACGGCATCACAACCCTGTGGGATTTTTGCGCCAGTCATGATGCGAACACAGGTACCTTGAGGCCATTCACCTTCAAAAGGTTGTCCTGCAAATGATTTACCTGCCAGAGGCAATACAGAAGATGACTCAAGATCTTGAATGCGAATAGCGTAACCATCCATTGCTGAGTTATCGAATGGCGGTACGTGAATAGGAGACAGGATGTCTTCTGCCAGTACAAAACCGAGTGCTTCAGCAAGTGGAAGAGAAAGCGTTGTTTGGATAGGTTTGATTCGCGATAGCATTTTGTCCATCGCTTCTTCAATTGGCATCAAGCCAGGTGCGTCGCAGCAGCCCATTGAGAAAATCCTGTGTTCTTTTGTTTTGTGGCAACTTTACCATAAAAAGGGGACCGAGTAAGAATGTCCACCTATAAAATATGGGTGTAATTATTCAAAAATCCGAGTATCCTTGTCAGCCATCAGAAAGGGGTAAAAAGCCCGCGGAGCTCAATAAAATCAGCTCAGTACCTATATTTGATGTGACTTGGTGTAAAGACACGAACTGAGCAGCTCAAAGCGAAAAATATGAATGCAATTTTGGTTGGGTTTGTATTAAAGCGGAAGTAACAAAAGAGGAAGTGGAATGTTAGGTCTTAGCGAGTCAGCGAAGTTAGTAAAAGAAGCGCTAGAGCAACGTGGTTTGGAAACGCCAATGCAGCCAAATAACGTAAGCCGTGAAGAGAAGAAAGAGAAGATCGAGCATCATATGCGTGAGATTTTGAGCCTCCTTCAGCTTGACCTTACTGACGATAGCCTGGAAGAAACTCCGCATCGCATTGCGAAGATGTACGTGGATGAGATCTTCTCAGGTTTGGATTACACCAATTTCCCTAAAATTACAGTGATTGAAAACAAGATGAACGTGAGCGAAATGGTTCGCGTGAAAGACATCACTGTGACTAGCACGTGTGAACACCACCTTGTGACCATTGATGGCAAGGCTGCTGTGGCTTACATTCCACGTGGCAAGATCATTGGCTTATCAAAGATCAACCGTATCGTTCGCTTCTTTGCCCAGCGTCCACAAGTACAAGAGCGTATGACACAGCAGATTCTTGTTGCACTTCAAACGTTGCTTGAGTCCGATGATGTGGCAGTGACGATCGACGCAACACACTACTGTGTGAAATCTCGTGGTGTGATGGATGCAACCAGCGAAACGACAACAACAGCATTGGGTGGCATCTTCAAAAGTAACCCAGCAACGCGTGCCGAATTTCTGCACGGTTTACGCTAAGTAACCAAGCACTATTCTAAGAGGATGGCAAACGCCATCCTTTTTTGTATCTTTCTGAAATAAATAATGATTTGAGAATGAATACGACAAAAATCATTTATCGATTTCTGTGTTGACAGTCACATGCGATAGACTTAATATCCGCGCCCTGCAAACGGTTGCGAAGGTTTCACTTCTCTATTCGTTCTGCCCAATTTGATTCTTCAAGCTCAGCTGATCTCGGTCAGTTGTCTTTCTGTTTTCTAATAGTAGAAAGGCAACAAAATTGAGATTTGGCATGACCACACAAACCACCATCAACCCGGCTGCTCCAGCTTCTATTCAAGCATCGGAAAACAGTTGGCAAAAGAAAGCAATTCTTAGTGTCGCGTTTTTAATGGCGACCACGTCTGTGGGACCTGGCTTTTTAACCCAAACAGCGGTCTTCACCAACATCTACAAAATCGACATGGCATTCCCTGTATTCGCTTCCATGTTTATCACCTTTGGTATTGTGATGAACTTATGGCGCATCGTAGGTGTGTCTGGTATGCGCATTCAAGACATTGCCAACAAAGTAGCACCGGGTATGGGCTACGTGGTGGGCATTCTTCTGGCACTTGGCGCGGTTGCATTTAACTTCGGTAACGTAAGTGGCTCTGCGCTCGGTATTAACGTACTGACGGGGGTGGATACAACTTGGGGTGCTCTCTTCACAGGCGTAGTTGGTTGTTTTCTGTTTGTGGTGCACAACGCTTCTAAGCGCATGGACCAAATGGCACGCTACCTTGGCTTGTTTATGATCATCTTAATTGCGTACGTTGCGATGACCAGTTTACCGCCAATGGGGGAGACCTTGAGCGCAGCAATAATGCCTACTGATGTTGGCAGCCTGCTATTACCGACGCTAACGATCGTTGGTGGCGCAGTAGGTGGCTATTACACAGGCGCACAGCGTTTGGTTGATATCGGCTTGCAAGGTAAAGAGAACGTACCCGTTATCAAGACGGCAGCTTGGGCCGGTATTTCAATTGCCGTGGTGATTCGCATCCTGTTGTTTATGGCAGTGTTCGGTGTGATTGCAACAGGCGCGACTTTGGATTCTGCAAACCCAGCCGCAGACGCGTTTCGTCAAGGTGCGGGTGAAGTAGGTTACTTTATCTTTGGTTTGGTGTTGTTTGTTGCTGCGATTACCTCGGTTGTGGGTAACTCGTACATGGCGATTTCCCTTATCAAAACACTGTTCCCAGTTGTGGCTCGCAACGAGAAAGCATGGTGTGTCGGTTTCATTATCATCACATCGCTTGGCACTGTGACGATGAATATGCCGATTTTGCTGCTAATGCTGGCTGGTCTTGTTAACAGTATTATTCTGCCAATCGTTTTAGGTATGGTGTTGGTGGCGACACGCAGAAAAGACATCGTAGGTGACTACAAACACCCAGCCTACTTAACGCTGACGGGCGTTGCAATTGTCGTAGTGATGGCGGCGTCAAGCATGACCAATATCAGCAACTTTATGGCCAAGTTTATAGGCTAACTCAATGTATCAGCTAATGTGCATCGAGTAATGTTTATCGGGATATGAGCTTGCTAAGAACAAAAGAAAACGACCTCGCAATGAGGTCGTTTTTTTATGTCTATTTTGAAGGCGTTCTTACCAGTTCTGGCCAGTACATTTTTACATAACCAGCAGATACCCAAACGACAAGAACAGTGGCGATACTCAGTTCTAAGAATCCAAAGTCATGTAACCAGTGCCATTGTGGGTGAGATTCAGCAAAGAAAGAGGTTAAACGGTGCATCGCGATTGCACTGATGACCGAAGGGAAAGTCACGGCCGCAATGGACGGTTGGAATTTAAGACGCAATAAACGGAAGTAACACAGATAAATCAGCAAGGTCATGGTGATCGCGATGCCTGCCAATGCGCCTGTGAGAATCGGGTCTGGCTCGCCAAAGTTGACCAAATACGCCGCTAAAGACAAGTTCACCGGAGCTGCCATGATCGCAAGGGTTGGACGTGCTCTACGGGGGAGAGAGCCAAAGAAAACGAGGCGATACAACACTAATGGCAGCATAAAGAAGTAAATGCCAATACACATCATTGCCAAGGTTTCAGAAAAGACATTGTGACCAAACTGAGACCCAGCAAGTGAAGAACTGATCAACCCCACCGGATATAAGAACCAACTCGGGACGATATTCGACATTTTGAAGTTCATTATCTGAAAACCGAAGAACATTACCATCATGGTAAAATGCAACGCAACGGCCATGAACCACAGTGGGTAAGCAATAATCGGTTCGACGGCTGCAAGATAGTCGCACAGCATCAATAATGCCATGCTCATTGGCGCCATCAAACTGCCGCTAAGAGGATGCTTGATGTCTGCCATAAACAAACGTGGGCTGGTTGCGTATTTCAATAGAACCGGAGTGAGAAGAAGCGCGCCTAGCGCAGCGAGGAAAGGGCGTATAGGTTCACCTATATCTGGTACATAGAGCGCCCAAGCTTGGCCAAGTCCGATCATGCCCAGTGCTAATGCCGCTTGTGAGGGCGGAACACTGTAAAACTGCACAAGTCTTTTCCAGTTCAAATCTACTCCGAATTGATATTGTATGAATCCAGTGAATGGATGTTGTCCTGGGACTATCCGATATTTGGATGAATTGCTCTATTTCTGTTCGAAGATAGTATCAAGTTTCACGCATCGATACCCTTAAATGTGCTGGGTAAATATCAACGAATGGGAGTTTTGTGAGTTTGGTAGCGAAATGAGTTCGAGAGTTGCAAAAACGAAAAATTACTGACTCCAAATGAATCTTCTATATGAAAGATTATTTGGAGCCTTTATCCCCAAGCACCTTGCCGTCAATAGGGGATGTAACGTTAGCCCTGATTTTCTGGTAGGTCCTGTTGGCGTAACTTGTCATTTTTAAGCGTACGATGTAGTAACTGGCTGTAAATTGGTTGTCCGCCAAGTAATTGAGCCACAATTACGGCACCTAAGCTTGTAATAATGAGAGGTAGGATCAAATAGTAGTTATTAGTCATCTCGATAACGAGCAAGATACCAGTGATTGGCGCACGTACAGTTGCTGCAAACAACGCACCCATACCAGCAATAGCAAACACCCCCGGCTCGATAGTGAGAGACGGCAACAACATATCTGCACTTGCCCCAAACGCATAGCCGAATAAAGTACCTAAAGCCAACATCGGTGCGAAGATACCACCAGGCGCGCCAGAACCAAAACAAAGTAGGGTGGTGATGACACGGCCAACAAACAACATCACTAAAATAGAGATAGAGTAGTTGCCATTCGTGATATCAGGGATTAACCCAATACCGCCGCCGGTTAATTGAGGTACGTAAAGCAGTAATAAGCCAAATACGCCGCCGAGGATGGTCCCCGTGATTAAGTAGCGTTTACGGTCATTCTTGTGAAGTGCAACAAAGCTGTCTTGTGCAATGGTGATCAGTTTATTGAAGACCACTCCGAACACGCCAAAGAGCGACCCCAGTAATAAGAACAACCATAATGATTGTAGCTCTGGTGATTGATACTGCGGCATGGTAATCACCGCTTCTTGGCCATTAATCGCCCGGAAGACAATGTTCGCCATGATCGCAGAGATGATCACTGCGCGAATAGAAATTAATGAGTAGCGAAATTGAGGACGCATTTCCTCAACCACAAACATAATACCAGCCAACGGTGCGTTGAACGCTGCGGCCAAGCCGCCTGCCGCTCCGGATGCTAAAAGCGAGTGTCGAGTATCGTCATCCTTAATTCTGAAAATGTCAGTGACCATACGGCCAACCGCACCGCCCATCTGCACGGTAGGACCTTCGCGGCCTAACACCATACCTGAGCCTAAAGCACCCATGCCGCCAAAGAATTTTACGGGAATGACTCGCCACCAACGCACGGGGCGAATATTGTCCATCGCGCCTTCGATCTCAGGGATGCCTGAGCCGGAGGCTTCTGGGGCAAAGCGGTGTACAAGGTAGTAACCAATGAAAGCGAGCGTTGCACTGATCAAAATAGCGGCAAGCCAAAGCGGTAACACGCTGCCAATTTCACTTTTAAGCCACTCGGTACGAGTCTCTGATACAAAGTGAACGGCGATTTCAAAATAAGTACCAACAAGGCCGGCTAACGTGCCAACGACTGCAGCCATAACGAGAACGGAGAATGATGTTGGCGTTGACCCTCGAGAGACAAACTGGTTAATCGCATCTTTCGGTACGTGCGCTAACACAGATTTAACAATTCTCTCGCGTTTGGTCATTAACAGATTCTCCTGAAAATAAAGTTGGAAGGGACGAAAGAAATTATACGCTGACGAGAGTCTAGACCTAATCAATAAAGATGCAATTTAGCTTTCCACTATTGAGCGGTTCAAGTCTCCTTTGTCCAAATATTGATAAATATTGTGCTATTGATCCCATATATGACGACATTTTTTTATTGGGTCGCCTTGTTTTCTGAGCAAAATGAACCATGCTTTAAGTGTAAAGCAACATGACTGCTTCAGAAGGAGGGATGTGAGGTTTTACACACAATTTGGATGGATTCAAACCCTACAGAAATTCCTCGTTATTTGTTCGGGATGCATCAATAGACTTCCCGATTCGCATACTCACGATTGAGTCACGAGGCAGAGGCGCACGCAAAAGTGCGCCTTTTTAATGCCTGCTACTAAATTTCTGTATTGTCTAAAATACAGTATGGAGTGTTGATTAATGTAAAGGGTGTGATATCTTGTATTTTGTAATGGTTCTCAGCGTGAGGGATTACGCTATTCAGGCTTTATACAAGATTGATGCGGGCTAGAAGGTCCGCTTTTTTGTTGCCAAACTTCGACCTCTGACCTTGTCATTTTTCTTTCAAACCGTAATGATCTTCGAGTCTCAACCTCACTGAAGAACAGAAAACTCAATCATGTCGCGTCTTTCCTTATCTGCTGTCACTTGCTTTTCACTCATTGTTTTTTTCCACACTCATGTTTCATTTGCGAACGGCTTTTGGTGGCAGGCATTGTTGTCCGATAAGCCGTTGACAGAGGTAAGAGAAGTGATAAAGCAAGGTGGTGAATGGTATGAATGTGATGCCTTCAATCAAATGACGGTCATGTGTTTAGATGAGTTTTATTATTACAATATAGCGCTTTATGGTGAGCTAACCTTAAGAAATCAGAGCATGACTTTATCGTTTTTAGCGGCATATGACGCGCAAACGTTGAGTGATCTTATTCTGAATTTGAGAAAAGACGGTTTTGTGGTAAGTGCGCTTGGTATAGGGGACGAGCATTATGATGTACGTGAAGCACTGCAACAGCAATCGCCTGAATCGGTAGATAGGGACGTCGTATTGCTTATGAATCAATATCCTCAAGACGCACCTAGAACACTCGATTGGCTACGGGCTCAAGAATTTGAAGCATCGTTGCCAAAAGTTAAGGCTAATTTAACGAGTGATGGTGAGATGCTAGAGTTAACCATCACTCGCCTTTAGATTCATTATGTAGGGCAAGAAACGTCGCCATAGCTGATTCGTCAAGAAAACCATCTGACTTTTTGTGTGCGCGTAAGTACTGATAACCCGCAATCAGTTTGCGATGTTGTGCTTCTTCAACCTGAGAGATCGTTCCATTCATGACATGTTGGAACGCCAGCTTGTAAGCGGCAATATCTACTACTTCTGCTTGGCGATAGAGATAACCGCAACCTGTCGCTAACCATTCTAAAGAGCAGTTTGCACGCATCGCGATTTGGTTGGCTTTGCTTAAACTTGGTTCACTGCCTTTCAGATATTTCCGAATCATCGCCTCAGAAACATCGACGCGTCGAGCAAAACCACTGATGCTCTCTTCGCCAATTAAAGTCGCTAATCGTTGGGCAAAAGACATAATTCGTACTCCAGTTCGAATTGCGAAAGTTTACCCGTTGAGCCCACGGTAAAACAAGACTAGGATGAAAGCAGATTAAGAAAAGGAGAAAACCCATGGTTGCAAAAGTAGTGACTGCACCAAACGGTCCAGAGTTTTCTGAACTGGTTCAAGGATATTGGCGTGCAGTAGATTGGGGCATGACGGCTCAAGAGCGTCTGTCATTCCTAAAGCAACATATTGAGTTAGGTATTACCACCGTCGATCACGCAGATATCTATGGTAACTACGAATGTGAAGCGCTGTTTGGTGAAGCACTCGCACTGGACAAAAGCGTTCGTGAGCAAATTCAGATCGTGACCAAGTGTGACATCAACTTGTGTGGTGACAAAACGCCAGAGCGTAAGATCAACCACTACGACACAAGTGCGGCGCACATTTATCAATCGGTGAATAATTCGCTTGAGCGACTAAAAGTGGATGAAATTGATGTCCTGTTGATTCACCGTCCCGACGTATTGATGGATGCAGACGAAGTCGCAGAAGCATTCACTGAGCTACATAAAGTCGGTAAAGTGAAGCATTTTGGTGTGTCTAACTTTTTGCCTCGTCAATTCGAACTATTGCAATCGCGTTTAGGTAAGCCTCTTGTGACTAACCAAGTGGAAATTAACCCGCTTAACTTCGAGGTTGCTCACGATGGCACACTCGACCAAATGCAAGCACTTCGTACTCGTCCAATGGCTTGGTCATGCTTAGGCGGCGGCGCTATCTTTACCGGCGACAGCGAACAAGCCGTTCGTGTTCGTAACGAGCTAGAAGCTATCCGAGAAGAAGTGGGGGCAAACAGCATCGACGAAGTGATTTACGCTTGGGTACGTCGCTTGCCTTCTAAGCCGATGCCAATTATTGGTTCTGGTAAAATCGAGCGTGTTCATAGTGCAGTCAACGCGTTAAGCATTGAGCTAACTCGTGAACAATGGTACCGAGTTTGGGTTGCATCAAAAGGTCACGGTGTGCCATAGAAAGCACACTTCAAAGCGATATAAATGAACTATTGGCAGGGCACTCTAACATAGGGTGCCTTTTTCCTTTTCGGTTTGAGTGGTTTTGCTCTAGGTAGCGCAACCCTTTGCGTATCAAGGGCTGTAGAAGTTTTAATCACTCATGTTTTATGTCACTAAATGTGCCGTGAATTTAGGAATAGTTGCTTTCTCAGGTTCACTCATCTATTCATATTGCGTATGCTTACCCAGTAAACAAAAAACGACAACTCTTTGTCTGTATCGCACGAACAATCTGATAGACTCCTGCGCAGATTGTTGAATATTTAAAGGTGGTTGAATGTCTTTTCCTGTACTCATCTGTGATGATTCAGCGTTAGCACGCAAACAGATGGCAAGATCACTGCCAGCAACATTAAATGCAGACGTGACATTTGCCATTCACGGTAAAAACGCGCTTGAAGAACTCGCGCAAAAAGAATTCAAACTGATGTTTCTAGATTTGACCATGCCAGAGATGGATGGGTTTGAAACATTAGAAAATATGAAGCGCCTTGGCATCCAGACGCCCGTCGTCGTTGTGTCTGGTGATATCCAACCAAAAGCGAAAGAGCGTGTATTCGCGCTTGGTGCTAAAGCGTTTATTCAAAAGCCAATTGGAAAAGATGAGCTTAAGGCGACGTTAAGAGAGCTTGTCGAACCCGATCAACGCCCTCAGGTGATCACACCTATCACGCTTGAGCTGCCGATTTTACGTCGCCGCGATATTTATATGGAAGTGGCGAACGTTTCTATTGGCCGGGCAGCGGATGCCCTAGCACGTCATTTCGATGTGTTTGTTCAACTTCCATTACCGAACGTAAACATCTTCGAAGTCAGCGAGCTTCACATGGCTTTACGTGATTTGGCATCACAAGACAACGTCTCTGGTGTGTGCCAAGGTTTTTGTGGTGAAGGGATCGCGGGTGAAGCACTCGTACTCTTGAGTGACTCCAGTGTTTCTGATCTTAAGAAACTGATGAAGGTGCCAGCAGACAGTGAAGAGTTAGAAGAGCTCGAGCTGCTGATGGATATCTCCAACATTCTGGTTGGTTCTTTCTTGAATGGTTTAGGCGAGCAATCTGAAGTCCGATTTTTCCAAAGTCCTCCAGTTTTGCTCGGCCAGCATATATCGATTGACTCTATTATCGAATCAACCACGGGCGCGTTCAGTCGTACCATGACCTTTGAAGTGAGCTACAACATCGAAGGCACTTCAATTCGTTGTGATCTTCTGTTTATGTTCGTTGATGAGTCATTACCGTTGCTGGATAACAAACTGTCGTACTTGATGGAGGACTTCTAATGCTGAATCTACCTGCAGAATTTGAACAATTCCATTGGATGGTCGACATGGTGCAGAATGTCGATATGGGCTTGGTCGTTATAGATAAAGAATATAACGTGCAAGTGTGGAACGGATTTATGACTCATCACAGTGGTTTGCAATCACACGAGGCGATTGGCCGCTCTATTTTCGATATTTTCCCTGAAATCCCACAAGAGTGGTTTAAGCTTAAGACGAAACCTGTCTACGATTTGGGTTGTCGCAGTTTTATTACTTGGCGTCAGCGTCCGTATTTGTTCCGATGTCGCAACGTTCGTCCTGTCACTCAACAGGCCGAGTTTATGTACCAAAACGTGACGCTAAATCCAATGCGTACCCCAACAGGGAAAATCAATTCGTTGTTCCTGTCGATTCAAGATGCGACCGCAGAAGCCTTGATGGTGAAAGACCAAAAGTAAGCTTGAAAAAATAAGCATGGTAAAAGCCGAGGTTCGCCTCGGCTTTTTTGTATACTTAAATCGTGTTCCCCCAATACGTAGAAGATCAAAATGGACTTTAATCTCGCTCTTAAACTCTACACTGCAGAACAAGTCAGAAAAGGAGAGGTCATCGCAGCTCAAATGGCGGGCGTCTCTATGTATAGCCTGATGCAACGCGCAGGTATGGCAGTATATGAACGATTTCTTCATTTGTACCCCAGAGCAAGAACAGTCTTGGTTGTTTGTGGTAAAGGCAACAACGGGGGCGATGGGTACGTGTTTGCCACGCTTGCCAAACAAGCGCAGTTGAATGTTCGTGTCTTCCAGTTAGGTGACGCCACATCATTGAAAGGGGATGCGTTGCGAGCGTTTGAAGATTGGCAATCTGTGGATGGCGAGAATAGCTCTTGGGATGATTGGCACACTGCACTTTTAGAGGCGGATGTGATCATTGATGCCATGCTTGGTACAGGGCTTTCTGGTGAAGTAAGGCATGAGTATCGCCGCTACATTGATCAAGTTAATCAAATTCATTGTCCGGTCATCTCAATCGATATTCCTTCGGGGTTAAGTGCAGACACAGGTTCCGTGCTCGGAGATGCCATACAAGCGGATCATACGGTGACCTTTATTGGTGTGAAGCAAGGCTTATGCACAGGGCAGGCAAGAGACTACGTCGGTGAGCTGCATTTTTCTGGTTTAGGTGTAAACGTTGAGTTCGAGTCGATTGAAGAAGAAAGTGCCTTGGGCATCGATTATCAAATCATTAAAAGGCTATTACCAAAAAGAAAAGCCACAGCCCATAAAGGGAATAATGGCAAGCTCTTATGTATAGGCGGTAATCAAGGCATGTCTGGTGCTATTCGTTTGTGTGCCTCCGCCGCGGTAAGAGCAGGGGCTGGGTTAACCGCCTCTGTCACACATCCAAGCTCATTGTTGCCACTGCAAGTTGGTGCGCCGGAAGTCATGAGTCAGGCTATTACGTTTGATGAGTTAAAAGAGCAGGGCAACGAACTGATTAAACGGACACGTTGGGCGGATGTCTTGGCATTCGGTCCTGGTTTCGGTGAGGATGAATGGGCGCATCAAGCCTATCAATACTTATCTCAGCAGCACAAACTTAAAGTCGTTGATGCAGACGGACTCAATATTCTTGCGATGCTGAATCAGCGTAACGACGTCGTGGTTTTACGAGATGAGCAACGCGTTATGACGCCACATCCAGGAGAGGCCGCACGTTTACTTAATGTCTCTACAAAGGACATAGAGAAAGATCGCTTTACCGCAGCAAGACAACTTCATGAACGTTATGGAGGTGTCATTGTACTTAAAGGGGCAGGGACGCTCATCTATGATGGTGTGAGAATGTACGTTTGTCTTGCCGGAAATCCGGGAATGGCCAGTGGCGGTATGGGGGATGTGTTATCCGGTGTCATTGCCGCACTGCTTGCCAAAGGGTTACCTATTGCTGTTGCTGCACGTTTGGGAGTGATGCTCCATAGTCACGCTGCGGACATTAATGTTCAACAAAAAGGCGAAATTGGGTTATTAGCAAGTGATGTTATTGAATCACTTCGATGCGCTATAAACGTTACAGAGAGCTAGTGCGTGCTTGATACACTCAAAAAAGTGGCAGAAAAGTGATGTGGAGCGTGAAAAAAAATAGAAAATTATTCTTGTACAAACCGACTAATAAGTATCGTTTGGTGTAATTTTGAACGTTTATGAGAGGTTGAACGGTAAAATTCCCATTGTTTAACGCAAAGGTTTGCGCAAAGGATTAAATAGAGGGTGACTTTAACTGTTTGATATTGTTAATAAAGTTATGGTTTTGGAGAGCGGTGAGGTGTTTTTGATATGCGATTTCCAAGATGGTATCACAAAAAAAATTCAAATATCAGACTTGTAGGAAATAAATCACGACCTATAATGCTGAAAACCGGAGCGTCTGCCAACGCTCCGGTTTTTTTGTGTCCGAAGAACAGTGAACTCGTCTGCCAACGACTTCACTACGCACTCTGAGATGACACATATACTTATGAATCAAGGAATTACACAATGCGTATCGAACAAGAACTTAAGTTAGGTTTCAAAGATGTACTGTTTCGCCCGAAACGTTCAACCCTTAAGAGCCGTTCTCAAGTAAATTTAACCCGCGATTTTACATTCAAGCACAGTGGCCGTCAATGGTCTGGTGTACCTGTAATTGCGGCGAACATGGATTCGGTTGGTAGCTTCGCAATGGCGAAGGCACTAGCAGAGCATGGTGTAATGACCGCTGTTCACAAACACTACACAGTAGAAGACTGGGCAGAGTTTGCGAAAACAGCAGACAAAACAACACTAAACAACGTAATGGTGTCTACTGGTACGTCTGATGCAGACTTCCAAAAAACCAAAGACATCATGGCGATCTCTGATGAGTTTATCTTCATCTGTATCGATATCGCGAACGGTTACTCAGAGCACCTAGTCGAGTACGTACAACGCGTACGTGCTGCATTCCCAGACAAAGTTATCTCTGCAGGTAACGTAGTAACTGGCGACATGTGTGAAGAGCTAATCCTAGCGGGCGCAGACATCGTGAAAGTGGGTATCGGCCCAGGTTCTGTATGTACTACACGTGTTAAAACAGGTGTTGGTTACCCACAACTTTCTGCAATCATTGAGTGTGGTGACGCTGCACACGGCCTTGGCGGCATGATCATTGGTGATGGTGGCTGTTCATGTGCGGGTGACGTTGCAAAAGCATTCGGCGGCGGCGCTGACTTCGTAATGTTAGGCGGTATGCTTGCTGGCCACGAAGAGTCAGGCGGCGAAGTGATCGAGCAAGACGGCAAGCAGTTCATGAAATTCTACGGAATGTCGTCGAAGAGCGCGATGGACAAGCACTCTGGTGGTGTTGCTGGCTACCGTGCCGCTGAAGGTAAAACTGTACTTCTACCATTCCGTGGCAGCGTTCACGGTACTATCCAAGACATCCTTGGCGGTGTTCGCTCAACATGTACTTACGTAGGTGCAGCAAAGCTTAAAGAGCTAACCAAGCGTACTACGTTCATCCGCGTACAAGAGCAAGAAAACAACGTATTCGGTAAAGAATAAGTTTTTGCTTAAATTGAAATAGATAAATTAAGAGCCGCAGTTTGCGGCTCTTTTTTTTGCTCAAGAAAACGAAATACCTAACACGTGTACTGATACGGTGAATAGTCGTTAATTAAGTAAAGGTTGGAAAATACACTGACTATATTCAACACAATTATCGGAACATCTCACAAAGCTCTCTCTTTATAATGAATTCTGTTATTAATGTGAGGTATTTATTGGACTAAAGAATGCATTTTTACTGATTTAGTTAATTTAAAGCCTCTATTAGTGAAACTGACAAAATTGCTTTTTATATGATCGAGATTCGTTTTATAAGACTCGGATCTCTTAATCATGAAGCTACGTTCGATTATTTCCGCCTGTGCGCTACTAAGTTGTAGCCAAGCCTTTGCTAGTGAGCCTGAAACAGTTACCTGTGAGTCCAACAAACCAGGAACCGTGATGGTTCTAGAAGATGAGTTGTTTGTGGTCGTCAATGACAAGTTAATCCGCAATTCAGACTACTGGCAAAACTTTCTGGATAGCAACATTCAGCTCTGCACCACTCACGTAACAGACATGAGTGACCTGTTTGCTAAAGACCAATACTTCAATCAGGACATCAGCCGTTGGGACACCTCTCGTGTGACTAATATGGACCGAATGTTCTCCGGCGCCAAGCGCTTTGACCAAGACTTAACCTACTGGGACGTCAAGCGCGTCTCACGCCATATCGACTTCGCTAAAGGCAGTGGCTTGTCTGAAGATAGCCTTCCAACTTTTACACAATAACGTCTATTCAATCCTAGGAAAATACAATGAAAAGAACCATAACCTCACTTCTCGTGGGCGCAGCTGCGCTTGCCAGCCAAACCGCTTTTGCTGCTGATATCTCAGTAAAATGCCCAGACCAAGCCGTTAACTCCGTGATGATTGAAAACGGGCAAGTTTATGTAGTAGTGGATAACGCTCTAATCAAAGACAAGACGATGCTAGATACACTAGAGCAAGGGAAAATTCGATTTTGTACCACTCAGGTAACGGATATGAACCGTTTATTTAGGGATCGTGAATCGTTTAATGCTGATATCAGTGATTGGGATACATCGAATGTAACGAATATGGGTTCAATGTTTTTTGGGGCATCTACGTTCAATCAAAATATCGGCTACTGGGATACGTCCAAGGTAAGGGATATGCAAGACATGTTCGCTTATGCACAAGCTTTTAACCAAGATATCGGTTATTGGGATACGTCTAATGTGTCACTAATGGACGAAATTTTTAGGGGGGCTTCTACGTTCAATCAAAATATCGGCTACTGGGATACGTCCAAGGTAAGTAGTATGAGATATATGTTTTGGGAAGCCAGTGCCTTTAACCAAAATATCGGTTATTGGGATACATCGAACGTCAGGGATATGTCTAAGATGTTTCTTGGAGCTGAATCTTTTAACCAAGATATAGGCCACTGGGATACATCGAATGTGATGAATATGATAGCGATGTTCTCAAATGCAAAAGCCTTTAACCAAAATATTGGCCGTTGGGATACATCGAATGTGATGAATATGTCTGGGATGTTTGCTACTGCTCATGCCTTTAACCAAGATATAGGTGATTGGGATACATCGAATGTTGTGGATATGAGCTACATGTTTGGTTATACGAAGGCCTTTAACCAAGATATAGGAAATTGGGATACATCTAATGTTAAGGATATGAGCTGGATGTTTTCTTATACGGAGGTATTTAACAAAGGTATAGGTGGTTGGGATACATCGAACGTGCTGAATATGGATCGCATGTTCGCTGAGGCTAAGGTATTTAACCAAGACTTATCTAACTGGAACGTGAGCAATGTAACTAAGCATACTGACTTTGCGAAAGACAGTGCTTTGACTGAAGAACACCAGCCATATTTTGTAGACTGATTCCCGTTTCGGTTTAACTAAACAAAAGCCAGTGTTGATGGATTCAACGCTGGCTTTTTTGTTTAGAAGTGATGCTGGCGAGAGGATACCGGTTAGTTCAACCCAGAGCGCAAAAAGTCGAATAAAAAAACGGCGGCAAGCTATGGCTAGCCAGAATTGTCATGCTTTAAGCTACCTCTTCAGCGATTAAGTCATGCCTTACTTACGGATACTTGTGACAATTTCTATAAATGTATCTTTTTAATTGTTGTTTGATAGCAACAGTGAATTGATTTGAGTGCTATATATCAACACTTATGGTTTTCATAACATACACCTGTTGCAGCGGGGAACGTTGCAAATCTCAGAAATCTATGGAGTAAGATATGAAAACTACTAAATTAATCCCCCTTTCGTTAGTTGCGAGTGCCGTTTTAGTAACAACATCTGTTGCTGCGAAAACCTTCTTAGGTGCTGACTATCACGATGGCAAAAATAAAGTCGCTTTTCTTAGTGAGAATGTTCGTATTGCTGGCAATGTGTTCTTGCCACCCAATTATGACGAAAGCAAAAACTATCCAGCACTTGTAGTGATTACGCCAGCCAGTGGGGTTAAAGAGCAAACCGCAGGTATTTACGCCGAGAAAATGGCAAAAAAAGGCTATATTACCTTAGCTTTTGACCATCGTACTTACGGTGAAAGCGGTGGTTATCCTCGCGGTATGGAAAATGCGCCAATGAAGGTTGAAGATATCAAGAATGCCATTACATTCTTGAGTCATTTTCCAGGCGTTGACCCTCAGCGCATCGGTGAGCTAGGCATTTGCTCTGGTGCTGGTTACAGCTTACAAGTTGCAATGCAGGATACCCGTTTAGACTCTGTAGCAACAGTCAGCGGCTTTGTTGACTTTACTGACTATGGTATGGGTGGGGCAACTCAGTATATGGACCAACTTACGGGCGATCCGGTTGAGCAATATCGTCAGCAGATCCAAATGGCGAGCGAGGCACGTCAAAAGTACTACGAAACAGGTGAGGTCGTGCTTGTTGATGGTATTCCATCTGCAGAAAAAGCCAAATCCATGAATGAGTTTTGGGTTCGCGCTGCTGATTACTATCGTAACCCTGAGCGTGGTGGCAGTGCTGAGAACTATTCGCCAATGCGCGCTGCTATGTCTCTAGATACACGCTACGCTTATAATCCATCAGAAAACATGGCGTTACTTGGCGACACTCCTTTCTTGGCTGTCGTTGGGACTGAAGCGCTATCGGCGTATTTTAGCGAAGTGGCGGTAAAACGTGGTAAAGATGCTGGTATTGACGCTGAGTTGTTTGAGATTAAAGGGGCGCAACACTTCGACCTCTACGATCAAAACAAGTATGTTGATCAAGCCGTCACTAAACTTGATAAGTTCTTCTCAACAACGTTGTTATAGCTTTTGGAGAGTGGTGGATAAGCACTGAGTCGTGTCAAACGTACTTCGCTCATCCGTGTGCAATAACAAGAAAGCAACGTCTTTGGTAAAGAATAAGTTTTTGCCTGAATACTAAATAAACTAAGAGCCGCAGTTTGCGGCTCTTTTTTATTCGAAAGTGAGTTTCGTTAAAAGCTTAACGGAGCGTTATTGTGCCAGGTCTGCAACGAATGTTTGTTGGTTTCTTAAGCTACTTTGCAACTCCCCTTTGATCCACTGATTAAACAAACTAAAGTCAGAATGTAGCGGCCAGAAAAGGGAGGCAATGACTCTTTTGCCAAAAAAATCGGGGTGGTCGTTAATCAGCTTTAGCTTATTTTCTTTTATGTTCCCCTCTATAAGAAACTCCGGCAAAAATGCGATGCCTTTTTGGGCTTTACATAGGTCTAGGATGGTCCCTAAATCATCAAGCCTCCACAAATTATAGGCGGCGATGTTTGATAAATTGAGTAACTCTTCGCACCCATCCATTAAAAGAACGCGTTGTGATGGACGACCACCAATGTGCGTTAAGTCTTCGTGAGCTACCCACCAACAATTGACGTGAAACAATTCATCAATGTTAAAGTCGTTTCCCGTTTTGTGGTACGGGTTTCCTAAGGCAAGATCTATTTTTCCTTCGTTAATGTAATTTCCTAATACAAAACTTGGTTTAGTGACAACCAGCAGATCCACATTAGGAAATGCTTCTGAGAAATCCAACAGTGTTTTTTTTACTTCCTGATTGAATACCAATGGATCTATTCCAACGCGGTAAACAATTTGTTCCGAGATATTCATTTGTTGAGCTGTTGTCATCAATTCGCGGTACTTTGAAACAACAGGGGCTGATAAATGAAATAGGCGTTTCCCTTTTTCATTCAACCAGACTTTAGAATACTGCCTATTAAATAAATTGAAGCCTAAGTCTGATTCAAGATTTTGAACAGCAGTACTAACGGTAGATTGGGATTTACCAAGCTTACGAGCAGCAGAACTAAATGAACCCTCTTCAACTACAGCTACAAACGAAACAATATTTTCGAAATGCAGTTTCATGATTCGACCAACCTTTTAAAAGCAAGCAAATTTTAGTTTTTTGAATTGTAATTTGTATATTTGCAACACAATAGCGTGATGATGCTCGTATTTCAACACGTTTTATAAAGCATAGTTATTTAAGAGTGCAGCTTTCATTCTTGCCATATTACTATCTTGCATAAGGATTCATTACAAAAATTTATCATTTTGATAAAATCAATTATCATGTAGATAGTTTATTACTCTATAAATGATCTACCTCTCATCATTTGCATTGTTTTAATTTAAGTGATTTTTGTTATTCTTCTCCGCTTTACTAAGGTAACCATTTGTAAAATATGGTTTTGTGTGTTTTTTGTTCGACTTCCTTTGCTTTTTGTTTGGTTGTTTTTTCGATTGCCTATCGATTTTATCAATAAGGGCTATTTTCTGTTGAAAGGAAGTATTAATTAATATGGGGCTGCATTTGTAAATTCACTTCATAGGAACAAAACATGATTACTAAATTGTACGTGAAAACAGGCCTGTTTTTGTCGCAATTCAAAAACGATGAGCGTGGTGTAACGGCGATTGAATATGGTCTAATTGGTGTTGCAATGGCAGTGCTAGTTAGCGTAGCGGTAGGTGATAACGGCTTCATTAAGGAGCTGGGTAATGCGTTTGATACGATTGCTGATACGATCAAAACTGCTGGTACTAAACCAACGCCATAATTAAACATATTACCCTTTGGTTTTATGTAGATAATATCGATAGATATTTGTGCCAGACCTATGGTTTTCATTGGTCTGGCATCGTTAATTCAGATTATCTAATAAATGTTTTTTGAAAATAAACCAGAAAAGTTAACCTGAGAGTCTTATTTTTGAGTCATGAATGGTATTTGTTAGTATTGGCAATTGCGTGTGTTTATGTTTCATTTGTCGATTTTATTTGTCGAAGAATACATAATTACACCTTGCTCATACTCCTCTTGTTGCAAAGTTTTTTTTCACCGTTAGATATTCAAATAACAACCTTTTTGCTGGTGTTAGGGGTAGGGTTAATACTTTACGCTCTGATTTCGATTGGAGCAGGTGATATTAAGTATGCCGCTGTCTTATCTCTTTCAATCCCTTTACATGATTTGCCGTGGGCCTATATTTTGACGGCTTTTGCTGGTGGTTTTTTAGCTGTTATTTATTTGATAGGTCAAAAGCTAATAAGCAACACGTCGAGTAATAAAGAGGGAATCCCATATGGAATAGCAATTAGCGTTGGATTTTACTTAGTAATTTTAACTCAAAATACGCCACATATATAAACCTCCCAAAATAGGCACGTTATGAGATCTCGACTGGTATTACTTGTTGCTATTGTTGCTTTGATAGTTGGCGCGCTAGGCGTTGTCGATTTGTTCAAAAGCGAACCTCAGTCAGCAACTACCGCTGAATTGGCAGATAACAAAGAAGAAGAGCATGTTGCTGTCTGGACGACCACAGAAGCGTATGAAAAAGGGCATGCGATCAGTGCTCAAGGCGTCATAAAACGACAGCTCCCACTTAGCGAGGCATTGACGCTTGGTGTGAGAGAAGACGCTGAAATCAGTTTTTCCCCTTCCGTTTTATTGAATCGAGATTTGAATCCTGGCGAAGTTGTGTTGCCAGAATACCAAGTCGCGTCTGGTCAGCCTGGGTATATCGATCTTCTCGTCACGGAGGGAATGACGTTGTATCCACTCGAAGTGAGCAACAAGAATCTAATCAATGATTATATCCGACCAAGTTCATACATTGATGTCCTTACGGTGAGCTCTCCAAATGATAACTTAGCGGGAAACATTGATAAGCCAAAGCGCTTCAGAGGCGTGAAAGCATCAATGTTCCTCAAGCATATTAAAGTGCTCAACATTGGTGATGGAGAAGGGGAAAACAGTTCTGTTACTGCACGAGCCCCGAGTAAAGAAGACGGTTTAACGACTGTGGTCATTGAAGTTAGACCTGATGACCTAGCCAAACTTGCGTTAGCCCAAAGAACTATGCACATCGAAATATACCGAAGCCAAACCTACAAGCAGCCTGAGTACGCAGAAGTGCGCAATATTATTGATAATTACACTGGTATTGACGAGTTGCGCGGAAACGTCAACAACCCAAGAGAGGCTCTGTAATGACAATACAACCTCAAATGAAGCAATCAGTTTACCGTTCTATCGTGCTCTTTTTTATGGGCTTACTGTGCGTAACAAATGTTTATGCGGCGAATCGCTCCATTACGCTCAATGATGGACAACATATTCAGCTTAAGACACCAATTGGAAAGGTCTTCATCAGTAATCCTGATATTGCGGATTATAAAATCATCAATGATAACACATTGGTGGTATTCGCTAATGGAATAGGGCAGTCACGATTGATTGTGTACGGGATTGATGATGATGTGCTGCTCTCTGATCGCATTATTGTTGATTTGGACTTAAGCGAAGTCAGACGCCAGCTTAAATTCCATTTTCCAGATGCTAAGGTCAAGGTTCAGTCTGTTGGTGAGCAAGTTGCCGTCAGTGGTGTTGTTGATTCCGAAGCAACGCGTGATGACATCTATCGATTGGTTGCAACACTACTTGGCCGAGAAAAGACAGAGCGATGGGACAAAGCCGAGAAGTTGGAGTTCAGCTCTGAAAGTGCCGACTATGAAGAGCCGGAGGGAATGGTTTTCGCGCGAAATATGACATGGGAAGGGATCGTCGAACGCATTGAAGTCGCTACGACTCAACAAGTGAACGTCAAAATTTCCGTTGCTCAAGTCACCGAATCATTTGGAAAAACAGTAGGCGTTGACTGGAGCTCTGTGGGTTCTAGCGTCGGTGAGTTTGTTTTTGATCAGTTTGACGCTGCAAATTTAAGCACGTTGATTACAGCATTAGGCAATGACCAAATTGCTGAAGTTTTAGCTGAGCCTAATTTAACCGTACTCTCCGGCGAATCGGCAAGTTTCCTCGTTGGTGGAGAGGTGCCGGTCATCGTATCGACGGACAGCAATGTCAATATCACTTTTAAAGAGTTCGGCATTAAGTTGGACCTTACCGCGAAGGTACTTAGCCAAGATAAGATCCGAATGCAATTAGCCCCAGAAGTCAGCGAAGTAGAAAGCTATGTAGAGGCGGCTGGTATAAAAGTGCCACAGCTGGCTTCGCGTCGAGCGTTAACGACGGTCGAGTTAGCAGACGGAGATAGCTTCATTCTAGGTGGGCTAATGAGCAGCACCGATTTAGAAAAAATGCAGAAGATTCCTTTTGTCGGCGATATCCCTGTACTTGGCGCGGCATTCCGTAAGGCAACGACAGACAGAAAACGCACTGAGTTGATCATCGTGGCGACGGTAAATCTGGTTGAGCCAATGAAACCAAAAGACATTCAACTCCCATATATCAAAAAAACATCAACATTGGCGCGTTGGTTGAATATTGATTCCGAGGGTAATTCCCCAGTGACATCGGATGCAACGATTCGCTTATTGTCTGAAGGAGGTTTCATTCAATGAAGAAACTCGTACTCATTACTTTATTGACTTCATCCCTCTTTGGTTGCGCTTCAGAGCGTTATTTTGGTGGTAACGGAGCTGAAGCTTTGGTGTACAAAGAACACCACAATTTCGAATTTTCGATCAAAAAACAAGCGGAAACCACCAAGCAGATTAAGCAACTGATTCACGATATTGAGTCGATGGATAAAGAGGCGACTTACGTGGTGGATTACAGATCAACGCGTAGCAAGACGATGTTAGAGCAGATATTTAGCCAATATCCGTCACACATTGTCGCGCCGCAAAGAGTGACGTTCCGCAATGCACCTCATTTATCGAATGATCTCAGCATTCAAGTGACGTTAACGCGCATGAAGACTCAGCAATGTACGCCTGCACAAATTCACGTCCAACTAGGTCAACCTGACTGCTTTGTAGAGTCAATGCGTTTAAAACAAGTGTCCTACAAGTCTAGATTGGTGGGAGAGTAACATGTTTGATCTGACCAAAGCGTTAAGCACCAAGGCTAAGCCTACTCAGTCCACCGCGACTGGCGTTGCTGGTTGTACTTTGTTTTATCAATCACAAGAGTGTTTGAACCTAGTTCAGGAAGTGTTTCGATTTGAAGGTTGGAATGACCCTGAATGTGTCAAAGCCAATGCTGGATTAACTAAGTTAACGGAACAGCAGAGTAGTCACATTGTTATCCTTGAGCTTAATGAATCCAATAACGTTGTTGAAGACGCCAAATCTTTTGCCAGCAAATTGCCTACGCATAAAGGCGTGGTCGTAATTGGCAAAGAGGATGCTATTTCGACGCTGCGTTCGCTGAAAGATATGGGCTTCTATTATGTTTTTTGGCCAGTGAACAAACAGGAATTTGCTGACTTCTTAAATCATGTTAGCAAGAACCTAAAGACGTTTTCGGGTGTCAGCCAAAAACGCAAAGCAAAACGTGTTGCAGTTGTGGGAGCAAAAGGTGGTGTTGGTGCCTCATTTATCACAACAGAGTTGAGTTCACTACTGTCTACTCAGGGCACGGATACCATCCTTGTTGATCACCAATACACTGATACCAATATTGATGTCTTATTGGGCTTAAAAGACTTTAAACCCCGCGGTATCGATGAGTTTACCGCGCCATTGCATGAAATGGATGAAGAAGGTGCATTGAGCTATCTGTTTAATGCACGAAAAAACCTACGTTTGTTAGCGATTGATGGGGATATGAGTCAGACCGATATCCTTAACTATAACCAAACGCTTTGTGACCTTTTGGCAAGAAATACCAATTTCATTATCGAAGATTTCTCTGGTGGCGTGGATTTCAAAGTTGAACCTCAACTCTTGGTAGAAAACTTCGACGTGGTTGTTTTGGTATTAGACGCATCAGTGTCTTCGGTAAGAAGCGCAAAGCGGTTATTTGAAAAAATGTCGAATTTGCAGCTCACACTCGCATCTCGCACTCGTGTTATTACGGTCGTGAACTACCATCGACCAGAAAATGCTTATGTATTGCAGAAGCCTGACTTAACCAAATACTTAGGGGCGGATGTGGACCTAGAAGTGGCTTACTGCAAATCGCTTTCACACATCATCATTGATGGTAAGCGAGGCCATAAACATGATCGCCACGTCAGTCGCTCTATGGAGTTATTGGTGAAGCTGATCAATGGCCAACCTGTTGATCAAAAAGGCATGGGATCGTGGTTAAAGAAGGTGCGTGCTAAATGAGTTCTAACAAAGACTTATATCTCGCTTTTCGTGGCCAAATATTTGAAGCGTTAGATGCTGAAGCGGTTCAGAAAATGAGCCGTCGAGATCTTGAGGCCCAGATACAAGCCGCGGTAGACCTCCTTGCGAACAGCTACCAACGACCGATCACTTCCATGATGAAGTCTGGGTTGGTGAAAAGCTTAATTGATGAGCTTTTTGGCTTAGGGCCTTTGCAACCTTTGGTCGAAGACCAGTCTATCTCCGATATTATGGTGAATGGACCAAACCATATTTTCTTTGAGCGACACGGGAAAGTTCAAAAGTCAGAAGTCACATTTGTAAATGAAGAACAACTCTTAGCCATTGCGAAGCGTATTGCTTCACGTGTTGGTCGCCGTGTTGATGAGCTGTCTCCAACGGTTGATGCCCGACTCGATGACGGTAGCCGTGTCAACATTGTTATCCCACCTATTGCGTTGGATGGGACGTCAATCTCGATACGTAAATTCAGGGAGCAGAACATTGGTTTTGAGGACTTGATTGGCTTTGGAACCATGTCACCAGATATGGCAAGAGTGCTCATGATTGCGTCTCGCTGTCGAATGAATGTGCTAATTTCAGGTGGTACAGGCTCAGGCAAGACTACGCTGCTCAATGCATTGTCTCAATACATTGCAGAAGATGAACGCATCGTCACGATTGAAGACGCTGCGGAACTGCGTTTGCAACAGCCGAACTTGGTCCGATTAGAAACTCGAACGTCCAGCGTGGAACAAACCGGTGCGGTAACGCAACGAGATTTGGTGATCAACGCACTTCGTATGCGCCCAGACCGAATCATATTGGGTGAGTGTCGTGGGTCTGAAGCCTTTGAAATGTTGCAAGCAATGAATACTGGCCATGATGGTTCGATGTCTACGTTGCACGCTAACACACCGAGAGATGCGATTGCTCGTGTTGAATCCATGGTGATGATGGCGAATTTGAACCAACCTCTTGACGCGATTCGAAGAACAATCGTCAGTGCCGTTCAAATGGTCGTTCAAGTTAATAGGTTACGTGATGGCTCCCGTAAAATTACCAGTATCTCTGAAATTGTTGGCCTAGAAGGCGATAGCGTCGTGATGGAAGAGATCTATCGTTTCCGTTACGACGATGCGCATTTCGGGGAAACGGTGAAAGGCGACTTTGTGACCAGTGGCATCATGCAACGATCTGAGCTTGTGAAAAAATCCCAATTCTTCGGCTTATATGACGAGCTGATGGCTGCATTTAAGGGGATATAGCATGCTCTGGATCTCGCTCATCCTCTTTGCGGTTGTACTGCTTTTGATCAGGGATTCGAAGGTCAAAAAGGTTAACCAGTTTTTCAATATTGAAGAAGCTGAAGCGGAAAACTTCAATGCTATCAACGTTAAATCGTTGGTACGAAAGCAAAGCTGGCAAAAGTTCAAAGAATCCATTTCACCAACATTAACTGTATTGGGGCCGAGATCTTCTCTGTACATAGCGCTGTATATCACGGGCAGTCTGATTGCATCTTGGTACGTCGTCGTTAAATTATTGTTGATGACGAATACAGTGTTGATTCTCGGTTTATCTTTGTTGCTTACCATTTTTGGTTATCGCTACCTGGTCACAAGAAGACGTCGAGATTTTGAAAACACATTCCCGGATGCGCTGAATATTCTGATGAGCGCGGTAACGGCTGGCGACAGTCTAATGCAAGCCATTAGTTACGTCGGAGAGGTTATGGACAACTCAATTGGTCGTGAATTCAAGTTAATGGGTGACCGGTTGAAGTTAGGTGAATCTCCTGAAGTGGTACTTCAACGTTCTTGCAAGAACTACCCGTATCCGGAGTTTCTCTTCTTTACCGTAACGCTTAGAGCAAACATTGCGCGTGGTGGTCAGCTTAAAGGGGTGTTAGCAAGACTTATTCGAGTCTTGGTGGATGCTAGGACGTTAGAGAAAAAGAAAATGGCGATGACCTCTGAAGCGAGGATTTCGGCCAAGATTGTGGCAGCAATCCCATTGATTTTTATGGTTATTCTTAACTATGTAAACCCTGGCAATGTGGATTATGTCTTGTATGACCCTTCTGGCCGAATCGTGCTCTTTTATGTGCTTGGCAGTGAGTTGTTCGGGTTATTCATTGTTTGGCTGTTAGTCAAAGGAGTGCGCGCATGATGTTATTGGTTTCTCTTGTTGTGCTGTTTGTTTCGTTACTCTTTTTAATTGTTGATTCACTACGTAGTGAGCAGCGACGCAAGAAAGTGGCATTTTACATCGGGGGAGATGCAGTGCGTGCCCCCTCTCGCGTTAACCGTTTTTTTGTCCGTTTCGGTAAAGAGTATCGACACGAATTAGAACAAAAAATGATTGAAGCTGGGTATTACAACACAGAGTGGGCCAAGTTCTATTTTCCGGCCAAGTTGTTGGTACTTGCTTTGGTTGCTGGTGGGGTTTTACTGTCGGATATGACAACGACCAGTCAGCTTATCGTGGTCATTTTTGCTCTTATTGGCGTGATAGTTGTACCTGATACCTTACTGCAGCTTCGACGTAAAGTCTTGATTAGTAAGACGTCATCTCAGTTACCGTATTTATTAGACATGATGTCGGTGTGTGTTCAAACCGGTATGACGATAGAAGCGGCTTTGGTGTACTTAGGGAAGGAGTTGGCAGAGTTTGATTCAGACCTTTGCTATCAAATTAAACGCACTTCCGATTCAGCCAAAATACACGGTGTAGAAAAGGCGCTTAATGATCTCAGTGACCGGATACCAACACCAGCAGTTCGAAGCTTTGTCCTGACTATTATTCAAAATTTGCAATACGGAACCTCCGTGGCTCAAGTATTAAGTGATCTCGCAGAGGACATGCGAAAAGTTCAAATTCTTACGGTCGAGGAAAAGGTTGGCAAACTCTCGGCGAAGATGAGTGTGCCTTTGATCTTATTCATTATGTTTCCGATCGTCATTCTGATACTCGCTCCGAGTGTCATGCAAATGTCGATCAATATTGGGGGTAACTAATGGTTGCAAAACGTATTTCTGTCGTTTTGTTCGCGTTAAGCGTATTAGCTGGCTGTCAATCGACACCTTCACAGCAGAGCCAGCAACTAGATGATGTCACTAGCATGGAAAAAGTGAAGAATTACGACGGCTTAATCACGCATTATAAATCCAAGCTGGAGCAAGGTTCGCAAGATCCTGCGGTAAAAGAAAACCTCGCGTGGGCTTACTTCCATAAAGGGGATCTTGAATCAGCTAACTTCTACGTTCAACACCTCAGAAAAGAGGGTATTGAGAATCCTAGTCTGTATCAACTAGAAGGGCAGGTATTTGATGCAAAAAACGACACTGAAAATGCCATTGCCGCTTATCTATCTTCAGTCAGTGCTGGTAATCAGGCAGGACAAATTCATGTCTTGCTCGGCGTATCCTACACCAAAGCGGGTAAGTATGAAGATGCTTATCAAGAGCTGAATAACGCCCGCTTACGTGGATACGACGATGTCGTGATCAAGAACAATATTGCGATGATACACATGGCAAACGGTGAGTACCAACAAGCAATTGAGACGCTAACTCCCGTGTTAAAAGACAATCCAGCAAATAAAGTGGTCAAAGCGAACCTTGCTATTGCACTTATGAAAGCACAACAAATGGACGCAGCGAAGAAATTGCTTAAAGGTGATTTCTCAGCTCAAGAGATCCACAGTATCGCGACTGAATTGACTCAGACTAGGAGTTAGTGATGAGAAGTCTTTGCAAGCAGAAGGGGGTGACGGCGATAGAGTTTGCTTTGGGTGCGCTCGTTTTGTTCTTTGCCACTTTTGCTATTTTCGAATCCAGCTATCAAATCTACGTCGTAAACATGACGGAGTACTCTCTCAGAGAAACCATAAGAAACACAAAGATCTATGAGGGAAAAGGCATTAATCAACAGTATGAAGATAAGTTTCGAACGTTGATAGGAGCCGATAATAACCTGTGGCATTTTTTAATTGATAGTGCCCGATTCTCTATTCAAGGTCGGTACTACAAAACCTATGACGATTTTATTGCCAATAGAGGGCATTCTGATCAAGGTCTGAACTTCAATTATGACCTAGCCGAAATCACGGTTACGTATCACTACTCTCCAATGATAAAGCTAACTGGTGCTGCTGATAAAGACATTGCTCGAACCATGGTTTTGAACTTAGAGCATGAAGGGTGGAAAGATGACACTCCGTAACCGATTTTTACCTTCGACCAAGCACCAAAAAGGCGCATTTACTATTGAGCTTGTGTTTGTTCTTGTCGCATTGTGGGGTGTTTACCTTTTTGCGGCGGATCTCAGTTATCAGCTACTTGTGCGCGCAAAGCTCGATCGTTCCAGCTTTGCCTTAGTCAATGTGATCAAAGAACGTACTCGTTACTTTGATGCTGATGTGTTGGCAGGGAAAAACTTATCCGTCACCAATACAGATTTAGAAGACCTGACTCAAGTGGCGAGCCGGATGCTAGATACAACGCCAGATAATGTGGCGATTAAAATCGAGTCGTTGACGAATAAGGCGAATGTGGCTGCTTTTACCAGTAGCAAATTCAATAAATTAGGTTGCGAAACGGACTCAATTCTTGCTCATGCAGATTTGGCTCCGGTTGAAAAAGGCATCGTATACCCACTGTATCGAGTCAGTGTATGCGAAGAGCAAAGCTCTTGGTTCAAACCTTTTTTCAATGGCGGCACAGGGACAACGGTCAAGATTGGCTCTTCTTCAATCATGCCAGGGAGATAATGAAATGAAAATGCAGCGATACCAGCATCAAAGTCTCCAACAACAAAAAGGCGTCGCCGCGATATGGATGGGTTTATTGCTTGTTCCTATCATGGGGTTCACTTTTTGGGCTGTTGAGGGAACACGTTATGTTCAAGAGTCCAGCCGATTAAGAGACTCAGCAGAGGCTGCTGCGATGGCGGTGACCATTGAAGACCAGCCCGATGCAGCTCGTGAACTGGCAACGAAATATGTCGAAAACTATGTGCGAGATATTAAATCAGCCAGCCTTTCTGCCCAGCGATTTCATCAGGCGGAAGATGAAGGGGCTGGGGTGCTCGAATACATTCAATATACGGTGAACGCAAGGACGACACACGACTCATGGTTTGCGAGTAGTTTTGTTCCTTCTTTTAATGAGCAACAGGATTTAGCGGGCCGTTCGTTAGCCAGAAAATACCCCGTTTACCTTGGAGATAACAACATCGATATTGTCTTCGTATCTGATTTTTCAGGCTCGATGGACGAAAGGTGGGGATCAAGTCGACATAAAAAAATTGATGATTTGAAAACCGCAATCGATCAAATATCAAACAAGATTCTTTGTACATCTACTCGTAAAGAGTATGTCGATGGAGAGTGGAAAGATGTTTGTGACGAGCCGGGAGAAGATACAACCGGAGACAAGCTGCTTAATCGAGTAGGTTTTGTTCCATTTAACGTTCGAACCAGAGAAATCGTCGGGGGCAATCAAGCTCGCGCGACTAGCCAATTAAGTTACAGAGATGGTTATAACGCTTATCTATCGCCGTATACCTATAACGATGTTAATTGGGATTATTGGCGTACGTATTCGCAAAGTCAGGTACTCAACTGTGCGAGCAGGCAATCAAGATGTTCAAACCCCAAATCGGATAATCAAAAGTATGCGAAGCGTATTCGTGATGTCATCAATTTGGACCGTTATGCCGTTGCGGATGTTTACAACTATGTGGATTTTCCGGCGTCAGTTTCAACCATGTTTACTGATAAATCGGGATTAAAGCCCAATTTCTATAGTGTGAGTGGAACACGTCTATTTAACGCACATGGTTCCTCCAATTCATCGCAGTTTTACAACATTCGATTATCGAACAAGCTTTCCGATTTGAACGCAATTAAGTCGATGTGGGCAGATGGCGGTACTGCTGCGTTTCAAGGCATATTAAGAGGATCTCAGGTTCTTCATGATGGAGACCCAAACAGTACAGATGATGAAGAGCAGCAAGCGTACAACAAGAAAATCAAGATGCTGCTGATTTTGAGTGATGGGCAGGAAAGTCCTAACAACGGCATTCTGAAAGGGCTAGTAGACAACGGTATGTGCGACAAAGCCAGAGCAGAGATTCCGGGCTTATACATCGGTGTTATTGGTATCGATTTTCGTGCTTCTCAACAAAGTGGTTTTCAAGACTGTGTTGTCAATCCAAGTGAAGACATCATCGATGTATCTGACTTAGATGAATTGATTGAAAAGATAGAAGAACTCATCCGCAAAGGCTCAAAAACAAGTGGAATAACTAAGTTGTACTAGAGGAAAATATGAAAAAGTTAGTGATTGGCGCAATCGCGTTATCAATGATGCCGTTAAGCTTTGCAGTAAAGGCTGGAGAAGGGCTTAGTGTTTATTGCGACAATACCTTCAGCGAGTACCAACATAGTGTCACTGTGGATGATGTTATCGGAATTGGTCAACATCGACAGGGCTTTTTGCAGATAGAGCAAAAATCCGACAGTAACGAGCTAAAACAAGTATTGGCGGGTAAATCAAAGTTGGGGTTGGAACAATCTGGATGTTCGACTTGGATTGGCAATCAAAACAACTATCTACAAGGCAAGGGCTTAGTTGCGCGTCTGCATTTTGGCTTTGACCAATCCAACTTAACTCCGATGGGCAGTAAGGCTCTGAATCAACTCGCAGGTTCGCTGAAAAATAGCGATAGTGCTATTGCGGTAGATGGTCACACCGACAGCAAGGGTTCTGAAGGCTACAACCAATCGTTGGGCTTGCAGCGTGCGTTGACAACGTCTAACGGTTTGATTGCGCAAGGCGTGGATAAAAGCCGTATTGTCGTTCGTTCATTTGGTGAAACTCAGCCGATTGCGTCGAATTCAACCGCTGAGGGACGATCACAAAACAGACGCTCAGAAATATGGGCTTCTAAGAATGATCAGGCAAAACCAGATCAAATAAAACCAGATCAAATAAAACCAGACGAAGTAAAGCCAACGGAATAGGTTTTAATCGCAGAGTGTTCACCTTGCCTAAAACGCAAGGTGAAGCATTAACAACAATGGTGTCGTGGTGGGTCAATTTGGAGTGGCAGTGGGTAAATCTAAAACAGTATTAGTCATATGGGTGGGTCTAGCATGGAGTGGTGTTACTGCTGCCTCAGAGCTAATTAACTTTAATGAGCAAGATAAGCTAAACGACATCAAGTCGGCTTATCAGCAAGAATATAGCGCGCTCAATATTGATGAAAATATTGCGCATTACAATAAATTGAATGCTGAAATTGAGTCCACCAAGATCAAGTTGGTCAACAACGTTGAGATGATCAAATCTGATTCAAACCGTTTAACAGACAAGTTGGTCGATGGCGTCTACGATGAATCCTTGATGCTCACCTTACGTAACATGTCATCCAAAGTGAACTCAATGAAGAAAGAGATTGAGACCGCCGGCAAGTTGCTTGCAGAAACAAAACAGCAGCTGTCGCAAGACCAACGAGAAGCCAGTCAGATTGAGCGAAAGAAAAACGACGCGTTGCTGGCTTTGTATGAGAAGATCAAAGCTCGACATTTGGACGATTCGAAACGCGTGATTAACGATACTTATCAAGGCCAATTACAGTGTAATGTATCGGAAAGCCTATCAACATGCGTGAACCGCAATCTTCCTTCTATCAAAAATGCATTTGTGTTGAGTAAAGGTGGCTTGTCGCGCATTCAACTTACGCGTTTTAGAGTGGTAGATGCAAACCAAAGACTAAATGGCGATCTCTCCTTTACCGCGGATGCGAGTTACAAACATGCCTACAGTGTAAATACAGAAATGGAGCTTAGACAGGCGTTAAACCTAGATAGAGTGCGGTTTGTGTTCCGTTCGAACTCAGAAAATACGGTGTTCTACATCAACGATCAAGAAGTCGGGTCGGGTGATAGAGTAGATGTGACGGGTAATTACGTGGGGGTTTACAGTGTTCGCGCCGTAAATAGCAATCAGACACAATCGCTTAAATTGAATCTCAAAAATGGCGGTGATTACTTCTTTCCATTTCCAAATAAGGCCAACGCAACCGACCTCCATTCAACTCGTTCAGTAATGGAAGAGGCGAGTAAGGTTGATGATGAAGCAACTAGAGACAAGCATTCTGGCAAATTCTCTGAGAGCCTTTTACCAAAAAACGCCGTTGCCGGAATGGAGCCTGCTGTGAAGCAAGATGTGAAACGCTATACCAATAAAGTGCTGTATAAAGACGATGCGTTTACTTACCTTTTGCCCCAGTTTAAAGGCAACCAAAAGTCTCACGATATCTTCCTAAATAGAGAGCAGGCTACCCAGTATTGTGAACGGCTATCCTCCCGTTTACCTAGCACTACTGCTTATCAATACCTTGAAAAGTACGCCAACCTTTCTTCTGGAGATTATTGGACGAATAAAGGCAGCGTTTATTCATCAGATAAGCATAAAGAGCTTGATAAAGCGTTTGATACGAACAAGTTTATTTGCATGGTGAGTATGAGCTAACAACGATGCTATTCTGCCTCGCAAAAAACTTCTATAAGAGCCGTATTTACGGCTCTTTTTTTGTCTTCTTTTGGTGAATATTAGTTTGCTTAAAGGGGGATAGCTTAGACAGTTGCCTTGCTGTGTTTAAATCCTTTCTCAATGCTATCCCATTATAGTTATTACCTCATAACATGTTCTTTTTAAAAATAAAACGTGAGTGGGCATATGGCGAACAGAATGTATTTAGAGTTGGCAAAGCAAGCTTGTCAGAGTGAAAGAGAATACGAATGGGGGTTGGCGTGCGAGCTTTGGTCGGAAGCTGCCACAAAAGCACCTGAGGGCAGCACGAATAAGTATTGGGCATTACTTCGGTCTGATTTTTGCCGATGTCGTGGTAGAGAGCATGGTATGTGTTTTCTAACAGAGACGGCCTATCAGCGAGAGGAAACGAGAGAGGCAGTACGAGGGTTGAATCGACTTAACTATTTGAAAGGTAAATAAATACCACTTCAATGATTCTTTTTTATGCAATAAGCGATATTGAGGAACCGATATTCGATTGAGCCTTCAGAGGTTCTCTATGTCGCGTCAGAAAAATCTGATACTCACCTGCATGTATTTCTAATTTAGGTAAATTTAAATAATCTCAAATTATGGTTGGCTGCGTTATTTGAAAGAGAATACCTATAGAAGTATTCAAAGATTTAAATGCGATACCTAACTGATACCCGAGTAACTTCAAGATACCGGTTTCTGGGGTATGAATGTCCATTTTTTACAATGGGCATTTTGAGTTTTACAGGGAGGGGAGTTATATGACTTATTGTTTTAAAGATGAGTTGAGTCGGTGGGTCGATACTCGAGATATTTCTCGAAAGGACCTTATCGCGCTGTTACAAAATAACTACTATGAGGAGTTTAAAGGCCTTGATTCTATTACCTTAAGCCGATGGTTTACCGGTAAAAGTATCCCGCCAATATATAAACAGTTCTATATTGCCAAGTGTTTGGATATTGATTTAATAGAGGTTCTGTTACGAATGGATCTGTCTAAGGTTCGTTACTCGAACAAACATGATCTTGTCATCAGCACCTTAGTTCGAGCTCTAGATTTTTCGATTTCTAACCTTTCTTATCGCAAGGTGTCTGGGCCTCCTAAAAGCGAAATAAAAAGTCTGACGATCAATGAATACTCTGACATGTTCAAAGAGTTTAACCATAACATTTCACCTCTCAAAAGGTTCTATCAGGACCTTCAAGAGAAAGCGAGTGATGTGAAGTATCAATGCGTTTTAATTAAAAATGACCAAGAGGCAACGGTAGGCCATTGGTACGGCATGGTGAACATTGAAGGTATTAATGGGCTACCTTCATTTATTACGCTTCCACAGGAAGAAGCTGAGCGTAGCTGTTTGATTGGTGTGGGGTACTTTACAAGTTCGGCGCACTATTTTGAATTGATTGTTCAAGCTCTTTGCTATTACTTGATTAGATATTCCAGTAAGAAAGATTACGCGTACTTTTTCATCGTCGATTTTCAACCATTAATTGCATTCAGCAAGCTGGTCTTTAACGCAGAAGAAGTAAAGTACTATCCGCCAAAAGAGAAGGGTAGCATGGGTGTTTACCTATTCAGACACAATATAATCAAATCGATTTCTAACCCCGTTCTATTGAAGAAGGTGAAAGAAAAGCTCGAATGTCTGGTGGATTGCGATCCAAGTTGTAACTTGTGTAATCTGCGTGATTTTAGAAAAGATGAAATGATAATAGGTAATGGCATTCCTTTTTTAGACGTGACTGAATCTAGAACTCATGTTTGACAGTGTTGTAAGACAGAGCCGCGTATGGCGGCTCTTCGATCACTCGCTTGTGAGTGATTCCAACTCTTCATCGTTGAGATAACGGTGGCCTTGCCCAAGCCCCGATATCTTTTTGAACATCAATTCGCATTGTTCTTCTGCATGGGTATCATTTTCGTTGAAGCAGATACCATTTAAGAATGCATAACGTCCCTCACAGCCTATATCGTGGTTTGGGTTGATCATTGGAGTGGATAGCTGAGCTGTCACTCCATCGATTACGCAAGCGACTTTACCTTTTACGACACCGATTACACGTTTTACCCGATGTGCTTTATCTCCGCATTTCCATGCTTGGCGTGTTCCCCATTCATAACCATGTTTTTCTTTGCCTTTCTGAATATGCACAATGAGGTTCAAGTTCTTTTCCGTTGCATCAATAGGAGCTTGTACTATTTTTTGTGGCGGCATAGTTCTGACAACAAATAAAGGCGCATTACAGTTTAGGTATTTAATCGGGTTTGCAGCGCCTTGTGGGAAATGCGAAGAAATGGCCTTGTAACGAAGCTGTTCTCGAACGGTTTCATTGGCTAATTCTCCAATAAAGCCCCAACGTTCTTTTCCATCAATATCGACTGGATACCAAGATTTGATCTTGTAAACTTCGCGAGTTAACCCACGATAGGTTGTTACTGCGTAAGTTGCTCTATCTCGTTTGCTGCCAATGACCCAAGCTTCTCTTGTTGCATCGTAAAGCTCTTCTTGCGTAATTTCGCGATAGTACTTTTTATTGATGTTAATAAGTACGATGGGTAATGAGGTCTCGAGCGCTTCGGCACTATACATAGCGATAATCTCATCAGTCGTTTTAATGCCAAAATCGCTGGAGTAATGACCCCCTTGTAAATTAGACAGGTTGGTTAGTCCTATATAATCGATGAGCGCTGCTTCAACCTCAAATGCCGTTACTTCGCCTAATCCATGCCTCAATACATAGTGTTCTACTTTGAATCCCGCATTTAAAATACTTCGAATTGTGTCAAGTTTGTCGCTAGAGCTATCACTTTCTAATGCACATTCTGCATGATTAAAGATTCGATTGCCTCTGCCTTTTCCAACATAGAAGACGATGCCGTTGCGAGGGTCTCGTAGGAAGTAAACATAATATTTAAGTTGTTCGATGACTGATTGAGAAAACATAACGTGGATTGTCCGCGCGATAGTTAATAAGGGTGGTAGTGCATATTTAAATGGCGACGGAATCTATCACGAAACCTAACTTAAGTCTTGAATGTTTTGCTTGTCGCGAAATGGCAATTTTATTTCCGGTCCACTCGATATGATGCACCTGTATTGAGACAACTGACTCGGAGATAGAAACCATGAGTATCGTAATTAAAAATGCAAACGTGTTTAACGGTGTAGATGAGCAACTTCTGAAGAACGTGGACCTTCTGATTGAAAATAACTTAATCACACAAATCGGGAAAGTGGATGACTCGAATGCTGAGCAAATCATCGATGCAGAAGGCAAAACGGTGATGCCAGGTTTAATTGATGCACACGTACACATTACGCTTTCAGCGGGCTTCAATGAGCTGGATGGCATGACTCGAGAAGAGATCGCGATTCGCTCAGCGAGAATCTCTGAAGAGATGTTGATGCGTGGCTTTACGACCATTCGTGATGTTGCAGGCAACACATTAGGTCTGAAGAACAGTATCGATAAAGGTTATGCGAAAGGTCCAAGAATTTTGCCTTGTATGGCCGCGATTTCGCAAACTTGTGGTCACTCAGACTACCGTCAAAACCAAGCACAAGAACGCCTAGCGAACGGTCATGAAGACTCACCACTAATGAAGTCGGGCGCATTTAAAGTCGCGGATGGTCGTGCAGAAGTATTGAAAGCGGTTCGAGAGCAGTTGTTTATGGGCGCTTCTCAAATCAAAGTGATGGCAGGTGGTGGTGCATCCTCTACGTTTGATCCTCTGGATACGTTGCAATACACGTTAGATGAAATGAAAGCGGCGGTGGAAGCGGCAAGCGATTATGGTACCTATGTAGCGGCTCATATTCACACAGCACCAGCGATGAAACGTGCCGCAGAGGCAGGTGTCATGTCCTTTGAGCACGCTACTATTATGGACGATGAAATCGCCCAAATTGTAAAAGAGAAAGGCATCTGGCTGGTTCCTTCATACTTCACGTCATCATTGATTGCAGAACGTAAGATCCCGTTGCCAAACGAAGAGACTTACCGCAAGACAGAACGCGTTGGTAAGGCAATGTTTAAGTCTGCTGAGCTTATCAAGAAATACGATATTCAAAACCTAGCGTTTGGTACCGACTGTGTTGGTAAAGCAAACGTTCATGAAAGTCAGATGCAAGAGCTGGGCGCTATTGAAACCACATTCGATACGATTACAGCACTTCGCATGGCTACCTCAAACTGTGGGCGTCTATTTGAATTGTCGACTTACAAACATCCGTATCAAGAAGGTAAGTTAGGTCAAATTGTGGAAGGTGCTTATGCAGACTTGCTTATCGTCGACGGCAATCCACTAGAAGGTGTAGATTGCGTGGTACAAGATGAAACTAAGAAAGTCATCATGAAAGACGGTGTTGTGTATAAGAACACACTATAGGCTAAATACCTCCTTACCAAAGGTGCTCACTGAGCGCCTTTTTTGCGTTTGGGGAAAGATTGGACGCCATTTAGCGAAAGCTTTCTGGGTTAATCCTTTGACCCGTTCTAGCCCTTTAAACCTTCCTACCAGTATCATCTTTCATTGAAACTAACGTCTCCTTTTAGGCTAATTTGTATTGTCCAGCGAGAGCGCCTCGATGCTCCCCTCGCGTTGAGTTTGGTTATGTTCTAGTACCCTATGCGTAAGGGGTAAGACCTTAAACATAGCGGCATAAGAGCGATGAATAGACACTATTTCACTTCTTATTTTTAGCCGTCAATGGTCCTGTCTTAGGTACTAAAGTTTAGAAAGAGAGAAGGGGCACAAGGTGATGATAGGGACGTGAATTCAGGGATATGACATACAAAAAACCGCACCTCAAAAAGGTGCGGTTTAGATAAAGGTAAAGTGACAGAATCTGATCGAGCTTACTTCATCACATAGCGGTAAGTTTTGATTGCCAACCAAGTAAAGGCTTTGAATAAAATTTTTACGGTCTTAAAGGCAACTTTACCTATGGACAGCATCAGTTCGCCGGCAACGGTTAGACAAGTGTGTAAATCAGTTTGTTTGAACTCTGCGTAAGTCATGTTGGTCTCTCATTTTTTAAGTGGGGACTCCTGTCGCTCAATGCATACCCTGTAGCGATATAGTAGAAATAAGCAGGAATGGGGACTTACCATTTGGCGCCACTTCGCACGTAAAGATAAAAAAGTAATATCGATTGTGGTGGTTATAAATAGCCGTGGTGAATTTTTGATGGGTGGATTACAGGTGCAAAAAAGCCACCACTAAAGAGTGATGGCTTCAAAGGGGCTGGTGTGATTAGTACTTTACAAACAACATTTTTCTGAGGCTGTTACATCGAGACTTATCTAGTGGGTCACCAAGGTATTCGCCATCTTCTGCCGCTTTCTTCATGACCAATGCTCTTGCTCGGTCACCACTGTCTAGGTCTTGATATTCTTCTAAGGTTTTCAGCTTCAATAAACGGTATTTCGATTTGTCTTTGCCAGAGGCGACACGATCGTAACAGTAACTCATCGCGCCTGCGTTTGCGCCAATCTTGCTTGCGTCGGTAATCGCATGAGCGTTAAAACCAATAGTGCTCGTGAGTAAAATTAAAAGGGCATTGCGTGCTTTCATTTTTCTTTCCTAATTCAATCAAGTTGATGAATAAGATAAAGGGCAACGACCACAAAAAATTGCCATTAAGCGACATTAGCGAAAAGTGAGCAATAACGCTTGTTTGTCAGAAACCTGTTAGTGATAAAGGTGTGGCGCAAATTGGTAAATCTTAACAACTTGAACTCAATAATCTTTGCTCATCGAATCATTCGGAGCACGCATTATGAATGCGAGAAAATTTACTAACGATACCAAGCGCAAGTTACTTCCGTTTGTTTATCTATTGACGCTGACTGGCTGGGGGATTTACACGCTCACACATGATTACAGTTGGCAGGCATTGTTATTGTTTGTCATCGGGTTACTGATGGTATTGCGTAACTACCACTTAGAAAGCGAACGCATTGACGAAAAGATCGCGAGTATTGCCGCGCACTCAGTGATTGGTGTCGTCATCCTCAATCAAAATTTACGAGTCGACTTTGCGAACAAAAGCTTTTCCAAGTTAACAGGACATACGGCCAAACAATTGAATGGAGAAGATTTGAAGAAGTATGGTTTCAGTTGTTTGAACGACGCGATTGCGAAGTTAGGAGCAAAAGCAAACTGGAAAGGCGAAATCAAAGTGACGAACCGTTTTGGTGACCACTTAACGTTAGATACTCACATCACGCATTATGAAATGGGGATGGGAATGAGTGATCGATATGTACTTAGCTTCCGAGATATCAGCCATCGAGTTCGGTTGGAGAATAAGCTCAAGAATCTTGCAGAAAAAGACCCACTAACGGGCTGTTGGAATCGTCGTCGTTTTGACAAGGAGTTAGCACGTCACGCCAGTATTGCTGACCGTTATGCGGTGTCGAATACCACACTGGCTATTATCGATATTGATCACTTTAAGCAGATCAATGACAAACATGGTCATGATGTGGGTGATGAGGTGATTAAAGAACTTGGGGAGTTGATGCGAGCGCAGTGTCGAGAGACAGACATTGTCGCTCGTGTTGGCGGAGAGGAGTTTGCGATTATCATGCCAGAGACTAATAAGCGCAGCGCGTTTGAAGCGATTTACCGTCTCAAAGAAATCATTCAATCAAAAAGCGTACTGGGCATCACGATAAGTGGTGGAATTACAACGATCAATCGTTCTGTTGAGCAGAGCTATCGCCGAGCAGACAAGGCTTTGTATCGAGCGAAAACACTGGGGCGAAATCGAGTGTGTAGCTCTGATGGATATTCTGAACACATAGTTCATACGAAAAGAGCAAAAGCGTTCATGTAAATGACGCAAACAGTAACAAGATAATCAGAAAGCGGTTTACATTTTATAACAACTTGACGAAGCAATGGTGTTTCTTTGTCCAATTGATAGTCATGAAATTAAAATGAGTCGTAATTATTTGATGTCGATGTATTTTTGTTTGTTTATGTTTTTGAGGTGTAAGTGCTCAACATGAAGTGTTTGCTCGTTAAATTCCAGTTTTCTTTTCTTACTATATGAAATTTAGTGGTTTATTTCTTATGCGTTAAGGTGTCAATCTCGATTTAAACTTCATTTTACAGATGTTTAATTAATGATTGTTGTCGAAATGATTCGCTTGTGTCTGCCATTTTTTCTAGATAATTAGTTTGAGTTCGAACTAAATTTGAGGCATTTTATATTTAACTAACCGTTCAATTAAAAATAACGAGGATGCAAAATGCCCAAGGTTGGGATGCCTGAAATCAGAAAACCGCAGCTAGTCAAAGCGACGATGTCGGTCATCGACAGAGTAGGTTTGCACGCCGCGAGCATCTCGTTGATCAGCAAAGAAGCAGGAGTATCAACGGGGATCATTAATCACTATTTCGGTGGTAAGCACGGTCTGTTAGAAGAGACCATGCGTGAGATCTTGCGCCAGCTTTCTGCCACCATCAAAGAGAACCTAAACCAGCTACCGGCTGATGCGCATCATCAACGTATTAATGCCATCATCGACGGCAACTTTGTGGGTTTCCAAGCCGAGAACCAAGTGGCAAAAACTTGGTTGGCATTCTGGTCGTACTCCATGCATGACGCGCAGCTCAAACGTCTGCAACGAGTGAATGAACGACGTCTCCTTTCTCACCTAAAAAAAGAATTAAAAGCATTGCTGGATCAAGACCAAGCAGAGCTTGTAGCGCATGGTATTGCGTCACTGATTGATGGCATTTGGCTGCGCGGAACGCTCAACCCGCAAGGCATCGATGCCGAGAAAGCACGCGTCATCATCAACGACTATCTCGACAAACAACTCACGTTCTACTCAAAACAAAAATAAAGAGTCAAATCTTCAAATGGATATGAAAGCACACTATATCGATGGTGCCATGCACCTAGGATGCTCAGAAGAACACTTCACTACATACAATCCTGCCAATGGTGAGCCGCTTGCGAATGTGAAGCAGGCTAACCAGCAAGATATGCAAGCGGCAATTGAATCTGCCAAGCGCGGTTTTGCTATTTGGTCTGCCATGACGGCGACAGAACGCAGTCGTATCCTGCTTAAAGCAGTGGCGCTACTTCGTGAAAGGAACGATGAATTGGCGGCACTAGAAGTTGCGGATACGGGCAAGCCAATCCAAGAAGCAAATTGTGTAGACATTGCAACGGGTGCGGATGTGATCGAGTACTACGCAGGTCTTGCACCTAGCATGCATGGTGAACAGCAACCGCTGAATGAATCGCAGTTTTTTTACACTCGCTGCGAGCCTCTAGGTATTTGTGCGGGCATTGGGGCGTGGAACTACCCAATTCAAATCGCGATGTGGAAATCTGCCCCTGCGCTTGCTGCGGGTAATGCGATGATCTTTAAACCATCAGAAGAAACCCCGTTAACCGCACTCAAACTGGCAGAAATCTACAGCGAAGCGGGATTGCCAGATGGCGTGTTCAACGTTATTCAAGGTGATTACCGAGTAGGGCAAATGCTCACCGCACATCCAGATATCGCTAAAGTCTCTTTCACGGGGGAATCTGGTACGGGCAAAGTGGTGATGGGTGACAGTGCTGCGACGTTAAAGCAAGTCACAATGGAGCTTGGCGGTAAATCACCAATGATCATTTTTGATGATGCCAAGCTAGACGACGCGGTTTCTGCTGCAATGGTCGCGAACTTCTACACCCAAGGTGAGGTTTGTACGCACGGTACTCGCGTGTTCGTTCATGAAGGTATTTATGATGAGTTTGTTGCTCAACTAAAAACTCGTACTGAGTTGCTGGTGGTTGGCGATCCGCTTAACGAGCAAACCCAAATTGGCGCATTAATTTCCAAAGAGCACGAATCAAAAGTCCTTTCCGCAATTGAACAAGCGAAAGCAAGCAAAGCAACGTTGCTGACTGGTGGTTACAAAGTCACAGACAATGGTTTGGCGAGCGGTAACTTTGTTGTGCCAACGGTTTTCATTGATTGCGAAGACGACATGCCGCACGTGCAGCAAGAGATCTTTGGTCCTGTGATGTCAGTGCTTAAGTTCAGTGATGAAGACGAAGTGATTGCACGCGCTAACAACACCGATTACGGACTTGCAGCTGGTGTGTTCACGCAAAATCTCTCTCGTGCACACCGCGTCATTCATCAAATCCAAGCTGGCATTTGTTGGATTAACACCTGGGGTGATTCTCCAGCTGAAATGCCAGTTGGCGGTTACAAACTGTCTGGCATTGGACGTGAAAACGGCGTGGAAACCCTCAAGCATTACACCCAAACCAAGAGCGTGTTAGTGCATTTGGGCGATTTCGATAGCCCTTACGCGTAATCAGTCTGGAGGATTTGTAATGCAACAACACTACGATTACATCATCGTCGGTGCTGGCTCGGCAGGCTGTGTTTTGGCGGATCGTTTGAGTGAAAGCGGCCAACACCAAGTCTTGCTGCTGGAAGCGGGGGGCTCAGACAAGAGCATCTTCATCCAAATGCCAACGGCGCTGTCTTACCCAATGAACACCGAAAAATACGCATGGCAGTTCGAAACTGTTGCGGAAGATGGATTGGACGGACGTCAACTGCATTGTCCACGCGGCAAAGTGTTAGGCGGAAGCTCTTCGATTAACGGCATGGTTTATGTTCGTGGTCATGCTTGTGACTTTGACGAATGGGAAGCAGAAGGCGCGAAAGGCTGGAACTACCAAACGTGTCTGCCGTACTTCCGTAAAGCGGAAACATGGGCAGGTGGCGCAGACGAATACCGTGGCGACAGCGGTCCTGTAGGGACGTGTAACGGCAACGACATGAAGTTGAACTCACTCTACCAAGCATTTATCGAAGCGGGTAAAGATGCGGGCTACCCAGAAACGCAAGATTACAACGGTTACCAGCAAGAGGGCTTCGGTCCTATGCACATGACGGTAGACAAAGGCGTGCGCGCTTCTACCTCTAACGCTTACTTAAGCCGTGCAAAAAAGCGCAGCAACTTCACCTTGATGAAAGGCGTAACTGCTCATCGCATTTTGCTGGAAGGCAAGAAAGCGGTCGGCATTGAGTTTGAGCAATCAGGCAAAATCAAACAGTGCTTTGCCAACAAAGAGGTTGTGTCGAGCGCAGGTTCTATCGGCTCGGTACAACTGCTGCAAATCTCGGGTATTGGTCCCAAGTCTGTGCTTGAAAAAGCGGGCATTGAAGTGAAACACGCACTAGAAGGGGTGGGTCAGAACTTGCAAGACCACCTTGAAGTGTATTTCCAGTATCACTGCAAACAGCCGATCACGCTCAACAGCAAGTTAGGTTTGATTAGCAAAGGTTTGATTGGTACCGAGTGGGTTCTGACGCGCAAAGGTCTGGGCGCAACCAACCACTTTGAATCGTGTGCGTTCATCCGTTCTCGTGAAGGATTGAAATCGCCAAACATTCAATATCACTTCCTACCAGCAGCAATGCGTTATGACGGGCGTGCGGCATTTGATGGTCACGGCTTCCAAGTGCATGTTGGTCCAAACAAGCCTGAGAGTCGCGGCAGTGTCGAAGTGGTTTCTGCCAACCCAAATGACAAGCCAAAAATCGAGTTCAATTACATCTCGACGGAACAAGATAAGCAGGATTGGCGAGACTGTATTCGTCTAACGCGTGAAATCCTCAACCAACCTGCAATGGATGCGTTCCGTGGTGAAGAGATCCAGCCGGGTCTTAACATCACTACCGATGAGGCGATTGATGAGTGGGTGAAGCAAAATGTAGAAAGTGCTTACCACCCATCGTGTAGCTGCAAAATGGGCGCAGACGATGACCCAATGGCAGTTCTGAATGAAGCCTGCCAAGTGCGCGGCATTGAAGGCTTGCGCGTAGTGGATTCATCCATCTTCCCAACGATTCCGAATGGCAACTTAAACGCTCCAACCATCATGGTCGCAGAGCGTGCTGCGGACATGATCTTGGGTAATCCCCTTAAACAATCGAATAACACACCGGTTTGGATTGCTCCGAACTGGCAAGAGACGCAAAGAATGCGTCCGCCGAAAAGAGACTTAAGCTCAATCTCATAAAGTCAGTAATCATTACAAGGAATTTAAACATGTCTACGATGACAAAAATCTTTTCATCTATCGCGCTGAGTGCAGTGGCGACAGGTGCTTACGCTAACCAATGTGAAACCGTTCGATTTGCCGATGTAGGCTGGACGGACATTACCGCAACCACAGCTGTTACCTCTGAACTGCTAAAAGGCTTGGGCTACAAAACCAAGACCGATCTTCTGTCTGTACCTGTGACGTACTCTTCAATGGCAAACGGCGACATTGACGTATTCCTAGGTAACTGGATGCCAACCATGGAAGGTGATATTGCCAAATACCGTGAAGCTGGCACAGTGGAAACCGTTCGCGCAAACCTTGAAGGCGCGAAATACACCCTAGCCGTGCCAAAGTACGTGTATGACGCTGGCGTGAAAAGCTTTGCTGACTTGGCAAAAAATGCCGATAAATTTAAAGACCGCATCTACGGCATTGAGCCGGGTAACGATGGCAACCGTTTGATCCAAGATATGATCGACAGCGATGCATTCGGCTTGACAGACTTCAGCCTAGTGGAATCAAGCGAAGCGGGCATGGTGTCTCAAGTATCTCGCGCAGTGCGCCGGAACCAATGGATCGTTTACCTAGGTTGGGCTCCGCACCCAATGAACAGCAATGTTGAGATGGAATACCTATCTGGCGGTGACGACTTCTTTGGTCCTAACTACGGCGGTGCAAATGTTTACACCAACGTGCGCCAAGACTACCTATCTGAGTGTCAAAACGTGGGTCAACTGCTTAAGAATCTAGAGTTCAGTCTAGAGATGGAAAACCAGTTGATGGAAGCGATTCTAAACCAAAAACAAAAGCCAGCGAAAGCGGCACAAGAATGGTTGAATGCCAACCCACAACAATTTGAAGCGTGGCTAGAAGGCGTCAAGACGCTAGACGGCAAAGACGCAAAACAAGCGATTACTTCTTACCTAAAAACAAACGCTTAATCATTCCTCTCTTTAGGAAAAGGTGGGTAGAGATGCCCGCCTTTTAACACAAAGGTTTTATTGTGAATTTTATTACGGACAACAAACTTCCGTTGGGTGAATGGATGGAAACAGGCGTGGATTGGTTAACCATGAACGCGTCGGGTTTCTTTGATGCTATCTCTATTTTTCTCGAAACCATCATTCTATTCGTGGTGGATATTTTCAAATGGATGCCACCGGCAGCACCTATCATCATGACCGCAGCGATTGCGTGGTTCCTACACCGCAGCATTCCTTTAGTTGTGTTTATCGTGCTGGCGCTGCTGACCATTCTTAATCTCGGCTACTGGCAAGAAATGCTGGAAACCTTTGTTCTCGTCTTCGCTGCGACAACGATTTCCGTATTAATTGGCGTGCCGCTTGGCATCATGGCGGCGCATCGCCCGTGGTTGTATACCTTATTGCGCCCGATACTCGATTTAATGCAGACCGTACCAACGTTTGTGTATCTGATCCCAACATTGGTACTGTTTGGTTTAGGTATCGTTCCGGGTCTGATTTCCACCATTATCTTTGCCATCGCCGCGCCGATTCGTCTGACTTACCTTGGCATCACCAAAGTGCCAGAAGAGTTGATTGAAGCGGGTAAAGCGTTTGGTGCAAGCCGCATGAAATTGCTCTTCAAAGTCGAACTCCCAGCGGCATTGCCAAGCATAATGGCGGGTGTGACCCAGTGCATTATGTTATCGCTTTCTATGGTGGTGATTGCGGCACTAGTAGGTGCCGATGGTCTAGGTAAGCCAGTCGTACGTGCACTGAACACAGTGAACATTTCTCAAGGCTTTGAAGCTGGTTTAGCGATTGTTTTGGTCGCGATTATTCTCGACCGCCTGTGCAAAGCGCCAAACCAAAAGGAGGCATAACATGGATGCAATTACGATTGAAAACCTCGACGTTGTGTTTGGTCAGCAGCAAGATCAAGCATTGGCGCTATTAGACCAAGGCAAGTCTCGCCAAGAGATCATTGATGAAAGCGGACAAGTGGTTGGTGTTGATAAGGTCACAATGAGCGTCAAACAAGGTGAGATCTGTGTATTGATGGGGCTTTCCGGCTCGGGTAAATCAAGTTTGCTTCGTGCCGTTAATGGCTTGAATGAGATCTCTCGTGGTTCACTAAAAATCAAAGATGGCGACGACATGGTAGAGCTTGCCAATTGTGACGAACAAACTCTACGTAACTTGCGTACTCACCGCGTTTCTATGGTGTTCCAAAAGTTTGCGCTTATGCCGTGGTTAACGGTATTGGATAACGTGGCGTTTGGTCTTGAGATGCAGGGCATTGGCAAAGCGGAACGTCGTAAAAAAGCGCGTGAACAATTAGAAATGGTTGGGCTAAGCGAGTGGGAGAGCAAGTTCCCTCATGAGCTTTCTGGTGGTATGCAGCAGCGCGTCGGTTTAGCTCGCGCCTTTGCTATGGATACTGACATCTTGTTAATGGATGAACCGTTTTCTGCGCTCGATCCTTTGATTCGCGCTCAGCTTCAAGATGAATTGATTCAACTGCAAGAGAAGCTCAACAAAACGATTTTGTTTGTGAGCCACGATTTAGATGAAGCGCTGAAAATCGGTAACAACATCGCCATTATGGAATCGGGTAAACTGATTCAACACGGTAAGCCTGAGCAAATCATCCTTGCGCCAGAAAACGACTATGTAGCAGATTTTGTGGCTCACACTAATCCGCTCAATGTTTTGAAAGGTCGTTCATTGATGCAAGCCAGTACCGAGCTTAAGCAGCAGAATGACCGCGTATTGGTGTGTGCAGATAAGCAGATTTGGGTCGAGCAAGAACCGAAAGGCGTCACGTTAGTGGATTCCGATAAGTCGTTGGTGAATTGGGAAAGCGATTCAACCACACTCGACGACATCGGCGAAAGCACGGTCGTTCAAGCTAACCCAGACATCAGCATGCGTGAGGCGATTGAACTAAAGCAACGCAGCAATCAACCTATCTTGTTAGTAGAAGAGAACAAGCTAGTGGGCGTACTGAGTGACAACGAGTTGTATGACGCACTGCTTGGCAACTTTAGGTCCAAGCAAGTGGCGTAGTTGTCTCTTATATCAAAACGTTTGTAGATTCCCCCTCTGCAAAATAAAAAAGAGCCGTACTCTTAGACTGGAAACTAAGAAGTACGGCTCTTTCAATTTGAACAATGATTTAGATAGCTAGGTTCTAGGCTAGGAACCAAGGACCTAGGAGACGATACTCATTAAAGAGTAGTAATTACGTCATCCATGTGTAGACGTGCTTTTGGTAGACCGTGGTTGTAGTCTTCGCCGTCTTTGTGGTAGCCGATTGCTAGTGCAACTTCACATACGTGACCGTCTAGTTCTGCTTTAAACTCTTCGCCGATCAGTGTTGGGTCAACACCTTCCATTGGAGTAGAGTCGATACCTAGACGCGCTAGTGTGTGCAGTAAGTTACCAAGTGCGATGTAAACTTGCGCTTTAGTCCAGCCGCCGTTGTAGCCGTTCTCATCTGTGTTTGCTTCAGCAAATGCGTAAGCACCCATGAACATGTCGTACATGTCTGCTGGTAGGTGACCAGAAGTTACTTCAGCATCAACACGCTTCGCGAATTTCTCTTTAGTGAATTTTGGATCGTACGCTAGCAGAATAGTGTGAGACGCTGCTTTAGCGTGCGGTTGGTTGAATTGGTGCATGTTAGCAAACGTGTCGTGGAAACGCTGTTTCGCTTCGTCGCTCTCAATTACGATGAATTTCCAAGGCTGAGAGTTGATAGAAGACGCAGATAGGCGGATTGCTTCTTTGATGATTGCCATATCTTCTTGAGAGATGCGTTTCTCTTCGTCGTATTTTTTAGCTGTGTAACGGTTGTTTAGGTCTGTAATGATTTGATGAGACACGTTTATATCCTCTTAATATTATTAGACAAATGAAGATGCGCTTAGCATCGGTAACCATGCGTACCTCGAAAGTGAGTCCATAATATCGACTTTTATCGAATTGATAATACGTGTTTCGTTTAAATCACTTTCTATTTTTTATTGAAAATCGAATTTGAACGCCTAAAAGGCAGGTTGGTATTCTCCGTACGCCGACGTTCAGAAACCGCAGAAACCACCAACGAGCTTGGTAGGATTATCAAATTACATTCATAATGAAAATAGATAAGTTGGTTGGAGGCTAGGGTATGAACGTAATCGAGGTTTTTAACGACAGCTACGAACGCTGCGTTACCCATGAGGACTTCTTTGATTTGTTCTATGAGAACTTTTGGTCGAAAGGTGAAAACTTCAGACAAAAGTTCGATGGCGTGGACATGAAAAAGCAAATCCGGATGCTTAAAGGATCTATTGTGTTTGTGATGATGGCAGACACCTCAACAGACGCTCGTGACATGATGAGGAAATACGGTAATAAGCACGGACACAATAATATTGGCGTCGCCCCTGAAGATATCGATGTCTGGTTTGAAAGCCTGTTAGAAACCGTCGCTCAATGTGATCCTGACTTTGATGAAAGGGTCGAGTACGCGTGGCGTCACTGCTTTGAAACAGGATTGGCAATTATGAAGAAAGAGTGCACCGATGCATAAGTTCAATCAATGTTGAATTCGTAAAGGGAGTAGAACACAGCTACTCCCTTTTTCCTTTTTCTACTTGCCTCTATAGCGGCTACTAGGCTTACTCTTTCCCTTCTTCCGACTCTCCTTGATTCTTCTTCACTGCTTTGGCGATATCGGAGACCGCTTCGACGAGATTAATCGGCATCGGGAAGATAATGGTCGATGTCTTGTCTGTGGTGATTTCAGTGAGCGTCTGCATGTAACGAAGCTGTAATGCGTTCGGTGCTTTGTTTAGCATCTCTGCTGCTTCTCTGAGCTTGTTAGAGGCTTCTAATTCACCTGTCGCGTGTATGATCTTCGCGCGACGGTTACGTTCTGCCTCGGCTTGGCGGGCAAGGGCGCGAACCATACTGTCGTTAAGATCGACGTGTTTCACTTCAACTGTTGCTATCTTGATGCCCCAATCGTCAGTTTGTTGGTCGAGAATGGATTGAAGGTCTTTGTTGAGACGTTCACGTTCTGAAAGCAACTCATCCAGTTCATGCTGACCAAGCACCGAGCGCAGCGTTGTCTGCGCAAGTTGGCTGGTGGCATCGCTGTAGCTTTCAATATTGTTGATCGCCATTTGTGGGTCGACAACTCGGAAGTAAACCACGGCATTGACTCGGACCGATACGTTGTCACGGGTGATCAAATCTTGAGTCGGAACATCCAACACTATGGTACGTAAGTCAACGCGAACCATTTGTTGAATGAAAGGAATTAATATGATCAAGCCCGGTCCTTTTACTTCTTGGAAACGACCGAGGAAGAACACCACGCCGCGCTCGTACTCACGCAGCACCTTGAACATTTGCGTTGCCAGTGCAACCAATAAAACAACGATAACGGCAACAGTGTAGAGCATCATAAGCGCCTCCTATTCCTTAGGGCGGTCACTGGGTTTCACGGTTAGGGTCAACCCTTTTATGGTTACCACGGTGACGTGGTCTCCTTGTTTGAGCTGTGCATCAGCTTTGGCTTGCCACAATGCACCATCCAGTTGGACAAGCCCCGTTCCATCAACAAAATCATCGCTCACAACGGCGAGTTTACCCGGGTAGGTTTCTAGCCCAGTGGTGGCTTTTTTGCTGCGAATTTTAAGAAGCAAGCCAACGGTAATAACGATTAAGCCAGCAGAGAAAACAGCGATACCAATGATTAGTGGCAGAGCGATTTGGAAGCCAGGGATGTCGCTGTCCATTAGGAAGATGGAGCCGAGAACAAACGCAACGACGCCACCTAAGCCGAGTATGCCAAAGCTCGGGTTAAAGGCTTCAGCAATCATTAGAGCAATACCGAGTAGCAGTAACCCTAAACCAACGTAATTTACTGGCATCATTTGCAATGCGTACATGGCTAGCAATAGGCAAATCCCACCGAGCACGCCGGGCAAGCCGATGCCGGGGTTGTAAAACTCTAGAAGCAAGCCATAAATACCAATGAGCATCAGGATATAAGCCACGTTGGGGTTGGTGATCACCGCCAACATTTCCGCACGCCAGTCGGGGACGCGCTCCACCCAAGTTGGGTTATCTAACGTCAGCTTAAACGGCTTGCCGTTCACTTTGATCTCTGTGCCATTGATGGTGGTGACCAAGTCTTCGGGCGAGTTAGCTATGAAGTCGATGACGTTGAGTTCTAATGCTTCGGTGGCGTCCAAACTAGCCGCCATGCTGACCGCTTTTTCTGCCCACTCGGCATTTCTATCGTGCAATCGCGCTAAGCCTTTGATGTACGCTTTGGCATCATTAATGACTTTCTTTTCCATTGCGGTTTTGGCAGGGACTTCGTCCGAGGCTTTTTCTGTGGATTCCGGTTGTGAATCTGTTGAATCTTTACCTTCGTCTGAAGACGGCTGTTGTGGTGCGCCACCCAAGGCAACGGGAGTCGCGGCTCCTAAGTTAGTGGCTTCTGCCATCGCAGCGACATGACTGGCGAGCAGAATGTACGTGCCTGCGCTGGCTGCCCGAGAGCCTGATGGACCAACCCAAGTTGCAATGGGTACGGAAGAGGTGGTGATGGCGTGAATGATGTCCCTCATTGAACTATCAAGCCCGCCCGGTGTGTCCATTTTTAGGATGACGAGGTCAACGCCGTTTTGTTGAGCTTCTTCAATCTCTCGCGACAGATAATCACTCAGGGCAGGACCAATCGCACCTTTTACAGGCAATACCCAAACGGTGCTCGCTAGCGCTTGGCTGGCAAACAAGAGTAGAGGAAGAAGCCACAATCGTATCTGTTTCATACAGCCCTCCTTGTGTTACCACTGGGACTTTTTGAAAACACCATTTAAAGTATAGATACGAGTGGATGAGAGGATGGATTTATCCTTTGCACCCAAATGTATAAGCAAATGTACAAAGGTGGGACGTTCGCTGTGTTACACACTTTGTCACGTAATCTGGGTTTCCATGCGTTGTGGTTCGTAATAAAACCAGTAAACTGCGAAGAATCAACGACACTCAGACAAGAAGATAAGTTGGAAATTATGATGTTAATTGCGATTCGATTGGTGAAGCTTGCCGTTATCTGTGCAGTGTTCTTCACTATCTACGATTTGATTGCGTTCGGTGAGGTGACTTGGATTAACCGTTTCTTCAATCTGTAATCCGAAATGAAAGGGGCATCGCGCCCCTTTTTGCTGTCTAATTTGTCAGTTCTGGCTGTGAAGGTGGTGTGTTCACCACGGACATCTGCTGACATCGATCTTGAGCTAGGAAAAGAAACTTGTCGTAACCGCTTTTCGCAAGTTCTTCACTAGAAACCAATTGCTTCACAATGTTATCGCAGCGCTTGATCAGCAGCTCAACCTCTAATGACGAGCTGTTGCTCGGAAAAGTACGTGTTAGCACTTTGATGATGTTAATACACACGGTTCTTAGTAGCGGACAACGGGCTTGAAGTTCAATTAAGGCATCGATCAAAGCTTGGTAATCTTGCTCAGCTGCGCGAATCTTTTTGTACTGTTCTTGCATCCAAGCTTGGCGCTCCGCGTTGTCGGTTTCTAAAGAGCGACCAAGGGCAATCTTACTCGATAGAATCGTATCGCTTGAGTCAGTTTGTAGATTTTCAAAACACCAAGTGATGGCTTGAGAAAACTCAGATTCGAAGTTCATCTCATGCAATAACCAAGTGAGGTGAAACTGCGCATAAAAGTGAGCGAAAGGCTTACGACGATACAAATCACTGAGCACTTTAAACGCAGCAACGTACTGGTTTTCCTCAATCGCAATGTGCGCGGCAATCAAATCCAATTCGTCCTTAATTGCCTTGTTTTCTGGGCCATTTGTGATGGATCTAAACAGACTTTTTGCCTGAGCCAGTAAATCCTCACGGCCTTCCAATTTTCGCACGCAGTAAAGCAAAATTCGGATCAAGTTCAGCTTAGAGAATGTGTTGTTGCGATAGGTATCTTTGTTGATCTCCATGTACGCGTGATAGTGCTGCAATGCTGAGTGATAATCGTGCTCTGCAAGGCACAAGTTAACGATCACAAGTTCACGTTCCGAGTTCCCCTCAACCAAACTGCTTGCAAGCTCCAAATGTTTGATCGCAGTTGGCACCTCACGGTTAAGCATTGTGTAGTTTGCTGCACATTCGCGGACTTCAACGTTGTTCGGAGACTCCTCTAACAAGGCGAGTACTATTCTTTTTGCCTCGTCTGCTTCACCCAGCGCAACCATGGTATTTGCCAAGCCAATCTTTGCCCAATTCACGTCTTTACGCTCAATCACTCGTTCGTAAACGTGTTTGGCTTCTTGGTGTAGTTTGAGGCGTGTTAGAAAGTCAGCACGAAACTTCTCAATAATGAAGAAATATTCGGGATTAAATGGTGTTAACTCATCGCAGGCCTCTAACCCTGAGCGAGCATCGTTTTTGAGTTCAGCCTCATAGAGTGCGCGTAAAGTGACTTTACGCTTTATTGCGGCTGAAATACGTTCTCTAAGCGTTATGGAATTAAAAGGTTTGAGCAGGTATTCGTCGGGTTTAAGCTCAATGATGGCACGCACGATAGTGGCAGAGCTCTCACCAGTAACAAGGATAAACACCGTGTCATGGTTGAGCAATTTGAGATGTTTAAGTTCTTCAAACAACTGCTTGCCATTCATACCCCGACCGAAGTTGTAGTCACAAATGATCAGGTCGATGTGCTCTTTGTGCGCAATCGAAATTGCGCCTCTTGCTAAGCGTGCTGTGAAGATACGTTTATCCGAAAAGCCAAGTTTAGTCAGCATGTTACGAAGAGTAAGGACGACAATAGGCGCATCGTCAACGATCAGGATATTGTATTCAGAGAAAGATTTACTGCTCATTTCTTTATGTAATCGTCTAATGGTTTAAACAAAGCTGCTGGTTCGTCAGCAGCAATGAACAAAGGCGTTATACAAGCTTCTTTAAGGCTTCAAGTGGTATCGCTTTAGAAGCGACAAATCCCTGATACAAGTCCACTCCTAATTGATTCAAGTAGTGCAAGGTATCTTCGTCTTCGACCCCTTCTGCAACCGATTTTAAGCCCAATGACTTCGCCAGTTGCAGGCTTGAAATGGTCAATTGTTGGCTCTTGAAATTGGACAAAGAATTGCTGATAAATTGTCGATCAATTTTGAGCTCGGTGTACGGTAAGACCGCCAACTGACTTAATGATGAATAACCCGTCCCAAAATCATCAATAGCTAAACCAACGCCACGTAAACGTAAATTAGCGAGGTTGGCCAACGAGATCACACCTGAGTCGTAAACTTCATCTTCCGTCAGTTCCAAGGTGATGCGTTCAGGGGCAACGCCATAGTCAGTACATAAAGCAAAAAAGCGTTCACTCATAGGTTCCCTGAGTGATTTCTGGTTCATGTTGACCGATAAATGAATCGCTTTACCCAAATGTGCGATATCACGTAGTGCTTCTTGAAGCACGAGCCAAAATAGACGATCGAGTTCGTTGCGTTGGTTTATTTGATCCAAAAATGCAACAGGGGCAAGCAAGCCATGCACCGGATGATGGCAGCGAACCAAGGCTTCTACACCAACCAGCGTGTTGTCGTCTGTGGTGTATTGAGGTTGGTAATAGTTTTCAAACCAACCGTTATTAAAAGCCTGCTCAATCTCTTCATTATTGAGTTGAATCTGAGGTCGCTTTACTTCCGATTGCTGCATCTGTTTTTGAAATGCAGTTACAATCTCGTGTAACTGTTCAAAAGAGATGGGTTTGGTCATGGCACGCACAAATACGTAATTGGCGGATAAACACATGTTGTAAGTGATCTCGACAATGTCTTTGCTCATCGCACTTAATATCACCACACCCTTTGGTTTGATTTCCTCAGACAATGTTGAGAGTAAGTTGATACCATTTAAGTCGGGCAGGTCAATATCGCAAATCATTAGGTCAATGTTTCCGCCAGCACACACTTCTGACACTTTTGAACCGCTATGGACTAGGCTCACTTGTCCGTCAACTAAGCGGTTTGCCAAAATCTTTAAATTTGTTGCTTGTAAAATGTCGTCTTCAACAATCAACACGTTCATTTATTGCTCTCACAAAGCGTTAGCCATTGTTTAGTGATGGCTACAATCGAATTCATTTCTTGCAGAAGGGCATGTTTCGCCTGTACCTCCTGCGGTGTGCCAATTAACGTTTCACACTGTTTGGCCAAGTTTTGTAGCGGGTTGAGATTTAATGCTGCCGCCGAGCCTTTAATACGATGCGCTACTGATTTTAAGCTTTCTTTGCCTGATTCAATCAGCTCGATGTCGCTAGATAGTGCATCACAAACCACTTGAGCCATTTCGATACTCTCTTCTTGGTTATAAGCACTTAGCCACGCGCTTCTTGCTTCTTCTGTGATTTCCAATGCCAAATATTGTTCACACAAGTCACGTAGGTCATCCAAGCTATAAGGTTTGAATAATACTTCTTCTATACCAAACTCTCTTGCTCGTTCCACGACATTCCTTGAGTTTTCCGCGGTACAAGCGATGACAGGGATATGTTTCAGCGAGTTGTTTTGTTTGAGTGTTTGAGTTAACTGATAGCCGTCCATTTCTGGCATATGGCAATCAGTGATGATCAAACTGACTGGCGTTTGTTGTGTATCATCGTGAATGGCACAAAGCTGTCGTAACGCTTCTGTACCGCTTTTCGCTACATCACAGGCAATCCCAAGTCGTTCAAACTGTCTTTTGAAAAGTAATCGGTTGATCACATCATCATCAACGACAAAAACTCGTCCCTTCCAGTCTTGTCCTGGCCGCTCTTCAAGGGCGTCGTAAACCATCGAACTCGTGTCCAGCTTTTGGTGAATCAAGTCGGGGTAGATGCTGCTGTAGTTTGAATCAGCTTTGATCTCGTGATGTCGCATTTCAAATTCATCCAAGGTGACTTGCCAACACTCTAGCCATTTCTGAATGTACGCATTTTCAGTGTAAACAGGGCCAAGTCCGGTTAATTCAAGTGCCTCGCTTTTCAGTGGTAGTTGGATATATACCGTTGTTCCAATTTCGGGTTGGCTCTCTACTTCGATATGTCCGGCCATTATCTTGACTAAGCTGTATACGATAGACATACCAAGCCCTGTTCCACCGAAGCGACGACTGACACTTTTGTCTCCTTGAACAAAAGGTTGGAAAAGAGAAGCCAACTGACTGTCATTCATTCCGCAGCCACTGTCGGAAACCGACAACTTCAACGCGTCTTGTTCAATATTTAAACTGACCGTGATGTGGCCCTGTTCAGTGAATTTGACTGCATTGCTTAGCAAGTTGTTCATAATTTGATTGACGCGCAACCAATCAAGCTCAACAAAAGCATACGGGCTTGGCGTCCATTTCACATGGAATGCTAGGTCTTTTTGTTCTACGACTTTTTCAAAGCTGCGCAACATTGGCCCAAGTTCTTGGTAACTGTTTCCGACTTGAATGTCTAACTGCAACTGGTCTGCATCGATTTTTGAAAAGTCCAAAATATCGTTCACATGCAACTTTAAACGCTCAGCCGATAGCATGGCGTTCCTAAGCAATTCTTTGCTTTCTCGTCGTTTTAACTCGGGTTCTAGGAGCTCCATTAAGCCCAACATTGCTGCAATTGGCGTTCTTAGCTCATGGCTTACGACGGCGAGGAAATGATCTCGTGCTTCAATCGCTTGCATTGCTTTGATGTTTGATTCTTTAAGCGCGCACTGTTTTTGTTTTAACTCAGTAATATCGTCAAATACCGTCATTTGATATTGCACCCCATCATACGGATGAATTAGGTGTTGGCGACGAACCCTGAAGTGCTGTTTCCCCAATTGAAAAACAGGCGTGCCTGACGCATCTGACAATGGGTATTCCTTGTCTTTTAACTGCTTCAAAAAGTAAGCGCGTTCAGGCTCCGCAATGCTGATGTCTGAATTACAACGATTAAGCATATTAAGGAACGGCTTATTCGCCAGTACCTGTTTATGGTCGTCGTCAGAAATCAAAATCATATTTGGGATATGGTCCAGAACCGAAGACAGCCATTGGTTTTGACGTTGTCGGATTTGGGTCTCATATTCCTTGCGGCGAATCTTTCGCGTGAGTTCGCCAGTTCTGACGATGTAAATGATCGCGGCAAGCAGCAAAACACATGTGCCAACCAGCGCCCAAATCGCTACGATTTCTTTGTCAAAACCGTAATTCACTGTCACCTTGTTATGGCGATCTTTCAATTGCTCCAACTCTGCGTCTGTGGTGATCTTTAAGACGGTATTTAAGACTCGACGCAGAAATTCTGAGTCTTTTCGTAACTCCATGCCTAGTTTTATCTTTAGTTGAATATCGATGGGCGGCGTTGCAGCTTTGAACTTGACCCCTTGTCCTTCATAAAAATGATTGTCGATTAAGTTTTGATTGACGAAGGCGTGCGAAACCTCACCATTTTCGAAGGCTTCCATTAGGTAATCGAAATCACGATACACAGATGAATACTCATAAGAGGAGTAATCTAAAAAGTGCGGATAAAAATTACCTGAGCGGTCCAAAATCGCAACAGCATCACGTGCGTACGAATTGAGTGACTCAATATAGCCGTATTGTAGAAAGCCCAAGGATCTTGTCGTGATAAAGCGCTTCTTGTCGGTTAACGCAATATTACGAGCAGGGAGTAAATCGACGATACGTTCCTCCAACATCAAATCCACATCACGACCGTTAGGTGGAACATACTCAAATTTAATCATGCTCTTTTGCTCCATTAACTTTAGCAAATCATGAACATAGCCTTTAATTTGACCTGTTTCCGGATCTAGATAAGAAAGGGGATAGACATTATCTTGGATCGTGTAACGAACCGTCTGATGACCTTGCTGCTGTTCTAGAATATCGAGCATTAATTCGTTGTGTAGAATATTGATATTGGCTTCGATATGAACCCGGCTGTGTTTAGACTCTTTGGAGTGTGAAATATACTTGGAAACGATCGACATCAACTGTTTAGACTGTTTCGCCGTAAAGATCGTAACTTGTCCGGGCGCCAAAGCGCTATCGTAAACCACTTTTCCGATCAGTTCGCCTTTAGGGTTTTTAAATCCATAAGAGTTTAAGGTCGATAAACCAACCACTGCAGCATCGGCTGCGCCAGTATTCAAAGATGTAGTCATCATCATGGTATTACGAACCGTATGAACGTGTTCGAATCCCAAAGCTTCGATTTGGTCGCAAGCGCTGGAGTCTTTTACACATACCCACTTTAATTCGTGTAGAGGTTTACTCTCTAGTTCGATGTCTCTGAGCCAAACCAAGCGAAGGGTTTGGAAAATCGGGGCAGAATACAAAAAGCGCTCGGCACGTTTTTTAGTTGCGACAAAGCCAACAGTGAGATCGATATCTCCTGCTTCTAGCGCATCGAACAAAGCATTAAGGGTTCGGTAGGGAACGTACTCGGCTTCCACATTCAAATCATGCGTCATGGTTTCTGCATATTCGATGTTGATGCCTTCTTTTGAATCAAGATCGCCCCAATAAGGCAGCCAATCGCCTTCTAAAACGCCGACTTTTATTCGTTGTTGAGTTTCGAGAAACTTCCTGTCTTCCAGAGTAAGGAAATCACTGCCTAATGCACTGAACGATAGGGTAAAAAGTAACATTGCAATCGATGCGATTTTTTTCACTATTTTTGTGTGTCCGATCACGAAATTCAAACCGAAAGGGGAACGGATAGTATAGGTTTTCACCAAATCCATCCAATCAAGGTTGTTTATCTTGTCGACAACGCACGCTTGATACTGCCTAACAGGTAAGTAAAGGTATTGGGGGTACAAACAATCAATGGGTTATGAGGGCAGGCTCAATATCCCTATCTCTAGTAATGGAAAAAAACGGAAAAGCAACTAAGTTCATATTAAGGGGCTGGGTAAGGATACTCTTAATATGTATAAAAGGCTTACCACTAAAGGGGTGTGTGGATGTTTATTAGCATTAATCAGCGCTTCATTTTATGCGGGCGGGACGTTAGCTAAACAAGACTTACAATTGGTGAAGCCGATTGAGGGAGAGCCGAGTATCGATATGGATTTTGCTCGTGTTGGTTGGCAGCTTTTTCGTGATCCAAAGCTCTCTTCTAATGGTCAAATCAGTTGTGAAACTTGTCATGATTTACAAACGAATGGCGCGGAACCTAGTGCGGTTTCAACTGGTGTAAACGGTTTAGGTATTCGCAATTCTATTACTGTATTTAATGCGTCTCTTAATTATCGCTTTTTATGGGACGGTACCGCTAATTCACTCATGGCGCAAATCGATGGGCCGGTATTAAACCCGCTAGAAATGGACTCGAATTGGAAGGACATTGAGCAATACGTGAAAAGTGATTCAACCTACAACGCATTGTTTAAACGGGCGGATGGGCGAGAGATTACCATACGAAACATCAAAGGAGCGATTGTTGAGTTCCTGAAAGCTTTACAAACTCCTAGCTCGCCTTTTGATTCTTATCTACTAGGTTATTCCCATGCCCTTGATGAGCAGGAAATTCGAGGATGGCAAACTTTCCAAGAAGTAGGATGTGTGCAATGCCACCAAGGTAAAAACATCGGTGGTGCGATGATTCAACGGTTTACTTACTTCCAAACGCCAGATGTTGATTTAGACACAGGACGTCGTTTAAGGACTACTGATGGAGAAGACAAGTTCTATTTCCGTGTTGCGAGCTTGCGAAACGTCGGCCAAACCAGCCCTTATTTCCACAATGGCAAAGTCGACAAACTCTCCGATGCTATTCAGATTATGTCTCAAACTCAGTTAGGCGTGACCATGAGTGATGAAAAGGTGGCAGACATCGAAGCGTTTCTCAATGCATTAACCGCCCCAAGGCCTTCGATTTTGGAGGTGTTTGAAAATGAGTAAGTTCAGAATACTTAACGTACTACTTTTTGTGATCATTGCCGTCATGATGGTATTAGCGTACATGACTCATGTGAACTCCAAAAATACTCAAGTTCTACATGCTTCTTTGTCTGAGATTGGTCATCACTTAATTGAAGAGCGGGACACGGTCGTTAATCGTTACCAGACCAGCTCAAGGAAGGACTACGAGATTACGCAAAATCTCGTCGAGTTGGAACTTGCCGCGGAGCAATTGGGTGAAGATTTTGAACAATCTATTTGGTTTAATTTCACCTCAACAAAGAACAGAGTCAAAAATATCCTTGTTCAGTTTGATGGAAAAGTGCGTGAGGCCACCCAGACACTGGATATGTTGATAGGGGTTCAGGTCGCCAATCAATATGAACTGCTGGCGCTACACAACATTTATAAGGATCAATTCGGGGCGGATACTCAGGACGTTTGGCTTGAAGAACACTACTTTGACTTTCTTACTAATGCTGCGTTGCAAGGGGACAACCCAGAAAGTAAGAACATATCGTTATTTTTGAATCGTCTACGTCAAAGTGAACGTAAGATTGAGTTGCTGACCAACAAAATATTAGAAGGTCACTATTTTGAATTTGTTGAGTATTCCGAGCATCAACTGTTGGAATTTGTTCAGCGTGAAGCACGTTTGACGTGGTTTCTTGTCTTGCTCTCTATCGTCTTACTCGTGGCGGTGTTTGTGCTGCAAACTCAACACCGTGTGAATAAGCTCAAACATCTCAATGATGATTTAACGGAAGCGACAGATAAAGCGGAACGTGCAGCAAAAGCTAAATCACAATTCTTGGCAACCATGAGTCATGAGTTGAGAACGCCGATGAATGGTGTTTTAGGAATATCTCAGATCATCGCGAGCGAGACTCAAGAGCCTAAGACCAAAGAGCACGTTCAGGTCATTCTTGACTCTGGCCAGCACTTAATGACCATTCTGAATGATATTTTGGACTTTTCCAAAGTAGAAGAGAATAAGCTGGATTTGGAAGAGGCTCCTTTTAATCTGTCGCAAGTTTTAACACCAGTATGCAGTGCAATCCAGCCTCTAATTGAAGAAAAGAACATACAGCTGTTTATTGAAAATGAAGTGCCCGATCAGGTCGAATTTCAAGGTGACTGTGCCCGTATTCGCCAAATCTTATTTAATTTGGCGGGTAATGCGGTGAAGTTTACTCATGACGGACACGTATTGATTCGTTCAGAGCTGGATCAAGAAAGAAGGCGTCTGGTGCTCTCTGTGAACGATACGGGCATAGGTATTCCCGCAGACAAGCAAGATCGCATCTTCAACTCCTTCGAGCAAGCTGATACGTCTACCACTCGTAAGTTTGGTGGTACAGGTCTTGGTTTAGCGATTGTGAAAAAAATCACCGAACTTATGGGCGGTGAAGTCAAAATCAAGAGCGTTGAGGGAATAGGCACCCAATTCCTTGTTGATATTCCTATTCCCTGGGAAGAAAAGTCGGTACTCCAACCAGAGCAAGCGAAGGAGGAGTCGAAGGGAGAGAGCAAAAGCAACCTTCGTATATTGTTGGCGGAAGACAATCGGGTTAATGCGATTGTCGCAAAAGGTTTTTGTGAGAAGTTAGGGCATACGGTAGAAATCGCTGAAAACGGTTTAATAGCGACGAAGAAAGCACAAGAAAACCAATATGACCTGATCTTGATGGACAATCATATGCCAGAAATGAATGGTATCGAAGCCACGCGTTTCATCCGAGAAAATCTAGGGGTGAGGACTTTATTGTTTGCTTACACCGCCGATGTATTTAGAGAGGCTCATGATAACTTTATTGAAGCCGGTGCTGACCATGTATTAACCAAGCCGTTGCAGCGTGAGAGCTTTACGGATGCGTTGAAGCAGTTTTCTTCACGTTTACCTGTTCAAACAATTGGGGAGGCTGAACAATCCGAGAATGTCGTTCAATTGCATCGCGAGCCAATCGAAAAGCTGCGCTTAACAGAGGAAGAGCTTACCCACTCAGAGACGATTGAGATCTTGAGAGAGGAGCCTGAAGCGCTGATGGATTTGTTGAAAAGCATCGTTTGCGATTTTGAAGCCGCCGTTGATGAGCTCATTGAATTCTTTATGGTCGAAGATTTAGATTCACTTCATAGTACCTTGCATACAACGAAAGGCATGGCATTGAACCTAGGGCTTGATACCTTGGCAAATCAAGCATTAGAAATTGAAACGCAGGTAAAGAATCGACAAACCCCTGAGATTGAACAGTTGCAAAAACTGATTAACCGGTTGCAGGTCAATGTTCATCAAGGTCAACGTTTGATTGAAAAATCGAGAGCGCAAATCAATGATTCCAATCAGGTGATATGAATACTTTATGCACCCCTCATTTAGGTTGTGACTGAATCTATGAGTATGTTTTACTGAGGACTCTTGATTACAAGGAGCCGTTATGAGCCAGCACACCGCACGAATTAAATGGCAGCGCAATGTTGATGAAATCTTCAGTGACAACCAGTATAGCCGTGCCCATATATGGGAGTTTGATGGAGGATTACAAGTACCCGCGTCTCCCTCTCCTCATGTTGTCCCTTTACCGTTTTCGGTAGAAGAGAATGTTGATCCAGAAGAAGCTTTCATTGCCGCACTTTCGAGTTGCCACATGCTGGTCTTTCTTTCTGTAGCGGCAAAGCGTCGTTATGTTGTGGATGCTTATATCGATGAAGCGGTAGGTGAGCTTGCTGTTGGCGAAAATGGCAAGGAATGGGTTTCCAAAGTGGTGCTTAAACCAAAAGTCGTGTTTTTAGGTGAGAAACAACCAACACGCGAGCAGCTAGAAAAAATGCATCATATGGCACACGAGCATTGTTTTATTGCGAACTCGGTGAAAACGGAAGTGACGACTGAAATCATTTAAAACACTCAATGCCGCGATACTCTCTCGTCATTTCAGTTCAAAATGAAAGAGTGCCAAAATGGCTTTGCTTTTCGTCGCTTTTGATTTAGCTGAAAGCTCTAATAAACGGTATTTTATGCTCGATATGAGTGACTGGTTTCACATTTCAGCTCATTTGAAGCCGAGAACTGAACCAATGTTGTGCAGTGGCGCAAACTGTTTGTTGTTAAATTAATGTTAATATCGAATGGTGTGTCATTGATTAATAGCGAGCATGGATGTGCAAACGCCTTTGAATTCCTTTATTCAAGCGAATGAATTACCTCAATTTGGTCACCTAGACGCGATACCTGAATCGCTACAACTTGATCTCTTCCGATACCTCAATGAAATGGACAGTCCTGCGTCAAGTTGGCGTAAGCGCTTTGATTACAAACAGTTTCAATTTGTCTCGATCGTGACAGAGAAATACATCATTGGTGTTGCGATTGCCGATATTCGCTATTTGGCATCTGGCTTTTGCTATGTGTTTGACGCAGAAACCCATGAACTGGTGGAGCAGCAGTGGCTAAAGCCGCTCAACATGGGCTATCAAACACAGCCTTCAAGTTGGAACAGTCAAGCCTATCTCGCTAATGATGCCATTCAATTCAAGATTGAAAATGGACTCTGGCACATACAGCTTTCAACAGACCTTATTCAAGCTGACTTGAGGTTAAAACCTGAGTCAGAAAGCTTGCCTTTGATGCTCTGCACGCCAACCGCGTATTCAGGTTGGACCTACACCCAAAAGCACAACGTGCTCGCTGTCCAAGGTGAAATGAGTGTGAAAGGGCAACCACAAGATCTAACCAACGCAGTCGCTGGGTATGACTTCTCTGCTGGGTATATGCGGCGGGAAACCAGTTGGCGATGGGCGAGCATTAATCATCACAGTGAAGGTAAACGGATAGGGCTGAACTTTGCTGCTGGAGTTAACGAAACCGGGTATTGTGAAAACGTGATTTGGATTGATGGTGAACGGCATTTGATGCCACCTGTACAATTCGATTTTTCTCGTATGCATCAAGAAGCGTCATGGCGAATTACGTCACTAGACAAGCGCATCGACTTGACCTTCAAACCTAAAAATCAGCGCTCAGAGAAAAAGAATTTCTGGTTTTTGAAGAGTAACTTTCGTCAGTTTGTCGGCTACTTTTCTGGCTATTTGATTGATGGCAATGGCATTAAACACGAACTTGATGAGGTGATGGGACTCACCGAAGATCACTACGCGAAGTGGTAGGAAGAGACGATGGAATGGTCACGAATTACTGAACACCCTGATTTATTATTGATGTTGCTCGCACCGATCTTTCTCCTGTGCATTGCCGCAGAGTATTGGTTTGGACAGCGTGGTGGAAGATTACCTGAGAGTGCCCGATATTACTTACCCGAAGTGGTGTGTAACTTTGTATTGGCTGGGCTTCATCAAGCGACAGATATCTTAACAGGGCTGCTTATCGCCAAGTTGTACTTATGGTGGTTTGGTTGGCGCTTGTTTGATATCGAGATGACGGTTTCTACCTTCCTACTGCTAATGGTCTTGCAAGACTTTTTCTATTACTGGTTCCACCGAGCAAGTCATCGTATCCGTTGGATGTGGGCGGCACACGTGGTGCACCACAGTTCAGAGCGCATGAACTTCAGTACCGCATTTCGTCAAAGCCTGATGTACCCATTGGCCGGCATGTGGTTGTTTTGGGTGCCACTGGTCATTATTGGTTTTGATCCTAAGTGGGTAGTGTTTGTTGTTCTGCTTAATCTCGGTCTGCAATTCTTTGTTCATACCCAGTCGATTCGTTCTCTTGGTCCTTTAGAATGGGTCTTCAATACGCCATCTCATCACCGTGTTCATCATGGTGTGAATCGTCAATATATCGATAAAAATTACGCTGGCGTGCTGATCATCTGGGATCGCATGTTTGGTACATTCGAGCCAGAAGTTGAAACGGTTCGTTATGGCATCTCAAAACCTGTTAACAGCTTTAATCCTATTACCGTGACGTTTGCGGAATGGAAAGACATGTTCAAAGAAGTGACTCGTCCTAATTTATCTTGGCGTCAGCGCTGGCGGTGTTTGTTTGCGCCTCCGTCTGACACCCTGGAATAGCCGTTTCTTATGATTAACTAAACGCCATACTATTTATTCTTGACAGTATTTGGTAATGTTGTTTTAATGCGTACGGTGTTTTGTAAGTTTTAAGGAACGGACGGTGACATTTAATCGAGTTTTCTCAATTGTAACAATGACCGCCGCTATGCTCGGCTCTGGGTACACATACGCAGCAACTGCTTTTAGTGCCGATCAGCTGTGTAAAGCAGGGTTAGCACTGGCGATAGATAAGCAGCCCCGCGGGATTAAAACGGCGGGAACGTCAGGTCATCGTATTTTGCTGGCTTTGAAAAATGGTAAAAATGATTGGGATTACCGCTGCACGGTAAATCGTCAAAATCGTACGTTAAAGATTGACGCTAAAGACTTGAAGCGAAATGACAAATACCTCGCTCAAGCAATACGTTATCGCGTCAATGAAGGGAAGCGATCGGTCGAAGTCACCATGAAGAAACGCGCTGGTGGCGGGCTGAAAAACGACACGTTCACGACACTTCAGTTGGATTAACCCCAAAGATATGGGGAACATTATAACGAAGACACGCCCCTGTATTTTGCAGGGGCTTTTTTATGCCTGCAGTTTTAGGTAGCAAATACAAGAGATCGATTACAGCCGCAGCATGATAGCAGTGAAGTACGAATTTAAAGGATAGTTTTGGAAATCTGAGAAAAAGACTAGCTTAAGGGAAAGCTTGGAGCGGGCAGCGGGAATCGAACCCGCATCATCAGCTTGGAAGGCTGAGGTAATAGCCATTATACGATGCCCGCGCATCGATAGGACAGTTCCAATATGCCACATTAACGACAAAAGAAAAGTCTTTTTTGATCAATTGGTTGCTCAATGCGTAAATAACTCTCAAATTGCCTATAAAGCGTTCGATTTGTTGCTTTTACAGTCGTGGCGGAGCGCTCTTCTTAAACTCAATCGGGCAGAATTTTCGTCTGTTCTCGCTTTCTATTGTTTCTCGAATTTGAACACTTGGCAATCATGGTCAAGACTAAATGTTGAAATGATTCAATTTTTTCCCAGTTGCAATAAATGAAGGCCGATAAATACGGCAAAATAGAGAGGAGAATGAGTATGTGGAAAGGTTTATTGGCGGCGTCTTTCGTAATTATGATAACGGCCTGTACAACCGTGACGACCGACGTCGATAAACAAGCGGATTTTTCATCCTACAAAACGTTTGATTTTGGAGAACAATCAGAGGCTCCAACAAGCCTAGATGCTCGTCGTATTGAGCAAGGTCTTGCTTCTCAATTGGAAGCGAAAGGGTTATCACAAGTAAAAAATGGTGGTGACCTTTATGTGCACCACGACATCATCAAAGAATCGGAGCTCGTTTCTTCTGGTTCCTCTTTCAGTGTGGGTTACGGCTGGAACAGTTTTGGCGTTGTAACCTCAAGTCCTGAGCGTTACAAAGAAAAGAAGTATGGCAAGTTAGTGGTGGAGTTAGTCGATACCAAAGCGAATCAAGTGGTATGGAAAGGGGTATCAAGCCGTAAACTTACGGAGTCGATGAGCACTGAAAAACGTGAAGAATTGATTTCGGAAGAAGTGACAAAAATGTTTGAAAATTACCCGTATGGTAAAGATTAAGCGACTATTAAATAAAGGTTAAATGGACATCAAATTGCCCTAGCAAAGGTTTGCAAAACTCTCTTTTTATTATCGATTGAGAATTTAGATTGCAAATTGGCACGCATGGAGTTAAAACAGCGTATCGTTGTGGTTTAGGTGAATTCTGTGCGTGCTTACCTAGTCTGTGTGTTAGGGCTTTTTGTTGCGCTGATGGCTTTTGAATTGAGTCAGGAGCAACCGTCACCAAAACTTTCCCATGCGATTGCTTTTACTTCTTCTCTTACCAAAGGTGAAGCCCATCTTGAGGAAGTCCCTTTCTCTCCAAGGCGCAAAGTCACGGCAAGTTTACTCAGCCGCAATGCATTGCGAGTTAATCATTCTAATTCGACCACAGATAATGATGAGCTCGATGTATTGCCCGCGCGTTGGTTAACGGTATCGACAGAGTCTACGAATCGTTTTCTTTCGGCCTTTGTTTCCCCAATCCTACGAACTATTTATCCTCGTTCAAAGTATCGAATTGGAGGTCGGCAAGAATCGAACCTGATTTACCGCTTCATGCATGCGAGGTAGTGCCTAATCGTCTGTTTTCGCAAATTCGTTATGATGTTTAGGAGTATTTATGTTTGATTCAATTGTTCAGGTGTTACTTGCGCTTTGGCACCAAGATTTCACGGCTTTAATGGCCCCAGGCTGTGCAGGGCTGATTTACTTTGTTGTTGCAGCACTTATTTTCTTAGAAAGTGGCTTTATTCCAGCCGCTCCATTTCCATGTGATAGCGTGGTGGTTTTGTCCGGCACGTTAGCTGCGGTAGGTGTGTTAGATCCTGTCGTCATTATGCTAGTGATTGTCGTGAGTGCGGCAATGGGCAGTTGGGCAGCCTACCTGCAAGGAAAGTGGTTAAATCGCTTGCCGAAAGTACAGGGGTGGGTGAATGCTGTGCCAGCGAAACGTTTGGAACAAGTTGACGTGCTCTTAGGCAAACACGGATTGATTGCACTGTTTTGTGCACGTTTTATTCCTGTAGTTCGCTCTTTACTTCCATTGATGATGGGGCTTCGCGTGAATCGCGTGAGTAAATTCCATTACTTTGCATGGCTGAGTGCCATCTTGTGGACGTTGTTACTATGTGGTTTAGGGTTGCTGTTGCCGTTACTACCAGAAAAGCTCAACAAGATTGTGACGATGGGATTAATGGCTGCTCCTGTGATTACATTGACCATCGCTATCATGAGTTTTGTGTTGGTAAAAGTTCGCAAGGCTTGGAGCAAATCAAAAACAACTCCACAACTGCCATAATTGTTCTGGTAAGAAATTTGAAAAGCAAAAAAAGGCGCTATCACAGCGCCTTTTTCTGTATTTACATTGCTTGCAACGAGCGCGAATCAGTAACCGATATTGTAAAGGTATTCGCCTGCTTCCTTACACTCAGTTTTGTAGAACTGTTCCATCTTCGTTTCATCCATGCCTTGTGCTTTGAACTCAGTCTCCGCAGAAGAAAGTTGGCTGAATGTATAGCCGCGCTCAGCCATGAGATAGTGTCTAAACATCGCTCTATGCTCTGGCACGGCATTACGAGCATTCGAAGCGTTCGCACATTCTAGAAGCGCTTCATTAGTCATTTGTTCTGGTTTTGATGTCTCACTTGCTGATGTTGTGAATGAAGCAAGTGCTAAAGCCATAGCGGCGGTGATTGCGAATCTTTTCATTGTAAGGATCTCGAGTTAATTCAATGGATAGATGAGATCATCCTTGGCTAACACTGACGCATTCCTTCTTTAAGTCAGTGAAGTCAAACGGCGAGCATAGATTCGCGGCCGTGTTTGAAAACGTACAACAAGTTTGCTTGTTTCCACCCTGATAGGTGAAAAGGAAGTTTGCCATCTAAAGCATTATCATCTGGGAGAGGCGTTGCTTTTAATGCGATAGCCAACAACGGCGGAGACAAAAACGCGACGAGTAAGTGGTAGTCAGGTTTGATCTTTAATGGCAACTCGCCGTCATCGCCCGAATTTCTTCGACAAGGCAATAGCCCAAGAAAATCACGTTTTAAAAAGCGAAAGTAACCGTCTTTCCCCCAGGAACTATCGCTATGCTTTTCAAGAAAAGGAGCTTTTAGCGATGCGTAATCTTGCTGACTGAGCTTAGCGAGTTTTTGTGATGTATTGAAATTCTGAGTCGAAATATCATGTGCGTGTGCGGCAACCATTTGCCCTGAGAATAGAGCAAGTGACAATAACAGCATAAGACGAAATAGATGACGCAAAACGAACCCTACAACCTCACCAAAACGAAACCTAATGGACCTAGTGCTACTGGTAAAGGGGAACGCACGAGGTCAATGATTGCGTATACTAACCAGATGCTGAGAAGATGAACAGTTTTTTATTGGTCATAAAAAAGGGAGCGAATCCGCTCCCTTTCTTGAAGGTAGATAAACAACGACTAAGCACTTGCGTAAATGACGCTGCCGCCTTTAATGGTATCGATGATTTTGCGTGAGAGTTTCTGTGGTAGGGCTGGACATCCCCAACTGCGGCCAAGATACCCATTCTTTTGGATAAAAGAAGGGTTCGCATAGTCTGCGCCATGAACCACAATATAGCGCTCACGTGCTTTATCGTTCACGCCTGATGTCAATCCGTCAAGACGAAGTGAGTAACCGTTAGAGCCATAATAAGTCGTGTCAGTTAAGAATGTACCCAAAGACGTCTTACGAGAGTTTACGACGTTCGAAAACTTGGTTGCTGTTTTCTTACCGCTGTTCACTCCATGAGAGACATAGGTGTTGAAGATCAGCTTCATTTTATCTAAGTCGACCACATAAAAGCGCTTTTCAGTAGATGGTTTACTGTAGTCGATAATAGTAAGAAGCGATTTCTTACGATCTGGGGTTTTCTTGTAAGCCAAAAATGCATCATTGAATAATTTGTAATCAATGACTCCGCTTAGATTGGCCTGCTTATAGGCTTTTTCAACCAGTTGTTGAGTGGCTTTGGTTTCTGTTTTTGTGCCAGAGTGATGAGCAAAGGCAAATGGCGAAACAGAGAGCGATGTCCATATCAATAATAAAAATAGCTTTTTCATTTGTACTAAATAAAACTCTTGGTGTAGCAAATTCAGCGATTGCGTCTTGCAGTCGTTAATACAGCATGCACATCAATTTAATTCTATTCTCAACGTTTCCTATTATGCGTAGTGACACGTATTACCGAACCATTTTTGGTATTTGGTAGAGTTCTGCCAGCTAACTCGCTGAAATTAATCAACATTGAGAGGTTAATCGATGACTTTAAAAATCTTCAAGACAAATACTAGCCGATTTGGGTAATTAATAAAACTGTGTTTACCGTGATTTACTAAGCAGTGGTGCTAATAAAACGTCGTTTAATTATAAATGAAATAAAAATACCGTTTGAATTCAATGTATTTATTTCATACTTAGCATTGTGCAAAATTTTTTTAGACTGTGATCCTAGTCGTAACAAATCATTACCCGGCTACAGACAATTGATAGATTAAGCGAATACCTAATTCTGCATATTCAACTAAACGTGCAGCTAGGTTGTTGTATGTGGTCAATTTATTGACTATTGCTGTTCACATCATCGAAATGATTTATGTTAGTTTGCTATAAAACTGTTATCAAAGGGCGATGAAGATGGAAGTGCATGAGTGTGTCTCATTTATCTTAGTTAAGGGCGATCAAGTGTTGCTGGAAACTAGAGCAAAGGACAAGGAATCTGACCCTGGGGCAATAGCAATACCCGGCGGTCATATGGAGTTTAACGAAACGCAACAACAAACGTTGTTTAGAGAATTGGAAGAAGAGCTCAATATCAAGCCACTTCAATATGGTTATTTATGTTCTTTATATCACCCAACTACAGAACTGCAATTGATTCACTATTATGTGGTGACCAATTGGAAAGGTGATATTCAGAGTTTAGAAGCGGAATCTGTTAACTGGTATCCAATAATAAATGCACCAGTCTCGACGGAAGTCGATCGCGTCGCATTAAGTGAATATCTTCGATTAAATACAGCGCTAAGAACCGTGTTTAATAAATGAAGTTCCATAAATAATATTTGTGACGAGTAATAATATTTTTGATTGAATTGTAAATATCGAAAATATTCGAATTATCTTGTGAACAAAATATAGCGGATAAATACTTTGCGAAAACTTGATCAAAAATAAACTTTGCTTTCAGTTGGTTATGCTAGTTTCTGCAAAGGTAAGTTGAAAAAAGGGAAGTGTATGTCGAAGTGGTTAGATTGGGCAAAGCAGCTCCAGGCAATTGCTCAAGCAGGGGAAGCATACAGTAAAGATGCTTACGATCTAGAACGATTCAAAATGGTCGAAGACATCGCTCATCAGATGTTTGCTGACATCAGCGATAAGTCAGTTGCCGATATTCAAAACTTGTTTATCCCTGAAACGGGTTATCCTACGCCCAAAGTCGACCTACGTGCTGGGGTGATAAAAGATGGCAAGATACTTCTCGTAAGAGAGCGCGAAGACGGAGGGTGGACGTTGCCTGGTGGTTGGGCTGACGTGTGTGAAACGCCAAGTAATGGGGTGGTGCGCGAAGTGTTGGAGGAGTCTGGCCTCGTGGTAGCAAAACCGAAACTGATTGCGATTCGTGACAGAGCGATGCATGACTATCAGCCGCCTTATCCATTCCACATCTATAAGATGTTCTTTTTGTGCGAATACGTTTCTGGTGAGCCTAAAGAGAACATTGAAGTTTCGGAAATCGATTTCTTCGCGCAGCATAAGATTCCACCACTTTCACAAAGCCGAGTTTTGCCAAGAGATATTGAAATGGTCTTCGATGCTTTTTACAGTGAAGATTTTCAAGTACACGTCGATTAAGGAAGAAAATGAAAACGATAGGTCTAATTGGTGGTATGTCGTGGGAGTCTACCGCGAACTATTACCAAATCATTAACCGTGAAGTGAAAGCGCGTTTAGGCGGTTTACATTCAGGAAAAGTCTGTCTGTACAGTGTCGATTTCGCCGAAATTGAAACCCTTCAACATCAAGGTCGATGGGATGACACGGCCACGATTCTTTCTCAAGCGGCAAAATCGGTGGAAGCAGGCGGGGCGGACTTCATTCTGATTTGTACTAATACCATGCATAAAGTCGCGGACCAAATTCAGCAAGCTGTCAATGTACCGCTTGTTCATATTGCTGATGCGACCGCTGAGAAGCTGGTGGCGGATGGCATTAAGAAGGTGGGTTTGCTTGGTACACGTTTTACCATGGAGCAAGACTTTTATAAGCAGCGACTCATCGATAAATTTGGTGTTGATGTCGTCGTACCGAGTTCAGATGATCAAACGATTGTTCATGAGGTTATCTATAACGAGCTGTGCAAAGGAGAAGTGCTTGAGGATTCTCGTCAACAGTACCTCGCCATTATCAATAAGTTAGTTGAAGAGGGCGCTGAAGCGGTCATTCTTGGTTGTACTGAGATTGCGATGTTAGTTGAACCTCAACACACAGAAGTGAAGCTTTACGATACAACAGAGATTCACGCTAAGGCCGCGGTAGAAGCCGCACTGAATGAAGCGTAATTCTCTACAGAATTGATCGACAGGATTAAATCACTCAAGGAAGAGTTATGAATTATCGATGCGGACAATGTCGCCAGTTTACGAGACAGAAGAGCAGCGCTGATATTTGCGGGGCTTGGGGTCATCCAACGGATGCGAACCGTGCAGCTTGCGATTATTTTATGCCGACGATCCGGGTTAAAGATCGTGTGGTTACTCCTTTGAAAAGTAAAAATGGCTAAGTCGTTCTCATTAATTGAGAATTTCTTAATCAATCAGTATTAGTTGATTGATGCAAACGATTGCTCCCTTGGGAATGTATTGTATAATTTGCGTCGCGTCACACTTTGGTGGCGCGTATTACATTTCAGGATTCCCATGTTGAAGAAATCTCTTGCTCTAATGCTTGCTGCGTACTCACTTCCTTCCGTTGCAGGTTCGACCATCGGTATCGTCGGTGCGATGGATGTCGAAGTTGAAGCGCTATTGCCAAAAATCCAAAACCAACAAGTAAAGAAAATTGGTAGCCATCGTTTTTACACAGGCGAGCTTGAGGGCAAAACCGTTGTCGTGACGAAATCTGGCGTAGGTAAGGTCAATGCAGCAATGACGACCACTCTTCTGATTGAATCTTTCGGCGTTGACCAACTGATCTTTACGGGTATTGCTGGTGCTAGCGACCCTAAATTGGACCCGTTAGATGTCGTGGTTTCTACACGTTTGGTTCAGCACGATGTTGATCTAACCGCATTCAATATGCCGAAAGGTCTACTGCCTGATTACGAAGAGCGTTACTTCTACGCAGATAAAACACTGCAAAAATACGCATTTGATGCAGCCGTTGATACGCTTGGCAAAGAGAGTGTTTACCGTGGCGTTATCGCATCTGGTGACCAGTTCATTGCAAGCAAAGTGAAAGTGACGGGCATCTACCAAGAATACAACGCAATGGCTGTGGAAATGGAAGGTGCGGCGTTAGGCCAAGTAGCAGATGCGTTCAAAGTACCTTATGTGGTTATCCGTACGATTTCAGACAAAGCAGATGGCTCGGCAGATGTTGTCTATTCAGATCTTAAAAAAGCAACGGCCGACAACTCAGCAAACATTACCCTTAATATGCTAAAGCGCATGTGAGAAAACGTTCACTAGGCTAAATAGTCTTTTGAGAACACAAAAAAGCAGCACACGCGGTGCTGCTTTTTTTGTTGGGTTTCAATTGCTCTGTAATGAACGATATAAGCCGTTAAGCTACGCAATATCAGAACGAGTAAAAGGTTGGTCGTTAGCTGATTTCCACCATTGATCAAGCTGCTCTTTGTTCATGGGCTTACCAAACAAGTAGCCTTGCATGAAGTCACAGCGATATGAAGATAGCCATTCGTGCATCACGTTATGCTCAATACCTTCTGCCGTTACCTTCTTATTTTGCGCATGGCACAGTTCAATGATTGGTTTGATAACGTGGCCGTTGTCAGTATTCATCAAGGTGAGCAGAAATTCTCGGTCGAATTTTATTTTCTGAACAGGATACTGAACCAATTGTGTCAATGAGGTATAGCCTGAGCCAAAGTCATCAATTGCCAGCTTATAGCCAAGTTGGGCTAGTTCATCGAGCAGAGCAGTACCTTGTTGGTCTGCGGCGAAGGTTTCTGTTATTTCCAACTCAATGCAGTAAGGGGGCACACCGTTTTGCTTCGCTTTATCGTGGATGAACTCGGCCATCGATAGGGAGTTCAGCTCTGCTGATGATAGGTTAATGGATAAAATGATGTCCTTGCCAAAAATACTCTTAAGCTGGTGGTACTCTTCCATTGCGTTCGCAAACACCCAGCGGTCGATTTTCTCGAACAACCCGGTTTGTTCCGCAATAGGGATGAATTCCTTCGGTGGAATCGAACCAATTCCTTCTGCTTCCCAACGTAAGAGAACCTCCAGACCCTCGATTTCATTGGCGTGACTGTTCATGTATGGCTGGAAAACCAAATGGAATTCGTCTTCCACATCGGCTTTACGCAAAGCGCGTTCGATCTGGCTACGGCGCTGAGCTTCAATATTGAGCGCCGCGGAATAGTAGGCGTATTGGTTTTTACCGCCGCGTTTGGCTTGGTACATCGCCGCATCCGCACTTGAAAGCAACTTGGCAATATCAGCGCCATCTCTTGGATATTGAGCAATACCAACACTTGCCGTCACCGGAAACGAATTTGTCGAAGATTGGCTCAAGTTGTGGATGGGTTTGAGCAACTCTGAAGCGAACATATCAGGTATGTCGGCTTTCTTTTGGTTTGTACTCAGTAGGATGGCAAACTCATCGCCAGACAAGCGAGCGCCAAAGCAAGGGCTGTTGTGTTGTTGGGTAAACTTCTGGCAGACATTTTTTATATGGCGAGAGAAGACTTGTAAAAGCTTGTCACCCAATTCGTGGCCGTATTTGTCGTTCACGTACTTGAAGTTATCTAGGTCGATGTAAACAACCCAAAGTTGCTCAGAGGGATCGGCTAACTCACGAGTTGCCAATTCATGAAAACGATGACGGTTCGCGAGTTGAGTTAGGTGGTCTGTTTCCGCTAAGTGTTTGGTTTTATGATAGATGTTATTGAGTTCTTCATACATGTCGAAGAAACGCGAAGAGAGGCGACCAATTTCATCGTCACTGTTTAGCTTTTCAATGTTAGTGCGCTTGTTTGCTTCTATTTCGCGCAGTTGTTTGTCCAGTTTCGATACCGGGCTGAGCACGTAACGATACAAGACTAAGACAATCAAAGTGATGGTACAAAACGACGCTATACCAAACGAAAGAGCCAACTCCAACCAGACCTTATCGACCTTATTCCACATTAAATACTCTGCCGGTGACAAAATTGCGTGGAAATGGGGTAAGAGTTCAATAGTTTGGGCTAGGGGGATATCTAGGTGAATCGGTTTGTCAGAAAATGTGATGACACTGTGGGTATCAAATTCGATTTCGTGTTTGATGTCATTAAAAGCTTCGAGAGAGACGGAGACGACAACAAAGAATGCGTTGTGCGGATCAAAACTGGGTGGGTGCTCGCCCGTTCGCTTATCGAACAGTTCGTACTGCAGGAGAATGCTTTGGCCACTTGAGTTGTAAATAAAGCCGGTATGGCTGGTTTTACCGTGCTGCGCATAGCTCTTTTCTACGTATTCGAGAATCTTAGGATCGACGCTGCCGTTGGACTCATAAAACTGATTCTCGGTGTAATAGAGTAAGTGTTGGTCGCCGTCCAGTATTGCCATGTTCGCATCGCCACTGTAGCCATGGTTTAATACATCAACGGTTTCATCGAGACGGTTGAATAGCTGTCGCTCACGATACGGATTGTCATGATTGACGAAGTAGTCTTGTAAAACTTCGCTTTTGCTTAATGTGTAGGCGTAGCTATTGAGGAATATGTTGGCCTGACGAAATTGCCCCGCGAGCTTTTCCATTTGCAGCTGAATGTAGCTGTCTTCTCGCTTAATCAGTGTGACTTTTTGAATGCTATATATGATGTAACTCGACACCAACGCGCTAATAAGAATGACTGGCGCGACAAGCAAAACAACTCTATTGCTTAGTTTCATTATGGTTCTTCAACTTCCGTTTGTGTCCCTACAAACGTTCCCTACTTAAAGGTTCCGAACGGATGACGATAGTATTTCTGTGTTTTTCAAATTGTAAGTGGGTGGTTTTCTAAAGTCAGACGACCTTCGTATATTTGTGATGCTGTGTGCGCTTTTTTACGAGATTGACCAGAATAAGTCTCAAACTTTAGACATATTTTCGTTATTTCAAACTGACTCAACACATTTTTGTTGTGAATGAGTTTGCTCTCGGAATTAACAGTTCAATGACTTTTCTCATATTTTCATAAGTCATCGAAACGTTTCGATAGGGAAGTGTGACCGCAATATCTTTTTCGTAATCAGTTAGCACTCAATTACGGATCATTCTCACACCTTATCGATCTGTGACTGGTCAATTCTTCTTGGCGTTTTATTATTGCATCGAAACGTTTCGATGAGTGTTTTGTCAATATCGAATTTAGTCCAAGAGAGACACTCACAGTTGTATGAACGTGTAACCGAAAGGTCGATGAGATGAAAAAAAGTACCCTAATTAACTCAGAAATTTCTTACTTGGTGGCGACGCTTGGTCATACCGACGAAATCACCATTTGTGACGCGGGCTTGCCAATTCCTGATCATGTACAACGTATTGATTTAGCGTTGACGCACGGAGTTCCTGGCTTTCTAGATACCGTCCGAGTGATCTTATCTGAGTCCCAAATTGAGGGGGTCATCATTGCTGAAGAATTCGCAAAAGTTAGCCCAGTTCACCATGATGCACTTATTACTGAGTTGACGAAAGAAAGTGAGCTAACTGGTAAACAAATCGCGATTAACTACGTATCGCATGAAGACTTTAAAGCTCGTACAGAACAAAGCCGCGCTGTTGTGAGAACAGGCGAGTGCACACCTTACGCGAACGTGATTTTCCAAGCCGGCGTGGTGTTTTAAGCCAGAACTAATTGAGGACAAATTATGACTCAAGCCATTCTACAACTGAGCGACATCGAGAAAGCCTTCCCGGGCGTTAAGGCGTTGGATAAAGCCAGCCTTAATGTATACCCAGGTCGAGTGATGGCGTTGATGGGCGAGAACGGAGCTGGCAAGTCAACTTTGATGAAAGTACTCACCGGTATTTACCATATGGATGCAGGAAGCATTCAATATCAAAGTAAGCCAGCGGCGTTTAAAGGTCCAAGAGACTCGCAAGAAGCCGGCATCAGTATCATTCACCAAGAATTGAACTTGATCCCGGAGCTAACGATTGCCGAAAACATCTATCTAGGTCGTGAGTTTACCGGCACGATGGGGCGTATTCAGTGGGGCAAAATGTATGAAGAAGCAGACAAGTTGCTTCAACGCCTTAACGTAAAGCACTCTTCAAAAACTTTGCTTGGTGATTTGAGCCTTGGTGAACAGCAAATGGTGGAGATTGCGAAAGCGCTGTCTTTTGAATCTAAAGTCATCATCATGGATGAACCAACGGATGCTTTGACCGACAAAGAGACGGAATCGCTGTTTAAAGTGATTAACGAACTTCGTGACCAAGGTTGCGGCATCGTTTACATCTCACACCGTCTGAAAGAAATCTTCGAAATTTGTGATGACATTACTGTGTTGCGTGACGGTAAGTTCATCGGCGAATGCCAAGTTAAAGACACCAACGAAGATGGACTCATCGAAATGATGGTTGGTCGTAAGTTGGAAGAACAATATCCACGTATCGATGTGACGCATGGTGACGTTTGTCTTGAAGTGATTGGTTTGACGGGCTCGGGCGTTCACGACATTAGCTTCACGCTTCAACGTGGTGAAATCCTTGGTGTGTCAGGCTTGATGGGCGCGGGGCGTACAGAGTTGATGAAGGTGATTTACGGCGCGTTACCAAGTGAGCGTGGCGTTATCAACTTAGACAACAAGACTATTAACCCAGTAAGCCCACAAGATGGCTTGGCGAATGGCATTGCTTACATCTCTGAAGATCGTAAAGGCGATGGCTTGGTGCTGGGCTTATCCGTGAAGGAGAACATGTCTCTGTGTGCACTGGATAAACTCACCAAAGGTTTCCAAATCCAACATGGCGAAGAAGTGTTGGCGGTTGAAGACTTCATTAAGTTGTTCAATATCAAAACTCCAACACGAGACCAAATCATTGGTAACCTTTCTGGTGGTAATCAGCAGAAAGTGGCAATCGCAAAAGGGTTAATGACCAAACCTAAAGTTCTAATTCTGGATGAGCCAACTCGTGGTGTCGACGTGGGTGCGAAGAAAGAAATCTATCAGCTAATCAACAAATTTAAAGCCGAAGGCATGAGCATCATCTTGGTTTCTTCTGAGATGCCTGAAGTGCTGGGAATGAGTGACCGCATCATGGTGATGCACGAAGGTCGAATCACGGGCGAATTCGATGCGAAAGACGCCGACCAAGAAACACTACTCGCTTGTGCCGTAGGCAGAAAGATCAATGAGGAAGCAGCATGAGTACTAAGACCATGAGCAAACCAACCGAAGCGAACAGCAAAAAGTTGTTCACCAAAGAATGGCTGATTGAGCAAAAGTCATTGATTGCACTGATTTTCTTGATTGTTGTTGTGTCATTCTTGAACCCGAACTTTTTTACGGTAGACAACATTCTTAATATTCTTCGTCAAACCTCAGTCAATGCGATCATCGCGGTAGGTATGACGTTGGTTATTCTGACTGCAGGCATAGACTTAAGTGTTGGTTCTGTACTCGCGCTGTGTGGTGCGTTTGCCGCGAGCATGATTGCGTTAGAAGTGCCGGTGCTTATTGCGGTTCCGACGGCATTGTTTGCTGGTGCGGCACTGGGTGCGATCAGCGGTATCATCATTGCTAAAGGTAAGGTTCAAGCCTTTATCGCAACACTGGTTACTATGACGTTATTGCGCGGTGTAACCATGGTTTACACAGACGGTCGTCCTATCTCTACGGGCTTTACTGATACAGCAGACGCATTTGCATGGTTCGGTACAGGTTACGCCCTTGGTATCCCAGTTCCTGTTTGGTTGATGGTGATTGTTTTTGCTGCGGCTTGGTACCTGCTGAACCACACTCGCTTCGGTCGCTACGTGTACGCACTTGGTGGCAACGAATCAGCAACGCGCCTTTCTGGTATCAACGTTGACCGTGTGAAAATCGGTGTATACGCCATCTGCGGTATGTTGGCAGCGCTTGCAGGCATCATCGTAACGTCTCGCCTGTCTTCGGCGCAGCCAACAGCAGGTATGGGTTACGAGCTAGATGCAATCGCAGCGGTTGTTCTTGGCGGTACCAGCTTGATGGGTGGTAAAGGTCGCATCATGGGAACCTTGATTGGTGCTCTGATCATCGGCTTCCTAAACAACGCGCTGAACCTACTCGATGTATCTTCTTACTACCAAATGATTGCGAAAGCAGTGGTTATCTTGCTAGCAGTACTGGTAGACAACAAAAACAAGTAATTGATATTTAAAAATAAAGAGCTCCACTAAATCCTGAATACAAATCGAGCCAGGGGACGTGTGCTGGCTCACCCTACACAAAGGACTAGAACGATGAAAAAACTCGCAACTCTTATTTCTGCTGCACTTCTTTCTTCAACCGTATCGGTAGCGGCACACGCTCAAGATACAATGGCGATTGTAGTTTCTACACTGAATAACCCGTTCTTCGTAACGATGAAAGACGGTGCAGAAGCGAAAGCGAAAGAACTGGGATACGACTTGATTGTACTGGACTCGCAAAATGACCCGAGTAAAGAACTGTCAAACATCGAAGACCTAACGATTCGTGGCGTAAAAGCGATTCTGATTAACCCAACAGATTCAGACGCTGTGTCAAACGCAATTCGTATGGCGAACCGTTCTAAGATCCCTGTGTTGACACTAGACCGTGGTGCAAGCCGTGGTGACGTAGTGAGCCACATCGCTTCTGACAACGTAGTTGGCGGCGAAATGGCTGGTCACTACATCATGGAAAAAGTAGGTGAGAAAGCGAAAGTTATCCAACTAGAGGGTATTGCAGGTACGTCTGCGGCGCGTGAGCGTGGTGAAGGCTTCATGACAGCAGTGAAGGGCAGCAACATGGAACTACTAGCAAGCCAACCTGCTGATTTTGACCGTACTAAAGGTCTGAACGTAATGGAAAACTTGCTTGCAGCGAACCCAGACGTTCAAGCGGTCTTTGCTCAGAACGATGAGATGGCACTGGGTGCGCTTCGCGCAGTTCAGGCATCAGGTAAAGACGTACTTATCGTTGGCTTTGACGGTACTGACGACGGCATTGCTGCTGTTAACCGTGGCAAGTTAGCAGCGACTATCGCACAGCAACCAGATCTTATTGGTGCGTTGGGTGTAGAAACTGCAGCGAAAGTATTGAAAGGCGAGAAGGTTGAGGAGTACATTCCTGTTCCGCTTAAAGTTGTGACTAAGTAAGTTTAACGTTCGACTCAGTGCTTCTTCTTTGTTGAAGATAACGGAATGACCCAGTAAATGTGTTGGGTCATTCCAAACAACGAAAGCTTTAAGTTAGAAAATTAAATCTAGTTGAATCGTAATACGCTTACGTTTTTTCAAAGAGCGTAAACCTATTACTCCTGTTCAAATATAAAGGGTTCAATCAGAACCGAGGATAACCGTATGAATAAGTTAGTGGTGTTAGGTAGTGTAAACGCTGACCATGTTCTTCAAGTGCCTTCTTTCCCTCGCCCTGGCGAGACGCTGCATGGTCGCAACTATCAAGTTATCCCAGGTGGCAAAGGTGCCAACCAAGCTGTTGCGGCAGCTCGATTAAACGCAGACATCGGTTTTATTGCGTGTGTGGGTGATGATTCGTTCGGCATCAACATTCGTGAGAACTTCAAAATGGATGGCATCGACATCACTGGTGTGAAGATGCAGCCAAACTGTCCAACAGGCATTGCCATGATTCAAGTGGCGGACAGTGGCGAGAACAGCATTTGTATCTCAGCAGAAGCCAACGCAAAGCTGACTGCAGAGGCGATTGAGCCCGATCTAGAGCGCATTCGTCAGGCTGATTACTTGTTGATGCAACTAGAAACGCCAATGTGCGGCATCGAGAAAGCAGCGCGAATCGCGAAAGATGCCAAGACCAACGTGATTCTTAACCCTGCACCAGCTCGCGAGCTGTCAGATGAATTACTGTCTTGCATTGATGTGATTACACCAAACGAAACGGAAGCGGAAGTGCTAACAGGCGTGACGGTAGCAGACGATGACAGTGCACAAGAAGCGGCGAACATCCTGCATTCGAAAGGCATTGAAATCGTCATGATCACGCTGGGTGCGAAAGGGGTGTGGTTGAGTCAAAACGGTCGTGGTGAAATCATTCCTGGCTTCCGCGTAGAAGTAACAGATACCACTGCGGCGGGCGATACGTTTAATGGGGCATTAGTCACTGGTTTATTGGAAGACTTACCTTTAGAATCAGCGATTAAGTTTGCCCACGCAGCAGCCGCGATCTCAGTAACTCGCTTTGGCGCGCAAACCTCCATTCCAACCCGCAAAGAGGTTGAGGAGTTTCTGGCTCAACACCAATAATCTAGGAGTAATAACATGGCAACGATGAAAGACATCGCAAAACTGGCAGGGGTTTCCACTTCAACTGTGAGCCATGTTATTAACAAAACTCGCTTTGTCAGCGAAGAGATCTCCGAACGAGTCAACAACGCTGCCAAAGAACTCAATTACTACGCGCCGTCTGCTTTGGCGCGTAGTCTCAAAGTGAACCGCACCAAAACCATTGGTATGCTAGTGACCACCTCAACCAACCCATTTTTCGGTGAAGTCGTAAAAGGTGTTGAGCGCAGTTGCTACCACAAAGGTTACAGTCTGATCCTGTGTAACACTGAAGGTGATAACGAGCGAATGCGTGAATCTATCAATACGCTGTTGCAAAAGCGCGTTGATGGCCTGATTTTGATGTGTTCATCGTTAGAAGGGGAGCGTATTGATGTATTCGAACGTTACCCTGATATTCCGGTTGTAGTGATGGATTGGGGCCCTATGCTGTTCACCAGCGATAAGATCCAAGACAACTCACTTCGTGGTGGTTATCTTGCAGCTAAATACCTTATCGACTGCGGCCACCAAGAGATTGGTTGTATTACAGGTCCACTAATCAAGCATCAAGCGCAAATGCGTTACGAAGGCTACAAGCGAGCGATGATCGAAGCTGAGCTTGAATTCAATGCAAACTGGATTGTTGAATCTGACTTTGAATGTGAGGGTGGTTATCAAGCCTTCAAGAAAATGGCGGAACGTGGTCCATTACCAAGCTCGATTTTTGTCTCCAACGACATGATGGCAATGGGCGCAATTAACGCGGCTAACGAGCTAGGCATTAAAATTCCAGAGCAGTTATCCATTATTGGCTACGATGACATCCATATCGCCAAATTCATGTCTCCATCTTTGACAACAATTCACCAACCGAAATACCGTCTAGGGCAAGCTGCAGTCGAAACCTTATTGCGAAAACTGGATGATAAATCTGATGAAGCTCAGGTTGTACAGCTTGAACCTACATTGGTTGAGCGTAACAGTGTGAAGTGTCTCTCCGAATAAAGAAGTTATTCGTACTCAATTAGTTATTTATCTAAACTTATAATGGTTAGCTTTCTGAATGGATTTAGAAAGTAAATGCCTTCTTTTTACATAATAAGCCCATCAAAGTGTGATTTTTTGCGCGTAAAGTGAAAGACATCGTGTAGAAATTCACAGGAAAGCTTATTATTAGAAGAGTCTATAAATAGATTTATAAATTATTGTGGTGAATGGAATTTTTTTATGTTTGTTAAGAGATACGCACAGTATTCAACTAAGAGACCTTGGTTTCATCGTATCAATGTAATGTTGGTATTGTTCGTATTTGTAGTCAGTGTTTATGAACTGCTCGCAAACGAAGAATTCGTCTATTTGTCGGGCATCGCTTTTACGTTCATTGCAACTGCATTTTTTGCCTCTGCGTCCTCTTTCAAAAAGCGCTATTTAGGGCATGAGTCGTAAACAATTTAAGGTGACAAGTGCCATCAAAGCACTTTAAAACAATTATTGATCTGATTTATGATCGGATACATCAAAGGGAGGACAAATGTCCTCCTTTTTGTTTGCTGCGAGGCAATAAGATGAGCGCATCCCAAGCACAATAATAAAGGACACCTTCATGGACCTATTTGCCCTGTTAGACATCAACAACACCCTTGTTAATATTCCCATTGGTGGTGGCTATGCAATGAGCTGGATCGAAGCGTTTGGTACGGTTTTCGGTCTGCTTTGTATTTGGTTTGCGAGCCAAGAAAAAACCATTAACTACTTGTTCGGTCTGCTGAACGTAACACTTTTTGCCGTTATCTTTTTCCAGATTCAGCTTTACGGATTGCTTCTGCTTCAACTGTTCTTCTTCTGCGCCAACATCTATGGCTGGTATGCATGGACAAGACCAAATGCACAAGGTGAGACACTTGAGGTTCGTTGGTTAAGCAAACAGAAGCTGATCGCGACAGGTTCAGTAAGCATTGTTGCGATTGCGATGTTAACGATTTACATCGACCCATTCTTCTTTGCGTTGGCTAACATTGCCGTTGATACGCTAAATGTGTTCGGTGCAGGTTTGTCTGAGCCTGTCTTAGAGCCAGATGCTTTCCCATTCTGGGATGCAACCATGACCGTGCTTTCTATCGTGGCGCAAATCTTGATGACACGTAAGTACGTTGAGAACTGGATTCTTTGGGTCGTAATCAACATCATCAGCGTTGGTATTTACGCGACACAAGGTGTGTACGCAATGTCGGTTCAATACGCAATTCTCATGTTCATCGCAGCAAACGGTACAAGAGAGTGGGCACGTAGCGCAAAACGCAACGGTGAGAAGACCCTAACTCAAGTGACAGCTCAAGGTTAAGCCAATGATGAAACAACCTCATATTGGCGTAGACAGCACTCAAATAGCACCTCGAGTGATCGTGTGTGGTGAGCCAGATCGAGCAAACCGTATTGCCGCGTTATTTGATAACGCAGAACTGGTCTCTGAAAACCGTGAGTATCGAGTGTTTACGGGGACATACCGAGATCAGCGCGTATCAGTGTGTAGTACAGGTATCGGCGCTCCATCGATGATCATTGCGGTGGAAGAGTTAAAACAGTGTGGTGTGACAGATGTGATTCGAGTAGGATCGGCTGGCGCGATGCAATCTGGCATTCAACTTGGTGGGTTGATTGTGGCTGAAGGCGCAGTGAGAGACGAAGGTGGCTCGAAAGCGTACGTTCGCTCTTCTTATCCGGCTTACGCAAGCTTTTCGTTACTGAAAGCGCTGGACAGCTATTTAGCCGAAAAAGAGGCGCGCTATCATTTAGGTGTGGTTCGTTCCCATGACAGCTTCTATACCGACGACGAAGAAACGATCTGCGAGTACTGGAATAAGAAAGGCATTCTCGGTGCGGATATGGAAACCTCAGCTCTGTTTACCGTCGGTAGGCTGCGTGGTCTGAATGTAGCCTCCATTCTGAACAATGTGGTTTTGTATCAGCAGGATGTGAAAGAAGGTGTAGGGCAGTACGTAGATGAAGCGCAAGTGATGATGGAAGGGGAGCGTTTAGCGTCTTACGCTGCTCTTGAAGCCTTAATTGCACAGAGTTAACCAGATCACAGCTTAGTTAATTTTATAAGCGGCACCTCGGTGTCGCTTTTTTATTGGCTGTCATCAAACGATTCTAGCGAGTACAATCTATTTGAGATTGTTGTCATTAAAGAGAAACTCACGTGAAAATAAGCCCTTATCCGACTGGACGTTTCAAAAGCTTTCTAGAACAGAAAAGTGCTGAGTTTCGTGACTTGATCTATCAATGCCAAATCGGCAGTCGATACTTTGACTCTGGTGAAGAGATCCTTCGCCAAGGTGAACAACTTCAATATCTCTATGTTGTGCCAGTCGGGCGAGTTTCAATGAGTATCATTGCTGCTAACGGACGTCGTTTCCAGTTGGGCGAAGCCAATTGCGATTATCATATCTATGGTGAAATGGAGTACTTCACACAAACGCCTTGCCAATGGAATGTGGTAGCTGATGAACACATGCAGGTGGATATCATCTGTATCCAAAAACTGACTGAGGCGCTGCATCAGCAACCTGACATGATGTTCTTCTTTGCCTCTGCTTTGGCGGAGGACTATCAGGATTCAATGGACATCTATACCAATCGCTTGTTACACCCAATTACTTACAACATCGCTTATGATTTGTTAGTACAAAAACAGACTAATACCTTGTTGGGTGGATTTGGCAAAGTAAACCAAGAAGCCGAAAGATTTGGCACTTCCGGGCGTGTTTATCGCCGAGCGGTGAAAGATTTAATGGACAAGGGTTTGATCAGAAAGGGCGAACAGGGGCTAGAGATTGTTGATGAACTTGCACTAAAAGCGTTTCTTGATGCCTACGAGTAGCCCGCACGATTCCATTTTAAAAATAAAAGCTGCGGGCTATCTGGTTGATCTGTTATTCAATCAGAACAATGTGTGTTTATTCTGATTTAAAAACACAATTTTTAGCAAAATCAGACGCTTCGTTAGCAGTCCATTCGCCTTTTGGCTTTTCTTTCATGTCGTTACACCACGCTTCACTGCCCACCTCTGTACAAGCCATCAGTTGCGCTGCGACAAAAACCATTAATGCTAACTTCTTCATTTTCTAATCCTTTTTGATAAGACTTGTTTTGAAGTATAAGCACTCGATCACGAGATAAACATGAAAATTATTATTTTGAGCTTACCGTCTCAAATCCGATATAGATACAGTGTAATTTGTTGATTTATTAAGCCAATTTAGAAGTGTAACGAATGTAAAGTTATTAAATAATCGGTTGAATGCCTATGTGAGTAACGATATATTGCGAATGCGCATGATAATGGATCTCATTTAAGGTTTAAAATAATGGAAAAACTCGTCAGTGCGGCTCTTGTTTCGCTGCTCACAATCTCACCTGCTTTTGCTGCAACCGTCAACATCGATCACTACATGGGAACGACAGAAGTCGAACAATCACCAAAGCGTGTGGTTGTGATTGGCTTTGGCCCTCTTGATATGCTCGATAGCTTTAATATCGACCCTGTTGCAGTTTCGAATGCCTCGCATCTCCCTAAATACTTATCGAAATACAATAAAGACAATTACACCTCTGCTGGTAGCTTGTTTGAACCGGATTTCGAAACCATCTATATGCAAAAACCAGATTTGATTTTGGTTGGTCCTCGTAGCTCATCGAAATACGATGAGTTAAGTGAAATTGCACCAACAGTCGTTTTTGCATCAGGAGAGAAAGAAGCTTACTGGCAGGGCACAAAAGCACAATGGCGTAATCTTGGTAAGATCTTCAACATAGAGGATAAGGTTGAGCAAAAAATCGAAAACTTGGATGCACAGTTCAAGGCGATTCGCGAATACAACCAAACCAATAATAATGATGCGCTCACGATTTTGAGTATCGGAGACAACATCAGTGCATTCGGTGCGAAGTCTCGTTTTGGCGCGATTTACACAGATTTTGGCTTTACTGAAACAGTGAAGAACCTCAAAACAGGAACGCACGGTGACGTCATTTCTTACGAGTTTATCCGCGAAGCTAACCCGAAAAATATTCTAGTCATTGATAGAAACTCACTTCATGCAAAGTCTGACAATGACCTCGCTAAAGCGTTGGATAACGATTTGGTTAAAGCAACTTCGGCTTACAAGAACAAGAAAATAACCTTCCTAGATGTTGATGCATGGTACTTAGCAATGTCTGGCGTAACAGCAACGGAAAAGATGGTGAGTGAAATCAAACACACGATCGATCTGTAAAAAAGCTAGCTGAGGTTAACTTTGAAAAAGTTGTTGCTTGTTCTTATTGTTCTAAGCGTCGCATCGTTGTTTGTTGGGGTGGCAAATATGACACCCCAACAGTTGTTTTCGGGCGATGCAAAAGCAATAGAACTCTTCTTTACTAGCCGAATTCCGCGTCTATTTGCCATTCTTCTTGCCGGAGCAGGGCTGAGCATCGCTGGATTAGTGATGCAGCAAATTAGCCAAAACCGATTCGCCGCGCCTTCAACAACGGGCACGATTGAGTGTGCCATGCTCGGTTACGTAATGAGTGTGGTGTTTTTTGGTAATGGCGAACAGCTTTGGCTTGTCTTTGCTGTCTCTATTCTGGGGACCTTGATGTTCGTCCAGTTCATTCAACGCATCCAATTCAAAAGTGTCGTGTTTGTACCGCTCGTCGGCATCATCTTTGGTAACGTTGTTGACGCCGTTACTACTTTCATTGCCTACAAATACGATGCACTACAAAGTCTTTCAGCGTGGAGCGTAGCGAATTTTGCCAACATTTTGCGTGGTGATTTTGAGCTGCTTTACATTGCCGTGCCTGTGGCGCTTTTAAGCTACCTGTTTGCCGCGCGTATCTCTGCTGTTGGCATTGGTAAAGACTTTGCAGTAAACCTTGGTCTTAACTACCAACAAGTGGTGACGTTAGGTGTACTTTTTGTATCGGTAATGTCTGCCAGTGTTGTGATGATCGTTGGTCAACTGCCGTTTCTTGGGCTTATCGTTCCAAACTTAGTCAGTTACTTCTATGGCGACAATCTTAAACGCAATATCCCGCTTACTGCCATGTATGGGGCAATACTCGTTTTGGCGTGTGACTTGGTTAGCCGATTGATCATCTTCCCTCATGAAATGCCGATTTCAATCGTGATCAGTATCTTGGGTGGAGTGGTGTTTATCGCGATGTTGTTGCGAGGTAAGCAAAGTGCGTGATTCCAAGAAACTGTTCTTATTGGCAGCCGTCGCGCTGCTTTTTGCGTTTCTGTTTATTGGTATTGGCTTAACAGCAGATAACTACCAATACTTTTTGTCGCGACGTGTGCCTAAAGTATTAGCCATGGTATTAGCGGGTATTGCGATTGCTCAATCTTCATTGGTGTTCCAAACCATTACCCACAACCGGATTCTTACTCCAAGTATCATGGGATTTGATGCGTTGTATGTGTTGACGCAAGTGCTGATTGTTTTGTTGTTTGGTGGTTTAAGCGCACTCGTTCTGAATGTTTACATCAACTTTTCGATTGCTGTATTGGTGATGGTAGGCTTTTCGATGTTGCTGTTTGGGTTTTATTTTTCAAAAGGTGGGCGCAATCTCATCACTTTGTTGTTGGTAGGGCTGATCTTTGGGCAGTTGTTTAGCAATATTGCAGTGTTCTTCTCCCTTCTGATGGACCCAAATACGTTTGCGTTTGTGCAATCTAAACTGTACGCCAGCTTCAACAACGTGAAGGTGAACTTGGTGTATCTCAGTTCGCCAATATTGCTCATCGCTTGCTGGTTGCTGTATCGCATGCATCGCACTTTAGATATTTTTTGGCTCGACCAAGACAATGCTAAGAGCCTAGGGGTTGATGTCCCTAAAGTGACGCGCAATGTCTTTATTCTCTCTGCGGTTCTCATTGCCATTTCGACGGCTTTAGTCGGGCCAATCATGTTCTTTGGTTTATTGGTGACGAACTTGAGCCGTGAAATGCTCCACTCTTACCAGCATCGTACTTTATTAGTTGGTTGTTCATTGATGGCAATTTGTGCCTTGTTGTCGGGGCAGTGGATTATAGAAAACCTATTTTCATTTGAAACGACGCTGAGCGTGGTGATTAACTTTATTGGTGGTACCTACTTCTTGTATCTACTGCTGAAAAACAAAGTCGTATAAACATGATAGTTATAGATAAATTAACCAAAGCATTTGGTTCCAACAAAGTAGTTGATGGCGCGGATACCCAATTTGAGAAAGGGAAGGTGACATCGATTATTGGTCCAAACGGAGCAGGCAAAAGTACCTTGTTGTCGATGGCGTCACGATTGACCGAGCGAGATGGCGGTAGTGTCATGATTGATTGCAAAGAGATTGCAGAATGGGACACCAAAGAACTTGCGAAAAAGCTGGCGGTGTTGCGCCAAGCAAACACGATTACGATGCGTTTTACCGTGAAAGAACTGGTCTCGTTTGGGCGATTCCCTTATTCAAAAGGCAACTTGTCCAAAGATGATCACGCGATCATCGAGCAAGCAATTGACTACTTAGACCTGAAAGGAATTCAAGATAAGTTCTTAGATGAATTGAGTGGTGGTCAACGACAGTTGGCGTTTATTGCGATGGTGATTGCCCAAGATACGGATTATGTTTTCCTCGATGAACCATTGAATAATCTTGATATCAAGCACTCGCTACAGATCATGAAAGTCGTTCAGCGCCTTGCTCACGATATGAATAAAGCCATGGTTGTGGTGATTCATGATATTAACTTTGCGGCTTGTTACTCCGACGAGATCCTTGCGCTGAAGAAGGGCAAAGTGGTTGCCACTGGCAAGGTAGATGAGGTGATTCAGGCATCCACGTTAGAAGATATCTACGAGACACCTTTTAATATCATTGAGCTTAATGGCAAGCGTATGTGTACTTACCACTAAAGCTACATTCATTACATTAAAGCGAAATAGAAAGGTTGGCGAGCTTATTTGGTGAGCTCGTCAATGATTGGACATCGGCTCTCGGCATCGCCTGGGCAAGATGAAACCCAACCTTCTAATTGCTTTTTAATCTCCAACAAGTGAGCGATCTTTTGCTCAACTTCATGAAGCTTATCCATCGTACGCGCTTTCACTTCGCTGCTCTTGCGATTTGGATTGTGCGCCAGTTGCACAAATTCTTTGCATTCTTGTAGTGAGAATCCTGCGTTTTTCGCTCGGGAAACAAGGTTGAGCTCTTGGATGTGTTTGTCAGAATATTCGCGATAGCCTGAATCGCTGCGAGCTGGTGACGAGATGATGCCTTTATCTTCGTACATACGAATCGACTTAGAAGACAACCCTGTTAATTTCGCAACTGCACCAATATTCATGATGACCTCTGTATTTCAGAAAACCTTTCTCGCGAGTATAACGCCAAGTGTTTATCTTCCCAAAGGGCTTTGATAGCAAACCTATTTTGTGGCGTTTATACCCAAGTAACCTCGAGATGCTAGGTTCAGCGAGAATGACTTGGTTTGTAGACGCGGCGGCGATTTAAAGATCTAGTCATTCTAAATCAAGAATCGGCAACAAAGTATACAAGCCAAGGCCCTTACTATTTGCAAAGAGTGCCCTTTAGGAGCGTGTCATTGACTCGCTTTTTTAGTCAAACAAATGGCTGCGTCAAACAACTTGGAAAGAGCTAACTATTACACTGCGTTGTTTTCCTTACTCTCGAATCAATGACTGTTGACGATCTCGTGTGGCGGAACACCAAATACTTTCTTGAAGGCGTTGGTAAAGTTCGATGGGTGGTGGTAACCCGCCTCGTATGCCGCTTCTGTGATAGTCACTAATCCGCGCTCCAAATGCTGGCGAGCGATCTCTAAGCGGCGATGACGGATGTAACCGTTGATGGTCATATTAAAAGATTGTTTAAAGCGACGCTGCAGATTAGAAACGCTCATCGAGAACTGTTCTGCTAAGCGCTCTAAGGTTAAATCTTCTTCGAGGTGCGTCTCGATATAACTGACTACATCCTCGATTCGAGCATCGCCAGAACGCTTTTTCTCTTCGCACTCTGCGCAGTAGTCGTCTGGCATTTGCCCAATCGAGTGGGAGAGCACTTGGTAGATCAAACTCTCTACCCCGATACGATCTTTCATGTTTGTCGGAGATTCATGTTGAGTGAGAGCTCGTGTCAAATCAATTAACGTCTCATTAAGCTCCAGCGTGTAAAAGGCTTGGTGAGTTTCAATAAAGCGCTTGTGACCGCAATGTCCCGCCATTCTCGATTCCAACCAAGGTGGCTTAATAAGAATATTAATCTTATTCATTCGGTTGTTTTGAATCAGCGAGCGGCGGAAGTTTGCAGGCTTAGCTAGGTTAACAACCACGCCTTGTGGGCCTTTGCTTGCGTCAAAGTCAAATTGGAGGTCATCGTAACCAAAAGAGAGTTTTCCCTCCAAAAGAATGGTAATCAGTAGTGCAGAATGTGCGGTTGAAACGATATTCGAATCGACTAATTCAATGCAACGTCCGCCATGAACAAAGATTTGGTCGTTGTATTGGTAGGAGAGGAATTGACCTTCCGCGAGTTGGGTTTGGCTGCTTTGACCTTGGGTTACAATGATCTGTTTTTCAGTCTGATCAAGCTTTTTGGTTAGAGCCACTTTGGCAATTTTAGTTCTTTTTTTGGTCTCTTCCGCCATTTGACGTTTCCTCATAACACCTATGCGATTTCGCATAAGTGATTCGTCTTTGTATTTATCAATAGCGACCCTATCATACGTGAGAATTATTATCATTTATATTTAGGAAGACGTTTATGGAAAGCCCAGTTAGCTCATCAATTAAGCTTTCAAGCCTATGCCTAGCAGTCGTGGTGGCACTTGCTCATCCCGCTTTAGCCCAAGATCAAGATTCTCACTTCGAAGAGGTAGTGGTATGGGGTACGAAGGTATCTAGTAACACCGAATCAATGTTTGCCGACGATATGTCGCTCAAACAAGCTGACCACATGTCTGATTTGCTTCGTGATATTCCCGGCGTTGACGTGGGCGGTACACATTCTGTCAATCAACGTATCACCATTCGTGGTCTTGGTGAAACCGATCTTGATATCCGTTTAGACGGCGCCTCTCAGCATGCCAACATGTTCCACCATATTGGGAACCTTACACTCAACCCAGACATTCTAAAGTCAGCAGATATCCAAGTGGGTAATAACTCAGTTACCCAAAGCGGTCTTGGTGGTTCAGTGTACTTTGAGACTAAAGATGCTCGTGATCTGCTGCGTTACGATGAAAACTTTGGTGCTCGCGTATACGGCGGTTATGCGTCTAACGATAACCAACAAGGTTCTCTAACGCTTTATGGGTTGCTGTCTGAAAACGTGGACGCGATGGTCTATGGTCACTACGTAACACGTGATGACTTTAAAGATGGTGATGGCAATAAAACCTTTGGTGCGGAAGGAGATGTTTACAACATCTTAGGTAAGCTCGGCTATGAGTTTGGTGATATCCACCGACTAGAAATCTCATACGATATGTATCGTGACAGTGGTGATTACAACCCTCGCCCTGATATGTCTGGTGATGCCAATAATGGCTTGTCTAGTGAGCTTCTAATTCCTACCGATTATGATCGTGACACGGTCACATTAAGTTATGAGCTTCGTGGTGAGCAACACCAAGGAGACGTCACGTTATACAACACTGAAACCGAAATCGTTCGTGATGAATCTGTCATGGCGCCGCGTTGGCCGGCAAACCGTTTATCGAAAAATACCGCGAAAAACCAGAACTTTGGCTTAAGCGCAAAATTCCAATCATTGCTAAGTCTGGGGAATATTGATCATCGCGCGACTTACGGCCTTGATTACATGGATAAGACTTCTGAAAGTTACTATGGCAGCAACAAGTTCATGGACGAATCTGCGGTTTCTACAGCTCTGTTCGTCGAAGATCAATTCTTTATCTCGGATGCGCTTTCGATCACGGCCGGCCTACGATTTGACGACTACCAACGCAAAGCAGAAACAGCTAACAACGATTACGACAAAGTGACATGGGCACTAGCGGCAGAGTGGGCAGTAACACAAGACTGGACACTGTTTGCAAGTTCTCGTTCGCTCTTTAAAGGTCCAGAACTAATGGAAACCTTTATTGCTTACCAAGATGTGGCTTATCTACAAGATGGTTTGAAACCAGAAACGGGACTCAACACCCAAGGTGGTGTTCGTTTCAATAAGGCGGTAGATGAACACACATTTGGCGCAAACCTAACCGTGTTCCAAACCGATATTGATGACTACATTGCAGAAGCGTATCAAGGAGCGACTCAAACATACCTTATTTATAATGAAGGTGATGTCGAGATCAAAGGTTTTGAAGCGAGTGCTTTCTATGGTTACGAAAGCTTCGGCAGCAAGCTGTCTTACTCAAAGTCGGATACAAAGAATAAAGATACGGGCGGCCCAGTAGCGGGAGGCAATGGCCGTAGTATTGACATGGGTGACAGTATCGCTTTAACGCTGGATTACCAATCGGATTCGTTAGAAACCATCTTTGGTTGGAACTCAATGTTTGTGCTTGAGGAAGACAATGTGTTTGACGGCCAACCGAAGAAAGACAGTTACGATGTTCACAACTTGTACGCACAATGGGTGCCTTCTAACGTTGACGGGCTATCGGTCACCTTTGGTATTGATAACGTATTTGATGAGCTTTACACGTCTCACGCCTCTCGCTCGGGCACAGCAAGGGGGATTACGTTAGACGATTACGAACCAGGGCGTAACTACAAGTTGTCTGCCGCTTATCAATTCTAACTCTAAGGGCAATAACAACAACCTTAGATGTTTGGCTCTCGTACGAGAGCCTTTTTTATGAAAGGGACGAGGGACTGAAATTGATCAAAGAAACCACTGTAATTGAAAGCGAGCATGCGGCGAAATATCTCGTGACTTTGTGTCGCCACTTCGCACGTAAAGTGCCGGCGACTTGGAATGATGAAAAAGGTTTGGTGACATTTCCTGTTGGAAATACGGAGTTCAAGTTAGAGGGGGAGCGTTTACTGATAACTTGTGAGGCGGACTCTGAAGAGTCATTAGAAAAAGTGAAGGGCGTTGTGTCGGTTCATGTAGAAATGTTTTCGCGTCGTGAAACTCTAGAGTTGAACTGGATACGATAACGAAAGTGCACGAGCGGATCAAAAGAAACAAACGAAAAAGCCCGTAAGCGTAACACTTACGGGCTTTCTAAAATCATTTCTACTAGGCTTCTTCAGGCGCTAGGCTTTTTTTTTCCTGCTGCATTTTAGCAAGGAAGTACACGTTAACACATGCAATAAAACCATTTGTTAGCACAACAGGCCACGCATCAATCATTAGACCGTATGCAGTGAACAGTGCACAGCCGATGAAGTTTAGGATACGTAGTTTAACGATGTCTTTCATAGTCAGCGAAATAGCAACCATGATTGATGCCGCGTAACCTAAAATCTCAACCATATTCATCTCCATTATTTGACCCTCTTAAATCTGCCGAATGTTTTCGGTACCTATTCTTCTCATCTTGAGATTAGCGAGGAAGCTCCATGCCTCGAATGGTCTTGTTTGTTCTGATGGGTGAACTATAGCAATGGAAAAATCGTGATGAAAGCCTCAAATCAAGGTTAAGAGAAGGTTAGCGATTACGCAAACGTTTAGGAAAGAAATTGTTGATAATTTTACTTATTATGTTGATTGATAATAACGATTCAAATGATAGACAAAACAAAGTTGAAGCAATGACAACAATGACATAATATTGAAAATGAGAATCATTATTAATTAAAGAATTGAGTTATGCCTGTTGCTATTAGTTTTCTGTATTCACTTGCTTTGATGATGCGTACCAAACCTCATTCGTGGGGCGTGGTTATTCATATTATGACGCACGTTGTCATGTTGCTTGTGATTCCTTCTGACTATGCAATCCAATACTTGATGGTCATGTTCTTCTCTTCTCCCTTACTGATCAGGCTCGCCAAGCGTTCTTCTAGTTTTGACATTTTGTTCGCTTTTCTACCGCTTTTGATTGGCACCGGCGGCCTTGTTCTCAGTCATTAAGCTGATTCAATTTCTAGTTTTCATGCAAACTAACTAAACTTTGATTAATAAGCTATTATTTTCATATGCTTGGTTGGGGTTTTACCTTAGTTAAGGTGTCACATAATTGTGACTATATCCTGATTTCGTTTCGACTGATTAACGAAAGTGCAAAATATGATTGTTTATTGACTCAATAGTTAGTTAAATCAGCGTATGAGAAAATGTGAATCACATTCCGATAAACTAAAATAATTTATAAAGGTCTAACGTAAAGACGTTAACCATTTAGCGGGGGTCAGATGAGTACACAAGCTGTGCCGCAAGCCGTCATTGTAGACGCTGTCGAAGGGGATGTTTACGCTTTAGACCTTGAGGGGAAGGTCAGAGCGGTTAACGTTGGAGATACACTGGTTCCGGGTGATGTCATTATCACTGAAAACGGCGCTTCAATTGAAGTGTTAGCGGAAGGTTCTCTCTATTTAGTGGACGAAAATTGTGTGGCGTGCATTCCAGCGCCGACACCTGAAGCTGTACCGACGGAAGCGGTCGTTCAAGCGCCTGTTGACGGACAAGTCAATGTTGACCCAACGGCAGCGGCAAACGCTGAGTTTGGTGCAGAAGACGTGGCTGCGATTCAACAAGCCATTTTGGAAGGTGCCGACCCTACCGCCATTTTAGAAGCAACCGCTGCAGGCCCTGGCGGAGGTGGTGGTTCCGGTTCTGCGAATGCGGGCTTTGTTACCATTGAGTACAACAATCCTGAAGTACTCGCATCAACCTTCTTCGAGACATCGGCTCCAAGCGGTGATACCGAAACCGACGATGATATTGATGGCCTCGACATCACCATTTTTGCTGACGGCGGTCAGTCTCTTTCTTCTCAAGTAACAGAAGGCTCAATTTCTCTATCAAGCTACCCGCAAACCATTTCGTCTAGTGTGCTGGTTGAAGCAGGGGATCTCGCACTTGATACTACTTCATTTGTACCTGAAACGTCTTCTTTAGAGTCTTTGTTAAGTGAGCTTAACAGTGATATTACCTCTGGTGGTCAGCCAGTAGCGTTCGTTTATGACGAAGCGCAAAATGCCATTATCGGTACTCAAGAAGGTAACGAAGTGCTTCGTATCGAGATCGAAGCGACATCTCTAGGCCGTGATTTAGAGTTAGAGGTCGTTACCACGATTAGCCAGGGTATTGACCATATTGCGTCTGTTGCTGATGGCCAAGTATCGATCGTCGGTGATCAAATCAATATTGCTTTTGATATTACTGGCGCAGATATTGGTGGGAACAGCATTCAAGCGCCTATCGATTTTACGACAACCGTTATTGATGGTGATGACCCTGCGCCGCAAAACGTTACTTTTGAAAACGTTGAATCTTCTTCTACACCAATTACTGGCACCTTTGTTGATATTGGTAGTGATCAATTGGCAACGGTCACGTTTAATCAAGAAGGACTTAGTCAGTTCGATGGCCTACTGAGTGATAATCAGGCAACAGAAGCGGTACTCTCTGAAGACGGCAGTACTATCATCTTGTCCATTGCGGGCTCGAATGAAACCGTCTTAACCATCAGTTTGAATACTGATGGTACCTACCAATTTGAGCAATTTAAGCCGTTAGAACAAACAAACGGTGAAGATACGATTGAGCTCTCTTTGCCAACCACAATCGTCGACTTTGACCAAGATACGGCAAGCAACACCTTTACGATGACCATCCTTGATGGCGATAATCCAGTGATTGAAAACGTGACGGGATTGTCTTTAGACGAGGCGGGGGTTGACCAAGGTTCACAGGAAGGCGCGGTAGTAACAAGTGGTACTGGGTCGATCACGACAGCGGTCGGAAGTGACATCATTGATCACTATGAGTTGGAACCTACAGAGTTTAATGTTGGTGGAGAACTCCAATCTCAAGGGCAGGTTGTTCAACTGGAACTTGCGTCCGAGAGTAACGGCGTGCGCACTTACGAAGGCTTCATCGAGCTGGATGGCGTGCGTATCACCGTATTTGATGTGGCGATTGATGCGCCTACATTGGGCGAATACCAATTCAACTTGTATGAACAACTCGATCATACGGGTGCTAACGATGACTCGCTTACTTTCTCACTGCCAGTTTACGCGGTAGATGCAGATGGCGACCGCTCCTCGATTACCGAAGGTTCGAACACACCAGAAGCGGCGCAAATTGTCATTCAAGTTCAAGATGACGTTCCTACGATTGATGGCGTTGATGCACTAGCCGTCGATGAAGATGATCTATCAAGCATCGGCTCCGATCAAAGCGACTCTGTGCTCGCGCAAGGCAGCTTCACGACGACTCAGGGCTCAGACCGTGTTGTAAGTTATCAATTAGAGAGCGGCACTGATCCACTCAATGGGTTGGAATCACAGGGTCGATCTATCTCTCTGACGGAAACAACCAACTCAGATGGCAGCTTTACCTATTCTGCAACGGCAGAAGGGGACGCTATCTTCACCTTACAAGTGAACCCTGACGGTTCTTATTCATTTACCCTTGAAGGTCCAATCGATCATGCTGTGGGTAGCGATAGCTTAACGCTAGACTTCACTATTGTCGCAACGGACTTTGACGGTGACACCAGTTCACTTGTTCTACCGGTAACCATTACTGATGATGTGCCAACCATTAACAACGTTGTTGCTCTTACCGTCGATGAAGATGACTTAAGTTCGGTAGGCTCTGACCAATCACAGCCAACGCTGGTTGAAGGTCAGTTCACGACGACTCAGGGCTCTGATGGCGTCGTACAGTATCAGTTGGATGTAAATGCTGATCCTTTAAATGGCCTGCAATCTCAAGGGCAAACCGTCTCCATTGCCGAAACGCAAAATGCAGACGGCAGTTACACCTACAGCGCAACGGCAAATGGCAGTGCAGTTTTCACATTAATTTTGAATACCGACGGCTCGTACAGTTTTGAGCTGCAAGGTCCAATCGACCATGCGGCAAATAGCGACAGCTTAACCCTTGATTTTAGCGTCATTGCTACCGATTTCGATGGTGACACAAGCCAAATCGTACTGCCCGTTACCATCGTGGATGATAAGCCGACCATTACCGATGTCGATGCGATTACCGTTGATGAAGATGATTTAGGTACGATTGGCTCAGATCAGACTGACCCGATTTCAATTGATGGCAACTTCACCACCACACAAGGCTCGGACCGAGTGGTGAGTTATCAGCTTGACGCTTCTGCAACACCAGTGGCTGGCCTTACATCACAAGGCGTGGCAGTCACATTGACGGAAACTGCAAATGGTGATGGCAGCTTTACCTATAAAGCAACAGCGGGTAGTGAAGCGGTCTTTACGCTGATAGTGAATACTGATGGCTCTTATAACTTCACGCTTGAAGGGCCAATCGACCACGCAGTAGATAGCGATGAGTTGACACTGAACTTCCCAATCATCGCGACCGACTTTGATGGCGACACCACAAATGCCACGATCCCTGTGACGATCGTGGACGATAAGCCAGTGATTACTGACGTCGACGCCATTACGGTTGATGAAGATGACCTAGCGTCAATCGGTTCAGACCAAAGCAATCCAATTTCTATTGATGGTAACTTCACCACCACACAAGGTTCAGACCGAGTGGTGAGCTACCAACTCGATGGCACATCAACACCAGTTGACGGTTTAACATCGCAGGGTGTAGCGGTAACGCTAACAGAAACCGCAAATGGTGATGGTAGTTTCACTTATGAAGCGACAGCGGGTGGCAACCCTGTATTGACTTTGACAGTGAATACTGATGGCTCATACAACTTCACGCTTGAAGGGCCAATTGATCACGCGGTTGATAGTGACGAGCTGACACTGAATTTCCCAATTATTGCAACCGACTTTGATGGCGACACTGTCACTGAAACTATTCCAGTCACGATTGTTGATGATGTGCCTACCATCACAGCGGTGGATGCGTTGAGTGTCGATGAAGATGACCTTAGCGGCGTGGGTTCAGACCCAGGCGGCGATCTGTTCGTTGAAGGTGCGTTTACCACTACCCAAGGCTCTGACCGAGTGGTGAGCTATCAACTGGATTCAACCGCTGATCCTGTTGCGGGGCTAACGTCTCAAGGTGAGGCGATTATCTTGGTGGAAACCGCCAATGGTGACGGCAGCTTTACCTATGTGGCGACCGCAGATGGCAATCCTGTTTTCACGTTAAACGTAGCAACAGATGGTACGTACGACTTTACGCTGCAAGGCCCGATTGACCATGCCGCCAACAGCGATAGCCTGACGATTGATTTCCCAATTATTGCCACCGATTTCGATGGTGATACGATTTCGGCAACCATTCCAGTCACCATTACGGATGATGCACCAATCATCGATAATGTTGTGCCTCTGGCTGTAGACGAAGATGATTTATCAGGTATTGGCTCAGACCAAACTGACGCTGTTTATGTTGAAGGCGCGTTCACGACCACTCAAGGTTCAGACCGTGTGGTGAGCTACCAACTTGATTCAACTTCTGATCCTGTTTCGGGGCTAACCTCCCAAGGTGAGCCTGTTACTTTGGTAGAGACTGCGAATGCCGATGGCAGCTTCACTTACGTGGCTACCGCGGATGGCAATCCTGTCTTCACCATGAATGTGAATGCTGACGGTACATACAACTTCCGTCTAGAAGGCTCAGTTGATCACGCGTTAAACAGCGATGAGCTAGTACTGAACTTCCCAATCATTGCTACAGATTTTGATGGCGATACGACAACCGCGACCATTCCAGTCACTATTACTGATGACGTTCCAACCATTGACAACGTTGTTCCACTCACGGTGGACGAAGATGATCTCGCCTCAATAGGTTCAGACCAAAACGATGATGCGTTCATGTCGGGTTCTTTCAGCACAACTGAAGGCTCGGACAGTGTTGTTAAATACCAGCTTGATGCAACTGCAGATCCAGTAGCAGGGTTGACCTCTCATGGTGAGCCTGTCGTGCTTGCTGAGACAACAAATGGTGATGGCAGCTTTACTTACACTGCCACAGCAAATGGCAATGACGTATTTGAATTGGTGGTGAAGCCAGACGGCAGCTACACCTTTACTCTGCAGGGCCCACTAGACCATGCGGTGAATAGCGACAGCCTGCAAATCGACTTCCCGATTATCGCAACAGACTTTGATGGCGACACGTCGACAGAAACACTACCTGTCACCATCGTTGATGATAAACCAACCATCACTGACGTAGACGCAATCCGTGTGGATGAAGATGACTTAGCGACGATTGGCTCTGACGGCTCAGATCCAATTTCAATCGATGGCAACTTCACTACAACGCAAGGTTCTGATGGGGTAGTAAGCTACCAATTAGATACTGCTGCAACGCCAGTTGATGGTCTAACATCACAAGGTGTGGCCGTCACGCTGGCTGAAACCGCAAACGGCGACGGTAGCTACACTTATGAAGCGACAGCAGGAACTGAAGCAGTATTTACGCTGACCGTTAATACGGATGGTTCATACAACTTCACGCTGCAAGGTCCAATCGACCATGCGACAGACAGTGATGAGCTGACACTGAACTTCCCAATCATCGCAACGGATTTTGATGGTGATACCACCACAGAAACGATCCCAGTCACCATCGTGGATGATAAACCGACCATTACCGATGTTGATGCGATTACCGTTGATGAAGATGACTTAGGTACGATTGGCTCAGATCAGACTGGCCCGATTTCAATCGATGGCAACTTCACCACCACACAAGGCTCGGACCGAGTAGTGAGCTATCAGCTCGATGCTTCTGCAACACCAGTGGTTGGACTCACATCACAAGGCGTGGCAGTCACGCTAACTGAAACCGCAAACGGCGATGGCAGCTTTACCTATCAAGCAACAGCAGGCACCGAGTCGGTCTTTACACTGACAGTGAACACTGATGGCTCTTATAACTTCACGCTTGAAGGCCCAATCGATCATGCTGTTGATAGCGACGAGTTGACGCTCAACTTCCCAATCATCGCGACCGACTTTGATGGTGACACCACAAATGCCACTATCCCGGTCACCATCGTGGACGATAAGCCAGTTATTACTGACGTAGATGCCATTACGGTTGATGAAGATGACCTAGCGTCAATCGGTTCAGACCAAAGCAATCCAATTTCTATTGATGGTAACTTCACCACTACACAAGGTTCAGACCGAGTGGTGAGCTACCAGTTAGATGGTTCATCAACACCAGTTGACGGTTTAACATCGCAAGGTGTGGCGGTCACACTGACAGAAACCGCAAATGGTGATGGTAGCTTCACTTATGAAGCGACTGCGGGTGGCAACTCAGTATTTACTCTGACAGTAGATACTGATGGCTCTTATAACTTCACGCTAGAAGGGCCAATTGATCACGCTGTTGATAGTGACGAGTTGACACTTAACTTCCCAATTATCGCAACCGACTTTGATGGCGACACCGTTACTGAAACCATTCCAGTCACGATTGTTGATGATGTACCGACCATTACAGCGGTGGATGCGTTGAGTGTCGATGAAGACGACCTTAGCGGTGTGGGCTCAGACCCAGGCGGCGATCTGTTCGTTGAAGGCGCGTTTACGACCACACAAGGCTCTGACCGAGTGGTGAGCTACCAACTGGATTCAACAGCAGATCCTGTTGCGGGGCTGACATCTCAAGGTGAGGCGATTACCTTGGTGGAAACCGCGAATGGTGACGGCAGTTTTACCTATGTGGCCACCGCTGACGGCAATCCTGTCTTCACGTTGAATGTCGCAACAGATGGTACGTACGACTTTACGCTGCAAGGCCCGATTGACCATGCCGCCAACAGCGACAGCCTGACGATTGATTTCCCAATTATTGCCACCGACTTTGATGGTGATACGACTTCGGCGACCATTCCAGTCACGATCACGGATGATGCGCCAATCATCGATAATGTTGTGCCTCTGGCTGTGGATGAAGATGATTTATCAGGCATTGGCTCAGACCAAACTGACGCTGTGTTTGTTGAAGGCGTGTTCACTACTACTCAAGGCTCAGACCGAGTGGTGAGCTACCAACTTGATTCAACTTCTGATCCTGTTTCGGGATTAACCTCCCAAGGTGAGCCTGTTACTTTGGTAGAGACTGCGAATGTCGATGGCAGCTTTACTTACGTGGCTACCGCGGATGGCAATCCTGTCTTCACCATGAACGTGAATGCTGATGGCACATACAACTTCCGTCTGGAAGGGCCGGTCGATCACGCGTTAAACAGCGATGAATTAGTTCTGAACTTCCCAATCATTGCAACAGACTTTGATGGCGATACGACGACCGCGACCATTCCAGTCACGATTACTGATGACGTTCCAACCATTGACAACGTTGTTCCACTCACGGTGGACGAAGATGATCTCGCCTCAATTGGCTCAGACCAAAACGATGATGCGTTCATGTCGGGTTCTTTCAGTACAACTGAAGGCTCGGACAGCGTTGTTAAATACCAGCTTGATGCAACGGCAGACCCAGTAGCAGGATTAACCTCTCAAGGTGAGCCTGTCGTGCTTGCTGAAGCTGCTAACGGCGATGGCAGCTTTACTTACACTGCCACAGCAGATGGCAATGCCGTGTTTGAATTGGTGGTGAAGCCAGACGGCAGCTACACCTTTACTCTGCAGGGCCCACTAGACCATGCGGTGAATAGCGACAGCCTACAAATCGACTTCCCGATTATCGCAACAGATTTTGATGGCGATACCTCAACAGAAACATTGCCTGTCACCATCATTGACGATAAACCAACCATCACCGACGTAGACGCGATCCGTGTGGATGAAGATGACTTAGCGACGATTGGCTCTGACGGCTCAGATCCAATTTCAATCGATGGCAACTTTACTACAACGCAAGGCTCTGATGGGGTAGTAAGCTACCAATTAGATGCTGCTGCAACGCCAGTTAATGGTCTAACATCACAAGGTGTGGCTGTGACGCTGACGGAAACTGCAAACGGTGATGGTAGCTACACTTACGAAGCAACTGCGGGAACCGATGCTGTCTTCACGCTGACCGTTAATACGGATGGTTCATACAACTTCACGCTTCAGGGGCCAATTGACCATGCGACAGACAGTGATGGGCTGACGCTGAACTTCCCAATCATCGCGACGGATTTTGATGGTGATACAACCACAGAAACGATCCCAGTCACCATCGTGGATGATAAGCCGACTATTACCGATGTCGATGCGATTACCGTTGATGAAGATGACTTAGGCACGATTGGTTCAGATCAAACTGGCCCGATTTCAATCGATGGCAACTTCACCACCACACAAGGCTCTGACCGAGTAGTGAGCTATCAGCTTGATGCTTCTGCAACACCAGTTGCAGGACTCACATCACAAGGCGTGGCCGTTACATTGACTGAAACCGCAAATGGTGATGGCAGCTTTACTTACGAGGCGACAGCGGGTACTGAAGCAGTCTTTACGCTGACAGTGAACACTGATGGCTCTTATAACTTCACGCTTGAAGGCCCAATCGATCATGCTGTTGATAGTGATGAGTTAACGCTCAACTTCCCAATCATCGCGACAGACTTTGATGGCGACACGTCTGCTGAGACAATTCCTGTCAAGATCATTGATGACAAACCGACACTTGGTGGCATCGAAGCAACAAGTGTGCAAACGGTTGACGAGGACGATATCCCAACAGTCGGATCTGATGGTACGCAGTCGAACAGCATTGCAGGTAACTTCATCGCGACTGATGGCTCTGATGGCATTGTGGAGTACGGCGTTTCTGACCTAACAACGCCAGTACAAGGCCTGACCTCTGGTGGTCAATCTCTGGTTATGGTTGAAGTATCAAACGCAGGTGGCGTTTCAGTTTACGAAGCTCGTATTGATGGCACGACGACACCGGTATTCCGTGTGACCCTCGATGCCTCTGATGACAGCTACACGTTCGATTTGCTTGCTCCTCTCGATCATCCAAATGCTGATGGCCAAAATGAACTGGTCATCAATTTACCGATAAACGCGACTGACTTTGATGGAGACGTGTCGAACAACATCACCTTACCAATTACGGTTGTGGATGATGTTCCGACCATTGATGGTTTGCTAGCAGGCAGCGAACAAACCGTTGATGAAGATGACCTACCAGCAGGTACAGATGCTGCAAGTGCAGAAGATACTGTTATTTCAGGTACTTTTGATATCACCGAAGGTGCTGACCAAGTTGCTTCTATTCAGCTGAGTGACCTGACCACGCCTGTTGCGTCACTGACTTCAGATGGTGACGCTATCACCTTAGTTCTGTCTTCTAGCGCAAATGGCGTGAACGTATACCAAGGTGTCGCTGGCAATCCTGCTGAAGTGGTGTTCGAACTGACGTTGGATGCAACGAACAACACCTACGAGTTCGATTTACAGAAGCCGCTTGATCATCCAGATGGTAATCAGCAAAACGAGATTGTTATTAACCTCCCTGTGACGGCGACAGATAATGATGGTGATACTTCACCAGCCTTCACATTGCCAATTACCGTTGTGGACGATGTCCCAGTTGTTACCAATATTGAAAGTCTACGTGTCGACGAAGATGACTTACCTCTTGGTTCTGATGGAACGAAAGAGCCATTAACGGTATCAGGTGAGTTCGAAGTCACTAGCGCAGATGGTATTGATGCTTTCGAATTGGATCTAAGCTCAAATCCTATCCCGAACCTGAAATCGGGTGGAGAAGAGGTAACACTTTCTCAAGACGTTGGCGCTTCAACTGCTGACGCGCTTGTATACGTGGGACACACTCCGGGTGGAGTGACGGTCTTCACGTTGACACTTCATCAAGATGGTAAATACGACTTTGAGTTATCTGGTCAGTTAGATCACGCGGTTAACTCTGATGAGATTTTGTTGAATCTACCTGTGAAGATTACAGATGGCGACAACGATACCATCACTGCGACCTTGCCAGTGACGATCGTAGATGACAAACCAACCATTGATGCTATTAGCTCTGGTAGTACCTTGTCTGTGGATGAGGATGATATTCCAAGCCAAGGTTCGGACGACACGCCAGAATCCAATATCATTGGTGGCAACTTTGACGTTACTGATGGTGCCGACTCTATCGTTAGCTTCCAGTTGGATAGCTTAACGTCGCCTGTTTCTGGACTTACCTCAGGTGGTCAACCGATTGAGTTGGTTGAGTTTTCAAATTCAAATGGTGTGATTGAGTACCGAGCTTATGTACAAGGTACGACGGACACCGTCTTTAAACTGACACTAAATGGTTCAGCAGACAGTTATGAATTTGAACTGTTGGGTGCACTTGATCATCCTGCGGGTAACGATGAAAACTCGTTAGTCATCAACTTCCCTGTCAACGCGACCGATTTTGACGGCGATGTGTCCAATAACATCACCTTGCCGATCACCGTGGTGGACGATGTTCCAGCGATTGTGAAAGTGACAGACTCTAGCCAACAAACCGTTGATGAAGATGACCTTGCTGGTGGCTCAGACACGACAAGTAGCGATTCAACGGTATTGACTGGTGGATTTGAAGTCGTTGATGGTGCAGATGAGATTGTCAGCTACCAAGTTTCTGACCTCGATGCCGTTGTGTCTGGCTTAACTTCGAACGGTAGTAGTATCGAGTTGAATGTGGTGAGCTCGGTTGGTGGTGTAACCAGTTACGAAGCAGTGATTACGGGCACCTCAAACAAGATCTTCACGCTGTCTCTTGATGCGAATAATGACAGCTACCAATTTGAACTGTTGGGACCGATCGACCATGACGCTGTTCAAGGTGAAAACAACCTTGTCATTGATATTCCAATTACAGTTACAGATTTTGATGGTGACACGTCATCATCACTGAACCTTCCAATCACCATTGTTGATGATATTCCTGAAATCACATCAGCAGATGCTTTGGCTGTTGACGAGGATGACCTCGCGAATGGATCTCAGGCAACCAACAAAGACAGCCTAGAAGCAACGGGCAATTTCGATACGGTAGAAGGGGCAGATACGGTTGTCTCTTACCAGCTGGATCTTACTTCTGACCCAATCTCAGGAGTCACTTCAGGTGGCCTCGCGGTAACGTTAGTTCAAACCGCGGTAAGCAACAACAACTTTACTTATCAAGGTCAAACACCGGATGGTAACTCAGTGTTCACGCTAGTTTTGAACGCTGACGGCTCTTACAAGTTTACGCTTGAGGGTGCATTAGACCACTCAACCCAAGGCGAAGATACACTTATACTCGATCTCCCTGTCTTCGCGACTGATGTCGATGGTGATACGGCCGGTATTAACTTACCAGTGACAATTACTGATGATGTTCCAACCTTGTACGATGCGTCTATTTCACGTGTTGAGGGACAAGGAAACCGCACGGTTCGCTTATTCCGAGACCCTGTAGAGGGCGATGATGATCTTGGTGCTGACGGCGCGCAAGTGACGTCATTCTCGGCTGATGATTCAGGCATTTACTTCAAGCAAAACGGTGTTGACTCGGATTCTGTTGATTTGAACGGTAGCAACCAAGTTGTGTTCGTTCACAAAGTTCTTGACGGAGTGGATACCGAAATCGGTCGTTTGATTGTTCGAACTGACGGCCGCGTGTCTTTCCGCCCGAATGACGATCTTGACCATACAGAAACAGATTCTATTGATTTCACCATCAACGTTGTTGCAACCGATGGTGACGGTGATACTAGTGATGCAGATGTTGATATCTCAATCACCGACCGTAACGCGCAAATTGATACATCTACCGTTACAGCCTTTGAGGATCAAGGCCGTGGCGGTGTTGTTGCTGGTGTGGATTCGGCGAATACGCAAGATAACCTATCGACCTTGGATGTAACACCGGCGAAAGTCGATCTTGTCGTTAACTTGCACGATATTGACCGTACGGAAAGTTTAGGCGATATCACCATTCGTGATGCGAACACGCACAATGGTACATTCTATTATCGAGACGGTAGCGGTAACTACATTGAATTAACGCCTGTCGGTAATACGGTTGTTCTTGATGCATCAAATGTCGAGCAGTCATTCAACGGTGAGCTTGTCTCGCTAGATAACTTGTACTTTGTGCCAGATCGCCATTCATCAACCGGTGCATCTGGTATCGATCCTCGTATCCGTGTGGAAATTCTTAACAACGGTACGCCAGACCATACGATTAATGGTCGCTTGGATATTGAAGTTGATGCGGTTGCAGATATTGCAACGTGGAACGCTAGCAGCACCTTCGATTACACCGTTGATGAAGATGGCAACAATGTTGAGTTAGACATTGAGGCGAACACGCAAGATATCAGCAACCCAGAGTCCATCGTATACGAGCTCGTCTTTACCGAGGGTGGAGATAATGCGACGTTGGTTTACTCAGATGGTACACCTATTCCAGAAGCGGGTGGCAAATACCTTGTTGACGCAAGCCGTATCAATGAGGTTGAAGTCGATCCTTCGGAGCACTTCTCGGGTCAAATCAAGCTCGATGTCACTGCCATCACAACCGAAGGAACGAATCCGTTAACCGGTAAAGAAACAGCGCGTTCTGATACAGAAGAAATTGTTATAGACGTGAATCCTATTGCGGATGAAGGTAGCTTCACGGTTCACCGAATTAATATCTTCGAGGACAATGCTCGCACTCAAGACACCGTAGATCCAGTGACTGATCATGATCCACTGCAACTGAGCGAAGTGATTAAGATGACACCTTCTGCGGATATAGATGGGTCAGAAGAGCTGTTTGTACGCATAGACAATTTCTCCATTGATGGTGTGACGTTAGTTTGGCTTGATACCGCAAATCCAAGCCAAATCAATACAGTTACAGACAGTGGCGGTAATGTTCTTTACTACGAAATTCCAGAATCAAGCCTTGCTAATGTTGAAGTGCTTCCTCCGTTACACAGTAACGAAGACTTCACGTTTGACGTAGAGGGTATTGTGAAAGACAACGCCTCTCTATCAACGGGCACCGCTCAAGATATTCGTTCTTTGGGTACGCAATCGGTGATTGTCGCGGTGAAAGGTGTAGCGGATATCCCAGACATCGAGCTGAATGATAAAACCGGCATTTGGAATATTTTTGACGATGGTACCGTTCGTGGTATCGAAGCGGAAATCGACGAAAATGGAGAAGTTGGCTTGGCCTTTAGTGTGGTATCTGGAGAGCTGAAAGATAACCCTGCTGATAGTTCAGAGTCGATCACAGTGCTTCTGTCAAATATCCCTGATGGTGTAGAACTGTTTGATAACGATGGTGCCTCTATCGACTTGACGTTTGTTGGATACGATGGAGCAGGCCAACCGATTTACGAAGCAAACATTACCAATGCTAACGTCAACTCGGGCATCGTTATTCGACCTGAAGCGTCGTCGACAGAAAATATTACCATCACAGCAACCACTATCGTGACTGAGAACGATGGTCATACGCGTGAGGTAACAGGTGAAATCCGCGTTAAAGTTGCCCCTGTGATTGATGCTCAAGACAACTATGTCGTTAGCTCTGAAGGCAATGAAGACACGCGCATTAATATTGATTGGGAGCCGACAGCAACGCAAAGCCCGGATGCGGACGAATTCTTTGCTGGCCTAACAATCAGCGGCTTCCCAAATGGCAGTACTGTTTATGTTGACGGTGTCGCGCAAACCGTGACAGGTGGCAGCATCACGCTCACTCCGGGAACTAACGAGTCAGAGCAAGACTTCTCTGCCAGAATCACTCAAGATGGCTATATTCAAGTTCAGCTTGAACAGGACTCAAGTACTGACTTTAGCTTGAGTACACAGGTGACGGTGAAAGAAATTGATGCAGAGTATGTCGACTCAGGCAATCCGGGTGAGGGCATCGCATCTACCGTGATCAACGGTACAGTCAATGTTCAAGTGAATCCGGTTGTTGAACCAGAGAACTTAACAGGTGATGTTGCTGATCAAACTCGCCTTCTGGTTGAAGAGTCTGGTGGTACAACGACAGATGTGGTTCGTGCCGACGCTCAAGGCCATATCGATTTCACGATTAACACCAGTGCTGGTGGCCAAGCTGGTGCTAACATCATCAAATATCGGGAGTTTGATGATTCTTCTGATGAAGTCGTGACTCAATTGGTGGTTCAATTCAGTATTACTGACCCAGAAATCTTGAATCAGCTAGTCATTGTTGGTGCATCGAATGAAGGTGGTGGTCGCTGGACGATCACTGATGAAGATAACTTCTCGATTATTGCGCCAGCAGGTTTGGATCTTACACCTAATGATGACACCGACGACGGCGATAACAACGGTATTTCTTCAATTGGCTTAACCATCTACGCACAAGTGAACGACTTGGGTGAAGATACGGTCGAAGAGGACGCAACAGTTCAACGTCAAACTGACATCACACTTGAGTTCCCAACAGACATCACGCCTCAAACCAGCGTTGCAGCTGAAATTGACCTTGATAACACGGTTCAAATTGATGGCAGTGAAGACAATATTGTTGATTTGGGTACGCAATTGTCATCTAAAGTCACCACCATTAATGCCGATGGCGTAGAAGATGTCCTAACGCTTGTTATTGACCCTTCATCACCTGGTGTACCTCCAGGCCTAGTTATTGGTGGCACTGATGTTGACTTCGTTGACGGCAAATACGTGTTCCAAGCTTCGATTGATGCGAGTGGCAACATTACTGGCCTCGATGGTTTGACCCTACGTGTTGCCGAAGACTGGGCTGGTGATTTCACGCTGCCAGTTCTATTCGTTACCACCGATACTCAATCGGGTGATGAAAACACTACGCTAGAGTCACTACCTGTTCAGATCTTGCCAGTTGCGGATGTCCCAGGTTCTTCGGGTGATCAACCTCTTGATAGCAATGTGACACCAGATGTGACAGTCGATATTACTGGTACGTTAGGCTTAGATGCTGACAAGCAACCAGTGAACGATCTTAACAATGATGTCCCAACCAACGATGGTATTGGCTACGAAGATGGCTTGATTCAGCTCAACTTGAATGTCGACTTTGCTGATAACCGAAATAACTTGCAAGCGGGCAGAGAGACGCTCACCAACATTAAGCTCACGCTTGATGACACGACGTTAGGTGAGTTTGTTGACGCGAGTGGCAACCCATTAGGCACAAGTATCGAGTTCAGTGCTGCTGAAATTGCTGCGGGCGCATTGGATGAAGTGTTGTTCAAGCCGAAAGAGAATTACCCAGTCGGTGGCGGTCAAAATACCGTTCAAATTAATATCGAAGGGGAGATCACGGATACAGCAATCATCGATCAAACAACGCTTGCTAACCCTGGCGACGATACCGATGTTCGCACCTTCACTGATAACGTGTCGTTTGAAATCACACCAGTGGTTGATGACATTACGATAAGTGGTACAGATCCTTCTCAACCTATCGTTGTCACAGGCGATGAAGATACCCTTATTTCATTGACGCAGTCAGGCTCCGGCGTATCGGTGAGTCTAAATGATGATGATGGTTCAGAGCAGTTTGTTTCCTTGAAGCTTACTGGATTACCGACCGACTTTATTGTGACTTCTAGCTCTCCTGATTACACGGTGAAAAACAACGGTGGTGGTGAGTGGAGTATTCAACTGAATGATTTGACACAAACATCTGTTGATTTGAGTTCAATTCAAATCCAACCACCGAAAAACTTCAGTGGTGAAGTTGATATTGGCATTACAGCGTTCACACAGGAAGAGTTGCTTAAAGTACCTACGGAACACACTGGCAACTTCAAAGTGATCATTGATCCGATTGGTGATGATGTTGATGTAAACCCAGATACCTTAGTTTCAGGTAATGAGGGTGAAGACATCGAAATCAATATCAATGCCCTTGTGGTTGATAACCAAGAGTCGATTGGTGATGGTGCGAATTATGAAGAGAACGATCCAGAAACACTTCGTGTAGAAATCGCGAATGTGCCAGACGGTGCAAGCATTGAACTTACCGACGGCACTGCATTTGCCGACCTAGGTGGCGGTGTGTTCGTTCTAGAGATTGATGCTCAAGATCTGGATAAAGTGGTCTTTAACTCTGGCGATCGCAACGACAATTCTTGGAATGGCACATTAGAGTTTAAAGTGCAGGCCGTTGATACTGGCTTAGATGGAAGCCAAAGCCTAGGCACACCGAAAGAGTTCGACGTTAAAGTCGAGGTAGAAGCTGTTAACGACCGCCCAGAGTTTGTTAATACAGTGGATGTTGAAACGCAAGAGGATACTCCGTTACTGCTTAATGGCTTCAGCATTACAGACGTTGATGCGGTGCTAGATGATCCGAATGCTGAGTACGTGCTCAATGTTAATGTAGACAGCGGTATCTTGGAGCTCAATCCAACGCTTATCACTACTTACAACCTAACCGTGAGCGGTGATGGTACGGACTCCGTTGAACTGAAAGGCACTGTGGCCGATCTAAACAATGCCATTGCAGACGGTTTGATTGAATTTAATCCGGACCTGAACTTCTTTGGTGACGTTCAGGTGGACGTGACTGTCGATGACCAAGGCAATGAAGGTATCGTGATTGGTGGGGTAGATGACACCCTAAATACCAACAGCAGCAACTTCAATATTGAAGTGACAGCGGTGAACGATACCCCAGAAACTACGCCAGTGACGCTACCGGATATTGCAGAAGACAGTGGTGTGTTCTCTATCTCTGAAGCGGATCTTATCGCGAATGCGACAGACGTAGAAAACGACAACCTCACTGTTAGCAATGTTCAGTTAACCGATCCAAGTTCGGGCAGCATTACTTTCAACAGCGGTACTGGTGAGTGGGAGTTTACCCCAGCACCAGATTATAACGGTCCAGTTGAAATCACGTACACCATTACAGATGATGGCACGACAGATGGTGCATCCGATCCTAAATCGGTTAATGGCAGCGCGTCGTTCAATGTAACGGAAGTAAACGATGCACCAACCACGTCTAAAGTGACACTTTCTGATATTGCTGAAGACAGTGCGGCGGTGGAGATTACCCAAGCTGATTTGTTGGCGAATGCCTCTGATATTGAGAACGACACGTTGACAGTGAGTAGCGTTCAATTGGTCGACCCAAGTAGCGGTACATTGGATTTCGATAACGTCTCAGGTACATGGTCATTTACACCAGCCCCGGGCTACAACGGCACGGTGAACCTGACTTACACCATTACCGATGACGGTACGACGAACGGTGCTTTTGATCCTCAGACAGTGTCAGGAACGGCAACCTTTGAAGTTACCGAGGTGAACGATTCTCCGGTGACATCTGAAGTAACGCTAAGCAGTACGGAAGAAGATGGTAGCGCGGTGACGATTACTGCGGCAGAACTTCTGAGTAATGCGAGCGACCCTGAATCGGACAATTTGACCATTAGTAATGTTGCTTTGGCAGACTCTTCGGCGGGTATGTTAACGCAAGTCAGTGCGACAGAATGGACGTTTGAACCTGCTGCAGATTTCTTTGGCGACGTTAATTTCACTTATGAAATCACAGATGACGGAACCACTAACGGTGCGCCAGACCCAATCACAATTGCTGGCACAGCAGTGTTGAATGTTGAAGCGACCAATGACGCACCTGAAATCACAGCAACGTCGGTAACGGATACGATCAACGAAGCCAATGGCCAGAAAATTACTGGTATTAGTGTAAGCGACATCGACTTCACTGGTGCACAGGCGAACGAAATCATGACGGTGACGCTAGCGGTGACTGAAGGTGACGTTCGTGTTGAGCCGCCGGCAGGTAGTGGTGTCACTGTAGGGGCGGGTATGTTTGGTGAAATTATCCTAATGGGTACACCAGATAACATTAACTCCGTTCTTGGCGCGACAGATGCTTCTGAGGGCGTTTTTGTGGATGCAGGAGACGTGGATGCTGCTTCAATCACCTTATCGGTTAAAGTCGAAGACAACGGTGTGTACTTTGAAAATGCATCGGGTACAGCATTGGAGGCGAATCAAGATTTCACTATCAATGTGACCCCAGTGGCTGATGCGCCAACGTTAGGTATCGACCCTCAGTTTAACTACATTCGTCAAATTGTTGCTAGCCAAACCGCGAGCAGTCAAGGCCTTGCAATTGTGGGTATTATGGCTGCATTGACGGACATTGACGAGGTACTTTCACTGGAACTAACGGGTGTACCTGCTAGTGCAGAGGTGACAAGTGGAGTTTCTCCATCAGGCATTAGTTTCGATGGCACCACTTGGACAGTACCAAGCGATGAAATTGATACACTAAAAATTGTGGCGACGGACACCAACAGTGGTATTGATACCGGTTCTTACGATATTTCTGTTACCGCGATATCAACAGAATCTAATGGTGATGAAGCCCAGTCTGCACCTGTCCAAATTAGCTTGGATGTGAGCGGTGATAACGACGATATTGATCAGTCAAGTGTAACAGACGACAGCTACCTAGTTGGTGGAGACACAGGCATTAACTTAATCGGTGGGGAAGGTGACGACCTTATCGTGGGTGGCGATGGTGATGATGTGCTTATCGGTGGTCTAGGCTCAGATATCCTAACTGGTGGTGACGGCAGCGATACCTTCAAGTGGACAGTGGATTCGGTTGATGAAGGGGCAGTGGATACCATCACTGACTTTACGGTGAACGAAGACATGATTGATTTACGTGAAGTGATCTCTGACCTGAACAGCCCAATGATCGATATGGATGATCTGTTAGGACATATCTCAGCGGATTATGACGCATCTACAGAAGCGGTATCGTTGAACATTACCACCGATACGAATGTGCACCAGACCATTGTAGTTGAGCACTTAGGTGACGCGATTGACTTCAATGGGCTCAGCTCGAATGAGATCGTTGAATCTCTACTCAATAATAACATTCTGTCTAACGGTTAAACGGACATAAAGCCAAAGCGCGGTAGCTCAATGAGTTATCGCGCTTTTTTGTATCTGAAAGGTGATGTTTTTGAAAGCAAGTGGATACAAACAAATTAACCCAAATACTTGTGCATCAGATGGAGCTAATACTGGAAATTTGGATGCTTAAACGTGTATATCGAGAAGGCTACCAATCACTTCATTACTTTTATCAACGACAGAAGCGCCGATTCGGTTGTAGCTTGCGGCTTGAGTCAAATTAACCAAAGGTTCGACGGCATTTGGAGAGGGAGTAAAGTTAGGAGCGTTAAATGAGAGTTCGGAATCTTTGACTAGTTCAACCTTATTGAAGTCTAGGTCGTTTTCTTTCACAAAGTCTTTTTGGATGTTATGGGCAGCGTCTTCAGCCATCTTTTGCGATAGCTGAATCATTTGATATCCGGATTGAATTCCTGATATTGGCATGCTGCTTCTCTCACTTGTTATGCTTTTGTTAGCATAGGAAGTGTTGTAAATTCGTGCAAGTGCTTTTGTTAATCTGTTTGATTAAGCAAACAGTTTTGAAAGCATTTCACGTTCTTCACTCGACAGGAGTGGGCTTTCTTTTTTATTCAGAGAGTGATTAATATCGCCTTGAAGCGACTTTAATTGGCTCGCTGTCAGGTCATTAATCTTTTTTCTTAATTCATTAAATTGCTGAGTAGTCATCTCGATCTCCTCACATTTCTTGGGCTTCTCCTTCATCCACCCACCTCAGCGACCTTCATGGTCACAATTAAAGAATGTTCTAATATTCTTAGATTAGTTTTTGAATGGTGTTTTTTTGTCCGAGTAATGTCAGTAAGCGTCAAGTGCCTTGTAAGACTTTTCTTATGAATAAGCACGCTAATCATAAAGGGGTAGAATCATAGTCTACCCCTTTAATATGGTTACTTAGTTCAATATTCTTAGTTCGTTCTAGGCTGGGTTAGTTCACGCGAACGGCAAACTTAGAAGCGAGTGAATGCAGCTCCGGCAACATACGGTAAATCAGATGCAGTTGTTGTAGCACCATGCGGGCTGAATGGTCGTCTTCATCACGCCATTCATTCAGTCTTTGCTCTAGATCTGCATCATTGATTGATGATAGGTCGCATTCTTCACAATGATGATGAAGTTGGCGATGCAGCACATCCAAATGCTGGTGAATGCAGCGATGTGCATCGAGCACAAGTTGATGAATAGATTCATCTTCAATTCTCGTGCGGTGGGCGCCTAACGCTGAGATGTAACTCAGCATCGCGTGGTTAAGCGTTAAGAAACGGAAACTTTCATCTACCGCAGTGCGGTACTTACCTGGTTCCGCCAACATTGTACTGATGGCAGAAGAGAGGTTTGCATCATTGTTGTGTGCTTGGCGGCGAGCAATACGATAGCTGAGGTTGTCTTTCTTACCAATACGGTATTGACCGATGATCTGCCCGAGATACTGCTTGTTGGCATCAATCGCATCGGACATCACTTTGTGTAAACGTTTTGATTGCCAATCTGGCAGAATCACCATGACGGCACCGACTGCTAAAACACAACCAATTAACGTGTCCGCCAAACGTGGCAGTACTACGGCGTAGCCTTCGCCTAACTGATTGAACAAGAACAAAACCAACAAGGTAATAAACCCCGTCGCATAGCCGTAGTTGTTAATACGAAATGCAAAGAACATCACCCCCGAGAAAACAATGAATACTAACTGGCTTTCTTGGGAGGGGAAGAAGGTAAGTAGCGGGACACCAATTAACAAGCCCGCTAATGTGCCGATCACACGAGCAGTCAGCTTTTGTCTTGTTGCGCTGTAATTCGGCTGACAAACAAATAGGGTGGTTAATAGAATCCAGTAACCACGGTCGATATCAAATGCTTGAATGATGCCGTAACCGGCTGTCAAAGCAATTGACATACGCAGCGCATGACGGAACAACATCGAATCTTTATGTAGATTCGCCGCAATACGTTGCCACATTGCTTTAAACGTGTGTGGGTTGGTGTCATCGAGCACGTCTTCTTCTAGGCGTTCAGCATCTGGGTTATTGATGTTGCTCAGTTGCTTCTCAACAGTCGCTAAGTTATTGAACAAGTAGGTCAACTGAGCTAATAGGCGTTTCCAGTGACTTTGGTCTTGCTCTTCTAAATAGCCTAGTGAGTTTTGCAGTTCTGCCAAAGCCAAAATAGATTGGTCTGTGTGAGTATACTCGTTACCCAAGCGGATAGCATGGGCGATGTCGCGACACGCCTGTGCTTGTGATTCAAGCAGGTATTTGAAGCGAAACAGAACATCAGAACGCTCAAATTCTGTCGCAAGATCTTGATAACGATAGTGGCTTGAACTGACGCGTTCATGGATATCTTGTGCGATAAAATAGATGTTCAAGAAGCGGTCACTTGGACCATCGATATGGCCGCGCTTAGAACGGCTAAGCAACGTCGCTTTACAAGCATTCAGTGCATTCACAGTCGCAGCGTTGAGTTTTGCTGCTTCTATACGCATGGGTTGTGGTGTGAGATTGGTGACTGGATGAAACAACTTTGCCTTGGCATCTAGGTAGTTTGCAATTTGAAGAAAGACAGTCGCGAGGCTTTGTTGAACGGGTTGAAGCGGCCAGAACATCTGCCAGATCATCGACATAAAGTAGTACCACGCAGCGCCTGTCAACAACAGAAGCGGTTGGAACCAAATATTCGTGCTTTCGTGCGCCCCTAGCATGGTATAGATCGCAATCAACAAAGAGCCAAAGGCAATACTAGCGTATTTAGGTCCAATGGCACCGAGCATGATAAAGCCGAAGGTAGAGACAAACAGGCCGATAGCAAACGCCCACGGTGTATCAAACAATATCTCGATAGAGAAGGCAGCAACGGCAAAACAAATGAAAGTGAGGAATAACGCCTTCACCCTACCTGTAAAACTGTCATCGCTTTCTGCCAGAGCTGCGGCAATGACACCTAAGATAAGCGGAGTGATCAAGGTGTTCTGGCCGAAATACCAAGTAGGTATCACCACACCAAGCAAGGTGATCAAAATGAGAATGCTATAGTTGATGGTTTTGTTTGCCCAATAGAGCCGAAGTTTTAAAGCTGCTTGCACGATGCGCCTTTCGTTGCCGGTGGAAAACGAGAGAATTTTAACAAACTCACTATAGCGTGTTTATGACCTAATTTAATAAAAATCATCAGTTGCTCAGGAAATCAACAGAATTGTCATTGACTTACTGAAGGAGGCTTGTGATGGAGGCGTGTCTCTTGTTCACAAATTCAACAGTAATGTGAATTTTAATTAAGAATACCGACAGAACGCGATTTGTGCTTCATCCATCGCTACAATTTAACCGTCTAAAATGATATAAAACGGGAACTTCTATATCAAAAGGCGCACCTTTCATGCAGCTTACTGCCTCTAATAAAGCACAGTTTTTTATTCAAAATGAGTATTACCAAGTCGAAATAAAAGAAAACAGTGTTTTATTATGTTCAGTGGGTAGTGAAGAACACATCCCGTTTACGATTTGGAATGGCAAAGTGTCGGTCAAAAGAGGTCTTTTATGGAGCTCTTTGCAATTTTTTGCTCATGAGCAAGATGGCAAACAACAAAGCTGGTTAGTTCAAGGTCTACCTTGGCCACAATGCCGCAAGTTTGCTGTAGAAGCGGTGCGTCAATATCAGGATTGGCATAATACTCAATGCCGTAAGCTTGCCGAATTTCTGCCTAAGTGGGAAGACGAGTTATATCAGCTTAAAAACTTGCCTGCTTATTTACCGCATTCTCAAGTACAAAATTGGGTCGATAAACTCAACAACGAATTGGTTGAGATTAAAACCAGTCTCCTTGAAGCGAAAATGCGCATGCCAAAGCGCATGGCTGAAATCGAACCGTGGATTTCTGAAACGTCGAAAACTTTGAGCCAACGTAACCATGATTGGCTAGAGAACGAACGTCCGAATTGGGAAGTGTTGTTTAACCGTATTGAGTCGTCACCTCTGAATCTCTCCCAACAGCATGCCGTCTTACTCAATGATGATCATAACCTTGTGTTAGCGGGTGCTGGGTCTGGTAAAACGAGTGTATTGACGGCACGCGTGGCATATTTACTACAAAGTCACCAAGCGCAAGCAGAAGAATTGTTGATGTTAGCGTTTGGCCGTGATGCGGCTAAAGAGATGAAGGAGCGTTTGGTTGATAAGGTTGGCCTCGCGGCAGAAAACGTGCGCGTGAACACCTTCCACCAGCTTGGATTACGTATTCTTAATCAAGTCGAGCCTCAACCGGTCGAAATTAGTCCGCTGGCTTTAGACGATAATCAACGCTCGGCTTGGTGTATTGACTGGCTTAAGAAACATTGGATGACACCAACCAACTTTAAGCGTTGGCAGAAGCACTTGGATAAATGGCCGATTGCTTATTTGAAAGGTGACGATGAGCTAGGTAGCCATTCAGAAAACCCTAAGTTGATTGCTTGGTTAGACAGTCAGCTTTCGCAACTTGCTGCGGTCGGTTTGACCAAAAAGCAAGTGCAAGAGAAGCTAGTGAATCATCAAGACTACACGCGCTTGAATAGCGAACTGGCTTTGTGTTGGCCATGTTTTAGTGCATGGCAAAAAATGCTCAAAGAAACCAATCAGGTCGATTTCCCTACCATGATCAGTCGTGCGACGGATTATGTGACCAAAGGTAAGTTCATTTCACCTTGGCGTTTTGTGATGGTAGATGAGTATCAAGATATCTCTCCAGACCGCTTGGCTTTGATTGAAGCTCTGTGTGAATCGACAGAGAAGCAAACCGGCGCGACTTTGTTTGCTGTGGGGGATGATTGGCAAGCGATTTATCAATTTGCTGGAGCGGACGTGGATTTAACAACTGGGTTCCAAGATCGCTTTGTTCACTCAACGGTTCATTACCTTGATACGACCTACCGTTTTAACAATCAAATTGGTGACGTTGCGAACACGTTCATCCAAGAAAACCCATCGCAATTGCCGAAAACACTCAATAGCCATAAGCAACGTAAACAAAAGAGCGTACATACTGCACCAAGCAATCAAGTTGAGAAGATCCTAGATCAACTTAACCAGCAAGCGAAGAAAACGAAATCGGTACTGCTGTTAGGGCGAAACCATTATCACAAACCCGATCTATATGACGATTGGTTGAAGCGTTTCCCGAACCTTGAGATTCGCTTTATGACGTGTCATGCAAGTAAGGGGAGGGAAGCTGATTTTGTTATTATCTTGTCTGTGGACGAAGGGCAGTTCCCTGCTAAGAAAAAGCAAGCCCACATTGATGGCGCATTGACGGAGTCAAAAGACAAATTCTCTTATGCGGAAGAGCGTCGTTTGTTCTATGTTGCGCTGACTCGTGCTAAAGAGAAAGTATGGATCACGCACACCGGTGCTGGCTCTGGGTTTGTTCAAGAATTGGTGAACGGCGATTATCCAATTGTCACTTCTCGTTAGATAAAGACTTCACGTTAGAAGCGTTTCTCTTCGGTTAGAAACAACAAAGGCGATACTCAGTATCGCCTTTGTTTTATGTGTGATTTAACGTTCAGAGCTTAGGTACGTTCTGCTAGGTAAGCGTCGTAGTCTGGCACTTCAATGTCCACTTCTTGGTCAATCAGTGGGGAATTGAATAGGAACTTAGCTGTAGCGCGGTTTGTCGCGACCGGAATGTTCCACACGCTTGCAATACGCAACAGCGCTTTTACATCTGGGTCGTGCGGTACGGCGTTCAGTGGGTCCCAGAAGAAGACGAGTACATCGATGTTGCCTTCAGAGATGAGAGCACCAATTTGTTGGTCACCGCCCATTGGGCCACTGATCATGCTCTTGATTGCTAGACCGGTTTCCTTGCTTAGCATGTGGCCAGTCGTGCCTGTAGCGTACAAGAAGTGGCTTTGCAGTTTCTCTTTATTCTCTTTAACCCAACGAAGTAGCTCAGGCTTGCAGTTGTCGTGGGCAACCAATGCCACATGTTTGTGCGCTGGCATGGTACGAGTCTTTTTTTGCATCAAGTTATTTCCATTTTTATGATTTTAAATTCGTTGCTGTCCAATAAAACACGTTTTTTGTCTATCAATCAACTGCATTAACGCTGAATGTCGGCCTATATTCTGACGGAGATAACGATTCTTCAATTGTGTCGTCATGAAGAGTCTTCGGAGTTAGCGCTTTAATGGTTGGTGACGCATGTTTCTCATACGGTTGCTGACGTAAATAATGCACGGCTTGCATCACTGATAAACGGCCTTGTTGGACCATTTTATCGGTAGGTGCAAATAGGACTTTGTGACGCAACAAACCTCGGTAAACACCATGGCTGAGGTAAACCGAAACTAAACCAATGTCCTCGGTTTTACCCGCGCTGCGTAATTCACTGATTGCGGCCTCAATCGCAACGGCGCTGCCAACAATGTAATCAATGTTGCCCATATCAATCACACGTTGGACTAGATTGCGTTGCAGTTCTTTGTCGTTATCTGCCCAGTAGGAATCGACGATGTTAATGTCGCTGTCTTTGATCGCTTCATAAAACCCCGTTGTTACCGGTTTTGTTCCGCCACGTGTTCTTGGTCCAAGCAATAAAGCGATGTTGGTTTTGCCTGACCCTTTCGGATGTTTGTCTGCGAGGAACTTACCTGCTTCGTAACCCATCCAATACCAATCAACACCAACTTCACCTTGAAGTAGCTGTTTTTGTTCTTGATCGAGTTCAAGTTGGTTTACGGTCGCAAACACGGGCGTATTGCCTATCCAGTTTTTCAGGTTGTGTTCGTAAGCTTGTGGATCGACCGTTCCAAGAATAATGGCATCTGCACCCCATTGGGTACACAAAGCCAGTTGTTGCTCTTGGCGAGTTTTGTTTGGGTAACCACCAGCCTCTAAAACACGAAGGTTGATACCAAGTTTTTCCGCTTCGGAAACCATTCCATAGTTTACTGATAACCAGTATGAGTCCTTTAAATGAGGGTAAATAGCACAGACTTTCTCTGTCGCAAAAGCTGGCACTGAAGCGAAAAGTGACATTGCGAGAGCTGAATGCTTGAAAATTGTGCGAAATGAGCGCTGATTTATAACCATGAAATGAAGTTCGTTGGCATAGATTAAGTAAACACTGCAAAATATAACGTAATATGTCGCCGAACACGAATATTAAGGTCAGGAAAATATGTTGCTAGCTACCGCAAGCATCGGTCGCAAACTGTTATTGTCTTTCATTGCGATGGCAATGCTGGTCATGCTGTCTGCGCTAATCGGTGTATCAGGGTTTTCTCTGGTGGCAAAAACAGAAAGGAACGTGGTGGACGCTGCCATTCCGGCAATGATTGAAGCTCGACAAGTTTCGGAGCTCAGCACTCGCATTATTTCATCGGTGCAAATGTTGTCGAATGCGCAAAATGAACAAGAGCGTAAAGAGGCGGGACGAGTGCTGTTTGATCAGCTTGAATCGCTGCTTACTCACATCAAAGAACTGGGTGGCGAGTCGTTTGACGCTGATTTACTCGAAACCTTAGAAAATCACGTTCAAAACGTCATCAATAATCTAGCTGAATTGGGTGTGACGGTAGAAAGAAAGCTGTGGCTCGCCAAAGAGATCGATACGCGCGTAGAAGAAATGCGCTTATTGAGTGAAGAGCTTGAGCAACTGACTCGCACCCAAGTTCAAAACACCAGTACGATCGCGGTTGCTAACGTCACTCATATTTATGACCTTCTTGAAACCAACAAAAAAGCTCAAGTTTACCAAGCTTTGGATGCGCTCGTAGAAGTCGATCTCGATCTGACTGAGCGACTGCATGAATTGCACTTATTGGCGTTTAAGATGCTCAACCAGATTGAAGAAGCTCGCACCCTCACCAATGTGGATCGTATTCAACAAATCCAAACTGAGTTTGAAGACAATCTAAAAATCATGAAGCGACGTGTATTGGCGGTAGAAGACCCGACTCGCTCAGAGCAGATGGGGCAACTACTAAAAGAGCTGGGTAAACGACAAGTTGTGTTTACTATCCTGCTTCAACAATACGAAAACAACGAGCAGTCTCAAGAGTTAATGCAGGGGACGTTACAGCTCTTCTCTGAGCTAAATGGTACCGTCAACAAGCTGGTGGATGACTCAAACCAAACGACACGTGTGGCTGTCGATGAGCTTACGAATACCTTGAAGTTCGCACAGTGGTCCCTGACGGTGATTTCTATCATTGGTTTGATCATCGTTGTCTTGATCTTGTGGCGTGTCGTGTATGTTTCGGTGGTTAAGCGTCTGGGGGAATACTCGGCAGCGCTATTGTCGGTTGCACAAGGTAATTTGGCGGTTGAGTTAGAAGTAAAAGGCAAAGACGAACTTGCACATATGGGGCAGGCGATCATTACGGCACGTAACACTGCGCAAGCGCTTAAAGTCGTGGCCGAAGGCGAAGCGCAAGCTAAGCGAGAATTAGAAGAACACAAAGAGCACCTAGAAGAGTTGATCGAGCAACGTACCTCTCAGTTGAAACAAGCAAACCGTCGCTTAAATGAAGAGGTGCTTAACCACGCGAAAGCACGGAAACAAGCCGAACAAGCTAGCCGTGCGAAGTCTGCTTTCTTGGCAACAATGAGTCATGAAATTCGGACACCGATGAATGGAGTGCTTGGAACCGCTCGCCTGTTAATAGACTCAGGGCTAAACCCAATTCAAAAGCGTTATGCAGAGATCATCAACCGCAGTGGTAAAACTCTATTGGCGATCTTAAATGACGTTTTAGATTACTCCAAAATCGAAGCCGGGCACTTAGAGATACGAAGTTTAGGTTTCGACTTGCATCAGATCGTTGAAGACACTTTCCAGCTAATGAACGGTAAGGCACAAGAGAAGAAGTTGCTCTTTTCTTACCATATTGAAAGCGATGTAGGTCGTTATTGGAAAGGTGACGTGACACGTATCAACCAAGTGTTGAATAACTTAGTTGGTAACGCGATTAAGTTTACTGAGGAGGGGGAGATTGATATCTACGTTAGCTTGAATCCAGAAGATGAATCACAAGTTTTATTTGAAGTCTCAGATACCGGAATTGGTATTGCGAAAAAAGACCAGAAGACGTTGTTTGATGCCTTCACTCAAGCGGAAGGTGGTTTAAATCAAACTGGTGGTACAGGCTTGGGTTTAGCCATTAGCCGCCGTATTATTCAAGCCATGGGTGGACGTTTGGACGTTGACTCTGATGAAGGTCATGGTAGCCGTTTCTGGTTCTCGATTCCTTTGGAGGAAAGTGAACCAGTTGAAACCGTTTCTATTGCGAGTGCACGGTGCAAGATCAAAGCGAAGGTGTTCATTGTCGAAGATAATCCGGTAAACCGGGTGGTTGCGGAAGGTTTCTTAGAAAGCATGGGGCATGAAGTCGTCATGGCGGAAGATGGTGCGCAAGCGGAACGAATCATGCAAAAACAGGACTTCGATATCGCATTAGTCGATATTAATTTACCTGACTGTAATGGCACTGACTTGATTCATCGACTGAAACAAATAGAAAGTAACAAACCAGCAGAGAAAGCACTTGCACCAACACCAATGGTTGCGGTTTCTGCTCACGTATTTGCTGAAGAGGTAGAAAGCTACTTAGCAGCGGGTTTCGATGGCTACTTACCGAAACCAATGGAAAAAGAAGCACTTGCTACACTTATTCAAGACATGTTAGATGGCAAACAGCTTTTGCTGCCCCAAATGAGCAAGTGTGCCCCTCAGGATGAGACCATAACAATCACTGATATTAACGAGACACCGGTCATCAATGAGCCGACAGCAGAGGAGCCAGCAATGGTTATCATCAATCCGAATGTGATTCAGTCAGACATGAAGATCTTGGGCAGAGAGAAAATGCTGCACATCATCGACTTGTTTAGACAAACCAGTACTGACGTACTGAGTCAGATGGAAACATCTGCGGATAATGGCGATAGCCGAGCAGTAAAAGATCTTGCTCACAAGTTGAAAGGCAGTGCAGGCAGCTTAGGTTTGACGGCATTGATGGATACCTGCCAAAGCATTGAAATTGCGTCAGAACCATTAGAAGTATACTCAAGCGAGCAAGACATTATTAAGAAGCAAGTGACCGATTCGGTCGTTGAACTTGACCGTTTGATGGCAGAATAAAAGGCGTGTGATGCGCCTTGCGTCTTGCGGTTAGCTCGTGGGCTAAAAACAAAAACCTCCGGTTTGCGCCGGAGGTTTTTTCTATTCGGTCAGATCATCTTCCCACTCGAACCGAGTGTCTAGAGCATAAGGATCATCTTCGAACGGATGTTCCATTCTGCCACGCAAGAATTCGAGTTGGTGCTCAAGCATGTTGACCGTGTCGTAATCCCCCTCTGAGCAGGCAACGTATATCTGTTGCTCGAGAGCGGCGATGTTGTCTCGGATACTCATGAGAACCCCCTTAAATCATCATCGATTCTCAAAACGATTATAGTCAAGTAAACCAAATTCGATCGGTTGTTTTGTACGATACCAATCGTGGATACGATCGCTAAATGGCCAGAACTTTTCAGAGCTTCGGCGAATAGCAAAATTATCCAGTAACTTAACGTAATCATCCTCGGATTTTAGGGTGCTAAATTGATCGACAAATTCTTTTACTTGATCTTCTTCGACTGAGAAAAACGCTGCTGGATAACTGCCAACCACGCCTCGAACAATGGTCATGTCATCGTTTGCAAAGTCTCGATTGCTCTCTTCATCAAACAAGCTAGAAATGTTGATGTGAGCGTTGTTATGAATAAGAGTGAAAAGCTCATCTTCACCAGATTTGCTGCGCACCATCAGCATTGTGATTTGCGGTACCGTTTTTAGCCCTTCACCACGAACTTGGTTGATACTCGCCAACTGCTGCTCATTCTCTACGGACAGCGCGGTATCGACGATGTCGTATCGTGGCAACAAGATAGGTGATACTTGCTTGCGCAGAATATCTAACAGCTCTGATTTAGGATCGTCAGTGTGATACACAACACTGGTCGGTTGGCTAAATGGTGCAACGTTACGCTGTAAGAAGTCACTTAGCTGACGCGGTTGGTCTTGATACCAACTTGAATGTTCTTGGTGACGCATATCAGCGGGAAGTAGGGCAATAAAGTTACTTTCGCCTTCGAGACGTAAGAAGTCCATGAACATGCGGGTAATCAGTTGGTGGCCAAAGTTACCGTAAACATCGAAGCCTGCAACAAGTAGGTAGTGGATACGTTCAAGCAGGGCATAGTCCAAGACCCAAGCGGTTTTCGGTTGTTCGCCCACCAAACCTTGCACTACTGACGCGCTATCAAAGTGACGGAAGACCGTAAGAGCAGCATTTGGGTTTGTACCGTTGCCGTCCCAAATTACGTCGGTCGATAGGTGCTCACCATTCTTAAACCACTTGTTGATGAAGTCAGATTTGGCTTCTAGGTAGCGTGCTTGCTGACGCGAGTATTTCACCCAGTTGGTAACTGGCACAGTATTGCTCTCAAGCTCGCCGGGAAGTTTTAGGTTCGCTGCTTGTGAGCGATAGAACTCGTTGACTTCAGGAATGTCGGCTTTGTCTGGGTCTAGGAAGAATACCCAGAAGCGATCATTGATTACGTTTAATGCCAACTGACCACGACATACTGGGCCTTTGATGTAAGCCATGATGGTGTTCTGAGCGTTGTCCAACATGAACTTGAAGCGCGACTTCACAGGCAAATCGATGAATGCGGTCATTGGGTTTGCGGCGATTTCAGGCTCGTAGCTTGGTAATTTCGCCACTTTGTAATCGGCATCGATGAACCATTTTTTCCAGTTCTCGATACGTTGTTTGTTCAGCGCAAACGGCATGTGGGTCTTGTCGACAATAGTGCCTTGCTCAGGAATGATGCGGTAGTACACGCGCTCAACACCCGGATCATCATACGGACGACGCGTTGTGATGCGTTTTACTGGCTCTCCCGGTGGCGTCGAAGATCGCACGAGAGTGAAGAAGCGAGGTTGCTCACCGTCCAGCTCAGAAAAGAACAGGTGCGATAAGAAAAGGTGTTCGTATATATAACGAGCGGCGAGCTGGTTTTTGCGAGAACTCTTGTTAAGCAGCGTCTCGTATTTCTGTACCTCAGCTTTTTGTTGCTCGGTAAGCGGGATATGTGCATTCATGATGCCGCCATTTTCCAGCCAAAGCATGAGCGTTTGATATTCTATCGCCGTTAGATTTGGCATTCCGAAAGGCATTCCCCATGTCGGGTTGTCTTGTTCGTATTTTGCGTACTCTTCTATCGTTGGACACGTTTGTTCACGGTCGATGGAAAAATCGAAGCCTTCTAATTGAACTTGATCAGGGAGTGGATGGCGTTCCTTTTGTTGAAGCATACGAGCAATCAAACCTGCATCCATATTAGCCGCCATGCTCTGCTCACGCTCGTTGAGCACAGGATGGAAGCCAGCATCACGCCATTCTTGCGTAGTTTGCGCGTCTTCAAATAAGCGAGTTGGGGCTGCTGCAGTCAAGCGTGTGCCTTCGTAAACCAAAGCTTTGCTTGCACCACGGTCAATGCCTTCTACGGAAGAGAGTTTTAACTGACAAGGGGCATCGTAGCAGGCATGACAAACCACACATCGATTATCGACGATAGGTTTTACTTCATGTTGAAAGAAGTCCGCTTGGGGCGTCTCAAGAGTAACAGTACGCTCACGCACTTCTTCAGGGCCAAACAGTTTGTCGTAGTTTAGGCCCGCATAGGTCGCACAACCTGCAAACAGAGTGGCGATACACAGTATGAAAATTAAACGTAAATTCATTGAGTTATTTTGAGTAAATTGAATTTGCGTTAATTAAAGCAAAATAAGTCGCCAAATACCAAAAATCGGGGCAAATTGCTCCGATTTCCGGGTTGTTATTGTTAGGTCAATGCCAAAGTAAGAGACAAACCTAGAACGCGTAAGTCACGTTAAAGCGGAAGTCTCGCCCCGGGCTTGCGTAGCCTTGGGCGACAGGGCTACCGATGTATGCCATGTACGACGCATGGTCAAAGTAGTATTTGTCGAATACGTTCTTAACTGACAGGGTTAGAGATAACTCTTCGTCGGCAATTGGCATCCAATATGCGTAAACATCGTGGACGCCGTAGCCTGGCTTTTCTGGATGAACGGTTGGATCTGCCACGTCGGTTAAACGTTCAACAAATCGAGCATTCCAGCCAAACTCCAGTGTTTCCATCGGCTGATAGATCAGATCAAGCACCCAAGTGTCACCGATAGATGTGCCTAGAGTCGAGTCTTCATCCGAAAGTGGAATGCCATTGAGTTCTGGACGTGATTGGTTGTAGCTCAAGCGAGCTGACACATCTGAAATCGCATAACCTAGGTAAGCGGTAATGCCTTGGTTATCTAAATCGCCAACATTGGTGTACACGGCCCCTTGATTGGTGACGACATCTTTGATGGTACTGTCAAAGAAGGTTAAGCCAGCAAAGAACTCGTCATACTGGTAGTTAGCGCCCAGCTCTAGGTTGCGCGCTTCCTCTGGCTTACGGTTTGGATCATTTTCTCGGTAGTCGATGACAAATAACTCTTTGATTTGTTGCCCACGAAACGCTTCCGCATAGCTCGCGAATAGGTTCAAACCTTCAAAGGCGTTGTAATTGATACCAACGTTAGGGCTAAAGCCAATTGAGTCAAAGTCTTGGTCCATGTTGTCGGTAAGTTCATACCAATCATAACGAGCACCTGCGGTGAGAATGAGAGCGTCTGTCAGCATCCAGTCGTCTTGAACAAACAAACCGTAGACAGTGGCTTTCTCTTCATCATCCTTTTTACCATCGTAATTGGTCTCAAATTCTGATTTGTCTTTCTTGTAATCTAGGCCGTAAACCAAAGTATGGTCGGTGAGTTTGCTAGTGTTGAAGATCTTCACGCCAGAAGTTTGAATTGAGCCATCGCTCGTTCCCCAACGTGGGTGATCTTTGTGGGCAAGACGACTGTCCGTGTAGTAGAAGGTCGTATCGAGATTGAATAGGTCACTCGCGCTGTATTTGTGGTTTAAGGTGAATGTCGAGCGGTCCGTCTCTTGGTCTAAAGGTTCGTTTTTGAAACTTGGTTGGAAGTGCGGGCGATTCAAGCGTCGTCCATCGTCATTACGATAGTCGTAGCTTACTGAGAGGTAGTGTTCGTCATTGAGTTGACCAGATAGCTTAAGGAGGGCAACTTGCTGTTCTAGCGCTGTATAAGGCTGCTCTTCACCTTTGCCATCTTGAATGTTGTCACCATCGATGTAACCGAATGATGCCAACAAACCAAGTTGATCGGCGACTTCACCATAAAGACTTGCCGATACTTTGTAGCCTTCATTGTTGGTGTAGTAGCCACCTTTCAACATTGCACCGTAGGTTTGGTCTGCAGCGAGTAGATCGTGTGCATCTTTTGTGGTGAATTTAATTGCGCCGCCAAGTGCACCAGGGCCGTCTGTCGCTCGTCCGGCGCCTGCACTCACATCGACTTGCTTAAGCAGCTCTGGCTCGATCGATAATCGGCCTTGGTGGTGAAATAGGTTACCGGATTGTTCTGCACCATCGATAGAGACATTCAGCATCGTATCTTCTAGACCTCGGACGTAGATCTTTTGAGAAATACCTGATGAGCCACCGACACTGACTTCGGCATCCTTTCTGAAAATATCATTAAGATCTTGAGCTTGGGATTTTGCTAGTTGGTCAGAGTCTATCGAGATATCGACACCTTCCGGTGTGTGACCAGTCACTTCGATAACTTCCATATCATCCTTGGCGTAAGTCGCTTGTGACGCCACTAAAAGCGCGATGGTAAGTGGGCTTAACTTAAATACGGTTGAAGCAGACACCGTAACCTCCATTGTTAATGAGAATTATTATCGAGTGAGATTTTGGTGATTCTTCCACGCTGAGTAAACGACTTTTACAACTGTTACAATCCTTGTTACGCGTGAGGCTTAACGTCGTTTGGGCAAGGTAATATCCATCACTAAACCTCGCTCTGGCGCATTGTAGGTAACGATCTTGCCGCCAACGGCTTCAATATGCCTTTTCGCTAACGCCAGCCCAACACCAAAGCCCTTACGTGATGCGACTTGATTATTGGCCTTAAAGAAAGGTTTGAAAATTTGTTGATACAAACTTGGGTCGATACCAGGCCCGGAGTCGGTAATGACGATTTGATAATGCTCGCTACTGTTTCGCGCCTCAATTTTTAGCGCTTCATTAGGTTGGGTATAACGTAAACCGTTGCGAATGACGTTTTCTAACGATTGGCTGAGTGCCATTTGGTTGGAGTCATTGATAGGTAATGATTCGTCTTGCTGCAGTAACACGTGCCTATCCGGGTATTCAAATCGTGCATCTTCAACGATGATTTCAACCAGTTCTGCTAAGTCAAATGCTTCCGTTCTGAGGTTCGGTTGTTCGTTTTCAATCCATGCAAGGGTGAGAGTGTCTTCTGCTGTACTGCGCATCTTATGAGTATCGCTCTTAATGCGTTGCAACATTTGCTCGCGCTCAATGTTTTTATCGACACAGTCTATGGCCATTTCTATACGAGCGAGTGGGGTACGTATCTCGTGTGACATGTCGGCGATTAAGTTTCTGTTGTGTTGAATCACATCTGAGGTTCGTTCCGCCATTTTGTCGAAAGTTCGCGCGACTTGGCTTATTTCATCGTTGCCTAACTTCATGGTCTGTCCAATTCGTGCCGAATAATCCCCTTGGCTGAAAGCTTGGCTTGCTCGGTGGAACTGCTGTAATGGACGCATGACGTAACGGTACAAATACACCGTAAGTGCCAGTAAAGAGAGAAATGGAATCACAAAACGGAACAACCAAAACGCATGGGACATGTAAGTTCCGGGGCGCATTCGGTCGGGCAGTAGAATCAGAAAATGATACCCAAAAGGAGAAAGTGGCACTTCCATGATTGGATTGTCTGGAAAATCGAGGTGGATTTTCCATTCAACACTTCGACCAATGCCGTAGCCTTCCCAAAACCGTTCATTGAGCGGATTACCGCCTTTTACGTCTAGGTGTGATTGCAGAACCGTTGCCCAAGTAGACTCATTAGAAGCGAGTTCTTCTAACCAAGCGTCCAAACCTTGCCAATCTTGCTGGTCGATATAGGTTTGTGCTGTAGAGCCCCAATCGAGGATCTGTTGACGGTGGGACTTCTTAAGGTAGCTCATCTTTTCATTAGAAAGAATGGCAGCGCTATGAATCAAAGAAAAGAAGATCACCACACCGAGAGATAAGACGACAAACAGCCGCCAGAACAACATTTTCTTCATTTGAAAATATACCCTTTGCCATGCACGGTCTGGATACGGTCGTTCGACATACCTTCCGAGATAAGGCGTTTACGCACACGGCTTAAGTGCATGTCTAGGGCTCGGTCATATTGGCTAAATTGACGTTCTAGTACGGTCTGGTAAAGGAAGGGTTTACTCAGTACTTCTTCGCGGTGCTCGATTAACGTCCACAGCAGTTTAAATTGAATAGGTGTCAGTTGAATGGGGTTCATCTCAGGACGATGATGGAGCGTTACCGTTTGAGTTTGTTTATCGAGGAGTAACTCTCTCTCACTGAGTTGCGTTGCTGAATTGGGCTGCTTGATGAGTTGGGTGCGACGTAGAATTGCTTCTATACGTAAACTCACTTCGGTGAAGTTACAGGGTTTGGTGATGTAATCATCCGCTCCGCATTTAAGGCCCTGAATTCGATATTCTTCTGCGCCAAATGCAGTCAGCATAACTACGGGTGTTTGTGACTGAGAACGAATGACATTAAGCACTTCGAAACCATCGAGGTTAGGGAGGTTGACATCGAGTATGACCAAATCAAAGTCTTGCTGCTGAAAAGCCTTAACGGCTTCATCCCCGCAAAACATCGAGATGACTTGATAGCGTTGCTCTTTAAGTAGTCGGGTGAGTTGAAGGTTGAGATCTGGGTCATCTTCGACCAATAAGATTGAAGGAGCAGGAACGGATGAACTCGATGACCAGTTTGGCTTTGGCTGAACGGGGACTGACGTTGGGCTAAACATGTTGATATATCACTTATTATCGATAATGCGAACTATTATCAATAATGACTTGGTTAAAATCAACGTGATGAATGAGAAAGCTATCAGTTATTTATAAAGAGCCTTCAAAGTGCGACATGTCTAGAAGTTTTACTTAAGAGGGGAAGGTCGAGACAAAAAGAAAGCCCACCTGAATCGGCTGTCTCTTATACACAAATCCCCAAGCTTGTAGCTTGGGGATTTTTTTTGAACTCTTTCAAGTGTGTGTGATCTGATCACTTAGTAATCCTTACTGAAACACTAAGATGACACACTCAGACGCTAA
>NZ_LNRD01000057.1:0-473 GCF_001557775.1 Vibrio sp. MOR3 | reverse complement strand
AGCGAGGCGAACCGGGGGAACTGAAACATCTAAGTACCCCGAGGAAAAGAAATCAACCGAGATTCCGAAAGTAGCGGCGAGCGAAATTGGACTAGCCCTTAAGCTTTATATGCGTTAGACGAACGGGCTGGAAAGTCCGGCAATAAAGGGTGATAGCCCCGTAGTTGACAACGCACATTCAGTGAAATCGAGTAGGGCGGGACACGTGATATCCTGTCTGAATATGGGGGGACCATCCTCCAAGGCTAAATACTACTGACTGACCGATAGTGAACCAGTACCGTGAGGGAAAGGCGAAAAGAACCCCTGTGAGGGGAGTGAAATAGAACCTGAAACCGTGTACGTACAAGCAGTAGGAGCACCTTCGTGGTGTGACTGCGTACCTTTTGTATAATGGGTCAGCGACTTATATTCAGTGGCAAGGTTAACCATCTAGGGGAGCCGTAGCGAAAGCGAGTGTTAACTGCGCGACT
>NZ_LNRD01000056.1:0-473 GCF_001557775.1 Vibrio sp. MOR3 | reverse complement strand
AGTCGCGCAGTTAACACTCGCTTTCGCTACGGCTCCCCTAGATGGTTAACCTTGCCACTGAATATAAGTCGCTGACCCATTATACAAAAGGTACGCAGTCACACCACGAAGGTGCTCCTACTGCTTGTACGTACACGGTTTCAGGTTCTATTTCACTCCCCTCACAGGGGTTCTTTTCGCCTTTCCCTCACGGTACTGGTTCACTATCGGTCAGTCAGTAGTATTTAGCCTTGGAGGATGGTCCCCCCATATTCAGACAGGATATCACGTGTCCCGCCCTACTCGATTTCACTGAATGTGCGTTGTCAACTACGGGGCTATCACCCTTTATTGCCGGACTTTCCAGACCGTTCGTCTAACGCATATAAAGCTTAAGGGCTAGTCCAATTTCGCTCGCCGCTACTTTCGGAATCTCGGTTGATTTCTTTTCCTCGGGGTACTTAGATGTTTCAGTTCCCCCGGTTCGCCTCGCT
>NZ_LNRD01000055.1:0-484 GCF_001557775.1 Vibrio sp. MOR3 | reverse complement strand
GTATCTTCAACGATATCTGCACTATCAGCGACAATATCGGCAACGGCATTGACTGTGAAATCAACTTTCTGACTCACTTCCAAACCACTTGGATCTGTGGCTGTAAAAGTAAGCTCTTCAGAACCATTCCAGTCAGCGGTTGGGGTGATCGTCGCGATGCCATCGACAATTGACACTTGAATGTTGCTGTTACCAGAAACGCTAAACGTCAATTCGCTGTCTGCGTCGTCAACATCACTAAACGCGTCATTTAAATCGATGGTATAAGGCGTAAAGTCCTCTGGTAGAACTTGGTCTGCAATGGTGTTTTCCACTACAGGCTTGTCATTGACAGGAGTAACGTTTAGAGAGACCGTCGTAGTCTCAGTAACACCACCAGAGGTGACTGTATAAATAAACTCGTCAGAACCGTTGTAGTCTTGGTCTGGCGTGTAAGTAATGGTGCCGTCGTTGTTCACAACCACACTGCCATTTGCAGGGCCAT
>NZ_LNRD01000054.1:0-520 GCF_001557775.1 Vibrio sp. MOR3 | reverse complement strand
TTTCGCTTCGCTCAAGTATAGCCAAGCGTCGCTCACACCTTAATGCGGCGTTAGGTGTCAGGAGGTCAAATTGTCAGAAAAAGTGATTTTTGCAGACTTTACAAATAATGATTTGGTTGAGTTTAAGTATAATGTCGACCCTTGGGACTCTACGTTGAGCTCAATTGAAATTGTGTCTCACGACAGGAATGGCATGTTCAAAAGCTTCAAGTTTGAAGGTGTGTCTAACCTAGAAATTGAAAAAGGCTTCAGTGGATATCTTGGTGGTACAGCGATTATAGATATCAGTGGCCGTCAATGGGCTCATGCTCAAATAGAGGTTCATAACTATGAGTCTGGCTCAGGAATTTCCTTTTTGGCTATGAGCTTTTCAGTTTCAGAAGTCTCGGAGGCATACACCTAACAAATTGTTCAAGAGGGATTCGCAACGCGTGGCATTTTTACTATGCGCTGGTTTAAGTGATTAAGGTGGTATGCGGCGGCTTCGGTATTGCGTTGCTCACCCCTTAACAAGGCGTTA
>NZ_LNRD01000053.1:0-601 GCF_001557775.1 Vibrio sp. MOR3 | reverse complement strand
AGAGGCGATGAAGGACGTATTAACTTGCGATAAGCCCAGATTAGGTAGTAAAAACCACTTGAGTCTGGGATTTCCGAATGGGGAAACCCACTAGCATAAGCTAGTATCGCTGCGTGAATACATAGCGTAGCGAGGCGAACCGGGGGAACTGAAACATCTAAGTACCCCGAGGAAAAGAAATCAACCGAGATTCCGAAAGTAGCGGCGAGCGAAATTGGACTAGCCCTTAAGCTTTATATGCGTTAGACGAACGGTCTGGAAAGTCCGGCAATAAAGGGTGATAGCCCCGTAGTTGACAACGCACATTCAGTGAAATCGAGTAGGGCGGGACACGTGATATCCTGTCTGAATATGGGGGGACCATCCTCCAAGGCTAAATACTACTGACTGACCGATAGTGAACCAGTACCGTGAGGGAAAGGCGAAAAGAACCCCTGTGAGGGGAGTGAAATAGAACCTGAAACCGTGTACGTACAAGCAGTAGGAGCACCTTCGTGGTGTGACTGCGTACCTTTTGTATAATGGGTCAGCGACTTATATTCAGTGGCAAGGTTAACCATCTAGGGGAGCCGTAGCGAAAGCGAGTGTTAACTGCGCGACT
>NZ_LNRD01000052.1:0-601 GCF_001557775.1 Vibrio sp. MOR3 | reverse complement strand
AGTCGCGCAGTTAACACTCGCTTTCGCTACGGCTCCCCTAGATGGTTAACCTTGCCACTGAATATAAGTCGCTGACCCATTATACAAAAGGTACGCAGTCACACCACGAAGGTGCTCCTACTGCTTGTACGTACACGGTTTCAGGTTCTATTTCACTCCCCTCACAGGGGTTCTTTTCGCCTTTCCCTCACGGTACTGGTTCACTATCGGTCAGTCAGTAGTATTTAGCCTTGGAGGATGGTCCCCCCATATTCAGACAGGATATCACGTGTCCCGCCCTACTCGATTTCACTGAATGTGCGTTGTCAACTACGGGGCTATCACCCTTTATTGCCGGACTTTCCAGACCGTTCGTCTAACGCATATAAAGCTTAAGGGCTAGTCCAATTTCGCTCGCCGCTACTTTCGGAATCTCGGTTGATTTCTTTTCCTCGGGGTACTTAGATGTTTCAGTTCCCCCGGTTCGCCTCGCTGCGCTATGTATTCACGCAGCGATACTAGCTTATGCTAGTGGGTTTCCCCATTCGGAAATCCCAGACTCAAATGGTTTTTACTACCTAATCTGGGCTTATCGCAAGTTAATACGTCCTTCATCGCCTCT
>NZ_LNRD01000051.1:0-635 GCF_001557775.1 Vibrio sp. MOR3 | reverse complement strand
TTAGTCACTTAACCATACAACCCGAAGGAGTTTCGAGTTGATAATCAAATCACCAAAGTTGTCTCTCATTATTTGAATGAGCGAGAGACATTTCGATTTTGCCGGACTCAATTTCGAATAATCACTTTAAAAGTGATATTCCCAAGAACACTTGAATGTGTTTTTTGGTGTTTGTCATAAAGACAAACATTGAGAACTTTACAAGTAATCTTAAAGATTACTTTGTCAGCTTTCCAAATTGTTAAAGAGCTAGATTTTCTGATGAAAACCATTTTTAAAGATTCTTTTTCAAGAACACTTAAAGATGGTGGAGCTATGCGGGATCGAACCGCAGACCTCCTGCGTGCAAGGCAGGCGCTCTCCCAGCTGAGCTATAGCCCCATCAAGGTGTCGATACTGCATACCAACTTCAAAAGAAATTGGTGGGTCTGAGTGGACTCGAACCACCGACCTCTCGCTTATCAGGCGAACGCTCTAACCACCTGAGCTACAGACCCAGTATCGTCTCTTACTTATAAACCGTATCAATCTGTGTGGACACTCATCGTGAGTAATCATCGTATAAGGAGGTGATCCAGCGCCAGGTTCCCCTAGCGCTACCTTGTTACGACTTCACCCCAGTCATGAACCACAAA
>NZ_LNRD01000050.1:0-664 GCF_001557775.1 Vibrio sp. MOR3 | reverse complement strand
GGCGTTATGCGTCAGAGGGAAATTATGAATCCAGGTATTTATTTAGACGATTTTGAAATTACAGAAAATACGGAAGAACTACAGGCAATACTTGGACGTTGCTTGATAGTTGCAACTCGTTTTGATCACTTGTGCGATCATACATCCAAATATCTTGAACTGAAAAACTCGTTTGTAATGGTCGTTGATCGACAGAAATTCGAGGATTATGCGACAGAGTTGATAGGTAAATTCCGAGCCCTATATAAAAATATAGAATCACTTCCAATCGCTGATGACGTAAAAGACATCCTTCATGCTGCGAGAGAGGCGAGAAATGAAATAGCTCATAGTTTAGCTATTGGTTTAACTGGATGCTTGGATACAAAAATTGATGAAAACTACTTTAAATCTCATATAACTCGACTAATTCGAGAGGTTGCTGCTGGTGATTATGCTATTTCTGTAATTTTGTCACTGCTCAGTAAAGAGCCTTTGCTTCAACAGTCAAGCGAGGATTACCAAGACAACGTAGTAAATTGGGTGCTTGGGAAGTGAACGCATAACAATCTGTTTAAGAGTGATTCGCAACGCGTGGCATTTTTACTATGCGTTGCGTTTAGTGTTTAAGGTGGTATGCGGTAGCTTCGGTATTGCGTTGCTCACACCTTAACAGGGCGTTAGT